>JBAVAR010000072.1:0-40103 GCA_049585815.1 Solirubrobacterales bacterium
CGCCGCGGCGGGGGGCGAGATCACCTACAGCTCCTCCTCTTCCTTCGGCCCAGAAGCCCAGGGCTCCCCGCCAGCTAGTCAGTACATCTCCCATCGCGAAGCGGGCGGCTGGTCGACCCAGAACATCACCTCCCCCACGGTCTCGGGCTCCTACGGCAGCGAACCCGACGGCGTCCCGTACCAGCTCTTCTCCCCCGACCTCGCCCGCGGTTTGCTCTTGAACGGCAGTCACTGCCGGGGCGAAGGTACCGGCTGCCCGATCGCCAACCCGCCTCTGCCCGGCACCGGCGCCCCGCCCGGCTTCCAGGACTACTACCTGCGCGACGACGAAGGCGGCAGCTTCCAGGCGCTGCTCACCGAAGTCAACAGCGGTGAACTCTCCCTCAGCGCCTCACAGTTCAGCCTCGCCTTCGCTGGGGCCAGCCCCGACCTCCGCCACGTCGTCCTCTCCACCTGCGCGAAGCTCACCCCCGATGCGACCGAAGTGGCGGGCCTCGAAGGCTGCGAGGCGGCCAAAACCAACCTCTATGAGTGGGAAGAAGGACGGCTGAAGCTTATCGACGTCCTGCCCGGCGAAACCCACAGCACCCCCGGTGCCGTGCTCGCCGCCCAGAGCCTGGCGATCTCCGAAGACGGCTCCCGCGTCTACTTCACAGACGTCGGCAATCTCTACCTGCGCGAAGGCTCCCAGACCAAGCGGCTCGACGGATCGGTGGGGGGTGGGGGGGACTTCCAGACCGCCAGCTCAGACGGCTCTGTGGCTTTCTTTACCACCGAAGAACACCCGGGAGTTGAGCACCTCTACCGCTACGAAGCCGCCACCGAAACGACCGAATCGATTGCCACCGCTGTCAAGGGCGTCCTCGGTGTCTCGCAAGACGGCTCTCGCCTCTACTACGCTACCGCCGCCGGCATCTTCCTCTGGAACGGTGCCACCAGCCCCGAAGTCGTGGTCGCCTCGGGCGCTTCAGCGGCTGCGGAAAGCGACTACCTCCCGGTCCCTGGAACCCCCAGCACCGGCACCGCCCGCCTCAGCGCCGACGGCACCAACCTCGCTTTCATTTCCTCGGCCGAACTGACCGGCTATGACAACTCCGACGCGAACACCGGGCTGCCCGACTCGGAGGTCTACCTCTACGATGCCACCGCCAACAACGGCGCCGGGTCGCTCACCTGCGTCTCCTGCAACCCCACCGGCGAGCGCCCGATCGGTCCCTCGACCATCCCCGGCGCGACCCCCAACGGCAAGGGCTCTGCCGCCACCGACTCCTACGAGCCGCGCGACCTCTCCGCAAACGGCTCGCGCCTCTTCTTTGATTCCGATGACGCCCTCGTTCCGCTCGACACCGACAACGCCCAGGACGTCTATGAGTGGGAGGCATCCGGTGAAGGCAGCTGCCGCCGCGCGAGTGGTTGCCTCGACCTGATCTCAAGCGGCTCCTCCGGCGAAGGCTCCTCCTTTATCGACGCCTCCGCCGACGGCTCGGACGTCTACTTCCTCACCGGCGCCTCACTTCTGCCAACCGACCCAGGTTCGATCGACCTCTACGACGCCCGCGTCGGCGGCGGCTTCCCTCTGCCCGGAAAACCGATCGAATGCGAAGGCGACGCCTGCCAGCCACTGCCCGAAGCGCCCGAAGACCCCACGATCGGCTCCCAGATCCCCGACGTGCCCAACCCCCCGCTTCAGTACCCCAAGGTCCACCATGCCAAGCTCCACCGCAAGCACGCCAAGCACAGACGCACGCACCATAAGCGGGCCACCAACCGCAAGCGCGGGGGTCAGAAGTGAGGGCTGCGCAATCAGGTTTCAGAGGCTGGACCGCTTCTTCGCCATCGCTATGTTCCTTAGCGCTCACCCGAGCCCGCTCGCTCCGCTCAGTCCCCCCTCCGCACTGGCGCCATCTCGGCCGCCTCCTCGCCGCGGCACTCTTGATCTCGGCCGCCGCGACGCTCGCCGCCGCTCCGGCGCAGGCCGCCGAAGCGGGGTTCGGCTTCCGCCCCGGTGCCGAAGGCTTTAACTTCGCCGCCACCGAACAGGACGGCTCTCCCGACAACCTCGCCGCCACCCACCCCTATGACCTGACAGCCACGGTCAACTTCAACCAGGTCGAAGATGCCCCCGGCCAGCCGGGTGTTCCCTTCCCCGTCGCCGACGTCAAGGACATGCGCTTCGAACTGCCCTCGGGGCTGATCGGCAACCCGAGCGTCCTCGGCCGCTGCACGCTGGCCCAGTTCAACACCCCGCGCTCCTCGCCCTTTGAAGCAAGCGCCTCGGGGGAGAGCTGCCCGGACAAGAGCCAGGTCGGCACCGTGACGATCCGCTCCAGCCTGCTCGGCGGCAGCGCCCGCACCTTCGGCCTCTTCAACCTCACTCCGCCCCCTGGGGTCGCCGCGCTGCTAGGCACCTCGCCCTTCGGCGACCCGATCGCCTTCGCCGCCCAGGTCCGAAACGTCGCCGGCGAATACGGCTTGAACATGGAAGCCAGGGACTTCCCCCAGGGGTTGGCGATCGATGGTGTCCATATCACCCTCTGGGGCACGCCCTGGACGCTAACCCACGACACCCAGCGCGGCAACTGCCTAAACGAGACCGACCCCGCCTCGGCCTTCGCTAAATGCTCGGTCGGCCAGCCCAAGGCAAACAAGCCCGAGTCCTTCCTCACCCTGCCCAACTCCTGCGCGGGGCCGCTTGCCTACGCGGCCGCTGCGGACTCCTGGCAGGAACCAGGCAGCTTCGTCTCCGACAGCTCGCTGAGCCGCGACGCCGAAGGCCATCCCCAGGGGTTGCAGCGCTGCGATCTGATTCACTTCCAGACCGCCTCCTTCTCCCAGCCGACCACGATGCGGGCCTCCACGGCGACCGGCTTTGACTTCGACCTCGAAGTGGACCAGGAAGGCCTGCTCGAACCCGAAGGCCACGCCGCCTCGCAGGTCAAAAAAGCGGTCGTGGCGCTGCCCGAAGGAATCACGATCAACCCCTCGGTCGGGGCGGGCCTGGGCGTCTGCACGCCCCCGCAGTACGCCGCCGAAACCGCCACCTCGGCGCCCGGGGCGGGCTGTCCGAATCAGTCGAAGATCGGCAGCTTCCGACTCGAAAGCCCACTCCTGGTCGAAGAAACCACCAGCGCCGAGCAGATCATCGACGGCTCGATCTTCCTCGCCGAGCCCGACAACCCCGCTAATGCAACGCCCGGCGCCGAGAACCCCTTCAACTCGCTGCTCGCGATCTACCTCGTCGCCAAGGCCCCTGGCAACGGGATCCTCGTCAAGGTCGCCGGCGAGCTTGTCCCCAACCCGGTGAGCGGCCAGCTGGTGGCTGTCTTCGAAGGCATGCCCCAGCTCCCCTACACCGCCTTGAAGATCCACTTCCGCGAAGGCCAACGGGCGCCGCTCGCCACCCCCGCCTCCTGCGGGCGCTACACCACCGACGTCGAACTGACGGCCTGGAAGACATCCGCCCAGATCCAGCCCTCGGTCACCCACCAGAACTTCGAATTCCCGATCTCTGAAGGGGCCGGCGGCGGCCCTTGCCCCGGCTCGGGCCCGCCGCCCTTTCGCCCCGGCGCCGAAGACGGCTCGCCCAACTCCAACGCCGGCTCCTACTCGTCCTACTTCCTGCACCTCACCCGCACTGACACCGAACAGGAGATCACCTCCTACTCCGCGCTGCTGCCGCCTGGACTGACCGCGAAGATCGCCGGCGTCCCCATCTGCCCCGATGCCGACATCGAAGCCGCCAAGGCCAAGACCGGCTTGGAAGAGAAGGAACGCCCCACCTGCCCGGCGGCCTCTGAAATCGGCCACACCGTGGTGGGCTATGGGCTCGGCGGCGTCCTCGACTACGCCCCTGGCCGTCTCTACCTCGCCGGCCCGTATCACGGCGCCCCGCTCTCGATCGTCGCGGTCGACTCCGCCCTGGTCGGGCCCTTTGACCTTGGCGTCATCGTCGTCCGCTCCGCGATCGACGTCAATCCCCAAACGGCCCAGGTCTCGCTCAACTCGGCGGGCTCAGACCCGATCCCCCACATCCGCGACGGCATCCCCCTGCACATCCGCGACATCCGCGTCTACATCAGCCGCAAGGACTTCACCCTCAACCCGACCAGCTGCGAACCATTTCAGGCTTCCTCGACGATGAACGGCTCCAGCCCCCCTTTCACCAACCCCGACGACGTCACCGCCACCGTCGGCGACCTCTACCAGGCCTCCAACTGCTCCTCGCTCGGCTTTGCCCCCGCGCTCAGCCTCAAGCTCGCCGGCCCCAAACACCGCGGTGCCCACCCCTCCCTGCACGCCGTCCTCACCGAGCGCTCTGGTGACGCCAACGTCGGCCGCGCCATCGTCGCTCTGCCCCACGCCGAGTTCTTCGAACAGAGCCATATCCGCGAAGTCTGCTCGCCGCATCAGTTCGAAACCGACACCTGCCCGCCCAGCTCGATCTACGGCTACGCCAAGGCCTACACGCCGCTGCTCGCAGAACCCCTCGAAGGCCCCGTCTACCTGAGGCCCACTCCCCCCAACCCGCTGCCCGACCTGGTCGCTGACCTGCACGGCGACGGCGGCCTCACCTTCGACATCGCGGGGCGCATCGACTCGGTCAACGGCGGCATGCGCGGCAGCTTCGAAGTGCTCCCCGACGCGCCGGCTTCCAAATTCGAACTCACCCTCTTCGGCGGCGCCAAAGGTCTGCTCGTCAACTCCAACAACGTCTGTGCCGCGCCCTCTTTCGCCACTGCCCACCTCGCCGGCCAAAACAACGTCGGCGAGACGCTGAAGGTGCCGCTGGCCGGCGAATGCGGCGCCCACCCCAAGCGTCGTGGAGGCCAACGCCGATGAGATCTCGCTCCCTCCCGTTCCTCTGCGCCTCCCTGGCGGCGCTCGCCCTCCTCGCCCTCCCCGCGACCGCGCTGGGGGCCGCCAACCACCCCTTCATAGAAGCGATCACCGGCGTCGGCACCCCCTCGGGCAGCTTCGAAGACGCCTGCGGGGTCGCCCTTCACGGCGGCAGTGTCTACGTCTCTGACTACCACCACGACGCCGTCGACGTCCTCGGCTCGACCACGATCGTCGGCGAGGACCCCGGCGATGGTCCCTGCGGCCTCGCGGTGGACTCCGAAGGGAACCTCTACGTCGACAACTACCGCGGCGACGTCCTCCGCTACGGGCCCGCTGAACTCTCCGCCGGCTCTGGCACCGTGATCGACTCCGGTCCCGCCACCGGCATCGCCGTCGACCCGGCCACGGGCGACCTCTATGTCGATGACGGCACCTATGTCGCCCAGTACAAAGCACCCGTGCACGCCGGTGAGACGCCGGTCAAGATCGGCGCCGGCGGCAGCCTTAAGGAAGGCTACGGCGTCGCCGTCTCTGACTATTCGGCCACCAGGGGCTACGTCTACGTCGCCGAAGCCGCCAACGAGCAGGTCAAGGTCTATGACCCCGCCCTGTCCACGGAAACCCCGCAGGTGGTGATCGACGGCGCCGCCACCCCGCAGTCGGACTTCAGGTACCTGGGCGAATCCGAACTCGCCCTCGATTCGGCCGACGGCCACCTCTTTGTCACAGACGACATCGGACATGGCCTCTCCCAGCACCCCGAAGCGGTCGTCGATGAGTTCAACGCCGCCGGCTCCTACCGTGGCCAGATCGCGGCCGGGATCACCGACGCCGAACCGTCGGGCATCGCGATCGAAGAATCAAGCGGCGATGTCTATCTGACCTCCGGCAACTCCGAAGGCGCGGCGGTCCTCGTCTACGGCCCCACCGCCCCCGCTCACACCCTCACGGTGACCAAAGCCGGCAGTGGAGGGGGAACGATCACCAGCCTGCCCGCCGGCATCGACTGCGGCGAAGCATGCAGCGCCGAATACGACGAAGAACAGTCGATCACCCTTTTCCCCGCTCCCGACGCTCACTCAGTCTTTGTCGGCTGGACGGTGAGCGGCTCTAACACTTGCCCCGGTGGAGAAGGATCCTGCAGCGTGCTCTTGGACCAAAACGTCGAAGTCCGCGCCGACTTCGAAGAACCCACCCAGAGGACCCTCGGCGTCTCGGTGGCTGGATCGGGTGAGGTGAGCAGCAATCCCGCCGGGATCGACTGCGGCGCTGGAGACGCGGGCACCTGCTCTGAACACTTCAACGAAGGTCGCCTCCTCACCCTCACCGCCACCCCGACCCTCCATAACCGACTCCATGCCTGGAGCGGCTGTGACTCCCTGCCCAGCCCCACCGAATGCAAGGTAACGATGAGCGAAGCGAAATCGGTCCACGCCGAATTTGAATCGATCCCCCAGGAGACGCTGAGCGTCGCTGCCAGCGGCGAAGGCACGGTCACCAGCGAACCCGCGGAAATCGAATGCACTGCAGGCAAGGGGGCCTGCTCGGGGCACTTCGATGAAGGCAGCACGGTGACCCTCACTGCCGCCGCGCCCCACGCAGAGCTCATCACCTGGAATGGCTGCAGCGCCCAGCCCACCCAGACCCATTGCGAAGTCACGATGAGCGAAGCGGAGTCGGTAAGCGCCAGCTTCGCCCCCGTCCACCACAGCCTCACCGTCACCGTTGCAGGCGAAGGCTCGGTCAGTGCCGATCACGGCGCCATCTCCAAGTGCACCGCCGCCGGGGGGGGTTGCACCGGGCCCTACGGCGAAGACGACGAGCTCACCCTTACAGCAACTCCTGCGGCGGGGTCGGCCTTCGCCGGCTGGTCGGGCGGCTGTGAGGGAACCGGGCCCTGCGCGCTCAGCCTCACCGCGGACATCGCCGTCACCGCGAACTTCGCGCCGATCACCATGCCCACCGTCGAAGAAGCTCCCCCCGCACAGCTGACCCTCGGCAAGCTCACCGCCAAAGGCGCCGTCGCCATCCTTCAGCTCAGCGTCTCTGGGCCCGGCCGCGTGAGCGGGAGTGGCAGGGACTTAAAGCGCGCAAGCGCGGCGCCTGCCGCCGCCGGGCCCCTCGTCCTGCGCCTGGCGCTGAGCGACGCCGGCCGGCGGGCGCTGCGCATGGCCAAGCACCGCAAGCTCAAGCTGAAGGTCACGCTCGCTTTCACGCCCGCCGACGGCGCCCCCGCGGTTCTCGCCGCTGAGACGCTCACCTTCAAGGCATCGGCACGGCGCAGATGAGCCGCCCAGCCCCCGCCAAGTGTGTGGCTCAGGCGACGAGCTTCCCGCCGGGTTCTCGGCGAAGGATCCCCGCCGGCCCGTCCACCTCGAGCCGGCCAACCCAGGCCCTCGGCGCTGTCCTTCGCTCCTGCAACGCCAATCCCGCGAGGCTACCTAGACGATGAAACCCTCCGTAGGCTCGACACATACCCGCACCCGCATCCACCGTCTCCGGCCGAGGATCATTGCCCTCTTTGCCCTCACCGCCTCGCTCTTCCTCGGGGTGGTTTTTGCCCGGGCCGAAGGCACCCCGAACGGCAACCTGCAGGTCGCGCTCACCGGCAGGCTCTCGCCCCGCACCCTGCCGCGCTCGCTACCGGCGCCGATCTCGGTCTCGGTCTCCGGCCAGATCTCGACCGCCGATGGCGCTCCCCCGCCGCAGCTCAAGTTGCTGACGATCGAAATCAACCGCCACGGGCGCCTCGACTACACCGGTCTTCCGCTCTGCCCCTTGTCGAAGATCAAGCTCGCCTCCACTCAGCTCGCCCGCTCCAGTTGCCGCTCTGCCCTGGTCGGCAAGGGCACCTTCTCCTCCAACATCGTCATCAAGGGCGAGCCGCCCTACCCCTCCACCGGGCAGCTGCTCGTCTTCAACGGCCGCGAAGGCGGCCATCAGGTGCTCTACGGCCATATCTATGACCTCCAGCCATTCCCGACCTCCTTTGTCCTCACCTTCGAGATCAAAAGCCTCGCTCACGGTCCCTATGGCACCGCGCTCATCGCCCACGTCGCCAGGACCCTCGGTAACTGGGGCTACGTCACCGGTATCTCGATGACCCTCTCGCGTCGCTTCTCCTACCGCGGCGCCAGCCACAGCTACCTCAGCTCTGCCTGCCCCGCTCCCCAGGGCTTTCCCCAAGTCACCTTTCCCCTTGCCCGGGCGGGCTTCGGCTTCGCCCAGCAAAAGCTCTCCGCGACGCTCACCCGCACCTGTCGGGTGCGGGGATGAAGGAGAGCCGCGACCCGATCGCCCCGCTCCTCATTCGAGCCCTCCCGCGAGCGCTCCTCGCTCTGCCACTCGTCCTCGTGCTCGCAGTGGCGTTAACCGCCTGTGGAGAAGGCGCCGGCTCGACCTCCTCGACCCCGGCGCTGCTCGACTCGACCGCCACGGCCGCCACGCGAGCTCCCACCGTCCCCGCCACCAAGCGCCCCCGCAGGGCCTCGAACCCTTCGCGCTCCTCCGGCGGGCGGGCCCGGCAGGGCAGCGCCCCCTTTCGCACTCCCACTGGCGACAACAGCATCCCCGACTACGGCTCCGAAGCGCCCGCCTCCAAGCGCGCCGACGTGACCGCTGCGCTGCGCAGCTACCTCCTCGCCCGCGCCGCCGGGCGCTGGTCTGCCGCCTGCTCCTACATGGGAGCCGCGGTGCGAAACCAAGCCGAGGTGCTCGCCGGGGAGCTGGCCAATGCGGGCAGGCGCAGGAGTTGTCTGAGTGCCTACGCAAAGCTCGCGGCCCGCGTCTCCAAAGCGCAGCGTGCCAATCCCCTCGGCGGTGGCCTCGCCGCCCTCCGCGTCAAGGGCGAGAAGGCCTTCGCCCTCTTCTACGGCCCCCACGACCAGAAGTACATGATTCCGATGGTCCATGAAGGGGGCGCCTGGAAGGTCAACCAGCTCGACCCGATTCCCTACCCGATCGCCGCCCCCCCGGTCCGCTAGCAGTGGAAGTACTTCGAAAGCCGATCGGCGAAGTCCAACCCAAACCGCACGCAGCTCCTTCTAGGAGCTGCGCAGACAGTTGCGGCGCAAAGCCCGCGCCCATACAAGGTGCCTGCGTTGCGGGGTCGGGCGGGGTGGGGGAGAGGGGAAGTGGCAGGGGTATCGGTTTGGGGTGGGGTCGGTAGGCGTCTTTGCTTGCGAGATGCCTGGTGGGAGAAGGACAGATCGGATAAGCGGGCGGGATCTACAGGTCGTGGAGCTGGTGGCGCGTTTCGGAGTGATTCCAAGGCAGTTGGTGGCGCTATGGGCGGGGAACGGCAGGGCGGTTACCTTGGCCCAGCGCGAGATTGCGAACTGGCCGATCGGACGTCCGTTCTCCCTGGCGTCGCGAATGCAGGCGATCACCCTCAACGTGATCATGGGCGGGATCTTCGGTATCGAGGGACGTCCGCGTCAAGGAACGCTTGAGTACGCCCTGCGCTTCGCGATCCGCAGGCTGCTGTGGTCCTCCACGCTGCCCGTCGCCAGATTCGCCGAGCTGATGAACATGCGCCGCGAGGAACCGATCGGCCTGACGCGGATCGGCCTCGCGGCCCCCGATCGCTGCGTGTACTCGATCATCGCCAAGCGCCGCCGTGCCGATGACCTGGGCGTGCGGCGTGACATCCTCTCGCTTCTGCTCAGCCCCCGCACCGAGGACGGCGAGGCCTTGAGCGACCGCGAACTGCGCGATGACTTGCTGACTCTGGTGTTCGCCGGCCACGAGACGACCGCCAACCAGCTCGCCTGGGCATGGGAGCGCCTCCTTCGGACTCCAGCGGCGCATGAGCGCCTGCGCGAGGCGGTGCGCTCCGATGAGGGCGCCGCCGAGCAGGTGGAGGCCACTATCACCGAGACGATGCGCTCGCGCCCGGTCGTCCCGATGACCGGGCGGCGGGTCACGGTTCCCTGGCGGCTGAGTCCCTACGGCATACCAGCCGACACCGCCGTGGGCGATCAGCATCCTGCTCGTCCACCACCGCGAGGATGTCTACCCCGATCCCTTCGCCTTCCGGCCCGAGCGTTGGCTTGATCGCAAGCCCGGCACTTATGAGTGGCTTCCGTTCGGCGGTACCCGAGGCTGCCTCGGCGCCGCGCTGGCGATGGCTGAGCAGCGTGTCGTGCTACGCACCATGGCCGCTCACCTCGATTTGGAGGCAGACGACCCAGAGCCGGAGCGCCCCAAGCATCGCAGTGTCACGATGATCCCCGCCCGCGGCGGTCGCGTTGTGCTCCGCCACCGAAGTTGATGGCTCTCTGATTGCGCGAAACAGCGTCGTCGAGCAGTTCTTCTGACAGATCGTGCAGGCGCTTGGCTGAGCCGCTCTTTTGGGGTTGACAGCCTTTCAGAAAAATCTGCTATATCATCAGGAAAAGCATCGGTGCCACGGAGTCGCCCCGTTCTTCCCTGTGCGCACCGGCTCAGATTCAAAACAGAGCCAGGGTTCGGAGGAGCTTCCCATCTCCCCCGGCGGTTTGGGCTCGACGAGGAAACGAACAGACATGAGAGCCGCATTTCAAATCCAAAGGCAAAGGCAAAGCTTCCTCAAGCTTGATGGACATCGCTTGAGAGGATTGCCGTCGTCCCTCTCCCTGGCGGATGACGGCAAAAGGAGCATCCCGACTTTCCCTGGTCGGGAGGCGCCGAGTCAGTGACCGACGCGGTCCCCGGGCGCAGGGGAGGCACCCTCCTTTCCGAGCCTGACCGCGAAGGCGCAGCGGGTCCCCGGGCGCCAACGGGGCTTTCCCAGCCTCGGCGCTCGGGGCCTCTGCATTTCACCGATGACCGCTAGATCGCCCTCCTCTGCACTGGAGACCGAAATCGATTGCGGTGGCGAGCGTCTTCACGCCGTGCTCGTCGCCTCATGCAACGCTCACCTGCCTTTTGCCGACCGCGTGGAGACGGCACTGCGCGCCGCCCTGGAACTTCTTGCCAAAGACCCCGATCTTGCCCGGCTGCTCACCGTCGAGTCCTATCTTGACGGTGGGGAGGCTTCTCCGCGCTACCACTACTGGCGCAAGCGATTCGGCGCCATTCTCCGACGCGCCGCCGCCGAAAGCCCCGAGGTTCTCGCTAACCCCTCATTTGTCGAGCCCGCCCTGATCGGCGGCCTCTCTTTCCAGATCGCCCGCCGCGTCCTCGCTCGGGAGACCGACCGCCTCGAGGAACTGCTGCCCGGCTTCACCGATTATCTCCTCGCCTACTACTCGGAACCCAGCAAGTGACCTGAGAAGCGTGAGACGAAGACCTGGACTAGACCCCAGATCACCCGTCTACCGCCTCGCCGCTTGCCAGAGCGCTTCACGCAGGGTCGATCGCCGCCGACCCCACCCAACCACCATCAGTAGTGGTCGGATGGGGTCGGCGGCTGCGGAGGAGGAGGGGAGTGGCAAGCGGCGAGGCGATAGACGGGAGTGAGTGAGTGAGTCCAGGTTGGGAGAGAGAGCCAAATAGAAAAGGAACCGAAATCAAAAAAAGACAGAGGGGGTGGGACGAAATCGGAATCTCCAACGTCTTGCAGTTGGAATGACGACGGCAACAGGGCAGATTGCGCTCCAGGACCAGCGGGGATTCCAGCCCCAGCTGCTCGCGGTCAGGCGAGGTCGTGACCGCCAGCTGGTCGTATTCGTCGACCGCCACGGCGTCGTCTGCATCGAGCACGTGATGACCGCCCTTGGGGTGAGGCGCGCCCAGGCCTCCCATTGGGCTAAGCGGGCGATGCGTATCCGGTTAAGTCCGGCCCGTCCGATCTCGCGTCTCCCGAGAGGCATGGGAGGCATTTCCCTCGCGTTCACCCTTCGCCGGGCGCGAGAGTGCGTCTGCTGGGCTGTGGCGGTCAATTCCTGGAGCGAAGACCGCCGATTCCGGCCTGAGCCAACCGGATACGCATCAAGCGGGCAGCACCTCAGATTCTGATGGCATCGCTGACCGGCACCATCGATACCGAGGTGCGAATCGAGCCGTCAGGGCGTATGGCGCCGACGAAACCGAACTCCAGCTGATAGCGAAGGATCTGGCGCTCATCGAAGTAGCGAAGGAATGCAGTGCGACCAGCCTCCTCCGGAGAAGGGCCCCCCGGAGGCATCTCAATCACCCGCAGCTGCACAGTCCAGGTTTCGCTTGGGCCGAGCCGCTCCAACTCGTCTTTAACGGCTACCCCATCCTCGAACGTGGCTTCGAACTGAAGCTTTATCGCGGCGTAGTGGGTTGAGATATTGGAGATGCGGGCGTGCCAGCGGCCAGTGTCGCTTCCGTCGCGAAGCGGGTCAATCCCAGCATCGCCGGCAAAGGCCGGCGCTATGGCGAGTCCCAGCGCCTCCAACGCGTCCCGACTGGTGGCGCGGCTGGCGCTGGCCGCTCGCCAGGCTGCCGTTCCACCCACTGCAGCGCCAATGCCACCGACGCCAGCGCCGAGTGCGCCCAAGATCGTCCATCCGCTGGTAGCCGCCGTCAACACGGGACTCTCCTGTCTGTCTCCGCCCTCAAGCCGCCCAGGCTACAACCGGGTATCCCACGCCCGCGCGATGTACGAATTACGTGCCCTCTCCGCCCTCTCATCGCGCTCAGTGCGCCGTCAGCGTCGCCACCACGGTGGCAGCCCCGACCACGATGGTCAGCAGCAGAAGGGTCCACTGCAGGCGCACGTTGGTCGAGGCCAGCAGCAGCTCTCCCTGGACCCGCAGGCCCTCTGTTATCGCCTTTCCCTGTTCGGCAACGGTGACGCCCCGCTTGGCGATGTGCCGTTGAATCGACTGCCGCAAGGGTGTCTTCGGCCGCTCAACCGTCTTCGCCTTCGCTCTCTTGAAGTCAAGCGGCAGGAACTCGACCCCCATTCTCCGATGCGGTTGGCCCATCGCGAGATCATTGGTGGCCGCTTCGCCGGCGGTCTGCAGATCAAAGGAAAGGCTCATTACTTCGTCCCGCAATCGCTTCAGTCGCCGTCCCGCACCAAAGCGCCTCCTTCTCACCCCGAGCTGATCACGGACATCGGTGAAGGTCTGTCCATATGCTTCAATCGCTTCGCGGAAGGCCCAGAGGACCCAGAGATCGGACACCGCCGAGTCGACTAGGTCATTGATTCCCGAAGTCCCGTCTTGGCGATGCCGTTCGCGGGCCAGCTCTTCCGCCCGCTCCTTGTTCCCGGTGACCGTCGGGGCGGGGTGGGAGCGCTCGTTGTGGGGCCGGCCGATCAGTAACCCGGGCAGCTCCTTTGAGGCCCACTGCTCGAAGAGGTTCCCGTAGCCAAGCGCCTCACGCCAGCGTTCCGCGGGCTCCCGGCTCTCCTCAAAAAGCCCTGGGCCCCCGCTGAGGACCAGGTCCCAGGCCGGAATGTCGATGTCGAGCTCCGTGAAGAAACCCGGGACACGCTCGCCGACCCACTCCCTGGCCGGCTCGCGGATTTCATCCCTCACCGCGGCCAGGCGATCTTCCTTGCGAAACTGCGGCCCATAGATCGTTTGACCGCCGGGCCGATCCCGCATCGGCTCCGCCTTGGTGGAGAAGCTCTCCTCCATCACATCCTCCAGGCAGCCGGTCAGCTCCTCGGCGATTTCGAAGTGCAGAACCATCGCCGTGATGCCCGGAGCGAGTTGCTTGAGCTCGGCAGACATCGAAGAAAACACCTCCGGCAGGCCGACGCGATGGGCGCGGGCGAGACTGCTGTCGCTGCGATTCGAGAAGTGTCCGACATTCCAGTAGCCGCTCTCCCAGGAGCGCGCCTCGCTCAGCCACGCAGCCGGCTCCTGAAAGTGGAACATCGAGCTCTCTCCCTTCTGCAGCTTCTTGATCCCCCGCTTCAGGGCCTCGGCGTGCGAAGGCGCGTAGAGCTCAACCAGCCAGAAGCTCTGCCACTCGATCTGCTCGTCCTCAGGGATCGCGACTTCCTCGTTGTCGGCGACATCGGTGTCGCGATGCTCCAGCTCGATGTTGCGCAGCTCCCGTCGACCCCCCAGGCGCTGCCTGAGGGCCCAACGCCATTCTCTGAGGCTGCGGCGCGCGTCGATCCGATAATGGTCGCGCTCATCGCCGACGGAAGCCCTTCGGGTCCCCCGACGGTGTAACGGTAGGATCACCACGTGATCGGTTTCGACGTCTGCATGCTCGACGGCAACCAGGTCGGCTCGATGGAGGCTGAGGCCCTGCCCCTCCCCGGCGACGAGATCCGGGTAGACGAGCCGGGAAAGCAGCCCGTCTACCGAGTGATCAGACGCTACTTCGAGCCCGATAACGTCAGCATCATCGTCTGGCCCGCCGATCAGAAGCTGCCTGAGCAGCAGCTGAGTCCCTTCGCCCAGCAGGCGCCGGGCGCCAGCGGTTTCAGCTGATCTTCGCCGCGGCCGGGCGCCTGACCTCCACCGGCGAGGGTTGAGTGATCGTGTCAGTCGGCCCGTGAGCGGGGAGGCATCGTGTGGCGGGGCTCCGCCACCGACTACCCAAGCAACTCCCAACTCCAACCTTCTCCGCCACCGTCGCTCCGCCGGCGCCGATCGCTGTCCTCGGTCAGGCCTACTGGGTCTACGGCCAGCTTGTCTATCTAGTGCTCCTCGATGTCGCTGCCAGTGAAGACTGGACGGAGTTCGCGGAGATGTTCCTCAACGGCGTTTACAACATCTTCCCGCCGGTGGCCAACGCTCTCGACCCGCAGCGTTGAGCTGTCGGGCTAGCGGCGCGCTTGGCGCTGGTTCTTCCTCCTCGGCACCAGCAGTGACGACCTCCGTCGCTGGCTTTGCGGCCGCGAAGTTTGGCACCGGACCGAGCCCTGCAAGCCCCGGCTGCGCCGGGCCTTCTTGCGTCCCTCACCTTCCGGCCCACGCCAAGATCGGTGCAGCGAGCGGCTGGTCGTTCCCCGAGACGAGTGCTGTCTCAGCGAGGGCCATGCTCCTTGCGGTTCGGCGCCTCGAGCTGACGGCCAAATGCACTGCGACCCGCCGCGATTCAAGCGCCAGCGGGACGCTTCATCTGCCATGCAGCAACCGCACCGGCAGGGGTCCATTCGCTGTCGTACCATCAATGTATGGCTTCTCCGACTGCAATTACCGACTCGATTAGGAGCTTCGACCGCCTTTATTCTGGCCACGGTCCCGCGAGCTTTTTCGCTGGAATGGGCAGCTTCGACCGGATGAAATGCGCGAACCTCTCCTTCTTCGGCTCGCCAACATCCCCGGCCGAGTCCATCGCCACCGGTGTCGCCTCACTGCCCGCCTACAGCGGCGAGACCATCGGCACGATTAGGGTCGTTGACGCTTTTACTGGGGTCAGAGATTCGATGCCGAACCGGATCACCGCCCGCCTGAACTTGGCGGCTGACTTTGGTGCACTCAAGTGGGCCAATTCGCCGCCCGCCCTCGATCCCGTCGCCTTTCGCCACGTACCTCCGGTTCCCGCCCTGGTCGGCGAGACCCTCAACACCAAGGCCCTCAGTGCGATAAGGGGCATCACTGTTGACACCAACCTTGACATCGCCTCCCGGCTTGCCGCCAACTACCTCGCTGCCTACCGAGGCGACCTCCAAGGGATAACCAACATCGCCAAGGCGGTTGCCGGCTCGGCGACTGGCGGCCCCTTCGCCAAGCGCGCCCTGGAGTCATTCCTTGCAAGCAATAACTTGGGCCTCCTCGGCGCTGGCAGTTTCCCCCATTATGACACCGCCACTTTCGGTGTCTTCACTAATTTCGACGCGCGCAACATCGTCCAACAGCTTCAGAGCCTCGACGGCCGCCTGGCCAGCGAAGCCCTTCGCGCCTACTCTGAAATCGCGGCCGATCCTGCGTTCGACCCGACACCCGTGCCATCCGCAGGGCCGGGCTCCTTTCGTCGGTCCCCCAGACTCACGCCGCTGGCTTTCCTTGGCTGGCTCCTCTTTCTCATGGCCATTGCACTCGACGCCAACGACCAGCTTGAGATCGCCAAAACGCTCCACCTTCCGACAACCACCGTCGACCCGTCGATCGTGATTGTTCTTGCAATCGCTCGCGAGTTGGTCAAAGGGCTTGACGCCAAGCGAAAGCTTTGACCCATGCTTTCCACCGAAGATGACAACGCCCCTACGGGGCTGAGAAGGCCGCTTTAGTCGTTCCGCAGTGACCTTACTCCCTCTGACATCTCCGTACCTCGTAACAGCGCAGACTAGACGCACCTCACGGAGCAACCTAGTCACACATAGCCGATCATAGTCACCGATTAACACCCTCGCTTGAGATGTGTATTCACCGCAGCTACGTTCGACGTGTGCAGACCACCCACAAGATCCCCGGCGACTCCGCGACGCGCTACGCCAAGTACCTGACCTCCACTGCAACCCGCGGCGACTACTACACCCGCGACGGCAAGGATGACTCAGATGGACCGGTACCGAGTCGCTGGCACGGCTCGCCGGGCCTTCTGGCCTCTCTCGGCCTCGACGCCGAGGACCCGGTGGCCCGCAGCGACCTGCGCGCGGTGATGCAGGGCACCTCGCCGCACACTGGTGAGCCACTGCGCCCCGCCGGTTCCAACGGCACGCGGGTCGCCGGCGTCGAGCTGATGATGGCGCCGCCGAAGTCGGTCTCGGCGCTCTGGGCAACCGTAGGCCCATACCGCCGCGCCCAGATCGAGGCCGCCCACAGACGAGCCGTGGCAAGCGCGCTGGCGCGCACCGAGCGCGAGGTCGCCCTGGTGCGACGCAAGAGTGGGGGAGTGGTGCGCTTCGAGCGCGCCAGGAGCCTGCTCGCCGCCGAGTTCGTCCACACCTCCAGCCGCCTCGCCCAGGATCAGGAGGCGGGCGGCATCCCTGACCCCCAGTTGCACTCCCATCTCGTCCTCTTCGCCGCCGAGCGCACCGACGGCAAGCTCGCCGCGATTGAATCGCGCCGGCTCTACCGCTCTGCCCGCGAAAACGGAGCTTGGTACCGGGCCGAGCTTGCCGCGAACCTGAGTGAGCTGGGCCTGCCGATCGAGCGGCGCACCGGCCGGGGTGGTCGCTACTTCGAGGTCCGCGGCGTCCCCGAGAAATTGGCGAGCCGCTGGTCCTCTCGCTCCGAAGACGTCGACCGCGCCGCCCGTATTTTCCGCCAGCGCTACGGCCGCGAGCCGCTGGCCGGAGAGCTGGGCTCGCTAACCACGAGCACTCGCGGCTCCAAGAGTGCCGCTGACAGGGTTGACGTGAACGAGGCGTGGAGAGCGGTGGGGGAGGAGCACGGGTTGAGCGGCGAGCGCGCCGAGGAACTGTTCAACCAGCGCTCGATCTCCAATCAACCGCGCGTCACTCTTCGCACCGAGTTGCTCGAAGAGGTGACCTGCGAGCGCGCGACGATCGACGAACGCGAGCTGCGCGCCAAGGCCTACGAGCTTGCTGCCGGAGCCTGCCGCCCAGAGGAGGCGGACCAGCTGGTCGCCGAACTGACCCGCAGCGCCGAGCTGGTCCGGCTGGAGGAGGGAATGTGGACGACGCGCCGCCTGCGCGAAATGGAGCAGGCCATTATCAAAATCGCCGAGCGGCGCGTCAACGAGAACGCCGCCCTGCTCAGCGAGGCGTCCCTCAAGCAAGCACGCCGCGAGATCGGCAGCGAGATCCACGGCTCGCTCAGCCAAGAGCAGCGCGAGGCGCTGGAGGCGATCACCGGCCCCGGCGGCGTCTCCCAGCTCGTCGGCCGGGCCGGCACCGGAAAGGGCGTTGTCCTTTTCGCTGCCGCCAGGGCCTGGCAACTGGAGGGCTATGAGGTGATCGGCACCGCCGTCGCCGGCGCCACTGCGCAACGGCTCCGTGACGACGCGAAGCTCGATCGCTCCTTCACCGTGGACGGCCTATGCAACGGCGTCGAGAACGAACGCATCCGTCTTGGACCCAGGACCGTCGTCGTCATCGACGAGGCCGGGATGGCCGACACCGAGCGCCTCGCGCGCCTCACCGAGCTGACCGCCCAGTCTCACAGCAAGCTCGTTCTCGCCGGCGACTCCGGCCAGCTGGGGCCGATCGGCGCCGGAGGGCTTTTCGAGCATCTGCGGGAACGCGTCCCCAGCGCCGAGCTGACCGAGGTCCATCGCGCCCATCACGACTGGGAGCGACAAGCTTGGGAGCAGGTGCGAAACGGCGAACCAGGTCCGGCGCTCGCTCAGTACCAGGCCCACGATCGCCTCCACATCCACGACACCCGCGCCCAGGCCGCAGAGGCGATGGTCGCCGACTGGGACGAGGTCAGGCGAAGTCTGCCCGCCGGAAGGGCGGTGATGATCACCGACGCTTCCAATGCCGAGCGCGACCAGATCAACGCGATGGCCCAGGAGCGCCGCGCGGCCGCGGGCGAGCTCGGTTCACGTGAAGTTGAGCTGCCCGGCAAGCCTTATGGCCTGCGCGCGGGCGACGAGGTGATCTTCTCCGCCCAGTTCCCCATTCTTGGCGGGAAGCGGGTCGAGAACGGGATCACCGGCACTGTCATCGACGCCGATCGCGACCGCAGTCGGGTCACTATTGAGACCCACGAGCGCGAGCCGCGCGAGGTCGCGGTCGATACCGACCAGTTCTCCGACCTCTCGCTCGCCTACGCCGTCCACGTCTATAAGGCCCAGGGCATCACCGCCGAGACCTCCGGCATCCTCACCGGCGGCTGGCAGACCGACCGCGAGCACACCTACGTCGCGCTCAGCCGCGCCCGCGAGCAGACCCAGGCCTACGTCTCGCGCGAGGACCTCGGAGAGGCGGGGATGGACACCGGCGCGATCGAACGACTCGGAGAGCGTATGCGACGGAGTGGGGCGCAGGATGCGACTATCGACAGAGGAATCGTCGAGCGGACCCCGGAGAATTTACCGGAGATACAGCGAGCGAGCGAGCGAGACAGCGATCTGAATCGGGTCATTAGGATCGAATAGAAGATTCCGGCGGTTAGTAACGAGATTCTTGTTTGCAGAGGACTGCCTAGGGCGGCGAATACATGCGCCGCAGGTATCCACCAATGCCGCGGAACCGTGAATTCGATGTAGCCGCAATCTTAGGTGCCGTAGATCAGTCGGACCGATTTCAGGGGACGGGTCACTGTCAGCTTGCCCATTCAGCCTCTGAACTGGGGTTGAGAGCGGTGCAATTATCAAGCCCGAGAGCTATGCGATCTTGTTGGCATCAGGCATCGCGACGTTCGTACTCGACCTCCTGAGCGTAGCCACAGCTGGCAATAACCGGCGAATGGCACTGCCGGTACTGGCAACCATCCTGGCAATCGCGCCTTTCTTTGCTGCTGTGATAATCGTCGCCGGTTACGAAAGCGACAAGAGCAACGTTGAACATCGCTCGATCGAAAGAGAACGCTAGTGAGGCGGCTATGAGGTGCGCCAAGATCACAGAGCTGGCGTATTAGCTGTTTGGAGGAGAGCTACGCCCCGATGATGCCGTCATTTGTCGCCTGATAAAGGACCGGCCTGCAAATGGCTCTGGCATCGGTTATAACCCGCGCGGTGGATCGGTTGGCAGCGGCGTAACAGCGGGCCGCCCGACGATTAAGGAGCGAGCAAGTGGCACAGACGGTTGTGATCAGCGGGTCCCACGGCACGGCAAAGATCCGCGATCCCTGGGGCGTTCTCGGGCTGACGCTCCTGACCCTAGGCATCTATCACCTCTACTGGTGGTATCAGATCAACAAAGAGCTGATGAACTACGGGATCGCCAAGCAGCGCGACCTCGGCACCAGTCCCGGCCTGTCGCTTCTCGCCATCTGGTTCGGCGCGTACACGCTGTTCATCGCTACCGTCTGGACCATCGTCGGAACCTCCAGACGGATTAGGCGCGGGCAGGAGCTGGCCGGCGTAGAACGACTCGATCCAGGGATTGCGACGCTGCTTTGGATCTTTACCCTCGGCCTGGGAGCGCTCGTCTATTACCAGTTTCAGCTGAACAGGGTTTGGCAGTCACCAGGACAGACAGTCCCGCATCTCCCGGCCTCGATCGGCGTGGCGCCAGTTGCCAACCCCGACCTCGACCGCCTGAAACAGCTGAGCGATCTGAAAGAGGCCGGGAGCTTGAGTGAGGCTGAGTTCGAGGCTGAGAAGGCCCGTCTCGGACTGGGCTCCCAGACCCCTTGACCGAGAATGGCACCCGCTCTTAGATTGCGTCACTAATGGGCCTCTGGAACCCGAGAGCCCGATGTCCGAACTGCGGGGAAAAGATCGCGACGACGGCGATGGGTTGGGCGACCGGCAAGGAGTGCCCCTATTGCCATATCCCGCTCACTGGCAAGGTTGGCTTTGGCGGTAAAGCTAAGGCGGTGCAAAAGCCGACGGCGCCAGTTCAGATCCCTGGATCGCCAGCCGCCAGCGTCTCCAACAGCGAGGCTGATCGACTGGAGCAGCTTGAACGCTTAATGCGCCTGCGAGATGGCAACGCATTGACCGAGGAGGAGTTCCAGACGGAAAAGGCCAAGCTGCAAGCAGCTGCCGAGGTGGTTGATCTCGTGCTTCTGGGGATGAAGCAGAAGGTCCCGGTGATCAAGGTCATCCGCGAAATTACGGGTACTGGGCTGAGGGAAGCCAAGGATCTCGTCGATTCCGCACCCGGACCGATCATCACTGGCCTTGAGCGAGGTCGCGCTGAAACGATCAAAACGATGCTCGAGGCCGAGAGCGCCACAGTCGAACTGCGGTAGGCCAAAATGCTCACGGACTACGCGGCTACTGGGGTATGAAGCACCACGGTTTCTGCGTTTCCTCGGCCGCCTTTAGATTGTCATCCTCGGTGATCACTTCCCGGTGAGCGTTGCTCTTGGCGCGAGCGGCTGCTCGCCGGGCACGGCGACTCTTGTGTCGGCTGCGAATAACCTTGCCTTCGGCTCGTTTGAGGTTGGTCGTTGCTGTGCTGAGCGCTGCTTGGACAGAGGCAACGTCAGCGTTGGCGGCAGCACACTGCGCGGCGATCGGAGCATATTCCCCAAAGGCACCAGTAGTTCCGCCCGTGGTCAGTGAGTAGCTTTCGCCGTAGCCGTCCTGGGGAGTCACTTCAATATAGTATTTGCCCGGAGAGAGTGTGACAGCCTTAGTGCTGTAGTTCCCTGCCCTCGCGTAGATGTCGTCGGTAACCCCCTCGCCGTGCTCTTCCTCAAGGGCAGCGCCAGTCTCGCCGTCTTCACCCTCTGTGCCGCCCCCAAGGTTCTTTAGGGTAATCATCACCTGCGAAGTGCTCGACGATGTCACGTAAAAATAGAAGAAGGCCTTGTCGTTCTCCGTCTCCATCACAGCCGTATAGGTCTGGTTGATCGCCAGCGGGCCATAGGCGGTAGGCAGCGTGGCGTTGGGTTCGTATGGGCCCTCGGTTGCCTTCGCGGAGGGCACTGCTGCAAGCGTCACGAGCAGCCCGCCCAGCAGGCACAGGATTGAGAGCTTGAGGACTTTGCCTTTACCCGCCAACGTGAAATCCAAGATGCCTCCTCCGGGTGACGTGATCCGTTTGACCGACGCCGATTGCTCAAACGCGGCGTGAGGATACCAGCGATGCCGCCTTTTGTCGCCCGAATTGATCCGGCCTGCAATCGCTGGCGGCATCGGCTATAAACGGCGTCGTGATTGAGGCTCCCGGAGGTCGGTTTGCGGCTGTAGCTGCGCTCGTGGTGAGCGCAGGCGCCCTAATGGCCCTCGTGATTGTCAGTCCCGCACTCGGGTCTCAAAGAGGCGGCTTGGCTATCCCTGGCAGCGCAAGCAGTGGCACTCCCGTCCACGTCGTCCACCAGAAGCCCTTAAAGCGGCAGCGCGAAGCTACCGCCACAGCCAGTTCGATACAGCAACTGCTGACCTTCGAAGAGTTTCCCGTGGGAGAAGTGATCACTAATCAGTACGAGGGTAAGGGGGTCATCTTTTCTGGGGCCAGCGGTGAAGAAGAGCCGCTAATTAAGGAAGATGAAGACAGTCCGACCAGCCCGGTTTTAGCTCCCAGTTGGGAATTTCAGGGTCCTATTCACGCTCAGTTTGTTATTCCGGGGACTACTACCCAGGCGACAGTCAGCAACCTGTCGATGGACATCGGCTATATCGATGATCCCGACTCGACCAAGTTGGTCGTTGAAACGACGACCGGACCAATTGAACTCTACGCGGAAGAAGAAGGTACCGACTTCCTGGAAAGCAGTGCGACAAATATCACGGGTTTCAGCATCGAAGAGGTCTCTGAAGAGGAAGCTGGATATGGCATTGATAACGTTGCTTTCACGGGTCCAGAAGCACCCCCGCCGCCGCCTCCCCCGCCGCCCGCAGCACATAACTGCTCGAAGTACTTGGAGATTGACTCTCGCGGATCTGGCGAGAAGGCGGGTATCTTGAGTCCGCCAGGGGAAGAAGTGTATATCGCGCTTGAAGGTCAATTAGGGTATGGGCACGAAGTTGGAATTGAGACTAATCCTTACTCGGCTGTCGGAGTATTCTCGTGGACCGGCATTAAACAGGATCTTAATGGCTTCGGGGCGCTGATCCATAAGGGTCAAATTGGTGCTTACAAAGCATCCGTGAGGGAGGGTACCAAGGATCTGAGTGCAATTATTAGCTCTCAAATCAGCGGGTGTAGTTCGACAAGACTGATCCTCGTTGGATACAGCCAAGGAGCCCAGGTCACGGGCGACGTGTATCAGGAGCTTTCTCCGAAGGCGCAACAGCACGTAGCCGCTGTGGCCTTATTCGGTGACCCTCTCTATAACCACACAGATAAGGCAGCCGATAAGCCCCCGAATAGATTACGGAATGGCACACTTGGCACGCGACCCAAGTTTCCGACCGGACACGGCATAGCTGAGGTGTTCTCGTACTGCCAAATCTATGATCCTGTCTGCCAGTGGCGTATACCGTGGTGGGCATATGTCAGATATAGGCTTAACCAGCACAAGGAATACTGGGGCGATAATGATGCTCCCGCTGATCAGGCTGGGGTGGCTGTGGCAAGGCTCCTGGGCAGGTGAGTGGTCCGTTACCCAGCAATTAGGATGCTGGATAGCCTCAGCATTTCGATTCTGGGTAGAGGTCGCAGGGGGCGCCGGCAACATAGGGTTCTTCCTTGAACCCGGCATAGCGGACAGTGGAGACCCCGTGTGAGGATTTGATCCAAACGCTCCAGGGGCGCGCTTCCGGATATTCGTTGCTGTAGCCGCTTACCTCGATCCAGCTGGAATTGCTCTGACTGCGCAGCACAGTGGCTTCTCCCCGCTTCAAGGCCGCGCCCTTGGCGATGATGATCTTTTCGGCCAGTTTGCGGGCGGCAGTGTTTCCCTGTTCCTCTTCATGGGTTAGGGGACACCGGAATTCTTCATTCAGATCGCCGAACTTGCCAGACAGGTAGACCATTGAGAGATGAAGGTAGCGGCGCTGGCCGGTTGTTGGGCACCTGCTGATTTTGGTAAGGGTCAGACTGACCGGCTCGTCCTTGTAGCTGCCTTCAGCACAGTCGGGCCGGCAGATATTGACGTGAGCGGTTCCAGACGCCGTGGTCGTCGCTTGGCCCCAGTTGCTCCACTTCAGCCCGGTCAGCTGGAAGCCCATTCCGCAACCCAGAGTGAACTGCCTGGGGCTCTGATAGGCCTGCTGGCATTCGCTCTGTTCCTGCGTGCTGTCGGCGACCAGGAACGGAGCCAGTAAGCCCACGGACGGAGGGGAGCTGCTGGAGCTCTGGGTTAGCAGATAGACGCCGATGACCACGACCGCGATCCCCAGGGCGACCGCGGCGCCGATCAAAACGCCAGGCAGCTTGGGCCGGCTTGAGGCCGCATCTGCCTGGCCCTGGGGGTCCGCCATCGGCGGCAAACTACCACTGGGAGGTCTGAGAGCGGCTGTCTCGATGATATGCGGTCACGCGGGCGCCGTCGAGGGCGGTGTGACGCCGAAAAGCGGGAGTTTCTTGACGGCAGGACCGAGGTAGATAAGTATTGACCGGGCCTCAAGGCCGTGTCCCGTCCCCCAGTCCGTCCAGTCCAGTCAGGAGAGCAGTCGTGCCCGACGATCCCCAAGAGCCAGGTCCGGATCAAGAGCAGTCAGAGCAAGCAGGGCCGCCTCCGGTTCGTGTCTGCCACAACTGCAGCGCGCAGTCGCAGACCTTCTCCGATACCTGCCCCCACTGTGGGAGCTCTTACATCCGCAGCCGGCGGATGCGGCTCAGCCGGCGCTTCAAGAACTGGTCGCGCACGAAAAAGATCGTTGTCCTCGGGGTGATCGCTGGGCTGCTGATTGGCGGCGGAACCGTCGCTGTCGTCCTCAAGGTCGAACACGACAATCAGGTCGCCGCCAAGCAGAAGAAGGAAAAGGAAGAACACGCGCAATTTGTCGCCGAAAAACGGGAAGCGGTCAAGGCTGCTGAACGCAAACAGCAAACTGAAGAACACCTCGAACTCAGCTTGCGACAGGACTTAGTCAAGTCAATGCAGCACGCCATTCAGAAAGACGCGGAAAAGGAAGTGCTCGAAGAAGAAATCGAAGGTCCGATCTTAAAGACCGAATGTGAACCAGAAGGCGGCGAAATTAGCCTGACCGAGGCAGCTCAGAGCTTTCGCTGCCTCGTGGTAACCACGGAAACCGGCGGGCAATACGAAGGTTATCGTTACACGGCAACCGCGAACTACAACAAGGAAAGCTACACCTGGCGCTTTGGCGGCGAATAGTCAGTTGGGGGTCCTACGCGGACGCGCTTAAAAAGCTTTGCCCAAACGGAACATTCCCTGGGATCTTGTAGCTGTAGCCCCAATCGAACCGGTCTGGAGTGGCGGTGTCCTCCGCCAACGCCGATAGGTCCTCTTTCTCAGACCCCTCAAAAGTCTTCTTCTGTTCCAACCTAACGGTGGCGAGTTCCGCAACAAACTCTTGGACAAGCTGTTCAGTGATGCTGGGGTCTATCTTCTTTATGACGAGGCTGTATGTCTCCCTTCCCTCTCGAATCCTGATCGAGACATAATTTGTCTTAATCAGTAGGCCTTGCGGATTTCCAACACTGACGCTCAAGATCCAAGCGTGCCTGATGTGCGCCGCAAGGAGTAGCTTCCCTTTATCGCGCTCTAAGACGGCGCTATAGACCCGCCGTTCGATCACTCCGCCGAAGGCCTTATCACTCTTCCAGTGCGGCCAGGTGACAATTACACGCCGCGTTGTCAGTATCACCTGGGCATTCTTGCTGGCTTTGAGGACAGTCGTGAACTTATTCTGCTTCCGCTGGAAAGCGGTAATTCCGACTGGATAGTGGCCGGAGTGCATCATCACCTCTTCTTGCTCTAAGAGTGGCGAACCTTCTAAGTCGATCTCCGGACGAGCAAGTGGGTCGTCAGGAGGTCCACCAAGCGGGACCAAGTCCGTCAGAGGCTCAAGCATTACGCTCATATCCAAAAGCAGTGATGGTTGAGGTTAGGGTGCCAGTTAGACGGCGACTTTATGGACTTCCCCGACCACTGGGCCGGCTTGAGCGGTTCCGGTATCGCTGATTTCGGCGGCAGATATGGCCTGTTGATGGTCACGCCAGTGCTCGCAGACAACGTGGCTCTCGTGATCCGTCGGCGATAACTCGACTCTCTCGCCTCCAGAGCGGCCAGACCAGGAGGCAGTGATCTCGCAGATCTGGCAGCGAGTCGAGGCGCTGATCTTGCGTAGGAGCTGCATCGCCGCATGCTATTCCAAGAGTCGCCACTTCGAATACTACTGACGGAGCCACAGCTGCTGGCAGCTATTGTCCGCGCGATCGTGGTCACGCCTGAGCGGGCATTCGAGCCTCCGGGCCTGCCGGCGGAGTTTCGACTTCATCGGCGAGATCGATGCGTGGGCCAGTCAGAGGATGTTCTACGTCTTCAACCGGGGTTCTTGGAAGAGGATCGACGCCGTGTTGGAGAACGCTCTCGCTTACTGGCTGCGCGACATCAGTAAGGCCCGGCCTCACCAGCCGGAGCCGTTGGACCCTTGACTCTTATTGCCGTTGTCTTTCGAGCCTGTTGCGACTTGGAATACGTACCATTATTGAACTTGGCCAGAAGCTTCTCTCTGCTTTCCTTCTGTTTTTGCCGACTGCGATTATCTTGCATATCATTGAACTTAGCGTCAGTTTAAAGCGAGACAGGTGACCAGCACGCATTTTTCCTTTTTTGGCGAAGGGCCCGGATCAGGCCCTTTGGTGTCACTAAATAGGTCGATTCCGGGGCTACTGAGCGCGCCTGAGAGCACGGTCAGCGCACCTTCAGGTCCTTTCCGACTCCCCAGTCCAGAGAACGGCTCTCAGGCCTGGATGAGCCGATTTTCCTCCAGGGGCTATCTCTTACCGGTCTCGAACTTGCCTTTAGCTCCTGATGGAGGCTTCCAACGGATACCCGAGATCAGATCGCAGGGATCGACCTCCAAGGCACCGGCCAGCTTGATGACGGTCTCGAGCCGGGGGCCACGTTTAGCAGCCTCCAGAAGGCCAATCTGAGTCCGATGAACTTCGGCGCGACCTGCGAGCTCCTCTTGTGAGATCTGAGCTTTAGCTCGCGCGCGGACGAGATTTTTCGAGAAAAGCGCAGCAACAGCACTACCTGTATTCCCTGTATTCCCTGGCATCGGTACATCCTTTCTTTCTGCCTACAAATACTCTACAGACAAATAGCTGGCGACTTGTGCTGAATCTACCCCTATACTGCCTGACTACTAATCACTCCGTGAGTTATCCATATTGTCCTGTGCACGATCAGCCGCAGATTGTCTCGACTTACCGGCACCGAGGGCAGCCGAACCAGGTAGATAGGGGACGCAGCCTCACGAGCTTGCCCTGAGTGATCAGGACCCGCCGCAACGCGGTTGGATTATGTACTGCGAACCCACGCCAGCGGCGAAACGATGCTTACCCTCCTAAAGGTCAGCCAGCGAGCAGCGCTGCGGCAGGCATGGCGTCAAACAGAGGCCGCAGCCTTTGTCTGTTCCCCTGGCCTCAGCCAATGTAGATCCACTGCCGTCTTCGCGCCACGAGACAGAAAACCCCTCCGTTGGCCTAACAAGAAGCAGCACAAGGCCGGCTGGAAACAAAATGATGTAAAGCAATATGTAAAAGACGGGGGAGTAACGGCGCACGTAGAACGCGCTTCCTTCCATCATTGTCGTCGGCTTGTAGCCAAGGGCAGCTAGCGAGCCATTGAGCGGGGCCAGTACCCGAGCAGGGAACTCGCTTGGATGGCTTGGTGAGCGCAGCCCATAGGTGAACGGAACGCCCCCTCGGCGGCCCGAGGGAAGCGCCACTCTGACCTTGGTGTCCAGCCGCGCGGCGGTCAGCGGCGGCGTTACCGCAAGAGACTGGGCGCCCAGAACGGCACCCACATATTCGGCGACCTCAGGCGACAACTCCGTGTATCCAAACTGGTTGATCAGCTCGCCCGCAGTACCATTGATTTTGCACCTCCGACCGACGATATCCCGGAGCCGCTGTGCGACCTGTTTGTGCTCGGCCTCATCCACCCGGCGGAGTCTAACCTGGGCTCGGGAAAGAGACATCAGAGACGGGGGCTCTCAAGCTCCTCGGCGGCGATCGCGCGCTGACCTACCGAGAACTCGCTGCGGCCCTGGCGCCACCGCTCCTGGATCTTCCCGAACGCCCCCGACTTCCCTGCCGAGGGGGACCGGTGCTCCTCAGGGCCCCGATTTCTCCGGGCCCCGAAGTTCTTAGCGACTCTGGCCGAGGACGCGCTGGTTGATCGCCGCCAGGATCGCCTGTGAGGCCTGCAAGCGGCTGAGGACCTTGGAGTAGGAGACGACGAAGACATCCGCGTCCTCGGGGATGCGATAGCGGATGCTCGGTTGGCTTTCCAGGTCAGATCAGAGTTCGCGGCTTGATCACGGTTTCTGTAGAGGTCGCGAATGTGGTGCCTGTTCTCATTGTCGCCGTTGCTCAGGAGATCGCCTTCGGCGGTTGCCGATCCTGCTCTGGCCTTGCTTGCTGCCACTGCGGTTCTCTTCGGTTTGGGCACATCGGCCAGCGCCGGACCTACTGGCTCTCGCGGGACAATGACGACATCGCGGCACGAAGACGGCCACGAGCTGACGACTCGCTGCGTGCAACGATTATGAAGGGCCAGGTGCAGTGTAATCTCGTGCGTTCCGTAATACGAGCGTTCGTCAATGGTCGAGGCCTTCAGCACGGGAATGGGGTTCCCGTCAGCGACGACCTGGACGCTGCTCGGCTGGAGATGTGGTGTGGCGGCTAACGCGGACGCCTGCTGGAAACCGGGTAGCAATGTAAATGTCGCCCACAAAGAGATCCTGGCCGAAGTAGTTCTGTAGGCGCAGTTGGGAGTTCGGGGAGCGCTGCGTTGGCTCGGGTCAGATGAAGCAAAAAGTCGGGCGACATCGAGCAGCATATTTGATAGCTTGCTTCGTCGAACTGTCCAGTCCGATCTTTTGCAGTGGAGGGGATGCACGTGGCTCTATTCCGACGATTGTCTTGCCTTGCACTGGTTGTACTGACCTCGATCTTGGTCTTGGGTTGCGGCTCATCGAGTCTCTCGGCCAGCTCGTCGTGTAAGAGCTTTATGGCGGCGTCTCCAGAAGCCCAGTCAGAAGCGATCTCGAAGCTGTCCTCCCAGTTCGATACGCCTGAATACGCGACCCCGGTGGGGTCACCAGAGGTCAGTTACTACTGCGCTGGCAACCCAACTACGTCGCTGGAACAGTTTTTCAAGCACGCCCACGAAGGTGAAATCGGGGGCTCCAGTAGCGGCTCCGGCGAAACCAGCACCGAAAGCGAAAACGGGGGCTGAGAAGTGTTCGACGCTGCAGTCATCGTTCCTCGCCCCGTGAAAGCGCAGGTCATATCTGATCTCGGGATGCGCTGCTCGGCGAATGAGATCCCCGATCCATTGGTCCAATGGACGGTGTTCCAATACCGTCACGCAAAGCCTGACGGTTGGTGGTTGGCAGAAGGGAGCCTCTTCGAGGGTAGTGCCTCACCACGAAATAGCTATGGAGAGATCGCAGCGGCCGAACAGGTCACGGTGAACGACTGCACCAGCGCCATCTGTATCGCCGACGGCCGCCTACTGGTGATCGTCAGCCCTAACGAAGGCGACGAGCCCGCGATTTGGATCGCCGCCACTTGCTCTCAGATAACCGTAGAGACCGAGGGCAGTCAAGGACTGCGCGGTCGGCCCAGCGAGATCACTCTGACGGGTAACGGCTGGACGCTAAAGATCGGCGCGGTCAGCCGCGTCTTTCGTAACTGGGTGCAGAAGGGGGTTCAACGAGGACATCTTGAGGAACGTTTTAACACCGGTCAGGAGGCTTCGTTGGTCACTGCTTTGGCTCAGGCGGCAGAGGTCGTCCCGAGCGAGCCGATCGAAGCCGCGCCAACTGATGCGCCTAAAGTCGGCGAGGGCTACCTGTGGCAGCCAGAAGACAGCTTAGGTGGGATATACCGGCTGATCCGCCAAGGCCAAGCCACCACGGCAACCTGGCTCGTCGATCGGGAGCAGCCGGTAGTTGATCAGGTCCGCGCTCTGGAAGCCCTCGATTGGGTCCCCAGCAATGCCGTAGAGGTGATCGTCAAAGGGACTCAGAGCAACAGCCTGGGCGAACTGTATGACCCTGAGATGCCCCCAGGGCGCTTGATCACACCATTCCCCAACATTCATCTCGTCATCTACGCTGCCGGAGGCGATGACGACCATCCGATACGACGATATCTATGGCCCGCGTTGAATACTGACGGCAGCCTCAGCCTTGATCCCGGCGAGCAAATCGAGATGGAATGGGAGCCTTCAGTACGGGAAATCGCGTCTCACGGTGCGCAGGCGCCTGATGGTCTTGGCAGTGTGCCGAAATCAACGCCTCTACTCGAGAGGCGAGGTTTCCTGACCAACAAACGCATCGTCTTCGTCGGTCGCCGAGATCCCGCAGAGATGTCTGGCGAGGATCTGAATATCTGGAGCGTGACCCACTTCCGCTGGGAGTGGATCTACGAGCTTGGTATCTCCAGGATGGCGCAGTTTAAGCGCAGTGGGCTTCTGGCTAAGAAAACTTTACTCTTAGAGGCAGAAGCGTTCTATGCACGCCTCCGTCTGGCGAATCAAGGGATTTATGAACTGCGCTTCTCAGGACCCTTGGGCGCTGCCGGACCGATCGCCGAGCTGCTGCAACACTCAGTCGAGTTGGCCGCCTTCGGCAGCGAGCGTGAAGTTCAAGCCACAGATCAGCAGACCAGTGAGCTGCCGTATGCCACGATCACGCGCACTGCGACCCCAATCACTGGCGCCGTCCCCTACTCGATCCCTGATCAGCTATGACGGGCTCGTTGATACGACGCGTGTGGACATCGTGCTCATCACTTAAAGATTTCTACATAGACTGACGCTCCCAAACTTCTTTGGAGGATGGCATCTATGGAGGATTCGGTGGAACAAGCTCTGATTTGGAAACAGGAGCCGCTGCTCGGTGGGCTCTTCGTTCTGCACGTGGATGGGCGGGCGGTAGCAGACTGCGCGGTAACTGATCGAGCCCGATCTCGAGAGGAGCAGATCCAGACCCTGGCAGAAGCGGAGTGGATACCCCCACAGCAGCTTTCCGCCCTGTTCGAGGCAATTGACAAAGAGAGCCAGCCTCGGCCCAGTATGACCGTCTTAGAGGGGGAACGACGTATATCTCCTCTGCGCGGTGGATTTGCCGCGACGATTGACGCCGATGAGCAGCCCAGCGAGCATCCAGTACGGCGCTATCTATTCCCGAGCATAGAGCGCTCTGGAGCACTGGCCCTCGAGCCGGGCGAGAGCATCCTGATGAGCTGGAAGTCTTACAACCCGAATATCAGTGCCTTGAAGACTGCCGACAATTCGCTGATCAATACCGAGCCCATCCCGTCCGCGATGTTAAGAAAGTGGCGATGCGTCTTAACCGACCGCAGGCTCATTTACCACGGTAAACTTGACCCTCCGAAAGCTATGCGCGAGGACTATCCATCTATCTTTCTTCCCCAGACGGTGTTTGAGGGGATTGCTACCTATCGTCAGATCAAGCGTTGGGCGACACGGCCCAATCTTCACTGGGCATTCCATCTTCGTCACGAGTGGCTCTGCGATTTGGGCTTTGGCAACCGCCCTGACAAGAAAAAGCCGTTACTCCTGAGGCGTGACGATACCCTCTTTATCCAAGCTGGCTTTCGCTATCCATCGGGCGACAGGGGGGTATTTCGTATCCCTTACAAGCAGACCGAACCCCAGATTCAGGATGTTGGGGAGGTCTATGCCCAGACAGTGCGTAATGCGCAGCCGCAGCTCACGATTGCCGATCCGGTAAAACAGGTTGATCAGGGTTCATCTGAAAGCATCTTTTCCGCGAAGCCGGATAGAGAGGCTCTAACTACCTGGGCCATCAGTGGAGGAGTTCCCTGGTCTTTACCGCCGACCCTTAATGCCTAAGCTTTTCGCCTTCGTCGGTAGCGACTCTACTCTCTGTCCTCTATATTCCTTACCTACTGATGTTTTTGCGTAAGGCGCTAACGTCAGTTTAAGATAGGTATAGGGGAGAAGAGGAGTACACGGACCCGAAATCGGCTCAGCGCGCCTTAGCGCTTAACCTTTGAGCAGCTCAGCTACCCGATCTAAAGCGATCAAAGCGCGTTAGTTTCCACATCGCTACGACTGGCGCAGATGCGTAAGACCACAACCGCTTGATCGAGCTCAAAATCCAAGGCGGCGTCGGCCTCTCCACCGATCTCAGCGCCGCCATCAATGTCTGCGTAGCGCCTAAGCGCGGTACGAACGATGGTCAGCGCTTGACCGCGAGTGCTCTAATTTCCCTCTAACTCTTCGATGCGAGCGATCGCCTCCCGCATCGCCAGAATGGATTTCACAAGATGATCGTCCAGGACACTATCGTCAGCGAAATGCTCTTTCAGCTCCGCACTCAGGGCATTGAGCTCTTCAACCCTTAGCTCCAGCTTCTCAAGAGCCTCTTCACTGGTCTCAACGGGTTGAGGTGGCTGGCGTCTCGGTGCCGCAGCACCGTGATCAGATCCAGAGCCTCGTCCCATATAGGCACCGTAGCAAACGACCTCTAACAGGCAGACTGTTCGAGAAAACCACCTTCCCTATCCAAGCTGTCACTGAAGTAGTAGGACGTTAAGGGAAATCACAGCGCTGTCAGCTTGGCTGCCTATAGTGGCGTTATGGCTGATGGCGTCAATGACCACGGAGAAGAGCTCGAAGAGGTAGAGGCCGAAGCTCTCGACGAGACGGATTACTTTCACGAGGATCTCGATCGCGCCAGGACTCTCGATCAGCTTGAAGATTTCGAGGATGACTTGGCGCAAGCTCTCTATGAGTGCCGTGAGTGCAACGATGAGGATCGTTGGGTCACCTACTGGACTACCGAGCCAGTTTGTAGCCTCCATTGCGCTGTTGAGGCTGGTGTCTTACATAGAGAGTACGGACCGGCGGTCGAGTGGGATGACGGCTGCTACCGCTGGTATTTCGAGGGACCACTTCACAGAGAGGGCTCAGAGCCCGCTGTTGATGAGCTGACAAGAGAAGGGGGCAGCCGCCAATGGCGAGAGCACGGAAGACTGCACAGGCTGGATGGTCCTGCCTATATAGCTGCTAATGGCGTTGTCGGCTACTACAGAAATGGCGTGCTGCATCGTGACGATGACGGCCCGGCGTGGACCGGCGAGGACGAGCGGTAGAGGGTTACTGGAAAGATGGTTATCCCCACCGGGAGAATGACCTACCAGCCTGTATCGAGCCGTTCGGAAAATCGTGGTATAACACTGGGGCGCGTCATCGCCTTGGCGGAAAGCCAGCAATAATCAACGGCGACGGCAGTGGCGAGTTCTATTATCTGGCCTGGTATGAGAAAGGGCGCTGCCAAGCGCAGCTGTGGTTTCACGCTGGCAGTTACCGTCTGTTGATTGGCGATGAGGTCTTAGATCGTCTCAACAAGAACCAAGCTAAAGCTGCGCTTCGCAAGCACGGACTAATTCTGCCTCAGCGAGGAGTGAGCCGTTCTGCTACGGCGTCTCTTGTAGATAAGGTGCATCGCCTTGACGCTGATGCACAGCGGCGGCGCCAGGAGGACGATCTACGTGCTCGCTGGTCACAGAGACGTCAGGTCGGACAGGCAAGGGCCTGGCTATGAGTAGCCCGGCCTTAAATGCTGACGCCAAGCAGTTGAAGCTGCGGGACGTTGCTGAAGCGCACGAGGAATTACAGCGTACGACTCACCTGAAACGTCGCAGCGCGCAACGTCGGCGAAAGGCTGTTCTCGCCGCGCAAGCAGCTGGCTGCACCTTGCAGGAGTTCGCCAACATTCTCGGCGTCAGTCATCAGCGAGTATTGAGAATCGCCTCTGGCAAGTGACCAGCTCACGCTGATCCCCAACCAGAGGCGATTGAAGCCCGCGGTGTCGGCGGCTTAGCTGACGACGAGTTTGCCGTTTACCCGTTTGATCTTCCCGGCCTTTTTCAGCTTGCCGAGTAGATTGCTGACGTAGTTCGGCTGGATTTTGAGGGCTTTAGCGATCTCTTTGGTCTTAGCCTCGGGGTTGGCAGCGGCGAAGGTCAATAGATCAGCCTCACGCTGACTGGTGCTCCCACGACGCCGACGCCGTTTTTTACGAGCCCCCGTTGTTGGTTGCTCGTCGGAACTGGGCTGCGTGCCAGAGCCTTTCGGTCGGCCGCCAGAGCCTTTAGGGCGTCCGGGGCCACGCTTACGCGTCGAGACCGGACTGCCGCCGCCGAGTGAGCTCAGTGCCTGCCGGAGCGCACTTGCCTCGTCCTCGATCTCGCTCAGTCTCGAGCTGATCAGATCCTTGGCCTCGGTAATTTTATCCGCCACTTTGCTGTCCTTTCTAAGTCATCGCCGCCTGGGCACAGGAGTGAGACACCGATGAAGACTGGATAGAGGAACCACAGAGCTGCTCAGTGTAGTGGCACCTGGAGACAGTCGGCACAACGCACAACGCTCTTATCGTTGTTCTTCCCCGCTGTCAAGAATCGCCAGTCTCGTGGCTACACGCCTAACAAGTAGAAGACCCCCGGACAGTGGGGGTCTTCAGGGACGCTGTACGAATCATCTTTGGGAAGAGGAGTCAATACAGCTATTTGGTTGTTCTGTGAGCGTAGCCGTGATCCACGGGATCACCCGGTCTTCCACTAACGGCGAGATCGGGATACTCTCCTGGCGCTGCCGTGATGATCGCAGCCTCAACCAGTAGGTTATTGGTGGACCGACATCTGAATGTGTTCGTGCCTTACGAGCGTCCGCCCTACCACGAGGATCAACTGACTCGTGCGGCGATGATCGTGATGCGCGCGGTTCCCCTGGCTCGTGATGCCGTCTTGGATCGCGTCGGTGCGCAGTCTTCAGGACGTTTACCTGAACCCGAGCTCGATATGCAGACCCGTTATGTGGATCAGCCGGCTGATAACGATGGCGAACAGTCGTCCGTGCATCAGCTGATCAGCGTCTTCCTCTCCCCAGATGAGGGCCTGGACCTCTCTGATGCCGAGATCCAGGAGCGTTCCCGTGAGCAGCGCCTGGATGGCGTACTGCGCTTCGGCGACGAGCTGGTCATCGTGATCGAGAGCAAGATCGTCGGCGAAGCGTCAAGCGAGCAAGCGCAACTGCTGCGACTACGGGGCCTTGATGTCGAAGAGACACGCGTTATCGCTCTGGGCTGGCACGAGCTGTTGGGGGATTGGTGGGGCTTGCTGGAGCGGGGTCTGTTGGCGCCGGCAGAGCGGGTGCTGATGGAGGATCTGATTGCTTTCACCGAGGAGCACTTCGCGCTCCTGTTGCCGTTCACGACCTTGCAACGGGCCGGGGGGCACAACCTGCGCCTGCAACGACGCTTAGCGGCATTGCTACGGGAGGTTACGGGGATCACCGAGGTCGTATTTGAGCAGGCTCCGCGAGTTGGTGCGGCGGTAATGATCGACGCGATCGGAGCCTCATCTACCCAGCGGATCTCCCTGCAGCAACAGGGCGATGACTTCGCGCTGTACACGTAGCCGGCGGAGCTCAAGCCGCAAGCGACAGCCCTCCACCGGAGCGATCGCGCCCAGCGTTTGGTTGAGTTTGCTGCGGAGCATCCCGAGGAGTGGCGGGTCCGACCCAATGTCCATCTCGCATATCGGGGAGCGCGAACTGTCGCCCAGCGGCTCTATCTCAACTGCCAGCTGGAACTGGCCGAGTACGTCCAGCGCTGGTCTGGAGAGGACTTCGAGCAGATCCGTTTGCACCCCCACGACGAAATCCGCGACAGTCTCTGGCCTTGGCTACGAGAGCGGGGCTACGCCGGCCCCGAGGATGATGAGCGCCTCGATGCGTTCCTTGAGGGCCTCGGGCGCCGTGATGCCCATCTACGCCCTGGTCTTGAGGTCCGGCGCGGTTGGAGCTGGACACAAGCAGCTGAGCTCGACGAGCGACAAGCACTGGTCGGCGAGATCCGTCAGGCTGTCATCGAGCTGCTGACCGTCCTTGAGGAGCCGCTCCCTCCGGGATGCCTCGATCACGCCCTGAGTAAAAGATAGGAAGAACATTGAGCAAGAGAACATTCCTGATCCCGATCGTGGTCCTGGCCGCCTCCCAACTACTGATGGCGGCAACAGCCTCGGCGCTGACATCTAACAGCGCAACAGCGGCCTTTAGGGCGGCGATCCTCGCCGACTCTCCGACTGCGGTTTTTCCCGCGAATGAGGGAACACTTTGCCCGGAGATCTACTCAGGCAGTGAAGGGGCCTACTCTGTTTGCTACGGCGAGTTTGAGACCGGAGATTTCTGGAATATCCAGGGCGGGCAGGCCAAAGAAGAGGAAAACGGTCAGATCGTCTTCACTTATCCAACTTCAGCACAATGGACCCGCCGCTGGACTAAGTGTAGGTTGGAGCGTGCTCCAGGCACCCTGACCAGCAATAACAACTGCGGTTATCACCAGCCATCAGATGACCCTTATTTGGTCTGGGACGAGCTTGTCCCAGATATTCGCTTTCATCGCGGCACCGCACCGATCGGCTGGCAGTTCACCGAGTCGGCAGGCTTCACCAGCATCGGCATCTTCCACGGCTCCAAGCACGGCAAGACCTACACGTTCAGTAACGCCGTCGGCGATTCATTTAGGTACAGGCCTTAGGACGGTCTTCAGGGGAGGGTGTCCGTAATTAAAAGATGGACACCCCTGCTTAGGAGCGATGCTTGCCAGCAAGGTACTGCGCTGTTGATAGCTGACTCCAAGCGTTAGACCGATCTCCCTCCAAGTACAGCCTCGGTCGTGCGCCCGCGCTACAGCTTGACCGCGCTGTTCGGCCGTTCACAGCGTGTGTGGGCAGCTCAACTATGCTTCCGGCTCCTTCGGCGGGCGGGCGTCGGCGACCGAGCGGACGCGGAGGACCGCGTGGATGGTTGCGAGGTAGACGTAGAACGCCCAGCGGAGCCACGTCACCCGGTCGTAGTCGCCCCGCTGATCTCGGTTGTTGTGGCGGATAGCGAAGCCGTTGGCGACGTTGAACAGAGCCTTCTCGTCGGCAGGCAGCATCGACTCCTTCACGTCCCTGCGGATCGCCTCCAGCGCGTCGGCAAGGTCGCGGACGGCGTGGTGCCGGTCATCCAGGGAGGCGCCCCGAGCCCGGAATCGGCTCACGGCCCCGTCAATCTTGGAGGTGATGAGGTCGTGTTCGGTGCCGTCCGGGACCGGCGCGTCGAGCAGCTGGTCGAACTCCGGCTCGCCGACCTCCACGACCTGCCCGTGGCCGTCGAGCTTGTACGCAGGGTCCCCGAGGGACAGCACCTCGTTGAGCTCGCGGCGGTAATCCTCCTGGCCTTCGGGGCGGTTGAAACTCTCGTAGTGCCAGCCGCAGTTACCGAAGTCGTGGTATGTCCCGTCGGCCCCCTTGGAGACCAAGTCATGGAGCACCTCGATCACGTCGAAAAGCACGTCAGGGTCCCATTCGTCGCAGGGGGCGACCCAGACGTCGAGCTGGACCTGTACGGAGTCCCAGTACGGCCAGACCTTCCCGCGCACGATCGCCCGTTCGAGGTGCCGGTTCGGGTCGCTGCCAAGCGTCCCCGGCCGGTCGCCGTCCACGCACTCGACGCCGAACGCCTCCTGAAAGTAGCCCTGCTCGCGTAGGCTGTCGAGAGCTTCCACGACCATCCTCCGCAGCCTGTCGAACGGCAGCGGCTCGGCTTTTGGGCCACGTCCCTGGCGCTCCGAGAAGTAGCGTCGCTGCGGCGGTTCGGACATTCCAAGAGGATAGAAGGCGCTCCGGCCCCGCCCGGTTGGTTCCGGACAGCGGCAGCGAGGGAGGCAGATGATGAGGCGGCGCCGACAAGAGCCGCTTGATGGCGATGCGAACATTTGTTCGTGCGCTCTCAGTATGCCGGCTACTCGAATCATTTGGCCTCTTTCCGCAGTGCGATCGAGAAGAAAGACCTTCAGAAGGGGCTGCAGGCGGCCCAGGGAATGCGCGAGACCAGCGGACAGCTTCTGACGATCCACGACGCCCTGGATCTGCTCCTGTTGATGTCGCAGTCCGCTGATCCGCGCTTTGAGACCGCTGCGCGCCGTTGGCTGGCCCGGCTACTGGCTGAGGGCAGGCCCCTGGTTGAGATCCAGATCGCTGTCGCTGCCTCGCGTGGGCTCGAGGACCTGGCCACGGCGCCCCGCTCTGAGCTGATCCTGCGCGATCTGATTTGTTGGGTTGAGGACGCCAAGGAGACTCAGCACAAATAGATGGTCGTTGGCTCGAAGCTGAACGGGTCCGAGTAGGTAGCGGCGGCTCGCATTATTCGCCGCAGCAACGGACGAGCGAGCCTCATTCTGGCCGTGCTGGAGTCGGCGGCTCCGCGACAAGTCTTTCGATCTTCGCCGCGCGCGATACTCAACTGGTGGCTCGTACCCCAGAAGAACTACGAATCGAGAGCGAGCACGTCCTTTACGAGGTCCAGATGCTGTTCCGATTGGCGGATCGTCTCCGTGCGCATAGCGATTCAGGCGAGCAGCTGCCCTGGGAGGTCGAAATGGCCTGTATCGAGTCGTTTGCTCTACACGCACGTGTGCTGATCGAGTTCTTGTGGAATGACCCGCGTGCGAACAGTCGCCATCCTGATGACGTGTTCGCGGCTGACTACTTTCCGCCGGGAGAGTGGGCGGAGCTTCGGGAACGCGTTCAGCGGTCGAAGCTCGACGGACTCACGGAGCGCACAGGTCACGAGATTGCGCACCTGTCCTACAAGCGGATGCAGGATTCCGACAGATCTCGGGACTGGCAATTCGACGTGATCGCTGGGGTCTTCGGACGCGCTTTCCGTCTGTTCCTGGAAAACGTGTCAGCTGATGTAATCGCCTATGACTTCGAGGACCGGCTGCGATCAACTTGGCCCGAGTACCTGAACTACCCGGTTGCAGTCGGCTTTCCGGGGGATCAGAATCCCAGGTCCGTAGCCACGGCGCCGCTGTTGGACCCTAACCAAGTTCACCCGGCAAGCTTTGAGGACTTACTACCTAAGCAATGAACTCCGACGCCCCACGGGTCGGGATACTTTGCGAGGGGTTTGAGGGCCAGGCCACTGCGCCACGCTCTGAGCTGATCCTGCGCGATCTGCGGTTGGGCCTTAGGTAGAGCAATGAGTCTGACCTCGCATCTGGAATCGAAGACCAGTCCGGTGCGGGCCTGGATGCTGGAGAACTTCCCGGGAACCCGCCGCGTCACGACTGCCGCCAACCGCGAGCTGCGCGACGGCGCTGCCGAGTGCTCCATTCCTCGCCTTGAGGGAGCTGATCCTGGTCTTGTCGGAACCGCAGTTGATTACCTGCTTAGAGCGTGTCTGCGGGTCACTTCGATCGAATCAACGGCCGCCTCAAAGGCCGTGGGGGCGCTGTCGTCAGATCCGAGGATTGGTCTGCGTGCCATTGAGATCGAACGAGAAGTGGTCGCTGACATCAAGAAACTGAGGCCCAGTCGCCGTGATCTCACAGATGGAGAGTGGACTGAGCTGTGTATCAGGTGCTTAGTTTTGGCCCGCTTCGAGCAGTTCTATCGGGCAGGACCAGTGAGCCGGGTGATATTCGAGCTGCTTGTTCAACCCCTGCGAAAGTGCACTGGTCTTAACGACTTTATCCCCCTGGCGCTGACGCAGGCGACGATCGAGGATCTCGCTCGCTTAGGTCGAGCTGTCTGGGAAGACCAGCGTAGCTTGCAGAAAGCCCGGCCGCTTGTCCTCAACCCTCAGTTTCAGATGAGCGCAGATCTCGGAGGCGCGGACGCTGATCTGATCGCCCGGCACAAGCTGATTGACTGGAAGGCGACGACACAGGCAGGCATTATCGGTCGCCAGGAGCTGTGGCAGCTACTTGGCTATGCCTTGGCTGACACTCAGGATGAGTACGACATCCGCGAGGTCGGCATTTCCGCACTGCGCTGGCGCAAGACGATCAATTGGCCGCTGAAGGAGCTCCTTGATGACCTCGTTCCTGGTCCGCCGGTGAACCTTGTCCTTGCCAGCGGGGGCATCGTCAAGCGTGAGCCGATTGATCTTCAGGCTCTGCGCTATGAGTTCGCTCAGTTGGTTACGCAGGCTTGTCAAGTCGAACGGGAGCGCAATGACGCCTGGCTGTCAAAGAGAGAGGAGATCCGGGCTAAGAACCGTGCAGCGCGTCTCAAGGGAGGCTCCGCTAAGAGGGCAGCTCTTTCAGGTCGGCCAGAGAATCCTTGATCGCTGCTTACCTGCTTACTGAGGCCAGGGCCGACCGCGAGACCAGTCGGCTGTGTCAATTCTGAGGCTCTCGGCGCCGTCACCACGTCGCTGGCGATCCTGGTCATCTTCCTATTCCGCCAGGGAGATCCGGCGCGAATGCTTCCAGGCTGGATAAAAGGCACGCAAGAGGCGCAGGATCACAGCGAAGATCGACCCTTCTTCCCGGCTATTCCCCCTAACGGAGATGAGGCGCTGGCGTGAGTGCGAAGAAGGTCGAGCCGTCGCTGGAGCAGTGGCAGGCGCCTGGGCAGTCTGACCGGACCCCACTCATCGGTCCACCCCGCATGAGAGTCCGGGGTTTGTCTGCACTGAGTATGAAGCCTGCTCGCCGCCTCGCGTAGGGAGCCCGGAGGGCGAGTGAAGCGAGGCGGCGAAGCGCTCGGGTGAGCGCATCCCAAGCGCCGAGTGTGGATGGTTGGCGTTGTAGTCCTGGCGCCAGTCGACGGCCAGCACTTTGGCCTCCTCCAGGCAGGTGAAGACCTCGGTGTTCAATAGCTCGTCGCGAAGACGTGCGTTGAAGGACTCAACGTAGGGGTTCTGCCAGGGCGAGCCCGGCTCGATGTAGGCGGT
>JBAVAR010000073.1:0-35426 GCA_049585815.1 Solirubrobacterales bacterium
CGGGCTCCGCCACGCTTGTCGGGAAGAACGCCGTGCGCACGCCGATCGCGAAGAAGCCGAAGAGGATCGTCGTTGCCAGGTAGCGAGGGGCGCGTGCGGTGTAGCGCGCACGGCGCAAGCTCTGCCAACCGTGCTGCACACGCCCCGAGAACTCGCCGAGGTTTGTTGAGGCTGCGGTGGCCATCAGCGCTCGAAGCCGAACTCCCGCGCGACCGGCCCACCGCCACCCGACGGTGGCGGTGGGCTCGGCTGCAGGGGAACCGGGGTCGGGCTCGCCACCGCGAGCGGGGGCGGGGTCGGGGATTCCACCGGTGAGCTGACAGGCGCCTGTTCTGGGCTAGGTTCGCGCTCGGGCTCGCGATGGTGGAGGTGCCGCGGTCTCCGCATTAGCTCGCGGTGGCGGAGCCTTGGTTTCGGAGCAAAGGGACGGGCACGCGCCGGTCGGGCAGCCGGCGCTGGGGCACTCGCGGCTGGACTTGCGGCCAGTGGCGAGCGCAACGACGTCTGATCGTGCTGGGGGTGCACCGGTCCGGCACCGGATAACTCCAGCGCGCCGAGTGTGGCGGCGGCTGCGGCCCCAAGGCCGAGGACCGCGAGCCGGCGAGTAACACTCGGCCCAGAGCCTCCGGAATGCTCAGAGGGGCGCGCCGGTGTCGGCGGCGAGGAGGATTCGCCGTCCGGCATCTGCGCATCCATGAGCGCCAGGGGATCTGGCTCCCGCGTTGCGGTCGGCTCGGCGGCGAGTGACTCCTCGCCGAGCACAAAGACGTCGTTTTGCTTTCGTCCCATCGTCCGTTTCCTTCGGCGATAAGACGAGGAAGAAGGGGATTTCGATACCCCCCAAGCTAATTTTTCTCCCCCCGGCAGCTAGGACATCCCAGCGCCGCCCTCCAGTCCACCGGCTAGTGACCGAGGTTTAGTCGAGACCGAGGACAATTGCCAGGGCGCTCTCTACATCGGCCATGGTCTTCGGCTTCACTTTGCCAATCGGTCGAAGCAGACGATCGCGAGCCAGCGCCCGGACCGCCCGGCAGATTGCAGCACTGGAAGCATCGGTGCCCTCGCTAGGCGAAACCTCTGGTCGCAGTTTGGACGGGACCCGTGACGTCGACAGTGGCACCACAACGATTAGCTCATGATCGATCTCGCCCAGGAGCTCGTCGACTGAGACCACAATCGCCGGTCGGTTCTTGCCCGGCTCACCCCTGCGAGCGGCTCCTAGCGAAACGAGCCAGATCTCGCCGCGCCGAGGTTCAATCGACGCCATCGCCGAGAACCGCGCTCCACTCGCGCTCCTCGGCCGCGACATCGCGGCTGTTGGAGTCGGCGCGCGTCGCCTCGCGCTCAGAGCGCAGTGCCTCGGCCCGCTCGGCGCGGCGAGCGAATTCGGTGAGGAGCGAGGACAAAGAGACGCCGCGCTCGCGCGCGCGGGCAGCGAGCTGGTCTCGGGTCCTGCGCGTAACCCTGATCGTCGCGGTCTCGGTAGCCATTGAAAGCTAAATTATAGCGCCATGAAATAGCGACACAGGCGAGCGCGGATTCAGCCGTGGAAACCAAAAGACTCGCTGCCGGCCTTGCCAGCGCCACCCCGGCTACACGGCTGACCAAATTGGCCAAGCTCGGTAGCGTTCAGCAGGTGCCCACGTTTAGCATCGGAGAAGCAAAGACCAACCTTTCCAAGCTCGTCGCGCTTGCGGAGAAGGGCGAGCGGGTGGAGCTGCGGCGGGGCAAGCAGCCTGTCGTGAGGCTTGTCCCCATCTCGCGGCCCGGAGCTGCCCTGCGCACGCCTGGAGCTCTCGCCGGCCGGATCAAGATGGGCGACGATTTCGACGCTTGGCCCGAGGACGTTGCTGGCAGCCTCGGGGTTCTCGACTGAGGCTTCTCGCCGACACCCACGCCGCTCTCTGGTGGCTGAGCGACGACCGGCGCCTGTCCAATCCCGCGCGGGAAGCGATCGTCGGAGCGCAGGAGCTACTCCTCAGCGCCGGAACGCCTTTCGAGGTCTGGATCAAAACCTTGCTCGGCAAGCTGGGGATTGCCGAGGATTGGCTTGAAGGGCTGCCTGGGCGCTGCCCTGCTTCCGATCTCCGTTTCGCACGCCGCTGCATATAGACGCCTTCCCTACGTTGAGGTTGGAAGACAACGTCAGCGCGATCCGTTTGACCGCCTGCTTGTTGCCCAAGCGCTCACCGAGCGAATTCCCCTGGTCTCCTGCGACTCTGGAATCGTCGCCCACGGCGTCGCGACGATCTGGTGATCAGTGCCAACAAGCGCCTTTAGCCGCTGATCGCTTCCTCCGGAGCCCTCCCCCCTCAGAGAAGTTCCTCAGCCATGGAAGCCAAAGGACTCGGTGCCACCCTTGCCAGCGCCACCCGAACTTGATGAAGCCGAGTTCGTCGAGGAGCTCGGCTGGGTGGGAGGCGGTGAGGGAGTCGAACTGGGAGCAGATTCAGAGGACCCGCCGCCTTCGAATCCAAATTGCGTCTGCTCCCGCTGGGTCGGCGTTTCGCTCGGCGGCGGGGGGCTCTGGGGCTGTTCGCTCTGTTGGGAGCCCTGGCCGGCGGAAGGTTCGGGCGTGCGCTTCGCTTCAGGTGTTGGCGCTGATGGCGGCGCCTGAACGACCGGCGCTGGGGCCGGCATCGGGTCGGGGGCGCTCTTCACCTTCGGGGGAGGCAAGTGGTGTCCGGAGGAGGACGGCGGAGCTGAGATCCCGATCCCAGGCCCGATGATCCCGGTCGCCAGACAGGCCGCCGTGGTCGCAGCACCGGCGGTGCAGATCGCGGCGATCTTCTGGCCCGTTCCTGCCAGGGCGCCGGCGGTACCGGCACCGCCTGGCTGCAGGGCTCCAGTTGCCCTGAAGGCGGCGAAGCGCAGCTTCGCCGCCCCAGCCTGAGCGGCGTGGGAGGCTTGACCGAGCCAGTGCGAGAGATGCGCGAGGGGACCGACTCGGCCCAACTCCTCGGTTGCGGCGCCGACCAGCAGCGCGCCGCTGCCGAGCTCGTGCAGGCTGTCGTGGAGGTTCGTTAGGAAGGAGCGACAGGAGCCGCAGTGCTTGAAATGGGCGTGGAGGATCCGCTCCTCGGCTTCGCTGGCGAGGCCGCTGGCCTCCTTCTCAAAAAGCGAGTTGCGTGCCAACTCGCGCATCTCGGGGCAGAACTCCTGCCCTTCAATCGCTTCGAGGCGCCTCCTCACCTGCTGGGTGGCCCGCAGCACCAGCTTCTTTGAGGCCGACAGGCTGATCCCCAGATGGTGGGCGATCTCGGGCGTGGAGAGCCCGAGCCCAAAGCGCAGCTGCAGGACCTCCCGGTAGTTGGTGCGCATCCGCCCCAACGCCTCTTGCAGCCGGATTTTCTCCTCGTGGCTCTCGGCCCACTCCAACGGAGAAGGAATGGATGTCGGAGCCTCGGCCACAACCTCCAGCGCCACCGTCGGCTTCGTTGCACGCGAGCGTAGGAGATCGATCGCCGCGTTGCGGACGCTGGTGAAGAAGACGCCGCGCAGGTTCTGCGGGGCTCGGTCCGCCTCGGCCAGGCGATGGAGGCGGATCAGCACCTCGGCGACTGCGTCCTCCGCGTCAGCTCGGTTAAGGGAGCCGCCGAAGCGGTTCACGATGTAGGCCTCACCCAGCGGCCGCAGCCGCTCGCACTCGCGCTCGAAGCTCTGTGCCCGCCGCCGGGCGGGAAGCTCGCGCAGGATCGCCGAAGCGGCCTCCATCAGGCCTCGCCATTCCTCAACCGACGGGCCGGTGTGGCGTCGGGTTCACACAGGGCAGGGCAGCTCAGAAGGCCGGAGGCGCAGCTGAACGAGGTACCTAGACCCGATGGCCGAATTGCCTTAAGGCTCAATGCGATCCTCCGAAGCGGTCAGCTTTTCCCGAGAATAGCTCGGGAGGGGACGAGCAACAAGCGCCCTCGCCCCCTCCCGCTGCCGGGGCTAGAAGCCCTCAGGGTCAGCCTCACCATCGCCATTTGCAGGCTCGCGACGTTTGCCGCCGGGCAGGAAATCAACCCGGTCGGCAGCGATCGAGTGCTCGGAGCGCTTGCCGCCCCCCTCGGCCTCCCACTCGCGAAAGCGCAGTTGGCCGGTCACCGCCACCTGGCGCCCCTTGAAGAGGTACTCCTGGCAGGTCTCGGCCTGGCGGCCGAATGCCGCAACGCTGATGAAGAGTGCCGAATCCTTGCGCCCGTTGCTCTCCGCAAGGCGCATGCTGCAGACCTTCGTCTCACCACCGTTCCTTAACTCGGGATCCCTAGTCAAGGTCCCAATCAGGGTTACTGAGTTCATGTCCAACATCTCCTTCCAGGCCCCCGTGGGGCCACTGTGGATTGCCGGGCGAGAGCTCGCCTCGACACCTGGGAACTGCATCCATGGGAGGTCAAGTGGGCATCGCCATATTCGGGAGCCGTAGCCAGGGTGGAAACACCCGAGCGCGATGAGCCCGGGTGTTGCCTGTCTCATCGAGACGGGCGACAAAGGCCTCCCCAGCGCGCAGGCGCTGTAATTCGGAGGGGTTGACCTCAAAGCGGTAGCCGCGCGAACGGGTGCCGTCGGAGGTGGCCCGCCCGAAGCGGTCGGTTCGGATCGTGCTCTCCCAGGTGGGGACTGTGCCGATCAGCTGGGCCACCCACTCGGCGTCGGCCTGCTCGCCAAGTCGATGACAGACGATCGAGGAGATCGTCGCGCCGATTCGCTCGCGAACCGCGGGCCCGGCAGCGCGCAGATCGGCGAGCGTCTGGGTGCCGACGGCAACACTGAACCCGGCAGCTCGCCCGCGGGTGTAGAGGCGGTCGATGGCCGGCGCCTCAAGGGCACCGAACTCATCGATCGCGACGAAGGTGCCAACGCCCTCGTTCATCAGGGCGCTGGCGACGGCGCCGAGGTCGAGCAGGGCCATCTGAGCGATCGCACGCCCGACATTGCCGGTGCGATCGGTGTCAAAGCGCAGGTAGACAACCTCGCAGCGTTCAATCGCGGTACGCAGGTCGAAGACCTCCACACCTGATTTCTCGGGGTCAAGCCAGTTCCGCGCGAACTCCGATGAGGCAAGATTCTGCAGGCGAGCGGTTAGCCCAGCGATCGCGCGCTGTTGGTCAGAGCGAAGGCCGTTGCACGTCATCGACACCTCCGCTACCAGCTCTGCGTCTTCGCACTGCGATGCCAGGTTTTGCAGTTCATCTGCCTGACAAAAGTGAGCAACCGTCGAGAGCGTCACCCGCCGGGTACTGCTGTCGAGGGTGCGAAGCACCATGCGCAGGTAGGGCGAGGAGGCCTGGCGGTAAAAGCCGGCATCGCTCGAGCCCCAGCTCTCGACGGCAATCAGACGCTCGGAGCGCTCATCGACAGAGCCGTGAGCTAGCGGATCGTAGGTACTGGGCCCATCTGGGGAAAGCAGATGGAAACGAGTTCCCCTCTGGGCTGCGGCAGCCTGGGCCGCATCGAGCAGGGTGCGGTCGGCCTTTGCCTCCAGCACCACCGCCCCAAAACCCGAGCGGGCCACGTACTCAGCCAGAAAAGCCGCCAACGAGGTCGTCTTCCCCGCCCCGGTCCCGCCGCAAACCAACGAGTGGCTGCCGGAGCGCGCACTGCCGCGCGCAATCATCGCCAGCTCGTTGCGGTTGGTCCGACCGACCGGTAGCCCCTCGGACAAAGCCCGCTCACTGCGCTTACCGCGCTCGACGAGATGGCGACGTGGAGCATCGAGCAGGCCGCGTCGCTGCGTCGCGGCGATCTCGCGGTCACCCCCGGCGCGTCGGTCCTCGACCCGGGTGTGGGCGCCCCAACCCAAGGCACCGCCAGCGGCGCCCAACACAAGCGAAAGGGAGATGACCGCAGCAGCAAAGGTGAGAAATCCCGTGCCGATAAGGAGGACCAAGAACGGCAGAGGAGCCAAGGCGATCGATCCCCAGGTCCAGGCGTACTGGTGGTGGCGAAGGTAATGGGCAGTGAGGAACCCAAGGAGAGCTGCGATCACCAAACAGACCAGCCCAGTGGTGAGTAGATGAGCTACGCCATTTAGGTTGTGCAGCGCCGGCAGCTGAGGCGCCTGATTGCGGGTGAGCGATTCCTTCATCGCCCACAAGACGTGCGCGGAGGGCAAATCGTCCCACCCCCAACCAGAACCTGACGCAAATAGGCCCGGCTCGCGCGCGGGCACCTCCTGCTGGGCGGGCAAACCGTCATCGCGATCCCGCCTTCCAGTGCGCTGAAGAGCCGTAACCAACGATCTCCGATTCGCGGATCGCCGCCGCGCCCCCGCGTGCGGCCATCTCGCGGCTGATCTGCTCGCGCTCGATGCGCCGCTCGGTGTAGCTGCCGCGCCGTCGGTTCTTCAGCCGCTCGATCTCCGCGGAGGCCTGCGAGACCGTAGTCGGATAGGCGAAGGACTCACCGCGCTGCAACGCCAGGGTGCGCAGGAAGCGCAGCTGCTTGGAAGTTGGCGGGTGGAAATTAGCGTTTGTCATCGCGGACTCCTCTCGCTCGTTGGGCCTGCTTCGCATGGCGAAGCGAGATCGCCCCGGAAAAGGCGAGCCGCGCACCGAACGAAGCGAGGGGAAGGGAGCGCAGCGACCTTGCGCGGGAAGCCGACGGGGCGAGAATGAGCGCAGCCGCAGAAGCCGGACCGGCGAGCATGGGAGGTTGATCTGAAACCGACGCGCTGGCCCCGTTCACAGCGATTGCAACCCGCAGGTTCACCGCCAAAGCTCCTCGACCTTGATCATTTCGCCGGTCAGGGTCCGCTCGATCGCCCGCTCGACGTAGGGACGCGTCCGCGGGGCGCAGCGATAGACGACGCGGCTCACGCGCCGCTGCATCACAGCCTGCCGCCAGGCGCGCATCAGCCGATCAAGGCGCGCGGCACCCTTGGTGGTGAGCTCGACCTCGATTGCCTCAAGGGGTTCCCCACGCTCGTCGACGCGGATCAGATCGGCGCGGTGGGGTCTGCTGTTGGGCGGCGTCGCCGAGAGAACGCGATCGCCGTCGGCCCGCTCGAGCGCGAGAATCTCCCGTTCCGATAGAAGGCTCTGACCGGAGCGCTCCATCTGCGCCGCGACCCGGGCGACCACCGCATGGTGACTGAACGCCGTCCAAGAGAAACTCGCCTCTGTCAATTCGCGCCGACCGCTCGCCCGCAGCCCCGCTTTCGTGCAGGCGGCATAGGGTCCACCCTCCCCCATTCCGCGCGTGACCCTGATCAGCTCCGCCTTGCGTAGGCGACCCTCGCGGACAATCGTCACCGTACGCGCCGTGCCCGCCCAAGTTGCAACGGCGCTGCGCGGCACAACACCGAAGCGAGCAATGAACTCGAGGACCTCGAGGTCGCGCTGGCTGATGTGATCTGTTCGTTTTCCTCCTGGCATTTTTCCTCCTGACGTATTGGCGTGCCGAATGGGGACACCCAGGAAGAGGTCCGGCGCCAGTTGGCGCCGGACCTCAATTGCAGTGCCGTGCTGCTCACTCAGGCAGCCGGTTTCACCTCGGCGGCGATTACGGAGTGCTTGGAGCGGCGCTGCGGTTTGGAGGAACCGGAGGCTTTTGCCTCCCACTCCGAGTAGCGCAGGGCGCCGCGGACCTCGACCCCTGAGCCCTTGCTGAGGCTCTCCGCGCACTCGATCGCACGGTCTTTGAATGCGACCACGTCGATGAAAAGCGGCGGCGTGTTGCCGGTGCCGTTGACCGCGAGGCGCATGTCGCAGACCGGGGTGCCGGAGCGATCGTTTAGCTCGGGGTCCTTGGTGAGACGGCCGTGCAGCTCTACCTTGTTCATCTGGATCTCCTTCCGTGCCCGGTGGGGCTGTGTTTGCTTGCGCGACTAAAAGCCCCGGGAAAGCGCTTCCCGCGCACCGAGCGAGGCGAGGGGAAGGGAGCGCAGCGACCTTGCGCGGGGAGCCGACGGGGCAAAATGGAGCGCCCAGCAACCAGCGGGCCCACCGGTAGGGAGGTATCTGGGTGTACTCAGTCGCGGAGTAGCTGGAAGGGATCAACTGAGCGAGGCCACGGGAGCAGGGCGAGGGTGAGCTGAAGCGGACCGATCTCCTCGCTGGCCTGGTCCCCACGCCCTTCGAGGTGAGCCAGAAGGCTGGAACGGAGCGGGAAGGCAATTGTCGCCACAGTGGCGACGAGCGAGGCAGGTGCTAACGGAGACCCGATCAGCCAGGCAAGCGGCGGAGCAGTGGCATCGGGGTTGTAGGCGCGAATGAAGTTGGTGAACGGCTCGCCCAGCCCTCCTCGGTGTTGGGCGCCCGCAAACGGCAACTTCAGCGGCGCGACGCCTAGACAGCCACGACCCGCAGCGAGGGGTGCGCCCGAGCGATCTGCTCGAAGTCGGAGTCCTGGGCGATCACCGGCAGCCCGTGCTCGATCGCGGTCGCCGCGATCAGGGCGTCGGTGAGCTTGACCGCGCGCTGGATCCCTGCCGCGCGGCAGTCGGCGACGAGGCGCGCCCAGCTGACCATCACCGCCTCGCTGAGCGAGATCGGATCAGCAGAGCGGGCCAGCGCCAGCGTGTCGGCACGCCGGGCTCGCACAGTGTCTTCGGCCGCACTGAGCACGCCGAGCTGCAGCTCGCCGATCGTCACCACCGAGACCGCGACGCGATCGGGCAGCTCACCGAGCGGGCGCCCGCTCTCGCGGGCGATGAAGACGGAGGTGTCGAGCAGCCCCGCGCTCGGCTTGTTCAAAGTTCGTCGAGAGTCTGGCCGGCGAGCTCATCGAGCTCGCCTCGCAGGGAGGGGTCGGCGGCGCGCTCGCCCAGCTGCTCGCGCAGCTGGGCGCCGGCGAGCCAGCGCACCCGCTGAGCGTGGGGCACGATGTCGGCGGCTGGCTCGCCGTTGACGGTGAGGACAACCCGCTCCCCCGCTCTGACGGCGTCGATCACGCGGGCGGTTCGGTTGCGCAGGTCGCGTACTCCGATCTCCATGTGCTACAGCGTAGCATCAGGTCGGCGTCTTCCTCACTGCCCACCGGCACGGGAGGTCTCCGGGCGGACCCAGACGCGCCAATACCCGAGCGCATTATTCGAAAAGCAGCCCTGTTCAATGCAGTCACGCCGATCCCCGGCCACTATGAGACCCCGCCAGCTGGACATCACGAGCCAGAACTGTGTGGACGTAGAGTCGGCGCGATCCCGGCCAACGCTGCGAGCGCAGGTGGCCACTGAGGGCAATTCGATCACCCTCGCGCAGCTCCTCGGCGAGGCGCTCGGCAAGGGCCCTGAAGGCAATCACCTTGACGTAGAGGGTCTGCTTGTCGAGGCGGCCGTTCACGGCGAGCCAGAACTCGCAGACATCGCGGCCGGGGATGCCCAGCAACTGGGGCTCGCTGTCGAGCCAGCCGAACAGACTGACGTTGTTCATCGATCCTCCTTTTCCGGGGCCCGGCGGGCCCGCTCTTCGCTTCGGTGCCCGCCCCTTCCCGGGGGCAAAAATCGGCGAAGGAGCGAAGCAGCGGGCCGCGCCGCCTCGCTCCAGAACCCACCTGCTACAGCGCTTCCAACAGCACGCCATAGAGGTCCTCGTCGCCTTGGTTGAGCAGCGCCCCGATCGCCTCCCGGCTCATCGGGCAGGCATCAAGGCGAGCGGCCTGGGCCAGGTAGTCCTTGACGAAGGCGCTCAGGGCAAGCGCCTCGCGGTAGCCCCGATCCACATGAAATGCACGGCCCACACCGGCGGCCGGCACGTCGACGATCTCAGCGCCATCTGGGCCACGTCGGCCGACGACAATCCGCTCGCCGGAGGAAACCCGGTAGCGGGCAACCTCGGTGCCCTCGCGCTTCAGGGCGTCTAGGTCGAGCTGTACCTCGGTCATTTGGAACCTCCCGTGTCGGTGGATCGAACGGGCAGGTCCTCCGCACCGAGCAGCTGAGGACGGAACCCCGAAGCCGCAGGCGAAGGGGCCAGAGGAGGCCCCCCTGCGGGGCCTTGCAGTCCTCGCTGGCGGTGCCAGGATGACCAACCTCGATCCACCCCGGGAGGAGACCGAACGAACAGAGCAGCTGACCAGCCCAGCCGAACCAGCCTCGGCAGAACAAACAGACCTGGCAGAAAAGCCCCACCGCAAGCTCCAGCCACCGGCCCCTCCGCAAAGCCCAAGTCAGCCGGAACCACCCAACCACCCAACCACCTAGCTCCCAGCCCCCTCCCCCAGACCGCAGCGACAGACCACCACCCCATAGGTATTTGCAGATAATCCGCACCCCAAACACCGATCACCCGACCCACCCACAGCAGACTCCAGCAACCCAGCAGCCAAACCGCTTCCCAGACAAAAGACCAACCCGATGCCGCTGACCCCGTGCAATCACAATTGTGAGAGTGCGGGGTCAGCGGCGGCGGGCCGGGGAAAGGGCTCTGGGAAGCGGTTTGGCTGCGCAGCCTAATTTCGGTTTTCGGTGCGCGGCCTCGAGCGCAGCGCCGGGGGTGTCCCCAACGAGCGTTCGGTTGCGTCTTGGGGGTAAACGCGAGAAGCTAAGGGCTCGAAATTTGAGCGCTTAGCCAGATTCGATCGGAGGCGGAAGATGCGCCCGAGGCAGCGGGTAGGAAGCACAGCAGACGGCAGCGGAAAACTCTTGCGGGGCAGTTTCGGTAGGTACCGCCGCTGGGGGCTTGCGGCGCTGGGGCTGGCGGGTCTGGCGCTCGCGATGGGCCCGGCCAACGCCAGCGCGACGCCGGCCCGCTACACGTTTGAGATGTGCGACTCAGCGTTGCCCGGTGGAGGCGTCGCGGGCGTCTTGCACACACAAAGCGGCGGACAGCCGTGGAGCCTGATCGACAACTGCAACGAACCCGGTGGCTCGTTGGCGGTGAGGCAAACCGGCGAAATCACCGGAGCTGGCGGATCGGCAACCTGGGGGGTGCCGATCAAAGCGCCGCCGGGCGGCTCGATGGAATCGCTGGCGATCTCGGCGGCGATCTGCGGCGCGCAGCGAGGCACGGTCGGGTCGGTAATGCAGCCGGATTGGCCGCCAGCCACCTGCAACGAGGAAGACCGCAGCTTCCAGCTCAACAAGGAATTCGATGGATTCAATATGGAACTTCAGTGCGATCTGGGCTGCCCGGGTGGCGCGGTGATCTATGCCCACTACTTCGCCACGATTGAGGTCGATCCGGTTCCGCCTACACTCGGCGAGCTGGAAGGCTCGCTACTCTCAGGGGGCGAGATTCGCGGATACCAGACGATCGGCGTCGATGCGCACGATGAGGGTGGCGGCGTCAGCAATGTCTCGGTCTCCGTCAACGGCCTGCCGGCAGCGCAGCCAAAGGTTCCCAACTGCGACGTGGCGCAGGTCAAGAACGACAGTGTCGAAGGGACCGTAGCCGCCGCGGTGAGCCCCTGCCCAGCGGAAGCCGAGGCCGAATGGAACCTCAACACGCAGGCCTATCCCTTCCACGACGGGTCAAACACCGTGCAGGTCTGTGCCTCAGACTTCGCCACGCTCAGCGACCCGAACACGACCTGCTCGACAGCTAGGGCGATCACCGTCGACAACTCCTGCGCCGAATCGCAGGTCAGCGGCGGCGAAGTGCTGAACGCCCAGTTCACCGAATCAAACGCCGAAACCGCGACCGTCCCATATGGCAAGGGGGCCGAAGTGACCGGTCAGCTGACCACCGACGCCGGCGATCCGGTCCCCGGCGCAACCCTTTGCGTGAAGATGCAGACCCTGGGAATCGAACCGAGCGCCTCCCCGGTGGGGACGGTGAAGACCGACGCCAATGGCCAGTATGCCTACCACGTGGCGCCCGGCCCTGATCGCAACATCATCATCGGCTACCGCCACGACACCTCCCAGGTTGCGCGCAGCGTCCGCTACTACGCCCACGCCGAATCAAGCCTCCACGTGACCCCGAGCAAGCTGAAGAACGGCCACCGGATCCACCTCTGGGGACAGGTTCCCGGGCCCAACCCCGGGGGCCGGGTTGTTGTCCTGCAGGCCAACGTGCCGGGGTCAAAGCGCTGGATCACCTTCCGCGATGCGACCACCGGAGCGCAGGGCGACTTCAGCAGCGGCTATCGCTTTACTGCCACCACGCGGACGACGACCTACCGGTTCCGCGCGCTGATTCCATTGCAAGCCAACTACCCGTGGGTTGAAGGCACGAGCCGGCCGGTGAGGGTGCGAGTGAAGGGCTGAGCCTCAACGAGGTCCGGCCGGAGGCGGAATCCGGAGGTCGCGACAGATCTGACGCGCGAGCGGATAGCGGATCTCGCGATGACGTGGGATCGCGGCGGAGCGATCGGCGTCCATACCCCAGTAGCTGTGGCGACCGGCCTCGCGCAGCAGTCGTGCACCGTGCCCTCGCAAGTGACGCTCCAGATCGCGACGCTTCACGCTGAAACTATGTCGAGCGACTCACTGGCGAGCGATTCGCCCAGCGGCTCTCGCTCGGCCGCGCGCAACTCCGAGAGCCCGGCGAGTGCGTCGAGCACCATCTCGCGCGCCTCCTCGCGGGTACGACCCTGGCTGTTGGCGCCGGGCACCTCGGGGATAGAAGCGACGATCCAATCGCTGTCGGGATCGGTCTCATAGACGATCGTCAGGTGGAGTCCCTCAGTCACGCGGTCAACGATAGCGGTGAGCTTGGAAATGGCCGTCTGAAAATTCCATTCCTAGCCAAACATGGGAGCAATGGCTTCCTGGCGATCACCAGGACGGGCGGAGCTCTCCTTACTTGAGGCAGATCGCCTCCACTTCGGCGGCAGCCGAGCCGCCGGAGTTGCTGGTGATCCGGCCGATGACCCCCGCCAGCGAGGAGTTGCTGAAGGGCAGTGACTCGAGGATGCCGACTTCGCGGTTGCCGGGATTGGTGAAGATGATTCCGCCGGTGAGAATGTGTTCTCCTCTGGCGCAGGCAGCAACTTCGGTGTTCGAAGCTGTCCACGTGCCATTTTCGGCTACCTGGTCAAGATCTGCAATCGAAGCGCTGTGCATGGTCACCGGCCCGAGGGCGTAGCCGTGGATCGATTCGGGAGCGATTGCGCTGGCCGTGACCGCATCCGGGGCAAGAGCGCTCGGCCCGACTGCACCCACTGCCAAAGCCTTCGAGTTGACGGCGCCGGTACTGATGGCGGCGGAGTTGACGGCGCCATTGGCGAGGGCTGCGGCGTTGACGGAACCGGGCGCCAGGACGTTGGAGTGGACGGCGTTCTTCGCCAGGGCCTTGGCGCGGACCGCGCCGGGGGCGATCGCTTTGGCGGTGACCGCTCCCTTGGCGATGTCGGCCCTTGTGATCTTGTGGCCGGTGCCGGCGAAGGCGCCGGTGTTGCCGGCGACGGCGACAATCAGGGCGAGGGTGCCGAGGACGGTGCCTGGCGCGGGTCGCTTGCACTTCAGCTTGCTCATTTCTGCCTCCTTGGCTCCCGACTATCGGAAGGTTCGAGTCTAGGTATCAACACGGCTAAGACGGAGAGGTGTCGTAGATCGGCCCACCCCACGACCCAGTCCAGTCCCCTGCGTTGCTCAGGCGCCAGGCGTATTGCGGCTGTCGGGGAGATCGCCGTGGGCGACTTCGAGGTCGCTGAGGTCGACCAAGTCGCGCTCGCGGGCGGCAAAGCGCTTGAGGGCAACGAGGTCGACCAGCGAGCAGATCGGCGCCTGCACGCCGTCGACGCGGCGGATGTCGGAGCGCGCAAGAAGATCGCCGAAAGCGAACGGCAAGGTGCAGTCAGTGGGCCGATCGATTTCGCCGTGTGGTGTGGCTAGGTGGATGTTGCGATCTTGGGCGATGGCGCCCTCTGGCAGCGGAGAGCCATCGGGACGGGTTGCAGCCCACTCGGCGATCAAGTGACGAAGACGCTCGACGTTCTGCGGATCGTGATCGAAGACCGCGTCGATATCCCTGGTAGCGCGCACGACTCCGTGGCGGATCAGGGCGATTCCGCCGATCAGCACGTAGCCGACACCGTTGCGGTTGAGATCCTCGAGGATCCGGCCGAAACCACTCACCGCTCAGTGCGGCTGGGCTGTGCCAATGCAAGCGCCATGTTGCTCAGCGCGATCCCCTCAGCCAAGAGGTCTTCGGGATCGCGGCCGCCGTCTCGGATGAGGCGATAGCGGCGCCAGGACTCGCCGGCCGCGCTCTCGTCGCGGCGCGCTTCCGCCGCATGGGCCGCATCAGCAGCCTGGGCCAAACGGCTAGGCAAGGATTGCGATGGCATCGCAATCGAGGATACCCGCCGAGCTATGACCAGCCGCAGGTGCAATGCCCAGACGGCCCTATTTCGAACCGCTTCCCACTGTCGATGATACGAATCGCGGCGGCCCCGGGCGAGGCAGCAGTTTAGCTTCTGGTTGTGAGCAGGGCGTCCAGGATATGTCCTGTGCTCTCGCGGGACCCCGGGTATCGCCCGGTTCGCCATGCGGCTGCCACCGCACGCGAAGCGTGCGATCCTGCGGCTGCTGGGGGGGCGACCCGGGGTCAAAAACGGGGCGGCAGGACGATGGTTGATACCTGATACGGTATCGTAATGGGCGCCATTGCCACACTCGTACACGAGCTTCGAGCCACTGCGGGGCTCTCCCAGCGCGACCTGGCGCGGCGGGCCGGGACCTCGCAGCCAGCGATAGCACGCTATGAGCGCGATGTTGCTACCCCTTCCTGGGACACACTGGAACGACTCGCACTGGCCTGTGGACAGCGACTGCAGCTGGACGCTCGGCCGCTGGCGGATCCCCACGATGTCGAGCTGGCCGAGGTGTTGCTGGGTCTCACTCCCCAACAGCGCCTCGCAGCGCTACCCCGCTACACGCGCCTGCGCCAAAGCGTCCGGGAGGCGGGGTGAGCGAACTCAATCCCGAGAGACTGCTGCGCTCGCTGCTTGAGCATGGGGTTGAGTTCTACGTGATTGGGGCGCTCGCGGCCTGGTTGCAGGGCAACCCCACGGTCACCCTGGACCTGGACGTGATGCCCAAGCGCGACCTGGACAATGCCGAGCGACTCGCCGAGGCACTGAATGCAGTGGAGGCACGGGTGGGGGGCGCTGAAGCCGCAGCTGTGCTCGAGGGAGCCGACTTTCTCGGCTGGCAGAGCCAGCGCTTTGAAACCGACGCCGGCCCGCTTGACGTGGTGCCGCTCGCCGCCGGGATCGGCGGCTATGAGGACGTCGCCACGATTGAGCTGAACCTGGGCGATATCTCGGTCCGCGTGCTGACGATCGAGGAGGTGATCTCCTCGAAGGAGGAGTTGGGGCGAGCGAAGGACCGGGCCGCTTTGCCGGCGCTGTACGCAACACGCGAGGTGCTGCACAAACGCAGGCGCGGTTAGCCGGAGACAGTCAGTTTTGGGACCGGCTTAGAGCGGAAGATTCCATGGCGCCGACAAGGGGCCCCGGGGTTTAACGTAGGAAGGTAAGGACGGCGCGCATCGTCGGGCTGAGACGGATGCCGCGATCGAAAGGCGGCTCGCCGCGGTGGGCGATACATGGTTGCGGCCCCTTGACGGCTGAGACACAGGTCGAATCGTGGGTTAGAGGGCGTCGAGTCGGTCACGGAATGCAGCAGCTGACTCGGCAGCAGCCCCCTTAGCTTGGGCGCGTTCGGCCAGGTCGCGATCTGACGTGACTACGGTTACCTCGCCTTCGGCGAGCCAGCCATCCAGGCGACGAAGAATCTCCTTGTCGGCGGAGTTGGGACCAGGCTGTGGGGCCCAAACGATCTCGATCTGCTCGGCGGGAAGCGGTCGTGAAGGCGGCTGCTCAAGGACGACAGTGACGTCATCGTCTACTTCAGCGGCCCAGCGATCGAGATGGGCGACCAGGCGCTCGATCGCGGCAGAGCGGTCCCGCCACCAGCCGTCGGGGCGGCTGCCGATCACGTTCATCGCATCGATGACGCGGTGCATGTGGGAGGAGTATGGGGCAGGACATATAGGCGCTGATCGTCCTCAGCGAGAGTCTTGAACTCTTCGAAGGGGCGTCTACCTCGAACCCGGCTGGGCGAGATCGCGAGCTAGCAACAGGTTGTGGCCGATCCCCGTGGCTCAAGGCGGGAAAGCTGTCGGTCGATCCGCTCCCACGGCCCGCAGCTCGTCGCCACCGAGCGAGCGAGGATGACGCTGGGAATCGCGCCAAGCTCGGGGCAGCCCGGGTAGCCGGTGACGCTGGCGACGAGATGGGAGATGCCAAACCAAGTGGGAACGATCGCCAGCGGCCAGAGTGCGACTCGGCCCGGTGCCTGGCGGGAGCCCAACGCCCCGGCGATGGCGAGGAAGCCAAAGCCGGCGACAGCCCGCGCACCGCGGACCGAGCTCGGCATCCCGCCTCGCCTTCCAAGGTCGCAGCTGGGGCCAGCGCCCGCGGCGGACTGGACGGAATCGTTCGGCATATCGGACATGTGCATCCCCTTTCCTCGGTTTCCGAAGCGGTCTATCACCTGAAGTAAGGTTTAAGTCAAGCCGTGTCAGCAAATGACAGAGAACGCACTATCGGGGAGGCAGCCGAGCGCTGCAGCGTGCCGGCGTCAACGCTTCGGTATTGGGAGAGGATCGGGCTTCTCTCCGCCCCTCGGCGGGTTGGAGGTAAGCGCCGCTATGACCCCGGCGCGATGCGAGAAATTGAGGTGGTTGCGTCGGCGAAGCAGGCGGGGTTCTCGCTGGATGAGATCCGGGTGATCCTCGCCGGCTTCTCAGAGGAAGCCCCGCCTTCGGAGGTCTGGCGCCGGCTAGCCGGTCGCAAGCTTGCGGAGGTGGAGCGAACGCTCGCCGAGGCAACGTCGATGAAGAAATTCCTGGAGGCGGGGTTGCGCTGCGAGTGCCTCAACCTCGAAGAGTGCCTGGGCCAAGCCGATGGTGCGCTGAAACTGGACAGAGCGGGATGCTGACCGCTTTCGGAGCGCTCGCGGTAACTGCCATGGTGGTGATGTATGGGCTCGAGCGCCGCGATCCGCGCTTCACGCTTGGTTTCGCCTGTGCCTGTCTGCTCTCAAGCGCTTACGGCTTCCTGATCGGGGCGTGGCCGTTCGGCGTCGTCGAGGTGATCTGGGCAGGAGTGGCGGTGAGCCGCTATCAGAGTCTGCGGGCACCGCGAGGCCAGTCGTATTAATACCGAGATGGATAACTTCGGGATATAACGCTTGAAAATTCGCCCGTTTGCAGCGCTGGATAGAACCAGCCTTCTCTCGATGGGGCTGTTGTATTCGATCGGCAGGCCCGTCTAAAAACCGTAGCGGATGAATTTGAAGCTGCAGTAGTTGAAGCCGAAGGCCAAGACGGTGTTGTTCGCCTTGTTGCCGTTTTCGATGAACCGTGCGGTCAGGCGCTGGGCCTTGATGGGGTGGTTCAGCCGCAACTGGGCGGTGATCTGTTGCAGATACTCCTCCTGTCGGTTGAGGTAGACGAACCACTTTTCGAGGCGGGCGGCGTCGACCCAGCCAATTCTACCGCCAGCTCGGCCGCGCTGGCAAGGCTGACACCGATGTTGGCGAGCTCGCGCTTGCCGCGCTCATAGAGGCCCGAAACCGCATCGCGAGGGAGCGCAATCCGGAAGTCACGCTCGCTGGCCTCATAGATCGAGGTGCGCGGGCAGTTGGAAAAATTGCAGCCGCAGAAGACCAGCGTTGTCACCTGCTGTTCTCGCAGATGATGCTCCAGCGGGGTGTCATAGAAGGCGCCCCAGCGCGGCTTGTAGATCGCATCCTCCCGCGGCCCGAGGGCTTGAATCCCGCCAGCGAGCAGTAGCTCGTGATCAAGCGACTGTCCCGGCACTGGCAGTAACTGTGGGGCGAGCTGTGAGCCCTGTGTACCGCAGGCAAGTACCCGCGCACCGTCCTCAACCGACAGGCGCCGGCATAGGTCCACGTTGCTTGCATCAAGTCATGGATCCTCCTCGGAATCGCAAGCGAACAGGGACTGCTGCTCTACCAGTCCGACCCGCAAACCAGTTTGGCTGTTCGTCAAAGATCTCGCTCCTGTCGCACTGGGGCGCTACCCTGAGATCACTGTGAAGCACGTGGTCCTGAGCAGCACCCCCACCGCCGAGAAACCGGCACTGAGCGATGAGCAGCGCGCCGAGCGACTGCGGCTGCTCGCCGAGCGGCTGCGCAGGCCAGACGGGTTTGATCGCGACACGCTCAGACAGATCGAGAAGCTGACCGGCGCCGAGCGGTAGCCGCCGCGGTGGACGCCGTCGAGCTGCTGCGCAGCGACGCCCCGTTCATCGCCGACACCTCGGCATGGTGGCGCGTCGCGTCGCTCCCCAGCGAGCTCGGCGCCCTCCTGCAAGCAGCGGTCATCGACGACCGACTGTGGATCACGCCGATCGTGCGGATGGAGATCCTCTACTCCGCGCGCAGCACCTCCGAGTACGTCGCGCTGGAGACCGAGCTCGACGCGCTACGGATCATCCGCAATGATCGCTCTGTGACCGACGCCGCGATGCAGGCGATCGGTGAGTTGGCCGAACACAGTGACGGATACCACCGCGTGCCGCCTACCGACGCGCTGATTGCCGCCGCCGCGGCCGAGCACGGCGGTATTGCGCTGCTGCACCGCGACGCGCACTTCGACAGGCTAGCCGAGGTCCTCACGTTCCAGGGCGTCCAACTCCCAGGACCCTGACCTTCGCTCTCCGGCCCCTCCGCGCAGAAATCGAGGGTCATCCCGCGAGACGCCCAAGCATCGTCGAAATGCGATAGCGACGGAAGGCCACTGGGGCACTGCAGGGGATCCGGCACCAGCCGTCGGGGCGGCTGCCGATCACGTTCATCGCATCGATGACGCGGTGCATAGGTGGGGAGTATGGGGCAGGAGGAAGAGGCTCGATTCGAACCCGCGAAAAGAGTCGATGACTGCGATGGGGAGGCGCCTTCTCCCACCACCAGAGCCGGATGCCCCGTAGGCAACCTGGCCGGCCACGGCTTGGAGCTTCAGCTTTGCTCTTAGCCGAAGAACGAACCGGTGAATTTGCCGCCTTTGCTGCAGCCGGCGGTGCCCTTCCTACAGGTTCCACCTGGCTTCTGCCGGGGTGGTGCCAGTCTGACCATGGAAGGATTGGCAGATGCGGCGGCCGTCGAGATTGTCGCCACACCACCGATCGAACCGACCACCGCGATGAAGACGGCAAGCATCCTGTTGCGGATCAAAGTGAGTCCTTTCGGCTCTTGTGAACGCTCGTCAAAACGGGCCCGACTTGAGGCTTCTGACGGCGAAGTCTCGCCCTCTCCTGACCGGGTGATGTGTCAATTGTGTGAAGCTGATTTCCGGCCTACGGAGTGGCAATCTCGTCGACGAAACCTCCGAGCCTCCCAAAAGGCAACCCCGCGACCGCCACAGGGTCCAACCAGGGCGTGGCTCCATCTCAAGAGCCGTAGCGGATGAACTTGAGGCTGCAGTAGTTGAAGCCGAAGGCGAGAATGGTGTTGTTCGCCTTGTTGCCGCGCGCTTGAGAAGTCAGGGACCCTGATCTGAAGGTTCATTCGCAAACTATGAGGCGAGGTCGTTGAGGAGATCCGAACCTCAGTCTGTGGAGTTTCCCGAGTCGCCAAGCATCGCTTCGACTGCGGTAACAAAGTCTGCGGCGCCGTCGACGAAGCGCTCGGCATCGGAGGGATCCGGCGTAACCGCTTCATAGTCACCTCCCTCGCGAGCTTCCTGAGCCTGCTGGGCGAGGGAATGGAGGTGCTGGTCGAATGCACCGGTGGCGACAAAACGCTTGTGAAAAAGGGCCCAGGTACCGCCGTGGCGGCGGGCGTATTCCTCATGCTCGGAGAGGGCCGCGCGCGCTGCATAGAGCATCGCGTAGTAGGCGGCACTGACGGCGGCCTCCAAGTGTCCGGCCGCGAAGAGTTCGGGCGCCGCCGCGACGCGATCGCGGGCCTGGTCTATGAACTCCTTGGATCGGGGGCTCACCTATAGATCTCCTCCTCCAGGTCACCGCCGACGAGGATGAGCTTGTCGCGGTCGACCTCCTGGAAGAAGAAGCTACGGATGCGACGGCGATCACGCAGCCAATCCACGTCGTAGACGCGCAGCGAGTAATAGGGCGGGCTGTCGCCCTCGGCCTCGATGGCGTGCATGACCGCAAGCGCGAGATCTCGGCGAACGGCGTTGGGATCGCGCCCGGATTCGACGATGGCCATCATGTCGATGTCCGAGCGGCGGTCGTAGTGGGTCTCATTCGGATCGGCCTCGCCGCGAGCCCGGGAGCCGTAGAGCCATAGGGCAAGTAGGTCCTCACCGAGCTCGGACTGGAGCAAATTGACGATGCGCTCGATGGCCCGGCGCTCCGTGTCGTTAAGGGCCGCGCGACTGATGGCGTCCTCAGGCTGCGTGGTCACGCCTGAAAGGATAGGCGTGACCACGGGCGCTGAGATCGCTGCCGGCGGCGGTGGCGTGTAGCGAGGGTTGCCAGCGGGCCTCCTGTTGAGCCAGCAGTCAGGATCGATCTTTTGCTTACACCCGAGCGGGCTGAGAAGAGTTGTTCTCGGGTGCTGGCGGGATAGATACCGCACGCGGAGAGTGCGGATCGACCATCTGCGAAGGCGCGACGGCTCATCTCAAAAGCCGTAGCGGATGAACTTGAAGCTGCAGTAGTTGAAGCCGAAGGCCAAGACGGTGTTATTCGCCTTGTTGCCGTTTTCGATGAAGCGGGCGGTCAGGCGCTGAGCCTTTATGGGGTGGTTCAGCCGTAACTGGGCGGTGATCTGTTTGAGGTAGGCCTCCTGGCGGTTGAGGTAGAGGAACCATTTTTCGAGGCGGGCGGCGTCGGCGGTGGGGCGCCGTTCGGCGGCGATCGCCCTGATCGTGCCGCCGAAGATTCGAGTCGCCTGCGCGAACTTGCCGGTGGTGAGGCGGGTACGCCCGTGCTTGAAGTCGGCGCGCAGGCCCCTGGTAACGCGCTGCGTTTCTTCGGAGCGGGGCTTGCAGATCCCCTCCAGGCGCGAGACGTATTCCTGGCGGGTCGGCGCGGTGGCCGTTTCTGCCATCGCAGAAGTGGCGCCGAGCGCGAACACCAACGCCGCCAGGACTGCGGTCAATCGTCCGTTGCGTCTCATCTCATCTGAATGTCAGATCTGGTGACCGGTCCCCGTTCATCGGGGTCCACCTGATCCAACCCCCAACCCCGTCCCCGCCAGCATCGGCTCTCCCACTACTTGCTCTTCCTCCCTCGCTTTGCGGTTCTCCTCTTCGCCATGATCACGTGGCAGGACTCCGCGACGCCCATCATTTGCTTGTTGGTCAACGACTGCTGCAGGCTGTTGGAGATCCAGTAGGTGTTCGCGCCGCGATGCCAGGCGACGAGCTTGATGTTGCCGCTGTCGGTGTAGATGGAGTATTCACGTCCGCCGATCGTCGTGGTTTCGGTCGGGTTGTCGAGGATCGGCGGGTCCCCCCAGGCCTGGATACCCTGGACACCGAAGTAGGTGACTTCATATTCGGGCTGGTAGGTGCCGACCATCCTGTAGGCCCTGTGGCGCATCCCATCCTTGTCAAGTAGGTGGTAGACCCACGGGTTGACGATCTCTTCGTAGGGGTCAGGTTCCTGGAAGGTGGCGCCGGGGGGCAGACGGGTCGGGTAGAAGATCGGGAAGGCCCTATGAACCATGCGGGCGACGTCCTCTCCCTCGATCCTGCCCGCTTCGCCGGCCGGCACCAGTTCATCGGCGGCGGCGGATGTGGGCTTCTTCCTTTTCTTCCTGTGCTTGCGGCCACCTTTCGACTTCGAACCTGCGCCCTTCTCCGACTTCCTTTCCGAGGAGCCGTTTTCTCGGTGCGCCTCGTAGCCCGTTTCGCCGAGAAATTCTCGTACCGCGGCGTGGATCAGGGTCGGGTTTGAGTAGACGAAGCTGGGGCCGAGCGTCGCCGGGAAATGGACCTGGTTGACTTCGGCGCCGCGCAGTTCGTAGAGCAGGTCGAGGAGTTCGACCAGTTCGGTGCCTTCGGTGACGTCCGAGGTCGTGTATTTGGCGAGGATGTCGATCAGATCGTGGTTGTCGGTGATCAGATCGATCGGCGAGATCTGGTGGCGCACCTGACTGAGGAAGTTCTGCTGGCGGGCCGAGCGGACGATGTCGGTGTCGGTGTGGCGGTAGCGGACGTACTCCAGCGCCGACTTGCCGCAGAGCTTCTGGTAGCCGGGCTCTATGTTGATTTCCGAGTACTGTTCAGAGGGCGGCACGCCAACGTTGGAGTGGTAGTAGCGGCGGTCGACGTCGGTGTAGACGCAGCCAATCGCGTCGACGGCGCGGACGAAGCCAAGGAAATCGATGTTTATCTCGTGGTTGATCTTCAGCCCGGTCAATTCCTTGACCACTTCCACGGTCAGTTTCGGGCCGCCGTCGGAGTAGGCGGCGTTGAACTTTTCGGTGCCGTGGCCGGGGATTTCGGTCTTCAGGTCGCGCGGGATCGACATCACCGAGATCAGGTTCCTTTCGGCGTCAAGCCGCAGCAGGATCGCAGTGTCGGAGCGGCCGTATTTTTCGCCGAAACTGGGGCGAATGTCGGAGCCGAGGATCAGGATCGTCTCCGGTGCGCCGCCGTGCACCTTTTTGAGGACGTTTGCCACTTCTTTGGAAAGGTGCTTGTTTTCCTTCGTGCCGATCGCTTCGGCGATCGAGTTGATGTAGAGCAGGATCGCCGAAGAGGTGGCGGCAGCGGTGACAGTGATGATGATGATGCTGGCGAGGGTGAAACGCCACCAATAGCGCTTCACCTGCGGCGGCTTGGTGCCGTCCCCCTCAGGGGGCGGCCTGCGAGTCTGGCCGTTGTAGGCGGGAGGCGGGGCGTCCGTCATTGAGCTGCTCCCGGATCGCCCGCAGGAAGATCTTGAGGGCCTGCCGGCACCGCTCCAGCGAGGAGGCCGAGACCCAATCGGCCGGGCCGTGAAGGCAAGCGCCGACCAGGTCGAAGTCGACCGCAGGCACCCCCACCCGCAAGACAGAGACTGTGTCGAAATCGCCGTCGCGGCCGAGGGGTCATCGGCTTACCCTTGGTGGCGTAGACGGCCGCCGCCTTACCCGGGTGGCGCAAAGAGGATGGCTCGCCGGGATCGCCGTCGCCGGCGGGCCACCGCAGCAGTGGCCGCATCGCGGAAGTGGAGACATCGAGGGCCTGCATGCCGACCGCATGGCCAGCTCGGGGCAACTCCAGAATTAGGTTGTCCATAATCGATATACGAACCGGCCGCGCTGAGATCCCGCCTCATTCACGTGGATCATCAGCCCTGGGCGGGCTCGTATAGCTCCAAAGTGTCGAGAACGGTGCGGATACGGCCGAAGTCGGAGTCAAGGCCCCAGAGTGAGTGGCCAGCGCGAGCCGCGGCAACGGCGATCGTGAGGTCGGTGAGCGGAAGGGTCTGGCCATCGGCGCGCAGCCGGCGGGCGATGACACCAACCTCCTGCCAGGCCGCTTGATCGAGGTGGGCCCAGGGCAGCGAGGACAGTGTCTCCCAAATCCGCTCGGCAACCTCGCCCTTGGCGCCAGCCAGCAGCTCGGCTGCGACGGGGCCGCAGGTGGCCACCTCGCCGGAGTCGAGGAGGGCGCGCATGGCCGCCGCCTGGCCGCGGGCACCGCGGCGGGAAAAGTCGACCCAGACGGAGGTGTCGGGTAAGACCACTGCAGGCTCAGATCGGCCGGTCGATCGCGCGCATCTCCTGGGAGACGTCTTCGATCTCAATCTTGCCAGCGTTCTCGAGAAGCCAGTCGACTGCGCCGCGGCGAACGTGGTCTTCGATCGCGGCCTCTACAGCCTTAGTCTTCGACTCGCCGGGGTGACGGGCCATGAGCGAGTGCATGAGATGCTCATCGAGGTCAAGTGTAGTTCGCATGGCATAAGTATGCCATAAGATTTTAAGCGTGAGGTGGGAGGTAGATCACGGGAACAAAAAGATGGCGCTCAAGCCGCTGTTGGTCCCGATCGCAGGTAACCAATGGACAATCCCTTGTGCTTGCAGTGGCAGCAATCCAGAGATCGTTGTCTGAGATCGCAATACCCGTGCGTTTGGACAGACAAGCCAGCAGATGTCAGGGACATTTGCGACAACCAAGGAGGTTGGGTTGGGCTCCGTCGTGGAGAGGCCGACTTGCGTGATCGGGTCACGGCGATCGGTGGCGAAGCACGACGCGGGTGCCGCGAGCAGGGATCATCGTCACGTTCCGGTGCAAAGCCCGCTCGGGTTCCGGATCGGCGGCCTGGAGGGCGAGGCGACGGGCCATCGCCTCGAGGACGACGCGCTGCTCGGCCATCGCCAGGGCGGCACCGAGGCAGCGGCGGGTGCCACCGCCGAAAGGGATCCATTCGTAGGTGCCGGGTTTACGGCCGAGCCAGCGCTCAGGCCGGAACTCGAACGGCTCGGGATAGAGGTCTTCACGATGGTGCACGAGCAGGATGCTGATCGCAATCGGGGTTGCGGCCGAGACACCGTATGGACCAAGGCGCCAGGGCACAGTCACCCGGCGGCCGATGAGCGGCACGACGGGCCGGGTGCGCATCGCCTCAATGATCGTCGCCTCGACCTGCTCGGCGGCGCCATCGCCGCTGCGAACCGCCTCTCGCAGCGCCTCGTGGGCGACCGGGTTGCGGAGGAGGCGCTCCCAGGCCCAGGCGAGAGAGTTGGCAGTGGTCTCGTGGCCGGCGAGGACGAGGGTGAGGAGCTCATCGCGGACTTCTTTGTCGTTCATCGCCTCGCCCTGCTCGGTTCGCGCCGCCAGCAGCAGCGAGAGGATGTCGCGACGCTCGGTGAGGCCCTCATCGCGACGGCGGGCCTCGATCACGGCGTAGGTCGGGCGGTCGAGCAGGCCGACGGCGAGGCTGATGAAGCCGACCGCATCTTCGCGACCGATGTTCGCCAGTTCGCCGAGCCGGGCCAGCGGAGTGGTCGAGGCGGCAGCGAGGCGCCTGACCGTGGCGCGCATGCGGTGCTCAGGAGTGCCGCGCACAGGGCTGCCCTCGATACCGAAGATCCCGGCCATGAGTCCCGAGCATGGCACGGGAGGACACGCAGGATCATCGGAGGGCAAGGACTCCCAGCAAATGAGCTTGTTTGAGGACGAAGGCGATGATCAGCCGTGATCGCGGATGGCCCGGCTGATGTGTCCGGATTGTGTCCGGGTCGACCCGAAAATGTGGGCGAACACCCGCTCGAGACACTGCTCGCAGCTTCATCCTCTCCTGTTCGGGAGTTTGGTCTGAGTCTCTCGAGACCTCTCTGGAGCCCGCGCGACCTGCGCTCCTGCACCGATCGATCAGGTGGCGCAGATTGCCCCTGCTTTCACGCGAAAGCGGACGTCGGCGGCGAAGTGACGTGCCTTAGGCTCCAGCGCGGTGATGAGCGACCCCTACTGGGCAGCCAGCACGACCTGCCGCGCCTGCGGCGGGCAGTCGGTCGCGGGGTCATACCTGTGTGCCCGCTGCCGGCCAATCATGGGCCGCATTGAGACCCGCAAGGACCCCCAGGGGCGCGGGAGGGCCGTTGACAAGCAAGCGCGGCTGCGGGCGATGAAGCGGCAGTTCGACCCGTCGATCGACGGTTACCGCTGCTAGCTCACAAACGTGCCACTAGAGCTCGCCGCGGGAATACGAGATCGGCTGAGTGGGCGCACCTCACGGCGGGCGACGAGAGCGGTGTCGTTCTGGCATGCAAGCTTGTTAACCGCATGCAGACGGACCTCGCCGAGCCCGAGTTCGAGGCTCTTGTAAAGGCGCTCGTCCGACGCTCCGAGGGCGAGCCGTTTGACGAGTCGGCCGTTCCTCTTTGACCGCTAGGCGGGATGAGGAGGGCGACCGCGCTGGCCGCTATGCGCGAGGAGCGGCGCCACTATTACGATGGTCGCCGTGAATCGAGCTCTTGTGAACAAGCTGACCCTCAACGGCTTGATTTGGGGTCGGATGACGTTTGGCGTTGCGGCGTGGCTGGCGCCACGGCCCGTTGGCAACGCGGTCGGTCTCGATATGGGCGGGAACCCACAGGCTGCCTACCTGGCTCGGATTCTGGCCGTGCGTGATCTCGCTCTCGCCTGCGGTGCTCTCGGAACTGACGGAGAGGCTCAGCGCCAATGGCTGCTCGCCGGTTTGGTGTGCGACAGCGCCGACACTCTCGCCGGAGTCGCCGCAGGACGCGGCGGATACCTGCCGAAGCGCACGAGCTTCTACCTGACCGGGTTTGCACTCTCGGGTGTGGCCGCAGCCGTGGCTGTCCTGCGTGAGAAATCGGCGTGACTTCCGCCTAAAGCCTCAGGTCCATTCCGAGCCGCCTTCACGACACTCGCTTTGCGCGAGATGTGGGAGCCAAAGACAGCTGTTTACTGAGCAACTCCTTCATGATCGACCAGCCTGGGACGGGCGAACACGCTGGGTCATCCGAGGGTAAGGACTCCCCGCAAATGAGCCTGTTCGAGGACGAGGGCGATGACCGCCAGTGATCGCGTGTGGTCCGGCTGGTGTGTCCGGATTGTGTCCGCAAGGTTCGTCTGGGTTGCGCCGCCTAGACTCACGCCCGTGACTCGACTCGCGTTGCCGCCGCATGCAAGCTGATCTCGCCGAGCTCGAGAGTCGGCTCTGGGACGCCGCCGACGAGCTGCGCGCGAACAGCGGGCTGAAGGCGTCGGAATACGCCTCGCCGGTCCTCGGGCTGATCTTCCTGCGCTTCGCCGACGCCCGCTTCGAGGCGGCGCGCGAGCGAATCGAGGCGAAGGGCTCCGCGCGGCGCAAGATCGGCCCCACTGAGTATCAGGCCGAGGGACTGTTCTACCTGCCCGAGGAGGCCCGCTTCGGGGCGCTGCTGGACCTTCCGGAGGCAGCCGACCTGGGCAAAGCCGTGAACGAGGCGATGCGCTTGGTCGAGGAGAAAAACCCTAGGCTGAAAGGGGTCCTGCCGCGGAGCTATTCGGCGATTCCCGATGGCACCATCGCCTCGCTGCTCCGTCACATCAGCGGCTACACCAAGGATCTTGAAGGCGACGCCTTCGGGCTGATCTACGAGTACTTCCTGGCTAAGTTCGCGCTCGCCGAGGGGCGAGGCGCGGGCGAATTCTTCACGCCGATGTCGGTCGTGAAGCTGATAGTCGAGATCCTTGAGCCCTTCCACGGTCGGATCTTCGACCCGGCTTGCGGCTCGGGAGGCATGTTCGTGCACTCCGCTCAATTCGTTGAGCGCCATCGAGGGTCGCCGGGCGAGGAGCTCTCGATCTACGGCCAGGAGAAGACTGGCGACACGGTGAGGCTGGCGAGGATGAACCTGGCTGTTCACGAGTTGGACGGCGAGATCAAAGACGCAAACAGCTACTACGAGGACCCCTTCGAAAGCCACGGCCACTTCGACTTCGTGATGTCCAATCCGCCCTTCAACGTGGACCGGATCGACAAGGCGAAGCTCACCGACGACCCCCGCTTTCCGGAACTGCCGAAAGCCGACAACGGCAACTACGTCTGGATCCAGCTTTTCGCCAGCTCCCTCGACGAGAGCGGACGGGCCGGGTTCGTGATGGCCAACTCGGCTTCCGACGCCCGCCACAGCGAGGGCGATATCCGTCGCCGGCTGATCGAGGAGCGATTGGTCGACGTGATGGTGGCCGTGGGACCGAACTTCTTCTACTCGGTGACCCTCCCCGTCACGCTCTGGTTCCTCGATCGCGGCAAGCGCGAGACGCCGCGCGCCGACCAGGTCCTGTTCATCGACGCTCGCGAGGTCTTCCGTCAGGTCGACCGCGCCCATCGCGAGTTCACCGAGGAGCAGCTCGAGTTCCTGGCGAACATCGTGCGCCTTTACCGCGGTGAGGAGCCGGAGCTCGCGCGCGGTGAGAACCCCCTCTTCGCGGAGCGCTTCCCCGACGGCGCCTACGCCGACGTCAAGGGCCTCTGCAAGCTCGCCACGATCGAGGAGATCGAGGCGCAGGGATGGAGCCTCAACCCGGGCCGCTACGTGGGAACCGAGGTCGAGGAACTCGACGAGGAAGTCTTCGAGGAGAGGCTCGCCGCTGCCCACGCCGAGCTGCGCAGCCTGGGCGCAAGGGCCAGGGAGCTGGAAGAGGGCGTGGACACGGTGCTCGGAAACCTGCTCTCCAGCTGACCCTGAAGATCGCGTTAGGGTCATCCCTTATCTCTAACGTTTAGCACGTTAGACGTTAGAGTCGGGTATGGTGAGCTCCGTGGAGCTCGACACGCACGCACAGACCCTGTTCGGCGAGGCGCGCCGCACCCCGGGTCGCCACGGCTACGTGGCCTACTTCCCGGCGACGATACCGCGGACCCTGGTCCTGCCCGCTTCGACCGTGCGCCTGCTCGGCGAGGCCGAGGGGGCGCTGGGCCGGCTCGCCGGCGTCGGTCGCCTCCTGCCCAACCCTGATCTCCTCATCCGCCCCTACCTGCTGCGCGAGGCGCTCTCCTCGACGCGGATCGAGGGGACGCGGGCGAGCATGGCCGAGGTCTTCGAGGCCGACGCCGCTGGCGAGACCCCGAACGCCGATGTCGAGGAGGTCGTCAACTACGTCGCCGCGATGCGGTGGGGGCTCGAGCGCCTCGACGAGCTGCCGCTCAGCACCCGCCTGCTGTGCGAGATGCACGGCCGCCTGATGGCCGGCGTCCGCGGCCGCGAGCTCGCCCCCGGCGAGCTGCGCACGAGCCAGAACTGGATCGGGGCGCCGGGATCGACGATCGAGACCGCCCAGTTCGTGCCCCCGCCGCCCGAGGAGCTACCGGCCCTCCTCGCCGATTGGGAGCGCTTCGCACATGAGGACCCCGAGTTACCGCTGCTGGTGCAGAACGCGCTCCTCCACTCCCAGTTCGAGACGATCCACCCCTTCCTCGACGGCAACGGGCGCCTCGGTCGGCTACTGCTCGTCTTCTTCCTCATTGCCCGCAACAGGCTCACCGTGCCGCTGCTCTACCTGAGCGCGTACCTCGAGCACCAGCGCCAGGACTACTACGACGCTCTCCAGTCGATCCGCGAGATGGGCGATCCGATCCCCTGGGTCGACCTGTTCCTGACCGCCGTCGAGACCCAAGCTGACGATGCGGTCCAGCGAGCCCAGCGAATCATCGCCCTCCGAGAGAGCTACCTCCAGAAGGCGGCGACGATGGGAACCCCGAACGCCTTCGCCCTGGTCGACCTGATCTGCGAGAACCCGGTGGTCACGACCAGGTCGATAGAGGACCGTCTGAGTGTGAGCCGCCCTACTGCGCTGCGCTTGCTGAGGCGGATGGAGGAGCAGGGGGTGCTGACCGAGGCCGATCCGGGAGCGCGAGGTCAGAGGCGGTACGTTGCGCGGGCAATGATGGAGGCCGTGGTGGGAGATCGCAATGAATAGCTGGACTGTTACCGCGTTAGGCGACGTGTTGACCGTAAAACACGGCTACGCCTTCAAGGGACAGTATTTCGATCAGGGCGGAACTGTCCGACTGGTAACGCCCGGGAATTTTCATGAGCGAGGAGGATTCAGAGACCGAGGTGCTGCTCAAAGGAGCTACGTTGGGCCAGTTCCAACCGACTACTTACTGTCCCCGAGATCACTGGTTACTGCGATGACCGAGCAGAGCTCCGGTCTGTTGGGTAGTGCGGCGTTGATTCCGGACGATGACTTTACATGGCTTCACAACCAGAGAATTGGCCTCGTAGTTCCTCGCCAAGGGGCGGCTTATAAAAATTACATTTACTACCTTTTCAATAGTCCGGCAATACGGGACAGACTGAGTGAAACCGCTACTGGCACAAAGGTTAGGCATACGGCTCCGAATCGGATTGAAGCTATCTGCATCCAGCTTCCTCCTTATGTAGATCAGCGTCGTATTGCGGTGATCCTCGCTGCTTTCGACGAACTTATCGAGATCAACGAGAGGCGGATCGAGCTACTAGAGGATCTCGCTCGATCGCTCTACCGGGAGTGGTTCGTGCATTTCCGCTTTCCGGGGCATGACACAGTCGAACTCATCGAGTCGGAGCGGGGACCGATTCCGGCGGGGTGGAAGATTCGCCCGCTTGATGATGTTGCAGCAGTCAACAGGGAAAGCATCAAGGCCGTCAACATCCCTGATCCATTCCTATACCTCGATATTTCAGCCGTAGGAGTCGGAGGCTTTGAAGTCCCATCGGTCCGACCAGCCGCTGAGGCTCCGGGTCGCGCACGTCGTCGCGCGTCTGACGGAGACATCGTTTGGGCGACTGTTCGCCCAAACCGACGAGCACACGCTCAGATCCATAACCCACCACCAAACCTCGTTGTCTCGACCGGCCTGGCCGTGCTCAGCCCGGTCGCCGTTCCTCCAAGCTTCCTGTTCGAGTACACGGCTTCGGAGGCTTTCAGCAGCTATCTCGTCGGTCGGGCCAGTGGGTCTGCATACCCTGCGGTTCGCCCTAAGGATTTCGGTAATGCACCTGTCGTTGTACCACCGCAGTCGCTTTTGGAGAGGTTTGATGCGACTGTGGATCCAATCCAGCGCTTACGCAGCGACTTGCGGCGGCAGAATCAGCAGTTCGCTAGCACCCGCGACCTCCTCCTCCCGCGCCTCGTCACCGGCAGGCTTGACATCTCCGACGTCGACCTCGGCGTTCTCACCCCCGCGGAGATCGAGTGAGTCCGCGCGACTACTCCGAGGACGAGCTGGTCGAGCGACCGACCCTCGATCTGCTCGAGTCGCTTGGCTACGAGATCGTTGACGGGTACGCCGAGACGCTGGGGCCGGAGGGGCTTGGCCGCGACGACCAGTCGCAGGTGGTGTTGCGGCACCGGCTGGAGCCGAAGCTCGCCGAGCTGAACCCGGAGTTGCCGGCCACGGCGATCGAGGCGGCGGTCGAAGAGCTGGCGCGCGATCGCTCCGCGCTGGAGCGCACCCGCGCCAACCGGGAGGTCTATCTGCTGCTGCGCGATGGTGTCACGGTCACCTTCGCCGACGACGAGGGTGGGCGCTCGACGGAAACCGTGCGGGTCGTCGACTGGATCCAGCCGTCCAGCAACGAGTTCCTCGCGGTCCGCCAGCTCTGGGTGGTCGGTCCCCTCCACACCAGGCGCTGCGACATCGTCTGCTTCGTCAACGGGATCCCGCTGGTGCTGCTGGAGCTGAAGGCGTCCCATAAGACGGTCGAGCAGGCCTACCGCAAGAACCTCCGCGACTACCGCGACACGATTCCGCAGCTCTTCACCCCGAACGCATTCGTCGTCCTCTCGAACGGTTCGGAGACGAAGGTCGGCGCGACGTTCGCCGAGTGGGAGCGCTTCGGCGAGTGGAAGCGGATCGACGACGAGTCCGAACCGGGGATCGTCTCCCTCGACACCGTGATCCACGGCCTCTGCGATCCGGCGCGCCTCCTCGACATGGTCGAGAACTTCGTCGCCTATCTGGAGCGGCCCGGCGGCCTGTTCAAGGTTCTTGCCCAGAACCACCAGGTGCTGGGGGTGAACGCTGCGATGCGGGCGCTCGCGGACTCGGCCACGCGCGACGGGAGGCTCGGCGTCTTCTGGCACACCCAGGGCTCGGGGAAGAGCCTCTCGATGCTGATGTTCACCCAGAAGGTGCTGCGACGCCGACCCGGCAATTGGACCTTCGTGATGGTCACCGACCGTTCCGAGCTTGACGACCAGCTCTACGAGGAGTTCAAGGACGCCGGGGCGGTCGAGGGGCACCTCCAGGCCGACTCCTCGACGCACTTGCGGCGGCTGCTCGGCGAGGACCACCGCTACGTCTTCACGCTGATCCACAAATTCCGCCCCCCGGAGGGGGAGCAGATGCCGGTCTGCTCGGATCGCAGCGACGTGGTCGTGATCACCGACGAGGCGCACCGCAGCCAGTACTCGGCCCTCGCGCTGAACATGCGCCGGGCGCTGCCGAACGCCGGTTTCCTCGGCTTCACCGGCACGCCGCTGATCAAGGGCGAGGAGGAGCGCACGCGCGAGGTCTTCGGCGACTACGTCTCGACCTACAACTTCCGCGACTCGATCGAGGACGGCGCTACGGTGCCGCTCTTCTACGAGAACCGGATCCCCGAGCTGCAGATCGTCAACGAGAGCTTCGACGAGGAGATGACCGGGATCCTCGAAGCGGCGGAGCTCGACGAGTCCCAGGAGCGGGCACTCTCGCGGCGCTTCGCGACCGAGTACCAGCTGATCACCCGGCCCGAGCGCCTGCGCCAGATCGCCGCCGACCTCGTCCGGCACTTCGCCGGGCGCGGCTTCCTCGGCAAGGCGATGTTCGTCGCGATCGACAAGGCGACCGCCGTGCGCATGCACGATCTGGTCGCCGAGGAGTGGGAGCTCCACCTGGCGGAGCTCCGTGAACGCGCCGAGAGGTTGCCGGAGCTGGAGCGGATCGGGGTGGACGAGCAGATCGCCTTCATGGAGGGGACCGACATGGCCGTCGTCGTCTCCCAGTCCCAGAACGAGATCGCCGAGATGCGGGAGGCCGGGCTCGACATCGCGCCGCACCGCGAGCGGATGCTGAAGGAAGATCTCGACGAGCGCTTCAAGGACCCCGATGACTCGTTCCGGCTGGTCTTCGTCTGCGCGATGTGGATGACCGGGTTCGACGTTCCCTCCTGCTCGACGATCTACCTCGATCGGCCGATGCGCAACCACACGCTGATGCAGACGATCGCCCGTGCCAACCGCGTCTTCCCCGAAAAGGAGAACGGCCTGATCGTCGACTACGTCGGCGTCTTCCGCCACCTCGAGACGGCGCTCGCGGTCTATGCCGCGGCGAGAGACGGTGAGCAGGGGGCGGAGATCATCCGCGACAAGTCGGCGCTGGTCGCCGAGCTCGAGGATGAGATCGGCGAGCTGGTGACCTTCTGCGAACGCTGGGACGTCGACCTCGAAGCCCTCGCCCGGGCCGAGGGCTTCGAGTTCATAGCTCTGCGCGACGCCTCGGTCGAGAGCCTCCTCGTCGAGGACGTCACCAGGCGGGCCTACCTCGAACGCTCCGATGGGGTGCGGCGGCGCTTCGCCGCGATCCTGCCCGATCCGACCGCCACCGCCCACATCCGGGTTGTCGGGGTGGCCCGCAATCTCGCCGAGACGATCCGCTCGCTGGACCCGGTTCCCGATCTCTCCCACGTCTCCGGAGCGGTTCAGGACCTGCTCGACCGCTCGGTCGGCGCGGAGGAGTACGTGATCCGCGCCGCGGCGGATGCGGGGGACGCCGCCCCGCTGATCGACCTCAACGCAATCGACTTCGATGCTCTGGCCGCGCGGCTCGCGGGCAGGAAGCACTCCTCCGCGCGGCGTATCGTCGGCCAGCTCGAGATGAGGGCCGAGGCGGCGGCGCAGAGGAACCCCAGCCGGAGGGATCTGGTCGAGCAGTTACGCCGGCTGATCGATGACTACAACGCCGGCAGCTTCAACGTCGACGAGATGCTGCGCCGCCTCCAGGCGCTGTCGCGCCAGCTCTCCGAGGAGGAGCAGCGGACCGCTCGCGAGGGCCTGTCGGAGCCCGAGCTGGCTGTGTTCGACCTGTTGACAAGGCCGGACCCCGTGCTGAACGACGATGAGCGCGAGAAGGTAAAGCGGGTCGCGCGCGAGCTGATGGAGCACATCCAGGACCGGCTCGTCCTGGACTGGCGGCGCAAGGCGCAGACGCGAGAGGCGGCCCGCAGCTTGGTCAAGGACATTCTCGAGCAGCTTCCCGAAGACGCGTACGGGCCAGAGGTCTGGGAGCGCAAGGCGGGCATCGTGTTCGACCACATCTTCGCCAGCTACTACGACGATGGGGGCAGCGTCTACGAGGCGTCCGGGCCGGTCGCCGAGGCTGTTGCGCTGCCTAGGCCAGAGTCACCGTCGATCCCCGCGGCGATCGAGGTGAGCGAGGTCACGAACGAAGTGCTGGAGAAAATCAAGGCAGACGCTGAGTTCGCCGAGCGGGTCGCGGAGCAGCTTCGCGGGGCCAAAGCGTTCTTCGCCGTCCCGAGCGAGGAGCTGATCGCGAAGGACGAGACGTTCGACGTCGAGTTCAAGTCGACTGCGCGCTGGAATCTCCGCGAGGGGCGCAAGGACAGGCGGATGGAGGATGCGGTGGTCAAGACCGTTGCCGGCTTCCTCAACACTGATGGAGGGACGTTGTTCATCGGCGTCGGCGACGACGGCCGGGCGATTGGCCTTGAGCACGACCTTCCCCTCGTCAAGCCGCGGAATGTCGACGGCCTCCTCAACTGGCTCACCACCCACCTGATCAACGCGCTGACACACGCGGCGGCGATGCGCACCCGCGCCCGGATCGAGCAGCTGGATAGTGGCCAGATCTGCAGAATCGACGTGGCGAGCTCGTCGACCCCGGTCAAGGCCCGGATGAGCGAGGGCACCGAGGCCTTCTGGGTGCGGATGAACAACAGCACCCGAAGCATCCCCGAGATCCAAGTCGCCGAGTACGTCCGCGACCACTGGAGTTAGCGATCCAGGGGCGGGCAAGCCCCGTGCCCTGCAACCCCCTCAACTCTCGAGGTGGTCTCCTTCGCCCTACATGTCCGGATTGTGTCGGGGGTGATGAGTCGCGGCGGAGAAGCAAAAGGCCCCAATGGTGCTCTCTAGCAGGGACGTCCTAGTCTGAGTCCTCAACAGGCCCCTCGACAGCTTGATCACCATTGCTCTCGTCGAATATCGAGATTGTTCCGTGCGAGTCCTTAACTGACTCCGGCGACCGAGCCGGACCGTCCTCAGATCGAGCCTCTTTCTTTTCTGCAACTAGTGCAGCGCCAGCCCCTTCCGCATAAACAAGCAATGGCCGCCGTCGTTTCGACCGATCCATCCATCCCTCGAAGTCCACCTGCCTCGCCCGCTTGAAGCTGAGATATGCGACATCGAGCAGAAAAACGCGGTGGCGTCGCGATCCAGCGTTCGGCAGAGTCTCTCCGTCGTATAGCAGGTGCACGAACCGCAAATCCTGTAGCTGGTCGATCTTGCTCACCAGCGCATTGTCTCTGCTGTCAACCAAGAAGTAGCCGACTTTGTTATGGCGACAAAACTCGCTGAGATCCTCTAGGAGTTCGGTCAGGCCGGCAGCCTCAGTGGGTGCGTCCTCCCGCAAGTCCGCGAGCTTGGCTTCGGCGGTTTGCCCGGCGGCGGAGTTCACGTCCTCGGCCATGACCCTTTCGCTCCCGGCCTTTTCACTCGCGCCCCTATTGCGGGCATGCTTGATTGCCTCGCCAGCAAGTCTCAGGTAGTCACGGGGGACGCCTCCTGAAGCAAGGACCAACCGGCTTAGTGCACCGTCGGTCCAGAGGTCTTGGATCTCGACAGAGACCGCCTTGGCAATGCTTTCGAAGATCTCCTCTAGGAAACTCTTAGTTGAATCGAACAGTTGCAATGAGCGGTCTAGCGAAACTACGTTTGCGTCCTGGGTTGGCTGCATTCCCTGCGGAGGAGTGCCACCCTTGTATGGAGTCGTCCAGTATCGAGAGGTTGTCCGGATCCCCGTGGAACTTCGACGGCGATCCCCACTTGACGATCACACCGTAACGGCCTCGGCGACCTCCTGACGATCGGTGTTCGGTTCCGTGGTGTGCAGAGTGTGGCGCTCGATCG
>JBAVAR010000074.1:0-13921 GCA_049585815.1 Solirubrobacterales bacterium
CGATCGAGCGCCACACTCTGCACACCACGGAACCGAACACCGATCGTCAGGAGGTCGCCGAGGCCGTTACGGTGTGATCGTCAAGTGGGGATCGCCGTCGAAGTTCCACGGGGATCCGGACAACCTCCACCCCAGCCCATCAGTTTCCAATGGGGGTGGGGCTGGCTGCTGAGCGCAGGCTCCAACTGATTGAGTGGGCGCGGCGCCAGCAGACCTTCATTATCGAGGATGACTACGACGCCGAGTATCGCTACGACCGAGATCCTGTTGGTGCTCTGCAGGGCCTCTCGCCCGATCGGGTCATTTACGGAGGCAGCGTGAGCAAGACGCTGGCTCCCGCACTGAGACTCGGCTGGTTCCTTCTGCCTGAAGAGATAGTCGGGCCATTTCTGCAGAGCAAGGCACTTACTGGGGGTCCCTCTCCGATCTTGGCTCAGTTGGCCCTTGCCGATTTCATTGCTAGCGGTGAATTCCATCGCCATCTGCGGCGAATGCGCCGTCGCTACCGAAGTCGCCGTGATGCGATGATCGCGGCGCTAAAAGAGGAACTTCCTGGTACCTCTTTCGAGGGAGTCGCCGCCGGTCTCCATGTCCTCGCACGCCTACCTGAGGGAGTCGACGATTTGCGTCTGGCCGCCGCTGCCCGCGAACGTGGTGTCGGAGTCCACCCCCTCAAATGGCACTGCGCTGAGCCTACCTCGGACCTGACAGGCTTGGTTTTGGGGTACGCGTCCCTGGGAGAGGCGAGCATCAGGCGCGGGATCCAGGGGCTTTCTCACGCATTGGAATCAATTTAGTGTCGCGAACATCACCAGCTCTGCGTTCTGCGGGCGAACCGGTCGATGAGCTAACCGTGACCGAACTCAGCGAGCGCCTGCCGTTTGCTGCTCGAAACCCATGTCACCTGATACTGCCGCGACTCACCCCGGTGCCAACAACTGCGACGCAACAAAGCCAGACAACTACCCAGACAGAGGTCCAGAAGCTCCGCCTGCAGCCACTTCCCAATCCAACGCGGTTTGAGCCCCGACCCCGCTGCGGGGTCGGGTTTGTTGGGGGGAGACGGAAGTGGGGGGTGGGTCGATTTGGTACCGGTTTACGTCTTGTCAGGGAGATGCCAGGTGGAAAACGGACAGATCGGGTTAGCGGGCGGGATCTGCAGGTCCTGGGGTTGGTGGCGCGTTTCGGGATGATTCCAAGGCAGGTGGTCGCGCTCTGGGCGGGGACCGGGAGGGCGGTGACCTTGGCCCGGGAGCGACGATTGCGTGAGGCCTGCCTCCTTGAAGTGCTGCCCGGCGTCGGTGACAGCGGCAGGCTTCTCCTCTGCACCCGCGAGGGCCTGCGTGCTCTCTCTCGCGACGACCTCCCAGTCCCGCGCTTCTCCGCCGGCCGGGTCGCCCACTCGGCGGCGGCCGCCCGCGTCGCGGTCGAGCTCGAACGCCGCGGTCGGCAGTTGCTCTCAGAGCCCGAGATCTTCGCCCGCGAGCGCGCCCAGGGCGAGCGGGTCTTCTCTGCCCAGGACCGCCCCGGCCACTTCCATCGACCCGACCTGATCATCCTCGGCGACCGGATCGAGGCAATCGAGGTCGAGCTCACCACGAAGGGCGCCAGCCGCCTCGATGCGTTGCTGCGCAACTGGCGCGGGGCGATGCTGCAGCGCAAGGTCGGCGGAGTCCGTTACCTCTGTTCGCCCCAGGCGCTGCCGTACGTCAGGCGGGCTGTCGAGCGGACCAGGACCGGCGAGCTGATCGTGGTCGAAGGGCTTAGGGACCAATCAACCACAGCAAGGAGAACCTGATGCCAAATCCGAAGACTGAAACGGCGCCCGAGGAGCGGGTTGAGGCAGAGCTGGCCGAGCTACTCGGCGAGTACTACCGCCTGGCCGAACCCGAAATGGAGAGAGAGCGACTTTCTCTGGCAGCTATCCGAGCGCTTCGAGTGCGGCAAGCCGCTCGGCTGGTTCGTCGAGCACGAAGGCGACATCTGCCAACTCGACCCGTTCGGCGAGGACGGCCCCCACCCGACCCGCGCCGCTGCCGTGCAGTGCATGATCGAGCACCTACGTGCCGCGATTGTCCGCGTGCGCAGTTGGCAGCGAGTTTGACCGGGGCGTTTTTGTGCAACAGCCACGTGGAAACGCGAGAGCGGGCTCCCCCTGCGCTGTCACTTGATGTCAGCCGTCTCGGATGGTCATCATCTTATTCCGAAGGTCCTGAGGAGCCGGTCTGTGGTCTCGCTGTAATTGTGACTTCATGCAGCGGCGAGCGCGGCTTTCCAGAGGGACAACGTAGCCGCCGCGCGGGGATGTTGGCGATCAGAGTGTCCGCGTTCTCCGTCGCTCGTTTGTTGACGGCCCTATCCCTTCTTGGCCTTCGACGCCGCCGTGCCGTCTTTCCTGTGCGCCTGCGTCTCACACGCCGCCCGCTTGCCCTTCGGTTTCTTCTCGCACGCTTTCATCGCCTCTGCGTGCTTCTGGGCACTCGTCAGCGACCTGAGCTTGTTCGTCTTCCCAAGCCCGGTGCGAGGAGACTGCACGCCCGGTGTCGGTGAGGATGAAGAGCCTGCCGACCCGGCGGGCTGGGGCGAGGTCGTGGCATTGAGCGGTTCGACCCCGTGTTCGGGCGTGGTCAATGTCTGAACAGAGCTTTCTGTTGTGCCCGCAGTGCTCGTTGCGCTCACCGAGTATTGATAGGTGCCCCCTGGCTGCAGGGTCACACCCGCGCTGTTCAGCTCGAGACTGACGCTCTGATCAGTGAAGGAACCGAGAAGTAACCCACTCGGCAACGGGTAGTTGATCACGACGAGACATGCGCCCCTTCCCCCGCAGATAGACGAGAGCCGGAACTGGTAGAGCGTCGGTAGGCCCTCGGTGTCGATCTTGGCTTCGAGCGTCGCGTCGGTCGGGGTGATGTTCGCGACGGACTCGCTTTCGATCGAGGGTCCGCCAGAGGAGCCGTAGGTGAACTTATCACCCGGGCTTGCGACACTCTCGCCCTGTGCCGTTTCCACAGTCACATCGACCGTACCGGCCGCATGCGGCGGACTTTCGACGACCAGTTCCCTGTAGGGCATGATTTCGCATTCCCCGTCGCACTCTTCGTGGAGGATCTTTCCTTCCACGGCGCCAAAGTGCACCGACCGCGCGTTTTCAAGGGGTTCGCCGTGGATTGTGACCGTTGTCCCCCCGGATGTCGGCCCGTGGTTGGGTTGGAGGCTGATGATCACGGGCGAGAGGCCAACTGTGAAAGTCGCTACCTTGCTTTGCACTTCAGTGCCATCGGCGTTGCTTGCAGACAGCCGGTAGCGATAGGTTTCTCCCGGTCTCAGGCCTGTCACTTCGATCGGTGGAACCTGCTGCTGGGATTCGCCGTTGATCGGCCCCATGGGGGCCGTCTGGGGCCAGCAGTTTTCCACCCCCAAGCATTCGACTGCATTGACTCCGATGTATTCGAAGTAATAGGTCGTCGGCAGGCCGCCCGGGTTCAGCTCGCCGTTCAGCTTGGCCCCACCCGGGATCACTTCAGCCGGTTCGGTCTGAACTTCGCTCGGCGAGGTCGATGCTTGCGCAGACGCAGGCAGTCCCCACGCCAAGCAACTCATTGCCAGGAACGCGGCGATGCCCACCACCCGCGTCCTGATCTGGCGCTCGTATCGATGCGCACCCATTACAGCAGGATGCTACTCCACATGGAGGGAGCTCAACTACGCAGCGGGATCGTGTTCCCAGCGCCGAGCTGACCGAGGTCCACCGCGCACATCACGAGTGGGAGCGCCGAGCCTGGGAACAGGTCCGAAACGGAGAGCCAGGACCCGCGCTCGCGCAGTACCAAACCCACGACCGTCTCCACATCCATGACACCCGCGCCCAGGCGGCAGAGGCGATGGTCGCCGACTGGGACGAGGCCAGACGGAACCTTCCCGGTCGTCAAGCGCTGATGATCACCGACGCCTCCATCAAAGAGCGCGACCAGATCAACGCAATGGCCCAGGAGCGCCGGGCGCAAGCGGGCGAGCTCGGCTTACGCGAGGTCGAGTTGCCCGGCAAGCCCTACGGCCTGCGCTGGCGACGAGGTGATCTTCTCCACCCAGCTCCAGGTCCTTGGTGAGCGGCGGGTCGAGGGCGGGATCACCGGCACCGTCGTCGACGCCAATCGCGACAGGGGCCGGGTCACGGTCGAGACCCACGAGCGCGAGCCACGCGAAGTTGGCGGTCGACACCGCCAACTTCTCTGACCTAAACCTTGGCTACGCCCTCCACGTCTACAAGGCCCAGGGCATCACCGCCGAGGCTTCCGGCATCCTCACCGGCGGCTGGCAGACCGACCGCGAGCACGCCTACGTCGCGCTCAGCCGCGCTCGCGAGAAGACCCAGGTCTACGTTGCTCGCGAGGACCCTGGTGAGCAGGGGATGGACGTCGGCGCGATCGAACGGCTCGGCGAGCGGATGCGCCAGAGTCGTGCCCAGGAGGCGAGCATCTCGCGGGACGATCGAAGTGCTGAGCGTCAGGAGCGGATCGAGCGTGAGATCGACCGCGACCAAGAGCTCGATCGCGGCTTCGGGATCGACTAGACCACATAGGCTCCTCGCATGTACCTCGCCTACATCGACGAGACGTATACCGACGCTCTCTACAGCTTCGCCGCGCTGCTGGTACACGATGAGCGCGATACAGCGATGCAGCGCGCGATCCTTTCGATTCCAGGGCGATTCGCCGATCACGGGATCGACCCCGAGGCCGAGCTACACGGCTCCGATCTATTTCACTCCCGCCGAGCTTGGAGGGCCGTTCGCGACCAGCCGGCGCTGAGAGTCCATGCCTACCGACTGGCACTTAAAGCCATTGACCCCTGCGCCGGCAAGATCGCCCTGGTGTCCATCGAGCGAACAGGAGAAGCGGCTGGCGATCTGAGCGTCGCCAGGGTGCGTGCCGTCGATGAGCTGCTGTTGTGCTTGGAGCGCCAAAGCCAGGAGCTTGGCGATCGCTGTTTGCTGATCTTTGACGAGGCTGGCAGCACGGACCCTGCCTTGGTTAGAGCCGTTCACGCTCACCACCGCAAGGAACTCCTGCGCGGGTCTGATCCCCGTATCGTCGAGGCCCCTGGCATCGTCCACAGCCACCACACGCCGGGAGTCCAAATCGCCGACCTCGCCGCCTTCCTCTTTCAGCGCCGGCGCGACGGCCGGGACAGCCCCGACAGCGCCTCCGGACAAGCGATCACGGCGCTCTGGAAGATCCTCGAGCCCAGTATCGTCTGCCAAATTGGACCCTAGACGCACCGAAGCCGCCTTGCGGCGGCTTCAACGCTGTTGCGAGAGCTTGGTAGCCACTCGCAAGCGAGATTCTAGAGACTTTTCGGCAGAAATCAAGGATTCCTGAAGTCCCGATGCGAGGGCAAACGTGGGCCGCAGTTCGCGCAAACTCCTCATTCATCGCTGGCGGATCGGTCGCCTCATCACCGCAGGCTTTAGCGCCAGACGCTCAATCGCTGGGCGAACAGAAAGAGGCAGCCCAGGTCGGCAGGGTGGGCTGCGCCAACGCCTGCCGACCAGAAAAAGATTGTGGGCCAGGCCGTCGTCAACCCGCTCGCTACGCTCGTGGTCGCTGTCGCGCCCTGCGGGTGACTGCGGCCCCGCTGGGGGCGGGGAGCGGCTCGCGGCGTTCAGCGGAGCAAGCGTCCCGAAGTTCGCCGCCGCCGTTGAGCCTCCTCAGACTGAGGTTTCAATTGGCACCAGTGCCCAAACCCCGGATAATCGGCCGCAAACTGCGGCTATTTTTGAGCTCAAAGGATGGGCGGCGGTAAGTGCAGCATTCCGCATGGGAATGGGGAAAACTGGCCCTCTGAAGAGGACTTTAGGGCTGTTCTGTCACGCCGGAGGTCGCGGGTTCGAGTCCCGTCGCTCCCGCTCAACGCAAAGCTAGTTCTCAAGCGGATTCCAACCTCCTAACTCTCACAGAAACCCCTTTCAAATCGCTCGTGGGTACCACATTTGGGTACCAAACCCGAGCGGAAATGCACGGGCGGCGGAGATGCTGCGAGAAGGTCGCTGAGCATTCGGTCGCTATTCCGCCCCTCCGCTCAGTCCAGGCCGGCAAGCGCATCGGAGCGCCGGTCCAGGGTTTCGCTGCTGCCCGAATCCCGGTGGTAATAGGCATCTCGAGATGGCCTTGCGGATCGAAGCAACGTTGCCGGCCATCCAGTAGCCATTCTTTCTGGGGCCTTCGACCCGCTCGTCCAACCAGAAATCAACGATGCTGAACCGGATCTTGGGATCGACTTTGCCTCGTCGTCCGCACGCCCAGCCATTATTCTAGAATAGATGATACGGTCAGTACCGTTAAACATGGATTACGGGAGGCGCAACAATCTGATGGCCAGCTACAGCGAGCAAGGCAGAAGGCGGTGGCTCACCAGGGCAGTTCCCTCCTCGCCACCGAATCGGCGCCGCGCAACCCCGCGACGAGCTCGATTGGCCTCTCTCCTCCTTGTGATCGCCGTCTTGGGGGCCCTCGCAGTCCCACCTCTCAGCGCCGCCAGTTCTCCGGTGCTTCCGGTACCGAGCACTGGCCTCGCGGATGGTCGGGCATATGAGTTGCTCACCCCACCCGATAAGGCGGGTGCCGAAGACATCTTCGACGCGACGGGACGCAGCGATGACGTCGGCGTCTCCTCTTCCGATGGCGATGAATTCCTTTTTTATACCGCTGCCGCCTACGGATCATTCCCCGCCGCCGGTGAGAACACCTACGTTTTTTCTCGCACGCCGGCCGGTTGGAGCGCGGCCGCTGCCGCTTCCCCGACCCTCGGCGTCCAGAGCATTGGCGACGTCCTCTACGGCCCATCCGAATTCACCCGTCTTGCCCTGAGCGACAGCGCTGGATCTACCGCTGGCGCACGCTCGGTCTCGGTCCTCAACCTGCTTGGCCCTCCCGGTGGCCCCTACACCACACTCCAATCCGGCTCAGGCGAGCCGTCCGAAGAAGCAACGGTGTTGGGTGCATCTGCCGATCTTCACAACGTCATCCTCGGCTCCCACGATCACCTGTTGGCACCGGGCGGCAGTGGCCAGGATCCTGAATCTGAGGCGTTGTATGAATGGGAAGGCGGCGGGCTGCGACTCGTCAATGTCGACAGTCACGGTGCTTTGCTCAGCCCCTGCGGCGCAGTTTTGGGTCTTGGCACTGGCGCCAATCCCGGTGCCGTTTCTTCTGAGGGCTCGAAGGTCTTCTTCACCGCACCTGATCCCAACGCCACCGGTACGGGCTGTTGGAACGGCGCCTCGACCAATCCGCCCCAGCTCTATATGCGCCTCGATGCCTCCAGCACGGTTCAGATCTCTGCCCCCAGTCCAGGTGTCACTGACCCCAGCGGTTCGCGCCCCGCGGCCTTTGTCGGTGCCTCCGCCAATGGCGCCCGAGTCTTTTTTATCAGCCAAGGTGAGCTGACCACAGACGACGCAGGTATCCACGACCCCGAGCTCTACTCATACGACACGGAAACCTCGACTCTGACCCGCGTCTCACGCGGTGAATCGGGTGCCAGCGAAGGCGACGTCTATAACGTCCCGGCGATCTCGGCCGATGGGAGGGCCGTCTATTTCACCGCCTTCGGGCAGCTGACTGCTAACGCACCGCTGCCCAGCGGCGAAGAGGTCGACCTTTATCGCTTCGACACCGAAACCGAAGCCACCACCTACATCGCTACGGTCAACGAGCGCGACTACGTTGACACCTCTGCTGATCGCTGGTGGGCCTTGCCCCACGGCGAGGAGATCGGCCTCGACCCGAGTGCCAACTGGGAGGCAACTCCCGAAGGGCGCTATCTGCTCTTCGCTACGACACACGACGTTGGCGGTTACAACAGCACCGCCGCCAGCCCGGCCGATTGCCCCGACGCGACCGGCTCTGCGACTCCAAACGGGCACTGCGATGAGATCTATCGCTATGACTCCGCGGCCGCCCCGAGCGAAGCGCTTATCTGTGTTTCCTGCAATCCAAGCGGGGCTGACCCCAGTTCCAACGCGCTCTTCGCTCGCTCCGCCTTCTCCGCCGATAATCCGGGCGGTTCCCCGCCCAAAGCGATCTCTGAAGATGGCTCCTACGCCTTCTTCGATACCGGCGAAGGACTCGTTCCGAGCGACACCAACGAAAAACTCGATGTCTATGAGTGGCACGAAGGCCGAGTGTCGCTGATCAGCTCGGGCCGTGATTCCTCGGACTCCTTTTTCCTCGACTCAAGCGCCGACGGCTCCAATGTTTTCTTTGGCACTCACGCCGGCCTCGTTCCCACCGACACCGATGGCGCCGGTGACCTCTACGACGCCCGCATCGGTGGCGGATTTCCTGCCCCGAACGCCACCGGCCCCTGCGAAGGTGATGCTTGCGAGAGCCCGCCGCCGCCGCCCAATAGCCCCATCCCGGCGACCTCAACCTCTCCCGGCCCGGGTAATGCGCTGCCGAGCTTCCCGAGACAACATCACAAACACAAGAGGAAACACCACCACCCGAGGCCTCATCAGGGTCGACGCGCCAGCCATCGCCAGAGGGCGGGAAAGTGAACCGCCTCCGTAGAGCCGCTGTCGCCGCTGTATTGGGATTATCCGCTTTCCTCATCCCCGTGTCCCCGGCGCTCGCCGTCGACCAGAACCCACAATGGACGGTTACAGCCGTCTCTATGCCTACAAACTTCACTCCCGGCGATGGAAGTGGAGAGGATTCCTACCGTGTCACCGTGACGAACACCGGCGGCGCCGCGAGTAACGGCTCGCCGATCTCGATCGCCGATCAGCTGCCCGTGGGCCTATCGCTCGCCGCCGCGAGCGCTTCTGGGGAAGATCAGCTCACCCACAAACCGCTCACCTGCGTCGCTCTCACCTGCACCTACAAAGGCACGGTCGTGCCCGAGGACTCGCTCACTCTTACGGTTCCCGTCGACGTCGAAATTGACGAAACCACCTCGGTCACGAATGCAGTAACCGCGTCGGGTGGCGGCGGAGCCGAAGCGACAACGCGCACCCCGACGGCGATTTCACCGAGTGCCGCAGAATTCGGCATCGCTCCGGGCGGTGCCTCCACCGCTCTTTCCAGCCTCCAGGCTGGTGCCCACGCTGACCTGACCAGTGTGGTCGATTTCGACACGATCAACGCTCAGGGCACTACCGCCGGAGACCCCAAGGATGCGACCGTCGAGCTGCCGCCAGGCTTCGCCGGTGACCTCCCCGATACACCGAGCTGTTCAGCGGCCCTCTTCTCCCGCCAGGAATGTCCGATCGCCACCCAGGTCGGGGTCACCACGTTGAACGTCAACCTGGGCTCGGGGCCGATCAGCGCCGCCGAGCCGCTCTACCACCTCGCTCCGGGCCCTGGCGAGGTCGCAAAAATCGGCTTTCACGCTGTCGCCTTCAGCGTCGTGGGCGATGTGGCCCTGCGTCCCGGTGGTTCCGGATTGCAAACCTCGATTCGAAACATTCCCGGCAGCTCGGCACAGCTTGACGGCGTCAGCTTCACCGTCTGGGGGGTACCGGCAAGCCCGCTGCACAACCCGATGCGCTGGAATCCGGCGAGCGGCGAATTCGGCGCCTCCACCGAAGCCACCCCCGCCGCCTACTTCACCAATCCCACCTCCTGCTCGAGCGAACCGCTGCGGGCCAGCGTCTCGATTGACTCCTGGGAGAGCCCGACGTCCGGTCCGCCAACCGAAATGACCTTTGGCCCACTTGAAGGCTGCCAGCGTTTGGTGATCGAACCGACGCTCAGCGCCCAACCCAGTACGACGGAGGCCTCCTCGGCAACCGGCCTTGGCCTCAGCCTCTCGGTTCCGCAGACCTACCAGAACCCCGAAGGTCTTGCCACCCCCGAGATCGAAAGCATCAAGGCAGCAATGCCTGAAGGCGTTTCGCTCAATCCCTCCGCCGGTGCAGGCCTCGGCGCCTGCACGCCGACCCAATACGCGCAGGAAACGTTGGAAATCGAGTCCGACCTCGGCTGTCCAAGCGACTCCAGGGTGGGCACGGTCCGTATCAAGAGCCCCGCGCTCGCCGAAGAAGCGACCGGGGCGCTGTTTCTCGCCAAGCCCTTCGAAAACCCTTCTGATTCTCTCCTGGCGCTATACCTTGTCGCTCGAATTCCCGATCGCGGCGTCCTCGTCAAGGCAGCAGGCAAGATCACGCCCGACCCCGCCAGTGGACGCCTGATGACAACGTTTGACGGCCTGCCTCAGGTGCCGTTCAGTGAATTGTCGCTCAGTTTTCGCCAGGGCGCAACCTCGCCGCTGATCTCCCCCCCAAGGTGTGGTGAATTTGACGTCCGAGCAAGCCTCACGCCCTCCTCCGATCCGCTCAGTGCCGTCGCCGTTGCAGCGCCATTTCAGATCACCGAGGGTCCCGGAGGCGGCACATGTCCAGCGGCTGGTCCCGCACCCTTTAATCCCCGGGTCAGCGCTGGAACTCTGAACAACAACGCCGGTGTCTATTCGACCCTATTTCAGGAGATCAGCCGCGGCGACGGCGAAGGGGAAATCACCCACTTCGCAACTCATTACCCCCGTGGCCTCGCCGCCAAGCTGGCTGGGGTTCCCTTCTGCTCCAATGCGGCGATCGAAGCCGCCCGCGCGCTGACGGCAGCAGCTGAGGAAGCCAATCCCTCCTGTTCGCCCGCTTCCCAGATCGGCCACACCCTGGTCGGCGCTGGTGTCGGCAGCGTTCTCAGCTGGGCTCCCGGTCGCCTCTACCTCGCCGGCCCCTATGACGGCGCCCAGCTCAGCACCGTCGCGATCACAGCTGCTCGGGTGGGTCCCTTCGATCTGGGGACCGTCGTGATTCGCACCACCCTTCGCATCGATCCCGAAACGGGCCGCGCCACGGTCGATTCCAGCTCCTCGGCGCCGTTTCCCCAGATCATCGACGGCATTCCACTGCATATCCGCGACCTGCAGGTCTACGTCGATCGCCCCGAATTCATCATCAACCCAACCTCCTGCGAACCGTTCAGCATCGGCTGGAACCTGGCGGGAGCGGGAGCGGGTCCCCCCTCGACGCTTGAAGACGTCAGCTCCACAGCCGCCAACCCCTTCCAGGTAGCTGGGTGCGCCGCGCTGCCCTTCGCACCCCGGCTGTCATTCACGGTCCGGGGCGGCAGCCACCGCGACGATCATCCCTCCTTCTCGTCCACCTTCAGCGCGAGCCCCGGCGAAGCCAACGTCGCGGTGGTCCAGGTCACCCTTCCTCGAACTGAGTTCATCGACCAGGGTAACCTGAGAAACGTTTGCACCCGGGTGCAATTCGCAAAGGGTTCAATTCCCGGCGAAGAGTGCCCGAGCAACTCGGTCTATGGGCACACGACGGCGGTCTCGCCCCTGTTATCGGAACCGCTCGAAGGCTCCGTCTTTCTACGCTCTTCCGACCACCAGCTTCCAGACCTCGTGATTTCACTGCACAATTCGGAGATCCAGATAGTCTTGGACGGCCATGTCGACTCCGTTCACGGACACATCCGCAACACATTCGAAGCCATACCAGACGCGCCGGTCTCCAGCGTTACCCTGACAATGCCCGGTGGTTCTTCTGGCCTGCTCGTCAACGCCGGTAACATCTGCGACTCGCGTGAACGCACCATGGTCAGGTTTACCGCTCAGAACGGCAAGACTGCGACCACTGCGAAGCGATTCATGCCGCCGAGTTGCGCCAAGGCCAAAAAGATTCACCGGACCCACAAAGCCGCCGCCATCTCGCCCGCCGGGGTCTGAGCAGACATGGCAATGCGTGGCATTGGTTCCGTCGTTTTCACGGCGTTCCTGCTTGCCCTCGTCGGCGCAGCGACGGTACAGGCCGGGACTTCGCAGAGGGGAAGCCTCCGCGTCGCCTTCGACGGAACCCTCACTCCCCACAGCCTGCCGCGTTCAGGCGGGGCTCCCGTGACTGTGAGCGTGGTGGGGAGGATCTCTAACAGCGAGGGCGCCAAGGTGCCTCAGCTGCGTCGGGTCTCGATCGCGATCAACCGGTTCGGGCGCCTCTCCAGTCGAGGTCTGGCGCGCTGCACCGAAAAACAAATTCAGCCCGCCACCACGGTTGAAGCGCTCAAAGCCTGCGGTAGCGCTCTTGTCGGCGAAGGGAGCTTTACCTCGAACGTGCTGTTACCGGCCCAAGCCCCCTTTCCGTCATTGGGAAAGGTGGTGGCCTTCAATGGCACCTACCACGGTCATCAGGCGATTCTTGCCCACGTCTACGGTACTCAGCCCATTCCCACCTCATACGTGCTTCCCTTCCTGATTACCCACACTTATGGCACCTTCGCGACGGCGCTCAGCGCTGCACTCCCCCAGGTCACCGGTGAATGGGGATACGTCACCGGTATGAAGCTCACCCTTGGCCGACGCTTCAGCTACCGAGGCCAGCCACATAGTTACCTGAGCGCTACTTGCCCGGCCCCTGCGGGCTTTCCTGGCGCCAGTTTCCCCCTTGCCCGAGCCAACTTTGGCTTCTCCGGCAACGTCGATATCACAAATACACTGACCCGCAGCTGTCGGGTGAGCGGGCATTGAGTGGCGGTCCAGAATTTCCCACCTTGACGCCTCAGAGCATGATGGATGCTGAATGAAGCAGGAGTAGAACTGATGAGCCGCAAGCCAAATCAACCGCTCAATTCTCGACCGTCAGCACACGTTAATGTGATGACTCAAAGAAAGCGAATTCTTTCCCAGGTATTTGGAGCATCGTGCTAGAACGCGTTCTGACCCCCACCTCCTACATCGTCCTTGGTCTTCTGCAGTTTGAGCCGGGAACTCCATATGATCTGAAAACGCGAGTCGCCGCGACGCTGGGCAACTTCTGGTCGGTACAGCACGCTCAGCTCTATACCGAGACGGCGCGCTTGGCTGAGGAGGGACTACTCGACGAGCATCGAGAGATTGAGGGACGCAGACGCAAGACCTACTCAATCACCGACGCCGGTAGCCAGGTTCTCGAGGACTGGCTCGAGACCCCTACCTCGGAGCTAACAGAGTTGCGTGATCTGAGCATGCTCAAGGTGTTCTTCGGTGCGGACCTAGAGATGCTTGCTCCAGCCCAGCTCGAGGCTCATCGTGCCAAGGTGGCCGAATATGAGGCGATCCATGAGCAGTTGGAGGGTGCCGCCGACATTCCCAGGGGCATGCTGATTACGCTTGAGGTTGGCATCAAGCACGAGCGCGAGGCGGTTCGTTTCTGGGCCTCGCACCTCGGCAGCACAGACTGACCGGGCGCTGGATGGCGACTCACAGCCCAGCGACCGCCGGCGATCAACTCCGACAGGAACGCGCGGCCGCGATCCGCGAAGCGGCGGTGAGGCAGCAGCCGAAACACCGCCGTCTGATCACCTCTCCCAGGCACGGTCAGATCCTTAGCGCGCTCATGTTGCCGGACTACCAGCTTCACACGCCGCCCGGCCACGCCGTATTGACGACCACCGGCCGCAAGACCGGCAAGCCGCGCCGCAAGGTGATCCGCGCGATCCGGCAAGACCACCGCGCGTATATAGTCCAACTGCGACCGCCGGCGCCGGCGATAGAGAGGCCGCTCAGGGTCGCGGCGTGGGTATTGAACATTCGCGTCAACCCGCATGTGCGGCTCAGGCTCGGCCGCCGCACGTACGCGGCCGTGGTGCGGGAGATCGACACTCCGGCCGAGCTCGCCCGGGCCCGTGAGATCTTCTGCGAGCCGGTCCACAGGGTCGACTACGGCGAGTGCCTGGTGCATCTAAAGGGCATGCCGTCGCGCGACAAGATCCGAGAGCTGCACCGCTACTGGTTCGATACGGGCGTACCGCTCGTCGCCGATCTCCAACCACAGACCACCGACTAGCAAGAAATGGGATGGTGTCGTCGCACGGTGCGGGTACGCAGCGGAGATGGGAGGGGCGTGCACTACTACTACTACTACTACTACTAC
>JBAVAR010000075.1:0-54983 GCA_049585815.1 Solirubrobacterales bacterium
CGATCGAGCGCCACACTCTGCACACCACGGAACCGAACACCGATCGTCAGGAGGTCGCCGAGGCCGTTACGGTGTGATCGTCAAGTGGGGATCGCCGTCGAAGTTCCACGGGGATCCGGACAACCTCAAGGGTTCGACGCCGACTCGCAGCCATCGGAACAGATGCTACGCCTGGTGAGGGCGGAGCTGAAGTGCTTTGACGATCGGCACCGCTCGCTGCGGATTACTTGACAGCGTGGCCCTGGGCATTGATCGCATCCCAGGTGCCACCGAACTGCCTGGTGCCGACGTAGCTGGTCTGCCCGGGCTTGGTGGAGGAGCTATCGATGTAAAGGGGGTGACCGGCGTAGGTGAGCTGGTGCCCACCATCTACCGGAATGCTCGAAAGCAGCGTGGCGTGGACCCCGGGGCCGCCGGTTGGCTTTGTGGTCTCTTCCTGGGGAATCCAGATCGCCGTACAGCCCGGGTGCTGGATGCAGGTGTCCTTCTTTAAGGGGTCCTTGGAGAACTCAAAAAGCGTTGTGCCGGCGGTGTTGACCAGGACCTTGCCGAGCTTCGTCTGGCGCAGGTGGACGGAATCAAAACCGGAGCTACGCGCCGCCAGCGCCTCCCCGACGATCGCCACGCTGCCAATCGCGGCGATCAAGACGATAAGAGTCAGGCCGTAGGTGCGTTTCACTAGATGCCCCCGAAATCGCCAATCGGGATCTAAAAGCGCCTTGCGATCGTCCGCGAGAGCTTGAAACCGTGATCGGTCCTGCGATCGAGGCAGCGAACCGCAGAACCCAGGTTCGTGCACATGAATGCTCCGGATTCCACGTAGCCCCCGGCGTAGAGGACGAAGCCCTGGTGCAGCACCGTGTCGCCAGCGCAGGTGAAGTTGGCCCTTCCACTATCGCTCACGATCAGGCCGTTGCCGTAATCGAGGTGACAGTTGGCCGGTTGTGGCGGAGCCTTCCAAGAGCGTCTGGCGATGTCGCAGCGAGCGCCACCTCCCCCGGTTCCAGCGCCGGAGAAGACCTCGCAGCCGATGTTGCCGCCGGGGGTGTGAAAGAGGCGAAGCTGACTGGCGGTGGCCGGCGCTGCCATGAGGGCAAAGGCGATGGCGATGGCTAGCGTTGCCCTCAGCACCCTGAGGAGGCTAGCGCAGCGGCCCGAGGAGCGATCCTCAGGCCTTGGCGCGCATTTTTGAGCCCTCCGGGAAGGCCTCATAACCGACTATCGTCACCGCCGCCGGGATCCCCTCAGCGCCTGCCTGCGCCAACCGTCCCGCACTCTGGGTTTGGATGTCCAGGACGCCCTCGAGGGTCTCAGCGAGCAGGGACGTGAGTTCCTTCCAGCCCTCCCCGTCGACGATAAGCGGCGTCCAGCTCATGTGGCTGTCGGTGCGAGCCTCGAAGGTGCCCTCCCGGAGGGCCGCCATCGCGTCTTCAACGGCCCCGCGCAGCAGCGAGGCGCGCAGGCCTGAGCGCACCACCTCCGGCAGACGCTCCCAATCATCGTCGGCGAGGAATGCCCTTGCCGTGGCGCGGTAGTAGTGCTCGACCGCACCCCGGCGCGGCTCGGTCTTGACCAGTTCGATGCAGTCGCATTCGTGCAGCACCTTGACGTGGTAGCTGACCTGGCTCAGCCCCTCTCCGAGCGTCTTGGCAAGTTCGTTTGGGCTGGCGACCCGTTCGTTAAGTATGGACAGGATGTCGGCGCGCAGGGGGTGGGCAAGCGCCTTGATCAGCCGCTGGTCAAGCTTGCTCCTGCTGTTTTGCTCCTTGCCTTTACTCTGCGAGGCCAAGCGAGATCCTCCTTAGTCGTGCGCACCTGAACCGCCCATCGTATTGAGCCGAGGCGGGGGGCTCCAGTATTTGCTGAATTTTGATCGACAAGCTCCTGATCCAGTGGAGCAAGAGCGCTCATCGAGATGGGCATGGGCACTGCCCTGAGGCGCAGCCTTAGAGCAGCGGCCGCGGGTCCTCGCCGAAGCTAAGCGCGGCGAATCTCGCCGGGCTGTGGCAGGTGATCGCTGACCTCGATCCAAGGAGCGCCGCCGACCAAACCCGCAGCGCTCGAGGCCCGCCCTTCAGCCGCGCTCCAGGGGGGCCATCGTCAGCCCAGCCGAGTCAAGCAGCTCCCAGTAGTGCTCGGCCGGCTCGCGCGGACCGCTCCAGACGATCGCCTGGCCGCTGGTGTGGATCTGATCGGCGATCCGGTGGCCCTGCTCGATGTTGACGCCCGGCAGCACGCTCGCCAGCGTCTGGGCCACGTGGTCGAAGGTGTTGTGGCTGTCGTTGCGGACGATCACACGCCAGCCTCCCCCCAGGCCCGAGCCCGGACCCCCATCGCGCGGGCGCTCAAGAGTCGTCGTTGACATCGCGGGCAATTATGCATTGGCGGGCCGAGCAAAAGAGCCTCGACAATCAAAGGACCCGTGATGAGGATGGCGGAACTTTGAGCTTGCGATCGCCGGCACTTATGGTTTGGCGCCAGGAATCAAACTGACGGCGTCTTCGTGAACATCATCGGTGAAGCTACTGCGAGTCTCATCCTCCAGTTTCGGGCAACGCGATCACCGATCGAGGTTCGCGGTTCAAGCGCAATACAAGTGCGCGCCGCGTCCCGAGCAATTGCAGCTCGCGATCTCGCGGGTTGAGCTGGAACGCCCTCCGATAGGCATTCATCGCTGGCGCAATGTCACCGTGGCGGGTCGTGAGATCACCGAGCAGAGCCCAGCTGACGTAGTTGTGCGGCTCCAGTGCGACCGCCTTGATGAGCGCCGCCCTGGCTGGCCCGTACAGACCCAGCTTGGCCAGGGAGGCCGCCTCCAAGTAGTGACCCTGCACCGATTCCGGATTGAGCGAAAGAGATTCCTCGGCGGTGGCGAGGGCAAGGCGCGGTTGTGTCTCGAGCTGGCCCTGTGCCTCAGATCGCAGGTGCTCGGCAACGGTGGGGCGACCTATCAGGACGATCGCGCCAACAGCGAGAATGAGGACGACGATGAAAGCGAGTGGTGCCAGCGGCCGAAAGCGCCTCCCCGTATGCCCTGTGTCAGCCGGCAACAGCATCAGGACCGCCGCTGCTCCCAATGCTGCACCCGTTAAGCCTGGGATCAGGTGCAACCAATCGACACTCGTTTGCGCGAGCCAGACGATGAGCATTCCCCCCGCAGCGACGGTGAGCGTCGCCTCGGCGCCCGACCCGCCTCGCTGCGCCGCGCGGGAGCGCCGCCAGAGCCCGACAAAGACAACGACGAAAAAGGCGGCAAGGAGCAAGGCGCCAACGAGGCCGGTCTCTCCGAGGGTCTGCAGCTCAATGCTGTGGGCCTGCTGAACATCCTCATCGGTCCGCCTTTCCAGGTAATAGGTGCGGTCGAAGTTGCCGGCGCCGACTCCGTCGAGGGGATGGTCGAGGAACTGGTTCCAGGCGATCCGCCAATAGTCGTAGCGATTCCCTCCCCCTGAGGTGAACCTGACCCCCGATTCCACCTTCTTCAGGCTGGTGAAGGCTTCGTACTGCTCAGAGATATCGTGCGACGGGTTCTTCACCGCGACCGCGGCCGCGACGGCACCCGCCAATGCGATGCCGACGAGCAGCGCCATTGAGATCCGCGACAGGCTGGCGCCAAAGGCGGTGAAGCGCTCACGGAGACGGGCAACTGCCCAGCTCGCCAGTGTCCAGATGACGGCCACGAGCCCCGCCACCGCCAGGCTCCACTTCGCTGCGCGTTCTACGGTTGTGGTCGGCGGCGCAAGGTGAACTGGTACCTGAGTAACGTCGGTGAGCGGTCCCCAAGCGAGCGCCAGAGCCGCGAGGATTAAGAGCACCAGCCAGGCGCGCCGATTGCGGCCGGGTAGCAGGACCAAGAGAACCAGCGCCGACGCGGCAAAAGCGAAGGCCGTCCCGCGCGAGTCGGTGAGCAGGACAAGCGCTCCGAGGAGGGTCGCTGCACCTGCAGCAAATCCAGCGAGCGGGGCCGCCCGGGCCCGTTCGGCAATGGCGACGAGCGGCCAGAAGCCAAGCAGAAAGAAGCCCCCCATTCCATTCACATAGCCCAGCGGCTGCAAGAGCCGCGAGCCGCCAAAGAGCGAGGGACCATCGCTGCCGAGCATCTTCACGATCTCGTATCCGGCCATGCAGAGGACGGCGAGAGCGACAGAGAAGACAAAGACCTCGCCGTCGCGGCGGTCGGCCATCAGCAGGACGATGACGAGCAAAAAGATGGCGTAAAGGAGCCAGCGATCTCCTTCGGTCAGCGCCCGGTCGGCCGACTCCGCCCACCCCATCGAGAGCAACGACCAGGCGGCAAAGAGAAGCAGTGCGACTACGGCAACCGCGGCGAGGCCCGTCGGGATCGCCGGCCTGGCGACCAGCAGGCCCAGCACGATCGCGGCCAGGGCAATAGCGATCAGACCCCAAACCGACATGTCGAAGTAGCCGTTGAAGACAGGACTGGCTCCGCAGCCAAGTCCGGCCACGGCGAGCAGGGTGCGTCGCGCTGGGCTGGGCAGCGGCGCCACGCGCTCGCCCGAAGATGGCGGGGCGCTCAGGAGTCTCCCGAGACCGGCGTCCAACTCGACCCATCGGCGGCGATGATCATCACGGCTCCGACTAAAAGCGCGAGGCAGACCAGCACGATCGCGGCGTCGCGCCCGAGCCTGGTCGCCTCGATCGCCATTGCGCACAAAACGGCCTGGCTGAGCCCCAGCACAGCGCAAACGGACCGCGCGGATCTAAGGGAGGCGCGAAGGCGGTGGGTGGTGTGGTCGGTCGCCCCGGAAAGCACCGGTGCCCCCCTTCGGTGGCGCGAGAAGACCACCAGTGTCGTGTCGAAAACGGGAAGACCCACGGCAACGAGGGCTGCTGCCAGGGTGGTCCAGCCCGTCAGCTCCCCCATCGGGGCGGCCATTAATCCGCCGGCGAGGAGGAGTCCGATCGCCATACTCCCGCCATCGCCGAGGAAGATCCGAGCCGGCTGGGCCAGATTGTGGCGAAGGAAGCCGATCAAGGCTCCGCCGAGGCCAAAGGCAATTACCGCAAGAGGAACGTCACCTCCGAGAGCGGCGAGGACCCCAAGGCAAAGCACCGAGACTCCCCCAACTGTGCTCGCCGCCCCGTCGATGTTGTCCATCAGGTTGAAGGCGTTGACGATTCCCACCACCCAGACCACCGTCAGCGCCAGGTTGGCGAGGTCGCCGCCGAGGAAAGACCAGCCAATTCCCTCACGCCAAAGGAACCAGGCGACCACGGCCTCGAACGCGATCCGCAGCCAAGGAGAGAGGCTAATGCGATCATCGACCGTGCCGACCAACGATAGGCAGAGGGCGCAGAGCACCAGCGGCCAGTAGCGACTCACGCCCCCGCCGAAGATCAAGATCGGCGGCAACCAGGCGCAGAGCACCGCAAAGCCGCCCAGGTAGGGAGTCGGCCGCAAGTGAGACTTGTAGCCGACCGGAGCGTCGAGAAAACCACTCGCCCGCGCAATCCTGATCGCCATCGGAACAGTCGCCGCGGTCAGAATCGCCGCCGTGCCAAAGACGAGGAGGAGGCGTGGACCCTCCGCCACGTCAGGCGGCTTCGCCGACTTTGAGCCAGCTGAGTCGATCGTCGATCACGTCGTCGATCACGTCGTCGATCGTGCGCACCGGAGACCAACCGGTGAGGCCTGCTATCCGCGCCAAGTCGGGATGGCGGCGTCCAATCTCCTCGAAACCCTCGCCGTAGGCCTCCTCGTATGGGATCAGCTGGACCTCCGAAGTGGAGTCGGTGCGCTCGATCACACGTCGCGCCAGGTCTCCAATTGCGATCTCGCGCGGAGAGCCGATGTTGAAGGTGTTTCCGAGCGCCTCTTCTCTATCGCAGAGGAGCAGGAGAGCGTCGACCACGTCGGCGACGTGGGTAAAGCAGCGAGTTTGGGAACCATCGCCGAAAACAGTCAATGGCTTACCGTCCATCGCCTGCTGGACGAAGCGCGGCAGCACCATGCCGTAGGCGCCAGTCTGGCGCGGACCCACAGTGTTGAAGAGGCGGACCACGATCGGCTCGGCATCGGTTTCGTATTTGTAGGCGTTAGCCAAAACCTCGGCGAAGGCCTTCGCAGTCGAGTACGCCCAGCGTGAGGTCGACGTCGGGCCGAGGATCCGATCCGAGGTCTCTGAGAGCGGGCCGGCGTTGTTCTTGCCGTAGACCTCCGAGGAAGATGCGACAAGCATCCCGCACCCCCGGCGCACGACTGCCGAGATCACGATGTCGCTTCCGCGGACGTTGCGAACCAGCGAATCAAGCGGTCGGTCCAAGATCAGCTCGACGCCAACCGCGGCCGCAAGGTGCAGGCAATAATCGGCCTCCGCCACGCATTCCTCGACTAGCTCCGCGTCGAGAATCGAGCCCTCAACGAGCTCCGCGGCGCCCCCTGCAAGCGCCATAGCGAGATTCTCACGCCGCCCGGTGCTGAGGTCGTCCAGGATCAGCGCTCTGTCGCCACGAGCAACGATGGCATCGGTCAGATGGGATCCAATGAATCCCGCGCCTCCGGTTATCAGATATCTCATCCCCGGCCCCTCCCCGCGAGTCGACAAGCCAGCGACCAACTACAAACTGTTAGAGCAATGATGCAAGGCAATATATATGCGGATGCCCGTAGTCAATCGACCAATCCGGGTCCTGCGGGTGATCGCGCGAATGAACCTCGGGGGGCCCGCCCACCACGTGGCGCTCCTCACTCGCCATCTGGACCGCCGGCGCTACGAGACGCTCCTGGTCAGCGGTCGAACCGGAGCTGGTGAGGAAGACCACACCGACCTCGATGGTATTGCGCTCGAGTATCTCGATCGACTCGGACCGGAGATTCGTCCGATCAATGATCTCTTAGCTCTGTTCGCCTTGATCAGATTGGTCCGGACCTTCCGTCCGGACATAGTCGACACCCACACGGCAAAGGCTGGCGTGCTCGGTAGGACGGCAGCGTTATTCGCTTCCAGGCCGAGACCGGTGGTGATCCACACCTACCACGGCCATGTGCTGCGAGGGTACTTCGGCCCCTGGAAAACCGCCGCCTACAGACTGATCGAGCGCTGTTTGGCAAAGGTCACAGACGTCCTGATCGGGGTCAGCTCCGCGACGGTCGAGGAGTTGGTGGACCTTCGGATCGCGCCACGCTCCAAGTTTGCCGTGATTCCCCTCGGACTCAATCTCGACCCATTTCTAAGGTTGGCCCTCGAGGCGGAGGGTGACTTCCGCGACGAGGTCGGCGCGGAACCTGGCGACGTCCTGTTCACCTACACGGGCCGCTTAGTGCCGATCAAGCGACCCGACCTGATGCTACGTGCCGTCGCGAGCGCCCGGGCGGATGGCAATCCGATCAAGCTGGCCGTGATCGGCGACGGGCTCCTGCGACCCCCCCTCGAAGACCTTGCGCAGGAGCTGGGTTGCGCCGATGCGATCCACTTCCTTGGCTATCGACGCGATCTGATCAGGATCGCCGCCGGTAGCGACGCCGCCCTGCTCACCTCCGATAACGAGGGCACTCCTGTGGCGTTGATCGAGGCCGGCGCGGCAGGAAGGCCGGCGGTTTCCACACGGGTGGGCGGTGTGCCTGACATCATCATCGAGGGGGCCGGACTCCTCGCCCCACCTGGCGATGAGGGCGCAATCGCCAGCCAGATCGCCCGGCTGGTCGATAACCCGAACCTGCGCCGACGCATGGGTGAGCGCGCAAGGGAACACGTCGGCCGACATTTCACCGTCGCCCGGCTCCTGCGCGATACCGAGGCGCTCTACTCCCGACTTCTCTCGGAAACCACGGCCTCATAGTGGCCGATACACCCCCGACGCCCTACACGCCTCCGGGTGCTGAACCGCCGCCGAGTTCTCTCTCCGATCCCGAGCTGCACGTATCCTCGACGATCAGCGGTGGGGGTCGGCTGCTCGGATTCCGGGCCATCCAGTTCACCTTCCTTTTTCTCCTCAGCCTGGTCGCCACCCGAGCGCTGGGGCCAACTGGCCGCGGCCAGTATGCGCTGGCGCTGAACCTGGCGACGGTGATCTGGGTGATCTCGCATCTCTCGGTGGAGCAGTCGATCTCCCGGATGATGGCCCGCAAAGAAGCCTCCCTGGTGGAGCTTTGCCACCTCGCCTCGGCTTTCTCGCTCAGCCTCGGTCTGGTGGGCATGATGATCACTCTGGCGATCGGTTTGCCGGCTCGGGAGGCCCTCCTCGGCGGTGCCAGCCCGGCGACCGTGGCGCTCGCGGCGGCGACGATTCCCTTCACCTTGATCGGCCAGATGGCAACCGCGCTGCTGCTGCGCATCGGCGGCAGGTTGAGAACCTACGGGTGGATTCTGGCGATTGGCTCCATGATCCAGTTCGGACTTGTACTCGGGCTGGAGGTGGGCGTCGGGCTCTCGCCCGAACTGGCGATGCTGGCGGCGCTTTTGACGATCGCTTTGGTCGCGATCGCTCTGGCCGTCGCCCTTGCTCGGACAGTGGGAGCGCGGGCGCTCATCCCAATCACACGACTGTCGCTGGTGCGCACCGCCCTCCACACGGGGCTTCGCCTGCAACCGGCCTCGATCGCCCTCTGGCTCAATCTGAAAATCGACCTGCTTCTCGTTGGTCTTTTAGCAAGCGCTCATGAGGCCGGTCTCTATTCGCTGTCGGCGAATCTGGCCGATATCGTCTTCACCACCGTCTCGACCGTTGCGCTGGCCGCCCTGGAGGCACAGACCCGCGCCGATGCGAAGGCCGCGATCGCGTATACGGTCGACTTCATCAGCCAGAACCTCGGAATCGCGCTGGCCGTGGCGGTGGCTGCAGCGGCCGTCTCCTATCCCTTCGTCGTCATCGTCTACGGCTCCGCTTGGCGCGGCAGCGTCGTTCCTTTCGCCCTGCTGATGCCAGCAGTAATCGCCCTCGCGGTGGAGGAACCCGCCCGAGGGCTGTTGGTCCGAATCGCACCGCCGATTGCAATATCGGCAGCTTCAGCTGCTGGCCTCGCTTTGAATCTGGGGCTCAACTTCGTGCTGATCCCTTGGGTGGGCATCGCCGGCGCGTCGATATCCTCGGTGGCCTCCTACTGGCTGGCGGGCGTGCTGATGCTTTACCTGCTCTCCCGCTACGGGGAAGTGCCGATGAAACATGCCTTGAGATTGCCACGCCGTGAGGACGCCCTGCCTAGCCTGCTGCGCCAGACGCTTCGTGGATGACGGGATAGCTGCATGGGCGCGAGTGCACTCAGGAAATCCGGGACACCGAACCGGCCGCGGGTAACCTTCGCGATCGGCGGACTCGGCATTGGGGGCTCAGAGCGCCAGCTGATTGACCTTATCTCCGAGGCTCACCCGGAACGAATCGAGGCCGCGGTGATCACGTTCTCAAGCGCTTGCGACCCAGCCCATGGCGAGCGCCTGCGCGAACTGGGGGTCGAGCTGATCCAGCTCTCGCCCTCACATGGGCCACGGGCGCTGCGCCCGGCTCTCTCTGTACCGCGCACTTTCAGTGCCCTGCAGCGGCTGCAGCCTGACCTGATCTACTCCTGGCTCGAGGAGGCCTCGACCACGGTCACTCCGCCGGCACGCGCGCTCGGAGTCCCGGTCGTGATCGCCCGCCGCAGCGTGTGCGGCTCGAAAACCGAACGCTGGGCCATCTTCCGCCTCCCAATTCGCTGGGCAGAGCGCCGCGCCAGTCTGGTAACCGGCAACTCGAGGGCCGTGATTGAGGTGGCCGAAGAACGAGGCGTACGCGCAGATCGCCTTCGGCTCGTGCGCAACGGCCACCCTCCGGTCGAGCCCCTGCCGCCACCACCGGGTGAGGTGGTCGCTCTCGGTTACCTGGCCAACTACCGCGCCGAAAAGGGACACAGCCGGTTGCTGGCCGCCCTCGAGCTCGTCCGCGCCGAGTCCCCCTGGCGGGCCGACCTTGTCGGTGCGGGCCCGCTGCAGAAGCAGATCGCGGCCGAGATTGCCGATCGTGGCCTATCCGAGCGGGTGTGGGCAGGCGGCCCCGTCACCGACATCCGCGGCTTCTGGGCAGAGCACGACGTCGCCGTCCTTCTGTCCGACGACGAGGGCAGCCCCAACGCGCTGATCGAGGCCGCGCTGCTCGGTCGCCCCTTGGTCGGAACCGACGGAGGCGGTACCCGCGAGATCGTCGCCCCCGACGGCGGCCTGCTCGTCTCTCACGAGCCCCGCGAGATCGCGGCTGCGCTTGAGCGCCTGATCGATGATCAGGCGCTGCGACTGGCGCTAGGGAAGGGCGCGCGCCTACAAGCCGCCGAGCGACACGACCTTCAGCGGTTCGTTGCCGGGCACCTCAGCGTTATCGAGGAGGCACTCCAAGCGGGCCTCGTGTGAAACCGGATTTAGCCTTCCTTCTTCAGCTCCTGCTGGCGGTAGCGTGCCTGGAGTTCAGATCCTTCGTTACCTGCCTTTGTGGCCGCCGGTGAGACCTGTTGGGGGTTGGTGGGTAGCTTGCCGTTCTTTTCGATTTCCACCCGGTTCTCTTCGAGCTGGTCGAGCTCGAGGTCCAGGCGCGAGTCGTAGGCGATCTGCCAGTTGCCCCCCAGCCGCCGCCAGGTGATCGAGTTGAGTTCTTTGGTGCCTTCGGGAAGCCTCACCGTGTAATAGACCGTCGTCTCGCCAAGCCTCCTACCGATCCGTTGGATTTCGGGCTTCAGCAGCGGATACGTGGAACTGTTGATCCGCTTGGCGGCGATGATTTTGGCGGTCCCCACAAACTTGCGAAAGGCCTGTTCATAGGACGCCGCCGCATCGGCCCAGGAGCGGTACTGAAGATCTGACCAGAAGTTCAGGAACGCCTGCTGCACGCTCCCTTCCGGGTACTTCTTCAGTTCCGTTGTGGAGATCAGGGCGCTCGGTTCAGAACTCGAGGACGAGGGCTTCGAGGCTTCGCTGGACCCGCACGCGGTGAGCGCAAGCGTCGCAATCACCGCGACGAACGCGGTCGGAATGGCTCGACGCGCCAGCTGGCGCGAACGGCCCGAGGAGTCCGCACCAGTTCCCACCGCGAGAAGTATATGTTCATGCGCCCCATGAAGCTGGATGACACACGGGTCTTCCTCTCTGAGTTCAACCAGAGCGAGGCGGAGATCGGCGGCATCGCTGAGCGGTTCCCGCCCGAGCACCGGCGGGCGCTGCTGCTCAGCACGATCGGCGTGACGCTGGTCGCAGTCTCCGTCCGCATACCGCTGTTGGGCACGACCTTCACGGCTCCAGACACGGCTCAGTACCTGAGCACCGCGAAGCACGTCTTTCACCAGGGATACGTAAGCAATCTGAGGCCCCCGGGCTATGCGACGGTACTCGCGATTTTTGAAGCCGTGGGCGCCAACCCGCTCGAAGCCGCCGTCATATTCCAGAACGCGATCGGGATGATCCTGCCCGCCTTTGTCCTGCTCGTCGGCTGGCGCTTCTTTAGCCCAGCCGTAGGCATATGCGCCGGGTTTCTCACCGCAGCCTCGCCGCTAACGACGATGATTGAGCAGTTCGCGCTCTCCGACTACCTGTTCGGCGTACTCATATTCATCGGCACGACTCTGCTCGCCGAGGCAGTGCTGCGATCCCGGATGGAGAGAAACCCCTGGAAGTTGCTCGCCGGTGCCGGTGTCGCCTTCGGCCTTGCGACCCTGTTCCGCGCAAACGGGCTAATAGCGCTGTTCTCCATGCCGGTTGTACTTTTGATCTGCGCCCCGCGCTGGCGAGCGGCGCTGCGCTCGAGCGCGATCGCTGTCACTTCGATGGTCCTCGTCCTGGCGCCATGGTGCATTCACAACCTGGTCAGCTTCGACGATCCCAACATCGCCAGCGAGAGTGGCATCGCCCTCTACGCGCGAGCGGTCGCCTACGACGAAGTTCCTCCCTCGTCGAGCAGCGCCAACGGCCGCGTCGCACTCGGTGTCTACAACACCTCTGCCTACGGTGGGAGGGCAGAACAGGAGGTCCCGACGACCGCCCCGCTTTACAAGGCCTTTGTTGAAGAGGGCAAGAGCACGAAGGAAGCCTCATCTGCGATGGCCACGCTGGCGCGGGAAGCGATCATCGACAATCCCGATGTGTACCTGGAACGAACGGCGGAAATACTGCGTCGCTATCAGGGAATATATGACCCGCAAACCCTGACCAACAAGAACGACAGAGACGAGATCTCGACGGCAAGAGAATACGCCCGAGCCCTCAACCCCCATACGAAGACGCTGCCTGGTGAATCTGGCTTTACCCTCGCGCCCTGGCACGTAGCCCAGGCGCTGACGATGATCCTCTTCATTCTCACCGTCGGTGGCCTGCTAATGCTGGCACTCCCATTTCTGGGCAGCCTTCGCAGCCGACTGGCCGCGACGAGCTTCCTCACCGTAGGGTTGATGGGCCTGGTCGGGGTCAGCCTCACGGCGCGCTGGGAGGCGCGGCATGGCATCGTCTTCGCACCCTTTGTATGGCTACTGGCCACGGCTACAGTGGCCCTCTTTGTGAAGCTGATCGTCGCGGCCGTTCGCCGATCCCCTTGGCGTCGGACGCAAGATGCGACGCCTTGATGCGAACGGCGGGCCGGTGAGCGCTAGCCGGCCTGGGTACCGCCGAACCAGGGTCGGCCTGCTCGGGGCCGCCTTCCTGGCGCCTTTTTCGGCGACCCACATCGCCGGTCCGCTCACAGTAGGGCGAGGAGCGGCCCTCGCATTCGCGGTGCTGCTGGCCCTCGACATTTTGCGGGAACGGCCGCCTCAGTTCAGGATCGACCTGCCGGCGGTCCTCCTCGTTGGCGCCTACATCGGGATCACTGGCTGGATCTACCTCAACAAGGCCGCCTGGGGCTGCAACTGCCAAGGAAGGGCCGGCGGCTTTGTCGAGTTCGCGACCATAGGAGTTCTTGCGCTGATCGCGATCAGCTTTGAACCGCGCCTGCGCCAATCAGCTCTGATCGCTGCCCTTTGCGGGCTAGTGCTCGCCGCCATGCTGGCCCTCGCCGGCGCCGGTTCAATCAACTCCGGCACAGTCGACCTGACCCGCACAGGAGGTCGCCTCTCGGGGACGTACGGCAATGCGAACGAACTCGGCTTCGCGGCCGCCATGGGAATCGTGATCGCTCTCGCCTACCTGTGCGCGGCCCGCGACCGTCTCGCTCAGCTCGCCCTTGCCGCCTCACTCCTGGTACTCGGTTTGACCTTAGCGCTCACCTTCTCGCGTGGATCAATCGTCGCCGTCGGAGCGGGCGCCATCTCACTGGCGCTGCGCTGGGCATGGGGGGTTGGGAAGCGACTCATGCTCGTATTCGGCACTGCGACCGTGATGATGGTGATCGCTGCGATCCTTTATTCGGCCTTCGAGCAAAACCGCGAGGAAGCCAGCTTTGAATCGATTCCCACCTCGCTGAGCGGCCTCAGCCAGCGTGACGAGAGTGGTTGGGACAGCCGCGGGTTGGGGCCGATACCGCACGGACCCTCGACCCTTTTAAACCACCAAGGCGCGATCGTTGTCCGCAGCACACGCTCTGGAGAGGGCGCCAGCCTCCGCTGGGGAGAAGCGAGCAGCAGAAATACCTACATACTCAAGCTACGCGCGCGCACTACCGGAGCATTGGCGCCGTTCCGGTTTGCGCTAGGGGATTCCTCCAACGGCTCCGCGCGGGCGATGCAGAGCGCAGCGCTGGAGGACCGATGGAGAAGGTTCTCGCTGATCTGGCACCCGCGAATCCGGTCGCCGCACGCCACCCTCTACCTCTGGCAGGCGGGCGGGCCAGGAACTTTCGAATTCTCCGATGTCAGGGTCCTCGCCATTCCCCCGATCGGTGCAAGGACCGCTCTCGTCCAACCGCGTAGGCTCACTGGCTCCCTCTACCGGCGGCTGACCTCAACCGCCGCCAGGGCCGAACAGCGCTACCTGCAATCTCGCATTGATGCCGCCCATGAGGCGCTTGACGCCTTCGTCTCACAACCTCTGCGCGGGATCGGCTGGGGGACCTTCCCCTCCTACGCGGCAGCGCACCTCGACTACGGCCCGCTGGCTGCACATAACCAGTATCTGGCTTTCGCAGCCGAACTCGGCATCATCGGTGCTCTGTTGATCGCTGTTCTGGTCGCCGCCGCGGTGACCGGGATCAGGCGAACCGGTCCTGATCCGGGCGACGCTGCCGCGGTCGCCGTCCTCGCCGCGACCGCGGCTGGCTTGATCTTCATCGAAGCGCTGCCGGCACCGCAGATTTCGATATCGGTCGGATTGGCGCTGGCTATCGTCTGCGCAAATCAGAGGGCCAGCACAAGCTCGGAGATCTCCGATCCGCCGTTGAGAGAGGATTCCTCCCGCAGATGATCCCGCTCCCGCCGAAAGATCGTCGCCCGATTGGTCCCGTCCTGCGTCGTCCGCACCAACACGAGCAGCCCCCCGTCCCGGACCCTGTCGCGCAGGTTTGCGATCACCTGCACCATCTCCGGTTCATCGAAGTAGGAGGGCTGGACCAGGTTGGCCGCCCGCAAGACATCGAACGCGGCCGGGAAGCGCCCCGAAACTGTGACGTCATCTGAGACGACCTCGACTCCCGCGCGGCGGTGCAGCTCAGGGCTGACGAGCGAGATCGGGCGCTGGACGAGGCCGCCTCGCATGGTTTCATCGGCGGATACCGGCCGGGCACGAGTAGCGATCCTGCGCAGAAGAGGACTCAAGGCCGGGCGGGCGAGCCTAACCGGGCGCCGAGCCGACAGAGTAAGCGCCAGCGATCGGACCTCGAGCAGCAGCGGCTCCCCGCAGTCGTCGAAGAGAACGGCGAACCAGTTGCCCCAGCTCATCAGCCTGCCATCGGTCACAAGGTCGCCAGCGACCAGGCTGTGGCGCACGCTGTTCTCGGTTAGGTAATCGCTCCACTCCAGCGTCGAGATACCTGAGGAGACCGCGACATCCATCACCCTCAGGCATTGACCACGGGGCAGAAAGTCGAGCAGCCATTCGTTCAGGTCATCGAGGCGATTCGGGTAGGTCGTCTTCCAGGTGCCGTTCGGCAGCCGCACCTTGCCGAAGAAACGTTGCTCGACGTCGGGCGCCACCTCACCGTCCGCCCCGTAGACCCTGAGCGCAAGTGGCATCGACTCAGTCAGGAGAGGGCGTGAGATCCGGATCGGTCCGCCGCATCCCGCAGGTACTCGACTGTGCGGCGCAGACCCTCGCCGAACTCGATCTTGGGTTGATAGCCCAGTCGCTCCATCGCTCGCGAGATGTCGGCCAGCGAGTGCTTGACGTCACCAGGGCGCGATTCGAGGTAGGAGGCATCGATCTCAATCCCAATGATGCCGCGAAGATCTTTGAGTAGGCGATTGAGGCTAATTCGCTCGCCGCAGGCCACGTTGAACATCTCACCAGAGATCCCCTCCGCACTCGCGGCGAGCAGATTGGCTTCTATGACATTGTCGATATAGGTGAAGTCCCGCGACTGCTCGCCGTCACCAAAGACGATCGGCTGTTTACCCTCGAGCAGTGCGGTGATGAAGCGCGGAATCACCGCTGCGTACTGGGATTGGGGGTCCTGACGCGGTCCAAAAACGTTGAAGTAGCGCAGAGCAACCGTCTCCAGGTCATAAACCTCAGAGAAGCTGCGGCAATAGCCCTCGCTCGCAAGCTTCGCCACGGCGTATGGGGAGATCGGTCTCGGCGTTCTATCCTCCTGCTTGGGCAGAGTCCGATCAGCGCCGTAGATGGATGAAGAGGAGGCGTAGACAACCCGGCGCACGCCACTATCGCGCGCGGCCAACAGCAGGTTGAGGGTGCCGATCACGTTGACCGCCGTGCTCGTCAGGGGATCCTGAATCGACCTTGGCACAGAGGGCAGCGCCGCCTGGTGGAAGACAACCTCGCAGCCCTGGACGGCGTTGTGGGCCCGCTCGTAGCTCTGGATGTCGCCCTCGATCAAATCGATGGAATCGCCCAGTTCGACGAGGTTTGATCGCGAACCGGTGGAGAAGTTGTCGAGCACGCGAACCTCATAGCCGCCTTCAACTAGGCGCGCAGCGAGGTGGGATCCAATGAATCCAGCGCCACCCGTTACTAAGGCTCTCATCTCAAGATCACAGCGCAATGATGTCAGAGGGATGGCAACCCGTTGGGGACGGGTCGGCGGCTCTATCCGTTCTTGAATGCGTAATAGGCTGGCTTTTTGGCGCCCGAATAGGTGAGGAGGCCGCGGTCGACCTGATTGCCGAGACCGTTCGGCCTGTCGTCTTCAAGCGCGAACCATCCCAGAGTAAAGATCCGATGCCAATGTCGCTCGATCGAGAATGCCGCTGCCAGCCAGTTCGCGGCCGTCTTTGGGGTGACCCAATAGTTGAATTCGTAGTTGGGGTCGGTGGGGAGGAAATACTCAGAAAGGAAGAGGGGCAGCCTGTGGTCGCGCCCGTCCCGGGAAAGGTACTTGTCCAAATACCGTGCGACGACATCGAGGTCACAGAAGTCGGCGACGCCGCTGGTCGGGTTGATCAGGCCCTTGCTCAGGTCAGGGCGCCGGTAGCCGAACGGGTTCTGGCCATACATGTCCATCCGCGGCGGCTTGCCGTCGGGCAATCGCAGGGCCTTGATGTAGGCGAGCGGTCGGATGTCACCACCGCTAAAGGTGTTGCCCCCGATCACAACGTTTGCAGGGTTGACCTGCTTCAGCGCCCCATAGGAGTCGTCGAGGATCTGGGCGTAGATTTCGGGCCCACGGCGCTGGGCCGGAGTCAGGTTGAGCCCTTCAACGTGCGCCAGCGGCATGAAGTTCTGCCTCCGCGACGGCTCACCCCATATCTGCCAAAAATGAACCTGGGGCCAGCGCTTGGAAGCCGCAGCAACGAATTCAGCGTATTCCTGAGGATGCTTCGGCGCCCAGCGCCAGGGACGACCGCCGTTGGCCCAGCCGGGAGCGCCGGTGACCTCGAGGACCACCTGTATGCCGTGTTCCTGGGCGTGGGCGATCATTTCTTCGACCGCCGGCGTCCACTGATAGGCCGGGTCATCGGGATCGGTTGGGTCGGCCGGCCGGGTCGGCGCAATCCTCGCCCAGTTGATCGTGAACTCATATAGGCCGGCACCCAGTTCGTCATAGGTGTCGAACGCCTTTGCATCGTATGGTCCCCAGATCAGCTTGCGCGTCGTCACCGCTGCCGAAACGGGTCCGGGCAGGACGAGGCACCCAAGCACGAACGCCGCGAAGAGCACCGAGATCGCGCGCCAGGTTGGGTCCTCTAGAGTCTTGAATCTCAAGGTCATGGCAGCTGCCGGATCGAATAAGAACAGCGAGAACCCTCCCCGGTTTCGCCATCGGATCGTACAAAGGTCGGTCCTCGTCTTGGTAGCGCTGGTCTGGTTGGGCGCACCTGGCGCTTCGGCGGTAGCGAAGGGGGTCTTTTTCGAACCCGAAAGCCCAGCCGGCAAGGAGTACGCCCTTCCCCTCTCTCAGGCACGAAGCAACGGGGCCGGCAGGAGTGGAGTGGGCAAAGATGGCTCGGCGGAAATCGCGCCCTTGTTTGGAGAAGGGATTTCGGGACGACCCGGTGGCGCGGGCGGTGGGCAGCCGGCGCCCCCAAGACCGCTAGGGCAAGAAAGGGCAACCCCCTCCAGGACGCCCAACGCCAAAGCCCACGGCGCCAACCGGCGCTATTCCGGGGCCAGTGGTGTTCTGGCCAAAGAGGAGGTTTATCCGCTCTCAAGCGCGGCCATCCTTGTGGCGCTAGTTGTCCTCGTTGGCGTGGGTTTGGGCTTCGCCCTCAGGGTCTTTGGCCGGTTGCCGTCCACCTAGGACGCCATCGTCAAGCCTGCTTGTTCCAAACGGAGCTGCCGCAGCGTCCAAGTCTCGAGGACGCGCTCCCAAAGAGCGACTTGAGCTTCACGGTTTTGGGTTTTGACAAGGAGATGAGACCGATGTTCTGCCCTCAAATCGCTCAAGCAGGCGAAACATTTTCGCCGATGACCACGCGATGAGCAGACCGCAGGACAACCGGCTCCCCTACATGCCCGGGATCGACGCCCTGCGGGCGATCGCCGTCCTCGCCGTCTTCTTCTACCACTCAACCGTGGGCTGGATGCCGGGCGGCTTCCTCGGGGTCGACGTCTTCTTCGTGATCAGCGGCTACCTGATCACCTCGCTTTTGCTCAGCGAGTACCGCCGCGGCGGCCATATCAGGGTCGGCAGGTTCTGGCTGCGGCGCGCACGCCGGCTGCTGCCCGCGGTTGGAGTCTTCATCGCGGTGACGATGCTCGTTGCGGCAATCGTTGAGCCGAACCGGATCGACTCACTGCGCGGCGACGCGATCGCCTCTCTTCTCTACTTCGCAAACTGGCACTTCGTCTTCTCCCATCAGTCCTATTTCGAACAGTTCCAAACGCCCTCTCTCTTTCGCCACCTGTGGTCGCTCTCGGTGGAGGAGCAGTTCTACCTCTTCTGGCCACTTGTCTTTGCCGCCGGCATGTCCGTGCTCGGCCGCAGACGGCTGATCTTTGGCGTGATCGCCGGTGCGCTCGGTTCGGTCGCCCTTGCCTGGGTGCTCTTTCACCCAGGTGGCGATGCCTCCCGCGTCTACTACGGCACAGACACCCACGCGGTCGGGCTGCTGGCAGGGGTTGCCCTGGCGCTCGCCTGGAGCCCCTGGGGTCTTCGCCGCGGTTCGCCGGGGCGCTGGAGCGGGCCACTGCTTGATGTGGCCGGGGTGCTCGCCCTCGCCTACATCGTGCTCAGTTTCCTGCAGGTCCACGACTATGACCTCTCCCTCTATCACGGTGGCTACCTCATCCTGGCGATCGCCACCACCGTCCTGATCGCGGTCCTCGCCCACCCCGCCGCCCGCCTCGGCACCCTGCTAGCCAGGGGCCCGGCGCTCTGGCTGGGACTGCGCAGCTACAGCTTCTACCTCTGGCACTGGCCGGTGCTGGTGCTCACCCCGGTGGTCGGCATCGCGCTCTCAAAGGGTGTGCTGATCCCGCTCCAGCTCGCCGTAGTCCTGATCCTCGCCGAGCTCTCCTACCGCTATGTCGAGCTGCCCTTCCGCGGCAAGCGTAAGCCTGCGGGGCTGCCCGCTAACTGGTTGCGCTACGCGCGCCCGGCGCTCCTGGTGGCGGTGCCCGCCGTCGTCGTCCTGGTCGGTTGGAGCGGGATCGTGGCAGGAGGCGGCGGGCGCCTGGCGCCGGGGCTCGCGGCGGGCGCGACGGCGGAATTCGCCCAGGTCAAGGCCACCGAAGGAGGGGTGCGAGGCCCGCGCTTAAAGCAAGTCGGCGGGCCCGGCGCCAGCAAGTCCCGGGCACCGCGGATCGTCGCCTTCGGGGACTCGGTGATGGTCGGCGCCAAAGCACAGCTAGCCGCACACCTGGGGCGGGGCTTCTCGATGAACGCCAAGGTCGGACGCCAGGTCGGGGAAGTGATCGACCTCGCCCGCCAGCTGAAGTCTTCCGGTCAGCGCCCCGATGACCTGATCCTGCAGATCGGCAACAACGGCCCCCTCTACAGCGAAGAAATGCAGGCCCTGCGAACCGCCACCTCCGAGGCGGGGCACATCTTCTTGGTCAACGACCACGCGCCGGTCAGCTGGATGGCCGAGTCAAACGAAAAGCTCTCCCAGGCTGCACAGGAATGGCCCGCCACCTCGCTGATCGACTGGAACGCAGCGGCCAAGTCGCGTGGCGGCCTGACCTGGGACGGGATCCACCTCACCCCGGCCGGTGCCCGTCTGTATGCGCGCCTGATCGCCGGCGCCGTGGGCGCCGAGGAGCGCAGCGAAGGAGCCGGAGGCTGAGCTACACACTCGACGGGCTCAGCGTCGGGATCCGTCAACGCCGCGACATCGGCTAGATCGACCGGCCTCCCACGAGAGATCTTCATCTGAATCAGATCATCGAGCGCGATGACCGGGACCTCAATCTCGCCGAGGTGAACGCGGAGGGCCCTCTCGCTCAATTCCTCATACGGACGGCCGCCGGGAACCTCGTGCGTCACGTCAATGCCCCCGTCGCGGGTTGTGAGCTGCCAGATCGTGGCCCTCGCCAGCATCCGCGCTTCGATCCGATCGTCCTCGTGACCGGGATTAAGCACTTTTGCGCCGAGCGCCCGCAGGGCGCCGGCGAGCCGCTCGAGGTTGGCGGGATCGGAAGCAGGGATGAGATCAGCGTCGTTTGTGGTCCGCACATGACCGTAGGTCTGCATCGCGAGCCCGCCAATCAGCACGTAGTCGACCCCGTAATCGGCGAGCGTGCGCAGGATGCGTTCGCCGTCCAGCGGAGCTTCGGGCTCAACCACGTGCCCGCCACCCGGCCGCGGCGAGACGGCCGGCCATTCGGTTCCAGGAGATGCCAAGCGCCAAACGCTCCTGCGGGGTGCGCCTTGCCATCTCGCGTCGGTGCAATGGGTCGTAGTCGCGCTCGATTGCCACCGCGCCAAGCTCCAGACGCTCCCCCATTGCTCGTAGGAGCGTCTCAAGTGTCTCGACGCTGGGCGAGACCTCATCGCCCTCAAGGCGGCTGATCGCGGATTGGTGGGTCCCCGCCCGGCGGGCCAGACGCTGCTGGCTGAGGCCATGGCGCTCTCGCGTCAGGCGGATCAGCTCTCCCGCAGTCACCAGTCGGTTATAACAAATAGGTGATGACTCGGGAAACGTGCCTAAAACGGGCTGGGAACGCGGAGGACAACGTTGTCAAAGCTTGCAACCGTGCCGGTGGCAGCGTTGGTCGAGCCGACCATGACGCCCGAGGCGCCACCGCTCAATTCCCGAGCGCCCGGATCGACGGCTTCAAGCAGGAGCTTGCCACCGACATAGCCGGCCAGCGTCGCCCCTCCGGAGCCATCGATCGCCTGCAGGGTGAGTTCGTTGGTTCTGTTGACCCCTCCGACCGCCCGCTGCCCCCTGGCGATCCCCAGGTATTTGACCTTGCCGCCAGGGAGGAGCTTTCGCAACTGCACCTTCTGCTGGGTGGGATAGACCACCAGCTGGTAGCCACCCCCGCCCCCCGTACGGAGGAAGAGACCGAGGTAGACCTTGCGCTGCAGGGACCTCGGCGTGGAGCCCAGTAACCGCTCACTGGCGGCGATCTGGAGGTTTCGCCCGATCACGGGGGTGCGGAAGGAGCACTGGTTGGTGCGCTTGCCGAGGGTGATCACCATCGTCTGTTCTGCGCCGGAGCGGCTGCAGCTGCGGCCCGAGAGCTGGAGCATCTGAGCACGCTGGGTGGAGGTTTCCATCCCGTTGCGATAGATACCGACGGTGACCGTCGTCGCCGCGGCCGCGCCGGCCACGCAGACAAGGGCGCTGGCAAGCACGGCACCCACGAGGACTGTGAAACGCGGTCGCATCGTCGGCAGCCTAAACACCACCTGGCGGGAAAGATGCGCCCGCGAGCACCTGAACGGCGGATTTCGGCCCAGCCCAAATATCATTGGCAACGATGAGCGAGCACCGCCTCCCCGAGCCCGACCGCCCCTGGGTGATGCGCACCTATGCCGGACATTCGGACGCAAAGCGCTCCAACGAGCTCTACCGAGGAAATCTCGCCAAGGGCCAGACCGGCCTCTCGATCGCCTTCGACCTGCCGACCCAGACCGGCTATGACCCTGACCAGCTCCTCGCCCGCGGTGAGGTCGGCAAGGTCGGCGTCTCGATCGCCCACAAGGGCGACATGCACCAGCTTCTGGACGGAATCCCGCTCGAGGAGATGAACACCTCGATGACGATCAACGCGACCGCCGCCTGGCTGCTCGCCCTCTACGTCACCGTCGCCGAGGAGAACGGCGTCAAGCGCTCGGCGCTGAAGGGGACCACGCAGAACGACATCATCAAGGAGTACCTCTCGCGCGGAACTTATGCCTTCCCGCCCGAGCCCTCGATGCGGCTGATCGCCGACATGGTCGCCTTCAGCGTGAACGAGGTGCCGAGCTGGAACCCGACCAACATCTGCAGCTACCACCTGCAGGAGGCGGGGGCGACGCCGGTCCAGGAGATCGCCTACGCGCTCAGCACCGGAATCGCCGTGCTCGACGAGGTGAGGGCGCGGGGCCAGGTGGATGAGGCGGACTTCCCCAGGGTCTTCGGTCGGATCTCCTTCTTTGTCAACGCCGGCATCCGCTTTGTCGAGGAGATCGCGAAGCTGCGCGCGATGGGCCGGCTTTGGAATCAGATCGGCCGTGAGCGCTACGGCGTCACCGACGAGAAGATGCTGCGTTTCCGCTACGGCGTCCAGGTCAACTCGCTCGGCCTGACCGAGGCCCAGCCGGAGAACAACATCCAGCGGATCGTTTTGGAGGCGCTGGCGGTGACGCTCAGCCGCGACGCCCGCGCCCGGGCAATCCAGCTCCCCGCCTGGAATGAGGCGATGGGCCTCCCCCGCCCTTGGGATCAGCAGTGGAGCCTTCGCATCCAACAGGTGCTGGCAAAGGAGACCGACCTGCTCGAGTACCCCGACATCTTCGAGGGCTCGGTGGTGATGGACGGCCTGGTGCAGGAGCTCCTCGAAGGCGCCCGGGCGGAGATGGCCGTGGTCGAAGAGCAGGGCGGCGCGGTGGCGGCCGTCCCCTACATGAAGTCCCGCCTGGTCGAGTCCCACCGCGAACGGGTGGCGCGGATCGAGAGCGGCGAGCAGAAGGTGATCGGACAAAACGTCTACACCGAGACCGCGGACTCGCCGCTGACCGCGGGCGCAGATGGCGGCATTCTCACCCCCGACCCCGAGGTCGAGCGCGAGCGGATCGAGGCGCTGGAGCGCTGGAAGGCCGAGCGCGATGAGGGCGCCGTGCGCGCCGCGCTCGCAGAGCTCGCCCGGGTGGCGGCAGATGACGGCGCCAACGTGATGCCGGCGACGATCGCCGCCGCCAAGGCGGGCGCGAGCACCGGCGAGTGGGCCGGGGTCCTGCGCGAAACCTTCGGCGCCTATCGCGCCCCGACCGGGGTTGATGGCGCCGCCCCGCCCGCCGAGCGCGGCCAACTCACCGAGATCCGCGCCCGTGTCGATCAGGTCTCGGAGCGGATCGGTCATCGAATCAAGATCCTGGTCGGCAAGCCGGGCCTCGACGGCCACTCCAACGGCTCCGAGCAGATCGCCCTCAGAGCCCGTGATGCCGGCATGGAGGTGATCTACCAGGGGATCCGCCTGACCCCGGCCGAGATTGCCGAGTCGGCTCTGCAGGAGGACGTTGACGTGGTCGGCCTCTCGATCCTCTCGGGATCGCACCTGGAGCTGGTCCCCGAGGTGGTGCGCCTACTGCGGGAGGAGGGCGTCGAGGTTCCCGTGGTGGTTGGCGGCATCATCCCCGCGGCCGACGCGGAGCGCCTGCGGGCGGCCGGCGTCGCTGGCGTCTACACCCCCAAGGACTTCGACATCAACCGGATCATGGCTGAGATCGTCGAGCTGGTCGGCGAGCGGGCGGGCAGCGCGGCGCCCGCCTGACGCCAGCTTATGTGGGGTTTTTCGCAGTTTCCAGCCGCTTAAATCCGATTTATTTACAATCGAGATCACCGTGGCGCCCTCTAGGCCCACCTTCTTGTTGTCGAGTTACCGAGAACAGCCAATTCCGAGCCGCTGAGCCGAGTGCTCGATTTCGCACAGGAATACGCCACAGCGATTGATTGGGGGGATCTGGCTCAAGCCAAGCAGGTGCTGGAAAAGACCAACGCCTTGATCGCGCCGGAGCTCGCAGAAGAAAGAGGCCTGCGGTTGCTGATTCCGTCGCGATGAATCGCCAGCGAGCCAGCTGCGACAATTGTCCCGATGAGTGAGCTGAATGGGGACCGCTCCGCCTGGCTGCGCTGTTATCGCTGCTGGTCGCAGAGCCTTGAGATCCAGATCCACTACGACGCGATCCGGCGCATTGACCCCGACAACGGCGCCCTGACCGAAGGTGTTGATGAGGTGCAGGAGTCAGTTGTGCAGTGCCTTGACTGCATGCACGACCAGCCCCACCTCACCTTCCAGGGCGATCGGGTCGTGCCGATCGAGGATCGCTGGGAACGGATGGTCGCCGGCACCCCCTGGGTCGCCTCCTGCACGGTCACGGTCGACCAGGACCGGGTCGAGTCCTGCGCGGGCCCGGAGGCGATCGAGTTCCTCACCTACGGCGCCTTCGGCGATGCCGGCGTCCGCGAGTTCTTCACCCACGTCCGCTTTCACAAGCACGACGAGGAGCAGATCGTCATCCACCTTCTGGTCGAGCTCTACGCGCGCTCGGCCCAGGAGGCGACCGAGGTGCTCGAAGAGGCCGCCCACGGCCAGTTGGAGATCACCTCCCTTGCGGAGGAGTCCCGCCCCCCGGCACACGCCGCCGATGAAGCGCACTAAGCCACACCGTAGCCCCCAAATGGCGGTGACCAAAGTCAGCATCCGAGAACTGCATAACCACGGCGGCGAGCTGATCGATCGTGCTTCACGGGGAGAGCGAATCACGATCACGCGCTCGGGGAAAGAGGTGGCCGAGTTGCGGCCGCTGGGCCGGGAAGAACTCTCCAGTGAGGAGCTGATCGATCGGTTCAAGCAAGTGCCGCGAGCCGACTATGACCAGTTGCGCGGGGATCTGGACACGACAATCGATCCGCGGACATAGTCAGCCCTACCGCCACCATGCGCCGTGAGCGTGAATCCTTGACACCAGCGTGGTTATCGCGCTGGCCGATACGCCCATCCAGCTTCTCCCCGCGTGCCACTGATAACGACACTCACCCTTGCCGAGCTATCAGCAGGCCCACTGCTGGCCAAGAGCGAGGCGCTCAGGAGCGCCCGCCAGGGGAACCCGCAGGTAGCCGAGGCGAGCTTTGACGCGCTTCCCTTCGACACCGGCGCGGCCCGGGCCTTTGGCGGAGTCGCCGCTTCGTTGCAGCGCTCTGGCCGAAAGACGAGCGCCCGTGCCTGCGATGCGATGATCGCGGCGACGGCGCTCGCCAACGACCTCCCCCTCTACACCTGCAACCCAGCTGATTTCAGCGCCACCGAGGGCCTCGAGGTCCTCGCGGTTCCCGTTTGGGAGTAGGGCAAAAGCTAGCCACAAACCACTCTGACTCACTAGCCCGAAGTTACCCCCCGCCGCGATCGCGAATTCCGCTTTAAAACTGAGATTCCTCGCCTGAGCGGCTGTCTCGTTCGTGTCTACGCGTGCTTGGGGATGCGCTCGAGCAGCTCCAGCGCCCGCGCCTGCAGCGGGTTGGGCTCCGAGAGCCGCTCAAAGCCGGCCTCGGAGTCACCGAGTGCGATCGTGTTGCGGGTGCGAAGCGAGAGCTCTGCGATCAGGCTCTCGAAGCTGTGGGGAGCCTCGCCACGTGAGGTGCGCTTGGACTGTGCCTTTTGGGTGGCCGATGCCGAACGCCTCGCCTTGGCGACGGGGTCGGGCTGGGTCGGCGGGTACTCGTCTTTGAAGGTCAGCTCCACCCAGGCATCTCGCAGGTGGAACTCCCAGGTAGTAGGAGAGCATGCAGATCAGGAGGTGGGCGCGGACACGGTCGGCGAGGCGGTGGTGGATCGAGCGGATCTCAAGCGGTCCCTTGAACGTGCGGAAGGCCCGCTCGGCCCACTTCAGCTGCTTATAGGAGCGGACTACGCCGGTGGCGGCGAGCTCGGAGTCGGGGACGCTCGTGCGCAAGACGTAGATCCCGTCGAGTGCGGCCTCATCGGCGATCTGGGCCTGCTTGCGGGAGAAGCTGAGACTGGCGTCGGTGATCTTCACCTCGAAGTGCTTTTTGACCTTGTAGCGCTTGAGCGCCGGGCCGGCGGCGAGGCCGATCTCCGCCGCACCTCTCAGGGTGCCGGCTCTGACCCGCTCGGCGATCGCCTCAAGCTCGGTCTCGGTGGCGGCGAGGAGCTCCACTCTCTTTCTCGCTCGCTCCTCACCCACCAGCGGGTTGCGGCAGACGATCAGCCGCTCGCCGGGGTAGGCATCGGAGGAGATCTCGGCCAGGTTTTGCTGGTCAAAGAGCGAGAGCTGAAGCTCGCCGTCCTTGACGAGCCTCTGCACCGCCGGTGCTTTCAGCGCCGTGATCCAGCCCACCCCCTCGGTCTCGGCGATCGCCTCCAGGTTGGCCCTGGTCGCCATGCCGCGGTCACAGACGACGATCACGTTGGTGAGTCCGAAGCGCTGCTTTAGCTTCTCGATCTGGGCGGGCAGGGTGCTGTGGTCGTTCAGGTTGCCGGGGAAGGCCTCGGTCGCGACCGGGCGACCGTCGGGGTCACAGAGCAATCCGTAGGTGATCTGCAGGGTGCCGCGCCGCCCGTCGCGGGAGTAGCCGAGGGCCGCCAGCGGGCAGCTGCGTCCCTCAAAGTAGGAGGAGGAGACGTCATAGAGGAGGAGGGTTCCGTCCTTTAAGTGGCGCTTGGCGAGACGGCCCTCGATTCCAACCTGTCGCTCAAGCAGCCAGTCCATCGCGCCGTAGAGGTCGTCTTGGTCTGCGCCCTCAACGCCGAGCTCTTCACCGAGCGTTGACTGCTGAAGGGCCCGCACCGTGGCGAGCTTTGAGCCGGGGGAGAGAACCCGCTGGCAGATCATCGCCAGCGCCAGCTCGCGCTGCCTTGAGGGGGAGCGGTCGAGCAGGCGCGCCAGGCCAAGGCGCCGGACGGCGAGAAGCACCGCTTCGGCGTGCCCGGCGGGGAGGGACTCGGTGATCCGCAGCGACTCGGCCCCCAGCACCGCCTCGCCACGCAGCGCCGCGCTCAGCGCCTCGATCGCCGCCGGTGGCAGCTTGGAGACGTTGGCGATCGTCTCGTGGCGGACCCGCTTGCCCTCACGGACCGAGCGCCGCACCAGGTGGGAGACGTAGACGCGGTCGCCGTGGCGGCGTTTGATCTTGGCCACGTGCATCGCTCCGACCTTCTGCTTCATGAGTGGAAGTATCCACCATCCATCGGACGGAAAACAAGCTAAACTCTTGGCTACATCTGATCGCCTGCAAAAACCCCCCTACCCCGCATCGCGAGCGGGATCGGGGGCGATCAGGAGGCTGCTATTCGGGGTAACTTCGGACTAGCGGAGCGAGAACAGCTCGAGACTGCCGGTCAGTTCGTGTTCGTTGGCATCGCCCTCGGGCTCCACCACGTGGCCGTCGACGACGATCGGGCTGTTCCAGTGGCCAGAGGAGCCGGCCAGCTTGCCGATCGGGCGCGGTGAGCCGGGCGAGTAGACCTCGATCCCGCCGGCACCAGAGTCATAGACATAGAGCAGCCCGCCCGCGAGGATCGGGCTGGTCCCCCCGGTTGAGTTGGACCAGAGCGGATGGAGTCGGCCGCCTCTCAAGCGGAAGGCCGAGGTTCCATCTTCATCGGCGAGGAAGACCGTGGTGTGGGAGCCCTCTCGCCATACCGCCGGCGCCGTGAACAGCTCCCCGCCACCCGGGGTCCTCAGCGTCTGCAGTTCGCCGCCCAGGGACTCGCGCGCCGCTGGCGAGCGTCCGTCGAGACGGCGCAGATCAAGCAGCCGCAGGATCCCGTCCTTACCGGCGACCAGCACCCGGTTATGGCCGAGCAGCGCCGGCGCGCTTGAGCCGAGATCGATGTCTTCCGTGTTGAGCTTTTCCTGGTCGGTTGGGGTGAAGGCCTGGCGCAGCGTCAATCGCGGGAAGGCGAGCTCGAGCACGCTATCGCCGAAGTCGGTGCGCCCGTTCCAGTTGCCGTTGCCAGTATCGATCAGCAGCCGCCGGCCGCCCGGCTCGACAACCGCTCCGCCACGCGAGAGGATCGCCGAGTCGCTCTGCGGGCAGCTGCGAGGGACGATCAGGCGGTGGCGATTGGCGCAGAGTGTGTTAAAGAGCGCCCGCAACCGGCCGCTTGCGCGAGAGATCAGCGCCACGTGGCCCTGGTAGACAGGCGTATCGCCGATGTAGCCGCTGGTCGTCGCGATCACGTCGGGGCCGTCGATATTGAGGGCCGAGCCGAGCTTCTCGCGGGTCGGGTCGCGGGTGACGCTCACCGGCCAGGCCCCGGCGCTGTCCTCGTGTCCGCTGGAGAGCGAGAGCTTGTGGATCAGGCCGTTGGGAGAGGCCGCGTAGATGAAGTGGCGGTCGGGATCGGCGATCGGGCTCGCGTTGGTGATCTGGGCGCTGCCCGCCCAGTGCCCGTACCCCGGGGGGGTGAATGTCCAAAGCACCCTGCCTGAGTTCGCGTCGATCGCGATTGTCCGCCCGTAGGTGGTCGTGACCACAACCAGGTCGTGGCTGGCCCCCGCGACGCTCACCCCATGCAGGTAGATCGGCGAGGAGTCAGCGGTGCCCGCCAGGGAGATCCGCTGGGCGCTGAGGCGGTTCAGGTTCGCCGCCGTGATTCCGGTCGGGCGGTTGCTCGCATCCGAGCGCTGGGGATCGAGGCCGAACTCCGGCCAATCGGTCAGCTCGGCGCCGGCGGTGCTTGCCCCGGCGCGCGCCTGGGTCGCCTCGCTGCTCGCCGAAGCCGCCCCCCCACCGCAGGCGCAGAGCAAGAGGAGGGCGATCAGGCTAAGGACGGCTCTCATCGACGCGGCTGACATCGACGCCGGTTGTAGCAGCTCGCTGCCCGCTAGATCCGAAACCGTCGGATCGCCGGGCTCGGATCCGCACCGGCGGAGTTGATCGCTCGCACTTCGAAGGTGTAGGGGCCGGGCTTAAGGTGTGAGTAAGCCTTCGGCGAGGCGCAGGCAGAGAAACGGGTCGCGGACTTCCTGCGCCCCGGCCTGATCAGCCTGCACTGAAGGCGCAGGGGGTTGGTTTCTCCGCGGAACCTGAAGCTCACCATGCGCCTTGACTGCCTGATCCTCGCTGCGGTGATCTTCGAGTTTGGCAAGGACGGGGGCGGGGGAGGGAAGTTTTCTTCAAGGGTGAAGTTCGCCGTCACGCTGCGATCGTCACTGCTTTCAACCTCGCAGGTGTCCCCGGCGGTGAGCACGCAGCCGCTCCAGCCGCTGAACTGGCTGTTGGCAGCGGGGGTCTCGATCAGGGTCACCATTTCGGCCTCATCGAAGTTGGCGCTGCAGATCGAGCCGCATTCGATCCCGGCCGGGGCGGAGCTGACCGTGCCCTGACCGCTGCCAGCCTTGGCGACTGTGATCGTGTGAAGGATTGGGGTGAAGGTGGCGCTCACGGTCAGGTCTTCGCTGATCGTCACTTCGCACTGGGTGGCGCTCGGTTCATGCGGGCAGCCGCTCCAGCCGGCGAACTGGCTGTGGGCGGCGGGGGTCTCGGTGAGGGTGATCACTTCGCCTTCGCCGAAGGTTGCGAAGCAGTCGGTGCCGCATTCGATCCCTGCCGGGGAGGAAGTGATCGTGCCGGTGCCGTAGCCGAGCTTGGAGACGTTCAGGGTGCGGAGGGTCGGGGTGAAGGCAACGCTCACGGTCTTGTCTTCGCTGATCGTGACTTCGCATTCACTGGCGCTCGGTTCGTGGCTACAGCCGATCCAGCCGACGAATTGGTTGTGGGCGGCGGGGACCTCGGTCAGGGTGATCACTTCGCCCTCCTTGAAGGAGGCAGAGCACTCGGTGCCGCATTCGATCCCGGCCGGGGAGGAAGTGACCGTGCCGGTGCCGTAGCCAAACTTGGAGACGCTCAGGGTGTGCAGGATCGGAGCAAAGCCGGCGCTCACCGACTTGGCTTCGGACATCGTGATATCGCATTCGGTCGCGCTCGGTTCATTGGTGCAGCCGCTCCAGCCAGTGAACTGGTTGTGGGCGGCTGGGGTCTCGGTCAGGGTGATCGTTTCCGCCTCCTTGAAGGAGGCGCTGCAGGTGGAACCGCAATTGATTCCGGTGGGGCTGGAGGTCACGGTTCCGCTGCCGGCGCCGGTCTTGGAGACGTTGAGGGTGTGGAGGATCGGCGTGAAGGTGGCGCTCACCGACTCGGCTTCGGTAATCGTCACTTCGCACACGGTGGCGCTCGGTTCGTGGTCGCAGCCGCTCCAGCCGCTGAATTGGCTGTGGGCGGCGGGGGTCTCGGTCAGGGTGACCGTGCTGCCCATTTCATACTGACCCCGGCAGGTTCCGCCAGCTTCGGTGCAGTCGGAAATTGGGCCCGAGCCGGCGCTGACCGAGCCCTGGCCGGTGACGGTGACTTCGAGCTCGTTGTCTGGGACCGGCTGGAATTCGGCGCCGACGGAGCGATCTGCGCTCATCGTCTCTTCGCATTTGGTCGCACTCAGTTCGTGTTGGCATCCGCTCCAGGCCTTGAATTCGTTGCGGGGAGATGGGGATGCGGTGAGCACGACGGCTTCGGGCTCATCGAACTGGGCGCTGCAGGTGGCACCGCAGGCGATCCCGCTCGGGGTGGAGCTGACCGTCCCCGAGCCGGTCTTGGAGACGTTCAGGGTGTGCAGGATCGGGGCAAAGCCGGCGCTCACCGACTTGGCTTCGGACATCGTGACTTCGCATTCGGTGGCGCTCGGTTCGTGGCTGCAGCCGCTCCAGCCGCTGAACTGATTGTGGGCGGTCGGGGTCTCGGTCAGGGTGATCGTTTCGCCCTCCTTGAAGGAGGCGCTGCAGGTGGAACCGCAATTGATTCCGGTGGGACTGGAGGTCACGGTTCCGCTGCCAGCACCGGTCTTTGAGACCGTGAGCTTGTAGTGGGTCGGGGAAAAGCCGGCGCTGACGGAATTCGATTCGGCGATCGTGACTTCGCATTCTGTGGCGCTCGGTTCGTGGCTGCAGCCGCTCCAGCCGGTGAATTCGCTTTGGGCGGCTGGGGTCTCGGTCAGGGTGACGGTGCTTTCTTCGGGGAACCGCGCGCTGCAGGTCGCTCCGCAGTCGATCCCGCTCGGGTTGGAGGTGACCGTCCCGCCGCCGGCGCCGGTCTTGGTCAGGTTGAGGCTGGGCGTCGGACCGAAGCCGACCACGTGACCGTCGAGGGCGCCGACGTAGATCCGACCTTCGTGGGCTTCGGGACGGGCGAATTTCGAGGCGACACCGATCTGTTCGCTCCAGAGCTTGTGCGGGGTGCCGGCCTTGGGGACGGCGGCGTAGGCGACGAGGGTCGATTCCTTGCAGGCGTACGGTTTGACGCAGGTCGGCTGCCAGACGATCCCCGAGCCGGATTCGGTGCCGTTTGAGGTGACTATCGGTGAACCGGAGCCGTAACCGAGGGTGTTTTTCTTTTCGGCGACAAGCGAGAGGTGTGGCTTACCCGCTTCGGTGCCGTAGCCGAAGACCTCAAAGGAGCCCTCTTTACCTTCGATTTCTTCCTCGCCGGTTGAGGGGACGTAGATGTAGCCACCGTCACCCGGCCAGACCGCCATCGAGCCCCAAAGGCCACCGGTTTCGGGGATCTCCTGCACCACGTCGTCTTTGCCTTCGAGTCCCTCGGTGCCCTGATCCATGCCGCCGAGGTCATCGCGATTGAGCAGGTAGATCACCCCCTCCTTGCCGACCTCGACCATCAGGTGAGGGATGGAGGTCGTGCCGAAGTAGGCCGAGGGCAACCCGAGCGGTGCCCCGGAGCCGAAATCGAGATCATTTTCGTCGAGGAAGACGTTGTTTGAGGGCGAGAAGAAGTCAGTTGCTTTGAGCCCACCCCCCGACTGGACCTGCAGCCGCACGACGGACTCACCGAGTTCTTCGGGCGGCTGGTTGCCGGGGCCCGGTGGCGGCGGGTTGCCGGTGCCGAATTCGTGGTTTTCGCTGTTTCCGGTTGTCAGCAGGATCTGGCCTTCGCCATCAGAGACAAGCCCGCCACCGCCCTGCCAGATCGAGTCGCCGTGGGGGGAGGAGGCCCACATCGCCTTCTTTTCGCCGGTGGTCGAGATCCCGACGACCCAGCCGTCATAGGGGGAGTTGTCACAGAGGCTGCCGAAGGCCGCGTAGACGACGCCGCCCATCAGCAGCAGGGCCGGGCGCTGGAGCAGCTCACTTGGTTCGAACTTGTCTTCGGTGGCGATGTTTTCGGCCTTGCCGGCGATTTCCACTGGGAAATTGGGCTCCTCGCTGCCGTTGGTGAGATCAATTGCGTGCATCTTCCAGGTGGCGGGTCCCGAGTTGCCGGAGGCATAGCTCTTGGCGACGAAGTATGCGACGTTCGTTTCCGGGTCGATCACCGGGGTCCCGGTTACCCCGACGTTGGGTGCAGGAGCAGTGCAAAATCCTTCATCGCTCCAGGGGGTTTCCACTTCCCGTTCCCACTTGACTTCCCCGCTGTGTGGATCGAGCCCGTAGATCCAGTTGTTCTCGGTCGCCGCCAGCAGGGTGTTGCCCGATACCAGCGGCTGGGCGTAGACCTGGCCCTTGACCGCCGTCCTGAAGATTTTGCCGAAGCCGCCCCCTTCGAGCAAATCAGGTGTCAGCTTCGCCTCGTTTGGATACCAGCCGGTGCGAAGCGCTTCTGAGCCGGCGGTCACCGGTTCTGCTGCCACCGAGGCTGGTGGATTGCAGGCGAGCGCCGAGAGCGCCATCGCGATCCCGATCAGTGCTGTTGCTGGAACCCTGCGCATCTTCAGATCCGGTTCAATTTGCCGTGCACCCAACCATTCCTGGCAACCCCAACCGTGAGGGATGGTTTCGGTCGCGCGCCCCTCAGGGCTCTAGCTGCCGGGATTCTTGCGCGGCACCAACACCAGGCGCTTGAACTCCGCCACCAGCACACCGTCCTGGTTCAGCACCCGGGTGTGGACCTTGACGATGCCCCGGTCGGGCTTTGATTTCGAGGGCTTCACATCGAGCACCTCGGTCTCACAGAAGAGGGTGTCGCCGTGAAAGACCGGGTTGGGATGGCTCAGTTCTTCGGTCGCCAGGTTGGCGATCGCCTTGCCCGAGACGTCGGAGACCGACATCCCCAGGGCCAGCGAGTAGACCAGCGGGCCGACGACGACGTTTTTGCCCTGCTGGGAGCCCTTGGCGTAGACGTCGTTGATGTGGAGCGGGTGGTGGTTCATCGTCAGCAGGCAGAAGAGATGGTCATCGGCCTCGGTCACCGTCTTCGCCGGCCAGTGCTTGTAGACGGCGCCCACCTCGAACTCCTCGAGGTAGCGGCCGTAGCTGTGGGCGCCGGATGCCTCGCGCTCGGCCTGGTCGGTGCTCAGCTCATAGGTCTGATCGCTCATTCTCTGCTTCTTCTCCTCTCGGTTTGAAGGCCGCGGCATGCTATCCGCGCAACGCTCAGGGAAAGCGGCCCGCGGCTCAGTGGACTTTTTTCAGCCGCGAGCGCTGCTCCTGGCGCTCGACCACCTGGGCGATCAGCTTCATCACGTTGGAATCCCCGCTGGCCTTGATGTGACCGGTTTCATAGGCCTTGCGGTAGCTCTTCAGCGTGCCGCGCTCGGCCAGCTCGTTGAACTGGGGGCGATCGATCTGGACCAGCACCCGCTCATCCTGGGCGAGGTCCTTAGTGATCTTCAGCCCCGGCACCTCGACCCGGTAGAGCTGGATGTCGTGGCGGGCTTTCAGCTCCAAGCCGAAGATCAGTTTCAGTTTCCCCAGGGCAGGGACTTCGGCCTGGAATCGCTCGACGGCGGTCTTGATCAGGTCAGAGGTCGAGGCCATTTGCCTAGATCTTGTGCCTTTGCAGGAGCTTTTTACCGATCACCATGCGCTGGATCTCCGAGGTTCCCTCGCCGATCAAGAGCAGCGGCGCGTCGCGGTAGAGGCGCTCGATCTCATACTCCTTGGAGTAGCCGTAGCCGCCGTGGATGCGAAAGCAGTCCTCAACGCACTCCTTACCGGTCTCTGAGGCGAGCAGCTTCGCCATCCCCGCCTCGAGGTCTGAGCGCTCGCCGGCGTCCTTCATCCGCGCCGCCTTGCGTGTGAGCAGGCGGGCAGCCTCGACCTTGGTCGCCATGTCGGCGAGCTTGAACTGGATCGCCTGGTGCTGGGCGATCGGCTTGCCGAAGGTCTTGCGCTCCTGGCTGTAGCGCAGGGCGAGCTCCAGGGCGCGCTGGGCGATGCCGACGCCGCGGGCGGCGACGTTGACCCGGCCGACCTCAAGCGCGTCCATCATCTGCACAAAGCCCTCGCCGACGCCGGCCTCCTCGCCGCCGAGCACCCGCTCGGGCGGGCAGCGGTAGCCGTCATAGAGCAGCTCGGTCGACTCCACCCCCTTGTAGCCCATCTTCTTGATCTTGGGCGGTACCGTCAGCCCGGCGAACTCGCCCTCGTTGACTTCCCTCCAGGGCTCCTTCTCGGTGATGAAGCAGGTCATCCCCTTGTAGGGGGGCTCGGCCTTGGGGTCGGTCTTCATCAAGACAAAGACGACGCCCGAACCGAGGCCGTTGGTGACCCACATCTTCTGACCGTTCAGCTCCCAATTGCCGTCCTCGCCCTTCTTGGCGGTCGACTTGATCCCCTGCACGTCAGAGCCGACCTCGGGCTCTGAGAGTGAGAAGGCGGCGCGGATCTCCCCGGTCGCCATCTTCGGCAGGAAGTAGTCCTTTTGCTCCTCGGTTCCGAACTTCATCAACAGGTAGGAGCCGATGAAGTGGGTGTTGACGACGCCCGAGATCGAGATCCAGCCGCGCGAGAGCTCTTCAACGATCATCGCGTAGGTCGTCAGGTCAAGCCCCATGCCGCCGTAGGCCTCGGGGATCGTCACCCCGAACAACCCGAGCTCCTTCATCTGCTCGACGATCGGCTCCGGGAAGGAGTCCTCGTGGTCATAGTGCTCGGCGTTGGGGATGATCTGCTCGTCGGCAAACTGGCGCACCATCTCGGTGATGTCGCGCTGGATCTCGGTCTGCTCGCTGTAGGCGGTCTCTACGGCCATTGCTCCTAGCTCATCGGTCGGGGGGCTGGGCCGCGGCGGAAACGGGGTTCCCGCGCGGGAGGTGAAGGATATCGACGCGGGGATCGATCGCCCGCAGCGGCGCCATCGCCTTCAGCAGGATCTCCTCAAACTCCTCCTCGGGGTCAGATCCGAGCACGATCGCACCGCCGGTACCGATGCTCGCCGAACCCCCGGCGATCACGACCATCCGGATCGCGACGCTGAGGTCAGCACCGCCACCGAGCCCCAGGTAGCCGATCGCACCCGAGTAAACGCCGCGGCCTTCCCCCTCCAGCTCGTCGATGATCGCCATCGTCGCCCGCTTTGGCGCACCGGTCATCGAGCCGGGCGGAAAGCAGGCACGAACGCACTCCGTCGCCCCCACCCGATCGCGCAGCCGGCCCCTGACGGCGGAGACGAGCTGGTGGACGGTCTCATAGGTCTCGACCTCCATTAGCTGGGCTACCTCGATCGTCCCGTACTCACAGACGATGCCGAGGTCGTTGCGCAGGAGATCGACGATCGTCGTGTTCTCGGCGCGGCTCTTGGCCCCGCTGCGCAGCTCCTCGGCGAGGAGCGCGTCCTCGGCCGCGCTCTCACCGCGGCGGATGGTGCCCTTGATCGGCCTTGCTTCAACCCACCCCTCGCGGTCGACCCTGAGGAAGCGCTCGGGCGAGGAGCTCAGCACCGCGACCCCGCCGCCGCGCAGGTAGGCGGCAAACGGCGCCGGATTTAGCGCCCGCAGGGAGAGGTAGAGGGCGAGCGGATCAAGTGCAGGGGCCGCGGCAAAGATCCGGTTGGTCAGGCAGACCTCATATGTCTGCCCCTCAAAGAGGCGCTGAGTGCAGAGGGCAATCTCCTCGAGGTAGCGCTCGCGGGGGCGGGCAAGGCGAAACTCGATCGGACCGGCGCCATCGGGCCCCCGCCCCGCCCCAATGCCGGGGTCTTCAGAAAGCGAGTTGAGCCTATCCACCGTCTCATCAATCCAGCTCCGCGCCGCCCCGACGCGATCGGCCTCGACCGCGCAGAGGAGATAGGTGTGTTGCTCTTGGTGATCGAAGGCGAGGATGCGATCGGCGAAGATGAAGGCCGCGTCGGGGGTGGCGGTCTGGTGGGCTTGATCGCCGTCGCACTCTGCCTTCAGCTCATAGCCGAAGTAGCCGACAAAACCGCAGTCGAATTCAAATGGCAGGTCGTTGGGCGGAAGTTGAAGCCGGCGCAGCTCGCGGTCGAGGTAGTCGAAGATCGATTCGCGCAGGACCTCAACCTCGCCGGCTCGGCTCACCCGTACCTCACCCGCAGCGATTTCGTAGGTGATGGCGGCGCCCAGCGGTCCCGAGGCGTCGCCGATAAAGGAAAAGCGAGCGCGCTCCCCGCCGCGGGCGCTGTCAAGCCAAAAGGCGCTCTCGCTGTCGGCGTAGAGCTCGGCGAAGACCCGCTCGGCGCCGTGCAGGGCATCGAGTCGCGTCGCGATCAGGGTGAGCGGGCCCACCTCCGCCTCACTCACCTGCGTTGATCTGATCGCCATCGCTGCAAAATAGACCGCGATGACCGCTGCCCCCCGCCCGGATCCCAAACGCGGCGTCTTTGAGACGATCCTCATCCGCGACGGGCATCCGGTCGAGCTTGAGGCCCATCTCAACCGCCTGGGCGAGAGCCTTGAGGTGCTCTTCGGTGAGCTGACCCCGAGCGCCGCGGCGCAGATGGCGCTCTCCCGGGCACACGGCATCGCGTTGGGGAGGTTGCGCTTGACCGTCTCCCCGGCCCCCGACGGGACCCTGCGCGCCGAGGTCAAGGTGGCGGAGATCGCGCCCGCGGCGATCTTTCCCTCCCCGCAGGCGGCGATCGCCCTGGGCAGCCGCGTGATCGAGGGTGGACTCGGCGAGCACAAGTGGATCGACCGCCGCCTGCTGGGGGCGCCGGTGCGATCCCAGCCAGCCGAGCCGCTGGCGCTGATCCTCGACACCGATGGTTCGGTGCTGGAGGCCTCACGGGCCAACGTCTTCGCGCTCCGAGCCGGCGTCCTGCTCACCCCCAAAGCCGACGGGCGCCTGCTGCCCGGCATCGGGCGCCGGCGGGTGATCGAGATCGCCACCGAGCAGGGCATCGAGGTCCGCGAAGAGTCGATCGGGATCGCCGAGCTGGTTGGAGCTGAGGAGGTCTTTCTGAGCGGCTCGCTGCGCGGGGTTGAGCAGGTCGCTGCGATCGATCAAGCCGCCCTGGCCCGAGGCGAGGTGATCAGCGCACAGATCGCCGCCTGCCTGCGCCGACGCTGGCTGGCGCCGGGTGAGGCTGGCGGCGCTCCAGGGCCCGCAGCCGGGCCACCACACGATCGGCCCGTTCGCTAAAGCCGCGCAGGACCTTGTCCTCGAGCTCCGCTTCCCGGGCTTGGCTGGCGCTCTTTTGGGCATCGAGGGCCACCGCGCTGGCCCGCTCGGCGATCGCCGCCGCCCGGTTTGCCTGGTTGGCGGCCTCAAGCGCCGCCGCGCCGACGCTCATCACCGCCGTCTCGGAGGCGCGGGCGATCGTCACCGCTTCCTCGATGCGGTCCTCCAACTCGCCGATCGTCGGCGGCATCGCGGCCTCGGGCAGCAACCAGTCCTGCGTGCTATCGCGCTCGGTGCCCTCCACCGCCCTGAATCTAGGGCGAGGAGAGGCGGAAACCCGACCGCTCACCGACCCCGACGGTTGACTAGATTGCGGCTGAACCCGAGAGAGACAAGCAGAGGAGCGCCTTGAGAAACCCCAGAGACTTCTTCCATCCGCTGGCGATCGGCGCGCCCGAGCCGCTGCGCGAGATCCCCGTCAAGCCCTCGCGGATGATCCACTTTCTCGATTTCTCCAACGAGAAAATGGTCGCCAAGGCGGCCGATATCGCCAAGAAGACCGACATCCTGCTGGGCAATCTCGAGGACGCGATTCCGGTCGACCGCAAGGAGGCCGCCCGCCAGGGACTGATCAAGGCCGCCCAGGAGTCTGACTTCGGCCAGACGGCACTCTGGACCAGGATCAACTCACTGGAGAGCCCCTGGGTGCTGGATGACCTGACCACGCTGATCAGCGAGATCGGCGAGCTGCTCGAGGTGGTGATGGTCCCCAAGGTCGAGGGCGCCTGGGATATTCACTACGTCGACCGGCTGCTGGCCCAGTTGGAGGCCAAGGCCGGCCTCAAGCGGCCGATCCTGATCCACGCGATTCTCGAGACCGCACAGGGCGTCGTCAATCTGGAGGAGATCGCCGCCGCCAGTCCGCGCATGCAGGGGATGAGCTTCGGCCCCGCCGACCTCGCCGCCTCGCGGCGGATGAAGACAACGCGAGTCGGTGGTGGGCACCCCGGCTACCGCGTGATGGAGGATCCGGCCGATCCCGAGAACCCGGAGGCCGACCGGATCAGCGCCCAGCAGGACCTCTGGCACTACTCGATCGCCCGCATGGTGGACGCCTGCACCTCGGTTGGGATTCTCCCCTTCTACGGTCCCTTCGGCGACATCAAGGACACCGCAGGTTGTGAGACGCAGTTCCGCGCCGCCTTCCTGATGGGGTGCGTCGGCGCCTGGTCACTGCACCCGGTGCAGATCGACATCGCCAAGAAGGTCTTTAGTCCGCCCCCTGAGGAGGTCAGGTTCGCCAAGAAGGTGCTGGAGGCGATCCCCGACGGTCGCGGCGTCCACATGATTGACGGCAAGATGCAGGACGATGCCACCTGGAAGCAGTGCAAGGTGATGGTAGAGCTGGCGGAAATGCTGGCGGCGAAGGACCCCGAGCTGGCTGCGAGCTACGGGCTCTAGGGATTTTTGGCCCAATAGCGCCCCTTTTTTGGGGTTGCGTTTGCCACACAACCCTGCACACTTCTTTACGTAACCGCAATTTCATCGTCTGAAGTCGGCGACTCGCTAACGTGGCCCGTGACGCCTGCCGATACGGGGGGAGCCGGCCAAGGTCCTAACGAAACTGGCGACAGAGGAACCGCGTCGAGTAAACCGAGCACCTCCCCAATGCACTCATCGACAGACCTCCCCCTCGACCCCCCCTTCCAGGGCAAGCCCTCAACTGAGCCCGCGGTCGTCCAGGACCGGCCCACCCTGGGCAGCATGCCCCGGGCCCGGCGAGGGGTCTGGTGGTGGCTGCCGCCGGTGATCGACCTCGCCTCCTCATCGGTGGCCCTGACCTTGGTCGCCGTGGTGACCAACTCGGCCCTCGTCCCCGCCCTGCCGATCGCACCGTTGCTCCTGGTCGCCGTCTACGCGGGGCTCGGCGTTTACGGCTCCCATCCCTCCAGCGGCCCGCTCAGCCGCGAGGACGGCCTCGCCTGGCCGATGATCCGCCTTCTAGTCGCAGCCCTCTTTGCCTGGGTGGCCTCGCTGCTCACCCCCCTCGACGGTCCGGCCCAGCTGGCGCTTTGGGCCTTCTTCGTCCTCCTCGATACCTCGGCCCGCAAGATCAGCTCGCCGATGATGCAGCGCTTTGACCTGATCGAGCGCTGGGTGCTGGTCGGCGATGAGGTGACCGCCGAGCGTCTGCGCGCCTACCAGCCGCTGCGTGCCTTCGCGACCGTGGTCGGAACCGTGCCGCCGGGCGAGGACGGTACTCATTCCGCCGGCAGGGTCGCTGCCCTTGAAGTCGTCGACCGCTACCACGCCGACCGGGTCGTGATCGCCACCCAGCACGCCGACGACGAGGGTCTGCTCGGCCTGGTGCGCGCGTTCAAGTCAATCGGGGTCCCGGTCAGCCTTCTCCCCCGCCCCCTGGACCTCCTTGAGGCGCCGGCGGCGACGCCGAGTCAGGTCGGCGGCGTGCCGCTGATCGACGTCCAGGCCCTCGCCACCCCCGACGCGGTCCCCTACGTCGGCCCCGACCGGCGGGGCGCTCGCAAGACAAAAGTGAGTGTTGTGGTCCCGGCGATGAACGAGGGACAGAACATCGGCCAGGTGCTGGGACAGCTCCCCGGCGGCCTGCATGAGGTGATCGTGGTCGACGGCAACTCCCACGACAACACGATCGACGCCGCCCGCGACGCCTACCCCGAAATCCGCGTCCTGACCCAGAGCGGGCGGGGCAAGGGCGATGCCTTCCGCACCGGCTTTGCGGCCGTCACCGGCAACCTGGTGGTGATGCTCGACGCCGATGGCTCGGCCGACCCGGCCGAGATTCCCCGCTTTGTCGAGGCGCTTGAGGCCGGTGCAGATTTCGCCAAGGGCTCCCGCTTCCTGCCGGGGGGAGGCAGCGATGACATCACCGCACTGCGCCGCCTGGGTAACACCTGCCTGAGCGGATCGGCCAACCTGCTGCACGGCACCCGCTTCACCGATCTCTGCTACGGATACAACGCCTTCTGGGCACGGTGTCTGCCCTTCATCGCGCTTGATGTCCCCGGCTTTGAGGTCGAGACCCTGATCAACCTGCGGATCGCCGCCGCCGGAATGAAGATCACCGAGGTGCCGAGCTATGAGGCCGACCGTCTCTCGGGGCAGAGCAACCTGAAGACCTTCCGCGATGGCTTCCGCGTGCTCGGGACGATCCTCGGCGAGGCCCGGCGTCGGCGCAGCATCCACGGTGAGCGCCCGCCAATGGTGGAACACGAGGCCCAGAAAGCCAGCACGGCCGCCAACGCCGCTTGAACCCCGGTAGCGTGAGCAGCATGCCGGCCAGCTCGGCGCGGCACTCCCGCCCCATCAATGCAGGCGAATCCCCGCCTGATCTGGCCTCGCGTCCGCAGGCAAAACTAGGCCTCTTTCCGCAGATCGCGCTCCTGGCCGGAATCGGCCTGCTCGTCTGCTCAATCGCCGATGCGCTGGCTCGGGCGACGCTCGCCCCCTCACCGCTTCTTTACTGGGCCGGCATCCTGCTGATCGCCCTGCCGATCTTTTTCCGGCTGACCTCGCGCGATGCCTCCGCCGGGGAGCGGCTGGCCCTCGTCTGCCTGCTAGGCCTCTCCCTCTATGCGGTCAAGGTAGTGCGCGACGCGCCGACCTTCACCTTCTCCGATGAGCTGATCCACGCCTTCAACGCCGATCAGATCTCAGCCCACCACCATCTCTTTCACTCCAACCCGGTGCTGGAAGTCACCCCCTCCTACCCGGGGCTTGAGGGCGCGACCTCGGCACTGACGCAGCTGACCGGACTCTCCACCTATGCGGCCGGGATGATCCTGGTGGCCGCCGCCCGCCTGGTTTTGGTCGGCGCCCTCTTCTTCCTCTTTCGCCGGGTCAGCGGGTCCGCGCGAATCGCCGGACTCGGCGTCGCGGTCTATGCCGGAAACTTCAACTTCGTCTTCTTCGGCGCCCAGTACTCATATGAGTCGCTGGCGCTTCCCCTGCTGCTCTTGGTGTTGATGGTCGTGGCCGAGCGCGAAGCGGCCCCGCGGCAGGCCTTTCGCGATTGGTCGATGCCGGTCGCACTGGGGATCGCGGCGATCGTCGTCACCCACCACCTGACCTCCTACCTGATGGTTGCCGTGTTGCTCGCCCTCTCGCTCGCCTTCGGGGCGCTGCGCCGCAGCTGGCGGGCGCCGAACCCGTGGCCGTTTGCGATCGGCGCCGGGGTGCTCGCGATCCTCTGGCTGCTGGTCGTCGCCGGCGCCACGACCGGCTACCTGACGCCGCCGTTCACCGGGGCGATCGAAGCGATCAAGCACACGATCGGCGGCGAGTCACCGCCCCGCGAACTCTTTCAGAGCAACTCATATGCGGGGGTCACTCCGATCGGCGCCCGTGCGATCGCCCTGCTCGCCGTCGGACTCCTCTTGCTCGGTCTTCCCTTCGGCCTGCTGAGCTACTGGAAGAAATACCGCAGCCAGCCCTTTGCGCTGATCTTTGCCCTCGCCGCCCTGGGTTTCTTCGCTTCGCTGGCACTGCGGCTTGCACCCGCGGCATGGGAGACCGGCAACCGGGCGAGCGAGTTCCTCTTCGTCGGCCTCGCCTTCGTCATCGCCTGCGCCTGCGCCCGGATCTGGAAGCGCGGCTCGGGACCGATCTGGGGCCGGCGCCTGCTGCTGACAATGAGCCTCGGGGTGATCCTCGTCGGCGGAGCGATCTCCGGATGGCCGTGGAATACACAGCTATCCCAACCGCTGCGGATCAGTGCCCAGGGCGGTGGTGTGATCGTCTCCCAGCCCCTGGCGATGGCCGAATGGGCCGCCCACAACATCAGGGGCGGGCACTTCGCCGCGGCCACCGCGGACGCAAACGTCCTCCTGGTCCCCGGGGGCAAGGACGTGACCACCGGATCCTCCCCCGACGTCGAGGACATCGTCACCGAGCCGCGCCTTGGCAACTGGCAGCTGCCGCTTCTGCGCAGCATCGGCGTGCGCTACGTGGTCATCGATCGCCGCGAAATCAGCTCTGACGGTATCCGCGGCTACTACTTCTCCCAGAACAACAACCCCGCCCAAAACGAACTGTTGCCGCGGGGCGTGATCCGCAAGTTCCAGGCACTCCCGGGCGCCACCCAGATCTACTCCAACGGCACCATCACGGTCTTTGACCTCGAAGGTGGACGATGAGGGGCAATCGTGACCTGCAGATCGTCCTCGGCGCCGCGCTGCTCTGCGCGATCGTGGCCCTGGCCTGCCCGGTCGAAGTTATCTCGCTGATCTTCGCCGCCCCGCTGGCGCTGTTTTTGCCGGGCTTTGCGATCGCCTCCGCGATGCTCCCCGGGCGCGGCGTCGATCGCGCCCAGCTCTTCATCCTCAGCGTCGGCCTCAGCCTCTCGCTGCTCGCGCTCGGCAGCCTCGCGCTCAACTACCTCGGCGGTCTGCGCGCTCTGCCCTGGGCGATCCTGCTCTTGCTCATCGTCCTCGGCGGCTGCCGGGCCGCCGCGATTCGCCGGGCGAGCACCTGGCGGGGCGAGGTCGACCCCCGCCGCCTGCCCCGGCCCGCCGCCGCGGGCGCCCTGATGATCCTCGGCGCAGCGATCGCGGCGAGCGCGGCGATCGCGCTCGCCGTCGTGCCGGTCAACGCCAAGCACGCGCTCGGCTACACCGAGCTCTGGATGCAGCCCTTCGAACACCGCGGAGCGGTCGGTGTGCGGGTCGGAGTCGGCAGCGACGAACAGCACGCGAGCTCCTACCGCCTCTGGGTGCGCTTCGGCGAAGACCCCACGCCGCTGATCCGCCACCTCTCCCTGAGGCCCGGCCAAAAGCAGGTCCTCTGGCTGCCCACCGCCCCGCCCCCGAGCGGGGGCGGAGTCGGGGTCGTGGCGCGCCTTTACCGCCACGATCACCCGGCGCTCGTCTACCGCCGGGTCACCGGTTGGGTCCCCGCTCCCGGGAGGTCGCGATGAGCGGGGCGCAGGACCTCATCGTCGACATCGTGATCGACAACTACAACTACGGCGCCTATCTGGGCGAGGCAATCGAGAGCGCCTGCCGCCAGAGCCACCCCAACGTCAACGTGATCGTCGTCGATGACGGTTCGACCGATAACTCGCGAGCCGTCCTCGCCCACTACGAGGACCGGGTGCAGGTAGTGCTCAAGGAAAACGGCGGCCAGGCTTCGGCGCTGAACGCGGGGATGGCGATCTGTGAGGGGGACATCGTGATCTTCCTCGATGCCGACGATGTGCTGCGACCGCAGGCGGCGGCGCTGGTCGCCGCCGCCTTTGCCGCCGATCGGCGGGTGGCAAAGACGCAGTTTCGGATGGACGTGATCGACGCCGAGGGCAGGCCGAGCGGTGCGATCAAGCCTCCTCCCCACATGAGGATGCCAAGCGGTGATCTGCGCGGAGCAGAGCTGGCCTACCCCTATGACCTGACCTGGCTGGCGATGAGCGCCAACGCCTTTCGCAGCGCGGCGCTGGCGCCGATCTTCCCGATCCCCGAGCGCGACTTCCGGATCTGCGCCGACTGGTATCTGGTCCACCTCGGGGCGCTGCTCGGCACGGTCGCCTCGATCGAGGAGCTCGGTGCCTCCTACAGGCTGCACGGCGCCAATAACTATGAGCCCCAGGCAGCCGAGCTTGACCTCGACCACATCCGCGAGACGATCGGTTACGCGCGGGCCACCTCACCGGCCCTCCTGGCGCTGGCCGGCGAGCTCGGCCTGCCCCACCCCGCCCGCATCCTCTCGATCGCCGATCTCGCCAACCGGATGATCTCCCTGCGCCTTGACCGGGGGCGCCATCCACTGCCCACCGACACCACGACCGGGCTGCTTGCCGACTCGGTACGGGCGACGCGGCGGCGCTCCGCCGCCTCGGCGGCGCTCAAGCTCGCCTTCATCGCCTGGTTTGCGGCGATGGCGCTGGCACCGGCTCCTGCGGCCCGCAGGCTGGCCGAGGTCTTCCTCTTCCCCGAGCGGCGCATGCGCCTCAACCCGCTGCTCGGGCGCCTGCAGCGGCGCGGTGAGTCCGCTAGTTGGGCCTGAGCACGAACTGCCAGGCCCAGGGCATCACCCGCATCGGACGCTCGAGCGTGCGGGCGAGGCCGCGCAGTCGCTCGGGGATCACCTCGGGCGGGTAGTTGAACTTGCGCACCATCGCCACTGGCAGGCCGCCGGCGGCGGCGTCGCGGCGCAGGTGGCGCGGGGTGACGACGAAGAAGTCATGCTCCCAGCTGACCGGAGAGAGCTTCCAGTAGACCTTCTGGGCCCTGATCGTCGGCAGCCAGCCCATGAAGGGCAGCCGGCTGTGGGACTCGATCGGGAAGTAGGGGTTGGGGATCTGGCCGATCACGACACCCTCTGGCCCCAGCACCCGGCGGATCTCCCGAAAGGAGGCCACCCGACGCTCGGGGAAGATGTGCTCGTAGACGTTGGCCAGCATCGCCACGTCAAAGCGCCCGTCGGGGAAGTCGAGGCGATCAGAGGAGCCGGGGAAGAGGGACATCCCATCCGGGGAGCTCTTCGGCTCCTCGATCACCGGATCGACACCCTCCCACTGAAGACCGGTGAGAGCTGCGTAGCGATCGGTGGTGACACCGGTCTGACAGCCGATATCAAGCGCCCGCTCGGCCCCCGGGCGAACGTAGTCCTTCACCAAGGCGGTGAGGGTCTCGGAAAGGACACGGTTACGGGCGTCCCACTCCCCCTCGGATTGCAGGAGCCCTGAGCGGTGCGACGCGGTCAATGAACCTCGAGCCCCCTTTGGTTTTCACCCTGACTGGCGGGTTTGCGAAGGTATCAGATACCCTGGCCGCCGCTTTCACCCTTGCGTCGCGGGACTTGGCGATGAGAATCCTCCTCATAACCTCGATGGTCCCCGACCGCGAAGGCATCGGTGCGATGCCAAAGCTCTTCAGCGCGCAGCTGAACGGCCTGCTCGCCCGCCACGAGGTCACCCTGCTCGCCAGCTTCGGCGAAGACCGCGGCCAGGCCGAGGCGGCCGCGGCGCTGCTCGGCTCGGGGTTGGATGCCCACTTCGTCGACCGGCGCCGCTCAAGCTCACCGGCGCGGCGCTGGCAGGTTCGGGGAGAGCTCGCGGCGCAATGGCTAACGCGGGGCTGGCCCTGGCGGGTTGTGTGTGGGGCGGCCGGCATCCAGCCGCTGATTGACAGGCTCAGCGCCAGCCGCAGCTTCGATCTGATCGCAGCCGAGGACAACCCACTGGCCGTCCTTCGCTTCCCCCCGGGACTCACCAGGGTGCTCACCGAGCATGAGGCGGTGCGGGCGCCGGCGGCGGACTGGCTCGCCAGCGCGCGCGGAGCCGAGCGGGCCCGGCGTGGATTGAGGGCGCGCGACTGGCGCCGCTGGGAGGCCTACCTGCCCGGCGCCTGGCGGCGCTTTGACCTGGTTCAGGTCTACTGCGAGACAGACGCCGCGGCCATCCGCCGCCAGACCCCTGAGATCAGCGCCAGGGTCCGCGTTGACCCCTACGGGATCGAGCTCCCCGATGCGCTTGACCCGGCCCGCGAGCAACCCGACACGATCCTCTTCAGCGGCACCTTCGCCCACCTTCCCAACCGCGACGCGGCCCGTTGGCTTGCCGCGCAGATCCTGCCCGTGGTTCGCCGCCATCACCCGCAGGTGCGCCTGCGCCTCATCGGCAGCGCCCCCCCGCGCGAGATCCTCGAGCTCGCCGGGCCCGGGATCGAGGTGATCGCCGACGCGCCGAGCATGGAGCCCCACCTGGAGGCGGCGGCGGTGGTGCTGGCCCCGGTGCGAAGCGGCGGCGGCATGAGGATGAAGGTGCTGGAGGCGATGGCCCGGCGCAAGGCCGTGGTGACGACCCCCCTGGGGGCCGAAGGGTTCACCAGCCTGGCGCCAGATCCCCCACTCCTGATCGCCGAGGACGCCGAGGAGCTCGGCGCCGGCGTCGCTCGGCTGCTCTCTGAGGTGGAGGGCCGGCGCCGCTTGGCCGCCCGCGCGCGCGAGTTCGCCGAGCGCCACCACAGCCCCGACGCCTGGGCGGCACGGCTTGAGGTCGTCTATGAGGAAGCGCAGCGGCTGCGGGCAAGCGGCGCCCCGTCTCCCTAGCCCAATATCTTTGGCCCGCTCCCAACCGGCCCGTCCATGTCTCCCGAGCAGACCCACCTCCTCAGCGTCATCGTCCCCAGCTACAACCGGCGGGAGCTGCTGCGACGCTGCCTTGACTCGCTGGCGCTGCAGACCCAGGATGCCGGCGATTTCGAGGTCGTGGTGATCGACGACGGCTCAAGCGATGGCACCGCGGAGATGGTCGATGGGCTGCACACCCCCTACCGGCTGCAGCTGCTGCGGGGAAAGCAACAGCGCTGGGCCGCCGCCAGAAACGCCGGGGTCGCGGCCGCCGCGGGACGGGTCTGCCTGCACGTCGACGATGACATCGTCTGCTCGCCAAAGCTCGTCGCCGAGCACATCGCCGTCCACGCCGCGAGCGATCGCGAGGTCGGCATCGGCAAGCTGATCCAGGCACCCCCCGACGCCGATGACTGGTACGCGCGCGCCTTCGCCCAGGGTCTCAACGAGCACTACACCGACCTGCTGGGCAGGCCGCCCACCTGGACCGACTGCTACGGGGCGAACCTCTCGAGCACCGCTGCCGTATTCATCGAGGTCGGCGGCTTTGCCACCGACCTCCCCTCCGCCGTTGACCTCGAGTTCGGCTTCCGGCTCTGTGAGGCCGGTTGCAAGCTCCACTACCTGGCCGAAGCCGAGGGCACCCATGACGATCAAAAGCTCTCGGGGCGGATGCTCGAGGATGCCCGCGTCTCGGGTCGAGCCCACGTCCTGGTTGTCGAACGCCATCCCTCCACCGAGCCCAACCTGCTCGATTGGGTCGGCCCGGCGGGCCCCCGGGAGCTGGCCCTGCGTCGGGCTTTGATCGGACTGCGGGTGCCGCCCTCCCTGCTCGCCTCGCTGGGCAGGTTCCTGCCGGCGAGGGGCCGCAAAATGATCTGGCTGCACTTCGTCCGCCGCCTCACCTTCTGGCGCTCGGTCCGCCACCAGGTCAGCGCCCGGCGCTGGCGCGAGCTGACGGTCGAGCGCCCGCGCCGGGGACGGGAGCCCGGGCTGGCGCCGAGCGTCCCGTGAGCGCCTCGCCAAATTACGCGCTTGGCGTTCTGATCTCCACCCACAACCGCCGGGAGCGCCTCACTGCATGCCTTGACGCGCTCAGGGCCCAGAGCCTGGACCCCGCGAGCTTTGAGGTGATCATCGCCGATGACGGTTCCTCAGACGCCACCGCGGAGATGCTCGCGAGCTATGACTCACCCTTCCGACTGCGCGTCCTGGCGCTGACCAAGCGCGGCAAGCCGGCGGCGCTCAACGCCGCGCTTGAGATCTGTGAGGCCGCGCGGTGCCTGTTCATCGACGACGACGTGATCGCCGCCCCCGGACTGCTCGCAGCACACCTGAGCGCCGCCGAGGAGGACCCGCGGACCCTCGCGATCGGCAGGCTGATCCAGCCTGAGCCAGCTCGCAGCGACTGGTTTGCTCGCGCCCACGCCGCGGCCTGGAATCAGCGCTATAGCGACCTCGCCGGGCGCCGGGCCGATTGGGCCGATTGCTATGGGGCGAACTTCTCCGCGCCGCTGGCGCTCCTGCGCGCGATCGGGGGCTTTGACGAGGGCCTTGATGCAGTCGAGGACATCGAGCTCGGCTACCGGCTCTGCAGGGCGGGCGCCGTCCCCGCCTTCCTGCCCGGCGCTGAGGCGATCCATGAAGACGAAAAGCCACGCGGGAAGATCCTCGCCGACATCCGCGCCTACGGCGCCTTCTGCGCCGCCTTCGGCGAGCGCCACCCTGAGACCCGACCGCGATTGCTCGGCTGGTTTCGCGCCACCACCCCCCGCGAACTTTGGTTGCGGCGCCTTTTCATCTGTGCGCGGGCGCCGGTCGGGCTGCTCGCCGCCGCCGGGCGCGCGGTTCCCGGCGAAGGGCGGCGGCGGATCTGGTTTGGCTTCCTCTCCAGCTATGGCTTCTGGCTCGGGGCCCGGCGCGCCCTCAGGCGTCGCCGCTGGCTTGAGACCACCCGCGGGGTGCCGGTGCTCCTTTACCACGCTTTCAGCGAGAGCGGCGAGCGCGAGGTCTACGTCTGCGCCGCGCACTCCTTCGCCCGCCAGATGCGGTTGCTGGCCCTGCTCGGCTACCGGCCGATCGCGGCCGGGGAGCTGGCCGCAAATCTGCGTGAATACCGCCTCCCGGCCCGCCGCAGTGCCGTGGTGACGATCGACGACGGCTACGCCGACAATTTCGAGATCGCCATCCCGATCCTGCGCCGCCACGGCTTCACCGCGACGATCTACCTTGTCAGCGATCGCCTCGGCAAGAGCAATGACTGGAACCGCGATGGCGCCGCAAAGGGCCGCCCATTGCTCTCCCTGGAGGCGATCCGGTCGATGCAGGAGAACGGCTTTGAGTTCGGCTCACACACCCTCACCCACCGCTCCCTCCCCGGCGCCCCCGCCGGGGAGGCAAAACGGGAGATCGAGCAGTCACGAACCGACCTGGATTCAATCCTGATGACCCCCACCACCACCCTCGCCTACCCCTACGGAGAGCTCGATCAGAGCGTCCTTGGCCTCGTCGAGGGGGCGGGTTATGTGGGGGCCTATGCCTCCCACGTCCCGCAGGCGGCGACGCTCGGCGATGACCCGCTGCAGATTCCGCGAATCGAGATCCGCGGCGAGGACGGCATCCTCGGCTTCCTGCGCAAGCTCTGGCTGGGCGGCCCCTGAGGCGATGAGCGAAGCCGACTTTGACATCGTCATCATCGGCGCTGGGCCCGCCGGGCTGAGCGCCGCGATCGAAGCCGAGCGCCAGGGTCGCGACGCGGTGCTGCTCGAGGCCGAGGAGACACCCGGCGGCCTCACCCGAAGCTTTGAGCAGGACGGCTACACCTTCGACTGCTCGGGCCACCTCCTGCATCTCTCAGACCCCGCCGCCCTGGCCCTGGTCGAGCAGGCAACCCCGCCGCAGGCCTGGAACCGGGTCAGCCGCAACTCGGTGATCTACCTGGATGGCGCGATCGTCCCCTACCCCTTCCAGCAGCACCTCGCCTATGCGCCCGAGCAGGTGCGCCGCGAATGCCTCGATCTCCTTCCCAAGCAGCCGCCGAGAAAGACGGCGAGCGAGTATGCCGACTTCGGCGAGTGGATCGAGGCCAACCTCGGCGCCGGAATCGGGCGCCACTTCATGGTCCCCTACAACGAGAAGCTCTCAACCGTGCCGGTCTCTGAGCTCACCTGCGAGTGGCTGGGGCGCTTCGTGCCCCAGCCGAGCCTCGAGGAGATCCGCGCGGGCGGGGAGAGTAAGCGCGCGGTGGAGACCGGCTATAACCGCTCCTTCCTCTATCCGGCAAGCGGGGGGATCGCCACCCTGAGCTCGGGCCTTGCCCAACTGGTCCCCAACCTGCTGACCAACGCGCGGGTGGCCGAGGTCGACACCGAGAGGCGCCGGGTCAGCACCGCCGACGGGCGCAGCTTCGGTTATCAGAGTGCCGTCCTCGCCACGATCCCGCTGCCGCGGCTGGCCTCGATCGTGACCCCGTTCGAGCGCTCATTTGATGCGGCCGCCCTGCTGCGCGCTAACTCGGTCACCTGCGTCAACCTCGGCCTCAAGCGGGCCAACCCGACCTACAGCCAGTACCAGTGGATCTATCTGCCCGAGGAGCGCTTCTCCGCCTACCGGGTCGGCTTCTATGCGCGCTTCGCGGAGGCAATGGCCCCGGCGGGGCGCGAGAGCGTCTACGTCGAGATCGCCCACGAGCCGGGGCGCGATCAGGGGGAGCTGGTCGAGCAGGCGATCGCCGACCTGAGCAGCCTCGGTGTGATCGAGGGTGCCGGGGACGTCGAGACCGTGTTGGCGGTCCTGATCGAGTGCGCCTACGTGATCCACGATCACAATGCCTCGGCGGTCAAAGCGAGCCTGCGCCAGGCGCTCGCCCGGCGCGACATCCACCTCGCCGGGCGCTATGCCTCCTGGGAGTACTCGGCGATGGAGAACGCGATCGTCGACGGGATGGCGGCGGCGCGCCAGATAGCCGCCGCCGCCTAGGGCCGGGCGAGCTGGCGCAGGTGGGATCGCAGCCCGGCGCCGAAGCGGGTGGGTTGGCCGGCGTAGTTGCGGATCAGCGAGGGGCCCCCCTCGCAACTCCAGCGCCCGCCGGCACCCCAGTTCCAGCCCAGATAGGAGACTCCGTGGCGATCGGCCCAGCGCATGTAGGAGTCGATGTAGGCGTGGCGGCAATCGGTCTCCCCGAGCTCGCCGGTGACGAGTGGCACCTTGCGGGCGACCCGGGCAAGCACCGCCCGGCAGCTCGCATAACACGGGGTGAAGTTGTAGGAGTGGTTTGAGGCGACTATCGCGTGGGCGGGGTCAAAGGGACGGTGCGCGAGCCACCCCCGCAGGTTGGCGGCCCATTCCAGGCCGCCGAGCATGACCGGCTGGCGGGCGCCGGTCGCGCGCACCACCGCCAGCAGCTGCGGCAGCCCGCTCACTTCATAGGTGCCGAAGTAGCTATCGGTGACCGTGCAGGGTCCCACCCAGCATTCCCAGGTCACGTTGTGGGGCTCGTTGTAGAGGTCAAAGAGGACGCTGCGATCGCCGCGATATTCGCTGGCGAGGGAGCTCCAGAAGGCCGAGGCGTGTTCGGCATCGGGCAGCGGGATCGGTCCGGTCGCCTGGTTTTTGCCGGGGGCGGCCCAGTGCAGGTCGAGGATCACGTAAAGGCCCGCGCGCTCGAGCCGATCGACGTATTCGCGGACCGCGAGGCGATAGGCGAGACCGCCGAGACTCGGGGCGATCCCGTTGATCCCAAGCCAGCAGCTCTCGTTGAGCGGCACCCTGACGGCGTTGATGTGCCAGCTCTTCATCGCCCGGATCGAGGCGTAATTGACCGGTCCATCAAAGACCGATTCGCCTTCGACGCACTCATACTCAGCCCCGGAGCGATTGACGCCGAGCAGACGCACCGGCGCTCCGGCGCGGTTGACGAGGTGGTTGGCGCGCACGCCGATCCACGGCTTGGCGGCGGCCGCGGCGGGCGCCAGGGCGCCGAGCAGGAGCACGAGGAGCGCGAATATCAGGTGGCGGCGCACCCTCCCATTGTGCTGGACGGCGCGATTTAGGCCGGCAGGTGCCAGGTGTGTGGCAAGACGACGTCGCCATCGGCGCCCGGGGTGGGCACAGGGCGCCCCTCGATCACCCCGGGCTCGACATCGAAATAGGCGGCCGCCTGCAGGCCGTCCTGGATCTCCTGGCGACCCTTGAGCAGGACATCGATCCGGTAGCGCCCGGGAATCAGCGGCAAGGACTCGACCTGGCACTCGATCCGCGGCTCCTCGCCCTGGTCGCGCATGTCGCTGGGCGCCGAGAGCTCGCTGTCGAAGCTGACGATCGGCTGTCCGAGGCTGTTTAGGATCGTCAGCTGGCACTCCATCATCGCCAGCACCTCGGTCATCTCGATCACGAACTTTGCCGGGCGCCCGCCGACGACCACGTCCGCCTCTCCGCTCACGGTGTCAAACACAGCCAGGCGCTTGACCATCGATTCGCGCCAGGCCCGCCCGTCGCGATCGCTGCGGCTGAGGAGGTCCTCGGCCGCCGCCCGCTCGAGGCTGCGAAGGTAACCGGTGACGGCCTCCTCCACCGGCGCATCGGCGACGACGCTGCCCCGCTCCAGCAGGATCGCCCGCTCACAGAGAGCCTGGATCGTCGCCAGATTGTGGGAGACGAAGACCACCGTCCGCCCCGCCCTGGCAACCTCGGCCATTTTGGCCAGGGACTTGCGCTGGAAGGCGGCATCTCCGACCGCGAGCACCTCATCGACGAGGAGAATCTCCGGTTCGAGATGGGCGGCGACGGCGAAGGCGAGTCGCACCTGCATGCCGCTCGAGTAGCGCTTCACCGGCGTGTCGAGGAAGCGCTCCATGTTGGCGAAATCGACGATCTCATCGAAGCGTTTGCGGATCTCGCTGCGGCGCATCCCCAGAATCGCTCCGTTTAGGAAGACGTTCTCGCGCCCGGTCAGCTCAGGGTGAAAGCCGGTGCCCACCTCAAGCAGGGAGCCCACCCGTCCGCTGACCTCGGCCCAGCCGGTGCTCGGCTCGATGATCCTCGAGAGCACTTTCAAGAGCGTGCTCTTGCCGGCCCCGTTGTGGCCGATCAGGCCGATCGCTTCACCGCTCTCGATCGAGAAGGAGACGTCGCGAAGCGCCCAGAGGATGTCGACCTCGCGTCGCTCCCCCCGACCGGCGAGCCGGCCGACGCTTCGCCTCATCCCTTCGGAGACGCTCTCGCGCAGAGAGCCGTAGGCGGCGTTGAGGCCGAGCCGGTAGCTCTTGCCGAGGTCGTTGGCCTGGATCGCGCGGTAGCTCATCGCTAAATCAGGTCGGCGAAGCTGCGCTCGACTCGGTCAAAGTAGGCGAGGCCGGCCAGCAGCAGCACCGCGGCGGCGAGGGCCGAGATCCCCATCAGGGCGAGCGGGGGGTTGCCGGTGTCAAGAACCGCCCAGCGAAAGCCTTCGACCACGCCGACCATCGGGTTGACCGCCGAGAGCGTCCTCAGCGGCTCGCTGAGGCTGGAGTTCGGGTAGACGATCGGGGTGAGGAAGAGCCAGATCTGAGTCGCAAAGGGGACCACATAGCGGACGTCGCGGTAGCGCACGTTGACGGCCGACAGCGCCGTGCCCGCGCCGAGCGCGGTCGCGATCGCGATCGCGATCAGCACCGGCAAGGCCAGGATCGCCGGCGAGGGGACGATCCCGTAGATGAGGACGATCGCCAGCAGAATCAGCAGCGAGATGCAGAAGTCAACGCAGCCGGCGGCGACGACGCCGGCCGGGATGAAGATGCGGGGAAAGTAGATTTTCGAGACCAGGGCCTGATTGAGGACGAGGCTTTCAGAGCCGAGCAGGAAGGCGTTGGCGAAGAACATCCAGGGGACCAGCGCGGTGAGGCTGAAGAGCGCGTAGGGGAGCCCGTCTGAGGAGATCCCCGCCGCCGCGCCGAAGACGACCGAGAAGACGACCATGAAGGCGACCGGCTGCAGGATCGCCCAGGTCGCGCCGAAGGCGGTCTGGCGGTAGCGGATCGTGACGTCGCGGGCGGCGATCTGGAAGGCCAGGTCGCGGTAGCGCCACAGTTCCCTTGGCGAGAGCACCCGCCCGAAACCGCGGGTCGGCTGCAGGCGGATGGTCTCAGGCCTGCTTGGCTGCGCGCCCTCCTCGGGCGTTTTTGTCTGGCTGGGCTGCTCCATCATTCACCGCAGACTAGGTTCTGCGCCAGGCGGCGCTCCCCTGGCTCCGGGTCCCTCCTATCGACCGGCATGCCCGCCGCGCTTTAGCCGTGTCTGCTGCGCTTCACGGTATGCGCGCTCAAAGCGCGGGACCACCCGAGCGGGAGAAAAGAGCTCTGCACGGCGCGCCGCCGCCTCCCCCATCCGGGCCCGCAGCCCGCCCTCGCTGCAGAGGCGTCCCAGCGCCCCGCGCAGGGCATCGACGTCTCCCGGTGAGACCAGCAACCCGGTCTCCCCGTCGACAACTACGTCCCTGAGCCCACCGATATCGGAGGCGATCGTCGCCTTGGCGGCGGCCGCTGCCTCCAGCGCGACGATGCCAAAGGACTCCGGCAAAAGCGACGGAGCGACCGTGAAAAGCGAGCGCCGCAGCGCCTCGATCGCCACCGGGTGGGGCATCCGGTCCAGGGCAATCAGTCCCGGCACGCTCGGCAGCTGATCGATCAGGCGGCGGCCGATCAGCACCAGCGGCGGCGGCGCCTGCAGCTGCCCGTAGGCCTCCACCAGGCCGAGGACGCCCTTGTCCTCGGTGATATCGCCGAAGTAGAGGATGAAGGGCTGATCGGGCAGGGCGGCGAGACCCGGCTCCCTCGGGGCTGGGGGATCGGGCAGGGCGCCGATGAAGTTCGGCACCACCTGCTGGGGGTCACCATCGCTCAGCCCGCTGAGCTCGCGAACGGCATCGCTGACCGGGAGGAACATGTCAACGCGCCGGCGCAGCCACGGCTCTGAGAGCCGCATACCGGCGCCGATCAGGGTGCCCTTGGCGGCACCGTAGTGCTCGATTGAGTGCGCCAGGCACTTGCCCGCCGCCGGCCCGCTGCAGACGCCGCCGCGGTAAAAGAAGCGCTTGGTCGCGCAGAGAAGGCTGTAATCGTGCAGGGAGAGGACGAATGCAGCGCCCGAGCGCCGCGCAAGCGGAAGGTAGGCGCCCGCCAGCCAGTTGTGGGCGTGCACGATGTCCGGCTGCTCGCGGCGCAAGACCCGGCGCAGGTCGGCGACCGTCACCGGGTCCGGCAGCGGCGGCGCATAGTTTCGCTCGCCGTCGAGGGGCAGGCCGGGGATCCGCCGCATCGAGCTCTCAAGCAGATCGATCCTCACCCCATCCTCGGCGGCGGGCGGCTCGCCGGCCGGTTGGGTGAGGGTGGCGACACCGACCTGGTGGCCGCGTCGGGCCAGCTCGACGCTCAGGTCCTCGACGATTCGCTCCTCCCCGCCGACGACCGGCGAGTAGGACTGGGCCAACATCAGGATCCGCATGGAGCGGCGGATCGTAGCCGCCGCCCAGGCTCGCCCCGGCGCGGTCCCGCGCGGGGGGGCGTGGCAGAATCGGGGGGTGCCGGCCGGCTCCGAACGCGAGAAGCGCCCCGCTGCGCCTTCGATCTCGGTGGTGATCTGCGCTTACACCGTCAAGCGGCTGGGAGAGATCGAGCGGGCGATCAAATCGCTTGAGGCCCAGACGCTCGGCGCTGAGGAGATCCTCCTGGTGATCGACCACGCGCCCGAGCTCGAGACCATCTGTCGCGGGCGCTGGGCGGGGGTCAAGGTCTCGGCCAACGCCGAGCAGCAGGGACTCTCGGGGGCGCGCAACAGCGGGCTGGCCCAGAGCAGGGGCGAGGTGGTGGCCTTCCTCGATGACGACGCGAGGGCGGCGCCGGACTGGCTCGAGCGCCTCGCCCGCGCCTACGGCGACCCGCGGGTCCTCGGCGCCGGCGGCGCGGTCCGCCCGGCCT
>JBAVAR010000076.1:0-15913 GCA_049585815.1 Solirubrobacterales bacterium
CTTCCGACGAGTCTGGGGCCCACGGTGGCCGGAACTTCTTCAAGGCGGTTCCGCGGAACCGCCCCCGGTCACTGCGGGCCAGTTACACCACTTCTACCTACGCGACCGGATCGGCCGCTCGACAGATCACGGCGGTTCCGGGTCCAGCTTTTCGCTTGCAGCGCCAGGTTCCACAGGTGATCACCGCTTACGCTCATCGGCGCCGCCCACAGGCGGAGGTGGAGATCTGCGCCGATATGACGAAAAGGCAGTTGGAGAGTTGCGCTGACGTGCGGGGTGGCGGCGTTGAAGCTGGAAGTTCTCAGCCGTACGGGCAAGGCGCTGGTTTGACACTGCCCGCCCCTGGGATTCAAAATGCCAATCGGCCAGTCTCTTGAACCGCTCCCCGACCGCCTCAATCGGCTTGGCTAGGCGCTCGCTTCAATAAAAGCCCACCGCTCAGCACGGCGGCGGCGCCCAGAATCGCAACCCAAGGCCCATAGGAGACCTGGGCAAAGCCATCTACCACCTGGCTATCGTGGGTCAGAGATAACAAGGCCCAAATCGAGCCCGCGACTGAAATTAGCCCAATAAACACTGTGGTGGTTTTCACCACCAGGAGGCGATGTCCGGTCCAACCGATCAGGGCCGCGGCGGATCCGCTGATCGTCGCAAGCCACGCCGGAGCCTGCGAGTGGCCGGTGATCAGCAGTGCGTTGAATAGATCAATTCCTCCGAACAAGAGCGCGTTCACCCAGGTCAGAAACGGGGAGACGGCCAAGGCGATGCCCCCAAGGGCGATCATGGCCCTGGGAAGGCTGTTGGTGACAGGAGTGGGGGGTTGCCGGTTGCTGGCGTCGTGCTTGATCTGCTTGGTCCAGCTCGTTCCGTTCCAATAGCGGAGCTTTCCATCGACCGGATACCACCCAGGGGTGGCGCTCGGTATTTCTTCTTTAGGACTCGAGGTTTGGCCGATAGGACAGCTTAGATCCAGATCCTGCGGGAGCCAGGACCGTCCTGTGATTCCCGTCTGGGATTCACCGACCTGGCGCTTTGAGTCCGCTCCGCACATCCCGCCTGCTCCTGGAGCCTTCAACCAGCACTCCTAGAACACGTCTGTCTCACACCGAGGGCAGTTAGATCACGGAGCTTTCAGCCGAGCCGTGCCTGCTTGAACCCGGTGTCGTAGGCTCGGCCGACCATGGACCTCTCGGTCATATTCCTCGGCACAGGTGGCTCGGTGCCCTCAGCGCGTCGCTCCACCGCGAGCGTACTCATCTCGCGTGGTGGAGATCGGCTGATGTTTGACTGCGGGGAAGGGACGCAGCGCCAGCTCCAACGTTCGCTGGGCTTGACCCAGGTGGATGAGATTTACCTCACCCATTACCACACCGATCACGTCCTCGGGCTGCCGGGGCTACTCAAGACATACGACCTGACGGACCGCAGCAGGCCTCTCATCATCTACGGGCCGACCGGCCTGCGCAACCTCTTCGCGACGATGAGCCCTTTGGTCGGCCGGCTGGCCTATGAACTTGACCTGGTCGAGCTGGCTCCGGGGGAGGCAGTGCCCCACGACGGATACGAAATCCGCCCCTACCAGACGCAGCACACCGAGAATTCCTGCGGCTACGCGCTGGTTGAGGAGGATCGTCCCGGTCGCTTCGATCCCGAGGCAGCCAGGGGCCTCGGTGTCGAGGAGGGACCAGCGTTCGCCCGACTGCAGCGCGGAGAGGAGGTAGAGGGTGACGCCGGTCCTGTAACCCCGGCGGAGGTGATGGGCGAGCCGAGGCCAGGTCGCAGCCTCGTGATCACCGGCGACACCGCGCCCTGCGACGCCACCGCAGAAGTCGCCTTCCGCGCCGAGCTCTTGGTTCATGACGCCAGCTTTGCCAAAGAGGAGGTCAAACGAGCCGCCGAAACCCGCCACTCCACCGCCACCCAGGCTGCCGCGATCGCAAATGAGGCCGAGGTCAAGCTGTTGGCCCTGGTCCACATCTCCTCCCGCTATCACGTGGGCGAGGTTCTCGAGGAAGCCCGGCAGATATATGAGCCGGCCATCGCTCCCCGAGACTTCGACCTGATCGAGATTCCATTCGCCGAGCGTGGCGAGCCGCAGCTTGTTGCCAACGGCGCCCGGCAGCCCTGCTAGCCTCCAGGCCGTCCTTTAACCCGGTCCCGAGAGGCCAGGAAGGAAGCAAAGAGTGAGCGAGAAGGTCGTGCTTGGGCACGATGATTTGAGGCGAACGCTGCGACGGATCGCCCACGAGATCGCCGAGAAGAATCCTGACTCCTCTGGTCTCGCGGTGGTTGGGATTCACACCCGAGGCGCCGTGCTTGCCCGCCGGCTTCACACCCTACTTACCGAGTTGACCGATGCCGAGCTTCCGATCGGCGACATCGACATTTCCTTCTACCGCGACGATGTCGGGGCAAAGACAGCCTCTCCACAGCCGGTTGTCCACGCCTCCCACCTCGATTTTGACCTCGACGGGCGCACCGTCGTCCTTGTCGACGACGTGCTCTTCACCGGGCGCACGGTACGGGCGGCCATTGACGCCCTCTTTGATTACGGACGTCCCGAGCGTGTTCAGCTCGCGGTGCTCTGCGACCGCGGCCACCGTGAGCTGCCGATCCGTCCCGACTATGTCGGCAAGAACCTGCCCACGGCGCTCCCGCAGCGGGTCAACGTCTGCCTCCAAGAGAGCGATGGCCTCGATCAGGTAACGATCTCTGAGCCACTGGCGACCGAGGTTCTGGCTTGAGGAACTTGCTGGCGATCGAGCAGCTCTCGCGGGAGGAAATCGAGGCAATCCTCGATCGTGCCGAGAGCTTCGCCGAGGTCGGCCGCCGCGACATCAAAAAGGTGCCAACCCTGCGCGGGCGGACCGTGGTCAGCCTCTTCTATGAGTCGAGCACCCGCACGAGCAGCTCCTTCGAGCTGGCGGCGAAGCGCCTCTCAGCGGACCTCGTCTCGGTCAAGGCGGCCGGGTCCTCTGTCGAGAAGGGGGAGTCGCTGAAGGACACTGTGGCGACCCTCTCCGCCTATGACCCTGCCGCAATCGTGATCCGCCACCCCCACGTGGGGGTGGCGGAAATGGTGGCTGACTGGACCGCGGCTGCTGTGGTGAACGCCGGGGACGGCAAGCACGAGCACCCCAGTCAGGCGTTGCTTGACGTCTTCACCTTGCGCCGCCGGCTTGAATCGCTTGAGGGGAAGCGGATCTGGATCGTCGGCGACGTCCTCCACAGCCGCGTCGCCCGTTCCAACCTGATCGCCTTTCGTCGAATGGGGGCCGAGGTGACGGTCTGCGGACCCCCAACCCTGATCCCGCGAGGGATCGAGGAGCTTGGCTGCGCGGTGACCCACACGCTGGATCGGCTCGCAGAGGCCGACGTCGTCTACGCGCTGCGGATGCAGCAAGAGCGAATGAGCGAGAGCTTCGTTCCCTCAATCCGCGAGTATGCAGTCCGCTTTCAGATCAACTCCCGCCGTCTCGGTCCTCGCCAGCTGCTGATGCATCCCGGCCCCGTCAATCGCGGAGTTGAGCTCTCCGGCGAGATGATCGACTCGCCGCGATCGCTGATCTCAGAGCAGGTCGCAGCCGGTTTGGTGGTGAGGATGGCGATCCTCTACGAGCTGCTTGCCGGGGGCGAGCGGCCAGAACCACTCGAGAGCGATGGAGATGCGGAGCGCCCGGCGCAGATAGGGCAACCGGCGTGAGCCTGGCGGAGGTGCTCGACATGCGCTCGGGTGAGAGCGCAAGCGCGATCCTGCGCGGAGTGACGGTGCTTGATCCGGCGGCGGGTATTGAAGGCGCCCACGACGTGGTGGTGCGCGAGGGCCGGATCGCGGAGCTGCTGCCACCGGGCTCGGCTATCACCGATGGCGCCGAGCTGGTCGCTGGCGAAGGCCTGCACGCCTTTCCTGGCTTCTTTGACCCCCATGTCCACCTTCGCACTCCCGGTCAGGAGCATAAGGAGGACATCGAGACCGGCACCCGTGCCGCTGCCGCCGGGGGTTACTGCGGGATCCTCGCGATGGCGAACACCGAGCCAGCCGTCTGCACCGCAGCCGATATCGGCGCCCTGCGTGAGCGGGCTCGGGCCGAGGCATCGGTTCCGGTCGGATTCCTCGCCACCGTTACTCGCGCGATGGCGGGCGAAGAGTTAACCGACATGGCCGAGCTGCGTGAAGTCGGCGCGATCGGTTTCAGCGATGACGGGTTGCCCATCACCAGCGCTCGGATCATGCGGCGGGCACTCCAGTACCAGCGGCTCTGCGGCGGCAACATCGCCTTGCACGAGGAGGACCCCGACCTTTCCGGTGAAGGTGCGATACACGAGGGGGCGGTCTCCGCGGCGCTGGGCATCGCCGGGATCCCCTCGGTTTCTGAGTCAACGGCGGTGGCCCGCGACGCCGCGCTCGCCGCCTATGAGGGAGCGAGGATTCACGTCCAGCACCTGTCCGCGGCAGACTCGGTCGCGGTGGTTAGGGCGGCGAAGGCGGCGGGAGTGCGAATCAGCGCCGAGGCCACACCGCATCACCTCTGTCTCACCGATGAGGCCGTGCGCAGCCTCGACCCCAACCGCTTCAAGATGAATCCGCCGCTGCGCGGCCAGGCCGACCGCGAGGCCCTGATCGAGGGGTTGCGCGACGGCACGATCGAGTGCATCGCCACCGACCACGCACCCCACACGGCAGAGGAAAAGGAAGTTCCCTTCGAGCAGGCGGCGATGGGCGTAACCGGGCTGGAGACCGCCTTCGCGGCGATTCACACCGATCTGGTTCTACCGGGGACCTTGGACCTCGCCCTTGTCATCGAGCGGATGGCCGGCGGCGCCGAGCCCTTCGGCCTCCAGCGGCCCAGCCTCGCCCCTGGCAGTGAGGCAAATGTCGCCCTCTGCGACCTCGCCGCCGAGTGGACCGTCGGTGAGGAGGGCTATGAGAGCCGCTCCCTCAACTCCTGGTGTTCCGGGCGGAGGCTGACCGGGCGGGTCTTGATGACGATTGCGGGGGGTCAGATCGCCTACCGGTTGCGGAGCTTCTCCTTGGGAGTGGCCGGATGAGCATTTTTCCCGTTAACCGCCGCCCTGAAGGTCCGAGGGGAGGGAGGGGATGACCGCGGCCTACCTGTTGCTTGAGGATGGGACCCGCTTTGAGGGGGAGATGTGCGGCCACCCTGAGGCGGTGAGCGGCGAGGTGGTCTTCAATACCGCAATGACCGGCTACCAGGAGTCGGTCACCGACCCCTCCTATGCCGGGCAGATCATTGCTTTCACCTACCCGATGATCGGGAATTACGGGATCTCGGCTGCGGCGATGGAGTCCGACCGCATCCACGCTCGCGGCGTCATCATGCGCGACCCCAGAAACAGTGAGGATGTGGCAACCGCCGAGGGTGGTTGGCTCGACTGGCTAGTGGACTGCGGCATCGCTGGGATAGGCGGAGTTGACACTCGGGCGCTGGTTCGCCACATCCGCGACCGAGGGGCGATGCGGGGTGGCATCTTTCCCGACGAAGTCTCTGAGGCGGTGGCGCGCGAGATGGTCGCCGCCGAGCCCTCGATGGACGGCGCCGATCTGGCGCGCACCGTCACCCCAGCGGAGGCGGTCAGCTTCGCGGGAGACGGGCCCCACGTGGTCGGCATCGATACCGGGGTTAAGTTGAGCATCGTCCGCCAGCTGCGCGAGCGCGGTTGCCGAGTCACGCTCCTCCCCTGCACCGTCTCTGCCGCGGAGGTGCTTGGGCATGAACCGGACCTTGTCATCCTTGCCAATGGCCCCGGTGACCCAGCCGCCCTGGGATATCTCGTCGACACGGTTCGGGGGTTGATCGGCAAGCGGCCCCTGTTCGGCATCTGCCTGGGTCACCAGCTCCTCTGTCGCGCAGTTGGGCTGCAGACCTACAAGCTGGCCTTCGGGCACCGCGGTGCGAACCACCCGGTCAAGGACCTGGAGAGCGGGCGGATCGACATCACCTCCCAGAACCATGGCTTTGCCGTCGAGGGCCCGGGTGGAGAGCCACGGATAGAGGGCGATCGGCCGGTGTGCTGGGAGACCGACTTCGGCGTCGCTGAGCTCTCCCACCTCAACCTCTATGACCGCACGGTCGAGGGCCTAGTCCTCAAAGATGTCGCCGCGGCGACCGTCCAGTACCACCCGGAGGCCGGCCCTGGACCGCATGATGCCCGCCGCCTCTTTGACCGCTTTCTCAACCTCGCAAATGCCTAGGCGCACCGACATCGAGAAGATCCTCCTCGTCGGCTCTGGCCCGATCGTGATCGGTCAGGCGGCGGAGTTCGACTATTCCGGCGTGCAGGCCTGCAAGGTGCTGCTCGAGGAGGGCTACAAGGTCGTACTCGTCAACTCCAACCCGGCGACGATCATGACCGACCCCGAGTTCGCCACCTCGACCTACATTGAGCCGCTGCTGCCGGGGCCGCTTACCCGGATCATCGAGAAGGAGCGCCCCGATGCGCTGCTACCGACTCTCGGCGGGCAGACCGCGCTCAACTTGGCGATGTCTCTGCACGAGGACGGCACCCTCGAGCGCTTTGGGGTGGAGCTGATCGGCGCCGACGCCGCCGCGATCCGCCGCGCCGAGGATCGTGAGGAGTTCCGCCGCACGATGAGCGAGGCCGGCCTTCGCATCCCCTGGTCGATCACCGTCGAGAGCCTCGGCGAGGTTGAGGCGGCGCTTGCAGCTGGCCGCATCTCTCTTCCGGCGATAGTCCGTCCCGCATACACCATGGGCGGTCAGGGTGGCGGCGTGGGGGAGACCGAGACAGAGTTGCGCCAGGTCGTTTCCGAGGGCCTCGCGGCTAGTCCGATCAACCAGGTGCTGGTTGAGGAGTCGGTGCTGGGTTGGGGTGAGTTCGAGCTGGAGGTGATGCGCGATCGCAATGACAACGTCGTCATCGTCTGCTCGATTGAGAATGTCGACCCGATGGGGGTCCACACCGGCGACTCGGTCACCGTGGCGCCGGCTCAGACGCTCACCGATCCCCTCTACCAGGAGCTGCGCGACCAGGCGATTCAGGTTATCCGGGCGGTCGGTGTGGAGACGGGTGGCTCCAATGTCCAGTTCGGTGTCGACCCCGAGAGCGGAGCGGTCGTGGTGATCGAGATGAACCCGCGCGTCTCGCGTTCCTCGGCGCTCGCCTCCAAGGCCACTGGCTTTCCGATCGCCAAGATGGCGGCGAAGCTTGCCGTCGGTTATGCCCTGGAGGAGATTCCCAACGACATCACGCGCGCAACCCCGGCCTCATTTGAGCCGACGATCGACTATGTGGTGACGAAGATGCCGCGCTTTGCGTTCGAGAAGTTTCCGGGGGCGGAGGGGCGCCTGTCCACCCACATGCAGAGCGTCGGCGAGGTGATGGCCATCGGCCGCACATTCCGCGAGTCCTTCGCCAAGGCCTTGCGTTCGCGTGAGCTGGACACCTCGCCCGAGGCGCCCGCGGGTGAGGAGGCACTGTTGAGCCGCATCAAAACTCCGAGTGCGGAGCGCTTTGACCTCGTGCTTGAGGCCTTCCGCCGAGGAATTGACGTCGAGGCTGTCCATCGGTGCTGCCGAGTCGATCGCTGGTTTCTGCGTGAGCTCGAGGCTCTGGCCCTCGCCGGTGACGGCACCGAGGGACTCGACCGCACCTACAAGGCTGTCGATACCTGCGCCGCCGAGTTCGAGGCGGCGACCCCCTACTACTACTCGGCCCACGAGCGCCCTGCTGCCGACGGCACACCGCCGGCCTCCGAGATCCGGCGGGGGGACCGCAGCTCGGTGGTCATCCTCGGTGCTGGGCCCAACCGAATCGGACAGGGGATCGAGTTCGACTACTGCTGCGTCCACGCCGCGATGACCACGCGTGAGCTGGGCCGCGACGCGGTGATGATCAACTGCAACCCGGAGACGGTCTCCACCGATTACGACACCTCAGACCGCCTCTATTTTGAGCCGCTCACCGCGGAGGATGTTCTCGCCGTCTGTGAGCGGGAGGGCCCCGAGGGGGTGATCGTCCAGTTCGGCGGCCAGACTCCCCTGCGGCTGGCGCGTGAGCTGGAAGAGGCGGGCGTTCAGTTGCTTGGCACTCCGGTCGACGCGATCGACCTGGCCGAGGACCGCGGCCGATTTGGCGCCCTCCTGCGCCGGCTCGGCGTCAAGCACCCGCCCTACGGGACGGCGCTCTCTGCCGAAGAGGCAGCGGTGATTGCCGAGGAGGTTGGCTTTCCCCTTCTGGTGCGCCCCTCCTATGTGCTTGGCGGCCGGGCGATGGAGATCTGCTACTCGACCGAGGACCTTGCCGCTTACCTGAAAGCCCACGTCAAGGCCGACCAGGAGCACCCGCTGCTGCTCGACCGGTTCCTCGAGAACGCGATCGAGGTCGACGTTGACGCGCTCGCCGACGGCGAGGGGGTCTGGGTCGCCGGGATCATGCAGCACGTCGAGGAGGCCGGCGTCCACTCCGGCGACTCCGCTTGCGTGATTCCGCCGATGAGCCTCGGTGAGGAGATGCTGGAGGAGATTCGGGCGACTACGAAGCGGATCGCCCTCGAGTTGGGCGTGATCGGGCTAATCAATATCCAATATGGGGTGGCCGGCGGAAAGCTGCACGTGATCGAGGCCAATCCACGTGCTTCGCGTACGGTCCCGTTTGTCTCAAAGGCGATCGGCGCTCCGCTTGCCAAGCTCGCCTGCCGGCTGATGCTGGGCGAGCGTCTCGCCGAGCAGGAGCTGCCCGAGGGTCCGGTCGAGCACGTCAGCGTCAAGGAGGCGGTGCTTCCATTTGCCCGCTTCGCCGGCGCGGACTCGGTCCTGGGGCCGGAGATGAAGAGCACCGGCGAGGTGATGGGAATCGCCGCCGACTTCCCCGCCGCCTTCGGTAAGGCACAGGCGGCCGCCGGAGTCTCGCTTCCCGCGGAGGGTTCGATCTTCATCACGGTGACCGATACCGACAAGCCGGCGGCAACCCAGATCGCCGCCCGTTTTCACGACCTCGGCTTCGAGGTGATCGCAACCGGGGGCACCGCGCAGGCGATCTCCGCCATGGGCGTGCCGGTCACCCGGATCAACAAGCTCGGCGAGGGCTCCCCGCACGTCGTCGACCTGATCCATGAGCGTCGCTGCGATCTGGTGATCAATACCCCGACCGGCTCGGGCGCCCGCGCAGACGGCTATGAGATCCGCAGCGCCGCCGTCCGCCAGGGCATCCCATGCGTGACGACGATGACCGGTGCATCGGCCGCCGTCCGGGCGATCGCGGCGACCAAGAATCCCGCCGAGGTCCGCTCGCTGCAGGAGATTCACGCCAAGACAAAGGCTACGCAGCCTCGATGATCGCCCCGCTCGGGCGTCGTCTCTGCGAGGTAACCGGCAACCGGACATCCGGCGGCTACCGACTCATCTCGCTGCTCGATGAATCCGGGCCCAAGCCCGAGGCGGGGCAGTTCTACATGCTCGCCAGCGAGCGCCACTGGGAGCAGGGCAGCGCGCGCCCCTTTTTACCCCGCGCGCTCTCGGTTGCCGGTTTCCGAGAGGACGGCGACTGCATCCGGCTCGACTTCCTGATTGAGGCGACCGGCCCCGGTACCGACAGACTCTGTGGTTTGGAGGAGGGGGAGGGGGTCTGGCTCAACGGCCCCCTCGGCAACTCCTTCTCTTCGCCGCGGGAGCTTTCCCTCGGTGCGGTGGGCGCAGTCCTTGTCGGCGGAGGTATCGGGATCGCTCCACTGGCGCTCTTGCGCCGTGCCTTCGCCGCCAGCAATATCCCCACGCGGGTCCTGCTCGGCTTTCGCAACCGGGCCCACTCCGGGGGCCTCGACGACCTATTTTCGTGCTGTGAGGTCCGCCTTGCAAGCGAGGACGGCCACGTCGGTCATCGCGGCTATGTCACCGACCTGCTCGCAGCGATCCTTGAGGGCGACCAGTCTTCAGGCGCCGTCGTCTACTCCTGCGGACCGCCCGCGATGCTGGAGGCGACTCGGTTGTTATGCGCAGATCGCGACGTCCCATGTCAACTGGCAATGGAGTCCCCGATGGCCTGCGGTTACGGGGCCTGCTACGGCTGCGCAATCCCTAGGCCGACCGGCGGCTACCTGCGCCTATGCCTTGATGGCCCTGTGATCGATGCATGATCTGTGCGGCATCGAGTTGGCCCACCCGGTGATCAACGCATCGGGCACCTACGACGCGATCGCCGCACGGCGGACATACGGCGACGCGCTGCTCTCGGATTTCCCGTTTTCTGCCTTTGTCTCAAAGACGATCACGCCCGAGCCGCGTGAAGGCAACCCGCCGCCGCGGATCTGGGAGACACCGGCGGGAATGATCAACTCAATCGGGCTGCCCAACCGGGGGCTGGTCGGGTTCCTCGCGGAGGACCTGCCGCAGCTCTCCGAGCTGCCGGTGTCCCTAATCGTCTCGGTGATGGGCACCAGCCGGGAGGAGTTCGCCGGGTTGGTGGCAGCGCTCGGGGAACGGGAGGAGGTAGCGGCGCTCGAGCTGAATGTGTCCTGCCCCAACGTTCGCTCCGGATTGATCGTCGGCGAGCGGCCGGCCGAGACCGAGGCGCTGCTCGATGCTGTGCGGTCGCTCACGGCAAAGCCACTGATCGTGAAGCTGACACCCAACGTTGCCGACCCCGCCGCCGTCGCCCAGGCAGCAGAGCGCGGCGGTGCCGATGCGGTCTCGCTGATTAATACGTTGAAGGCGAGCGCGATCGATCCGGCGAGCGGGCAGCCACCCCTTCCCGCCGGTCACGGCGGACTTTCCGGCCCGGCTGTGCGGCCGATCGCGATCGCCCAGGTGCGCGCCGTCGCGGCGGCAGTGGGGGTTCCGATCGTGGGAATGGGCGGCATCTCAAGCGGCGCCGACGCCGCTGAATTTCTCGCTGCGGGAGCAGCGGTGATCGCCGTCGGGACGGAGAGCTTCAGGGACCCGATGGCCGGTCATAGGGTTGCCTCAGAGCTCTCCACCGTGGTCGCCGCGCGATCGAAGTGAGCCCCGATCCTCAACCTCGACTCGAGGTCCAGATGAATTTTGCCCGAATTGGCGAGATGGCCCTTGCACGCCCTCGACCCGCGGCTATACTCGCCGCCCATATGCCCGCCCCAGTCAAGACCTCAGCCGCGGCTCCCGAGCGGTCGCTGGATCAGAGGATGGAGGCGCTGAAGCGTGCCAACGATATCCGCACCGCCCGTGCCAAGCTGAAGAAGGACCTGAAAGCGGGACGGGCCGGGATCCACGCCCTCTTGCTCGACCCGCCTGAGTACGTAATGACTGCGAAGGTCCTCGACATGCTTTTGGCGGTGCCGAAGTACGGCCGGGTGAAGACCAACCGGATCCTCAACCAGTGCCGGATCTCCCCCTCAAAGACGATTGGGGGGCTCTCGGAGCGCCAGCGGACAGAGCTGGTCTCCCAGCTCCGCCGCTAACGAAACACGCGGCCATCTAGGCGGGCCTGGCTCCTGGGTGCACGGCGTGGAGCGTTCGCTGCGTCCGGCCGATCTGCTTGGTTTGCGCGCGCCGTACATGTCGAAAGTCTTTGTCATAACTGGTCCATCCGGTGTCGGCAAGGGAACCTTGATCGCGGGTCTTTTGCAGCGCGTCCCCAACTTGGAGCTCTCGATCTCTGCGACGACTCGACCTCCGCGCGAGGGCGAGCTCGATGGTCGCGACTACCACTTCCTCTCCCCGGAGGAATTCGATCAGCGGGTTGGAGCGGAAGAGTTCCTCGAGTTCGCCACCTACAGCGGCCACCGATACGGCACCTTGCGCTCGGAGGTCGAGCGGCGCCTCTCGGCTGGCCGCTCGGTGGTGCTTGAGATCGAGGTGCAGGGCGCACGTCAGGTACGCGCAGCGATGCGCGAGTCTGTCCAGGTCTTCATCGCTCCGCCCGATCCCGGCGTCCTGCGCGAGCGCCTGCTCGCCCGCGGCACCGATGCGGCCGAGGCGATTGACGCCCGGCTTGAAGTTGCCGAGCAGGAGCTCGCGGCCCAGGATGAGTTTCGCCATCGGGTCATAAACGACGATCTCGACCGCGCCACCGCCGAGTTGGAGCAGATCGTGCGCGCCGAACTCGGCTTGCCACTAGACTCCTCTGTCGAATGATCAAACCACGCGTCGACAAACTCCTTGATCACGCCGATTCCCACTACGCGGCGGTGGTTGTCGCGGCAAAGCGGGCCCGCCAGATCAACAGCTACTTCCACAACCTCGGCGAGGGCAGCTTCGGTGAGTACCCGCCGCCGATGGTCGAGGTTCCGCCCGACAGGAACTACCTCTCGATGGCCCTCGAGGAGCTTGCCGAGGGTAAGCTCAAATACGAGTACCGCGCCTGAGCGCCTTCACCTCCGGCGCGACCCACAGGAGGAATCGATGGCCAGAATCCTGCTTGGCGTGAGCGGCGGGATCGCCGCCTACAAGTCGCTCGAGTTTGCCCGCCTGGCCACCGCCGCCGGTCATGGCGTGCGGGTGCTGATGACCGAGACCGCATCCCGTTTCGTCGGGTCGGCCTCATTTGAGGGGCTCACCGGCGCTCCCGTTCTCAGCACTGAGTTCGAGCGAGATCCGATGCGCGGCGCCTTCCCGGGTGATCCCTCACCGGAGCACGAGCCGATCGGCCACCTCGAGCTGGCGGCCAATTGTGACGCCTACCTCATCGCTCCCGCCTCAGCCAACACCATCGCCAAGCTGGCCGCCGGGATCGCAGACTCCATGCTCAGCACCTGCTTTCTGGCCTGCGTCGCGCCCCGGCTCGTGGCGCCAGCGATGAACGACCGGATGTACACGGATGGGGCCACCCAGGCCAATCTGGAGACTCTGCGCACGCGGGGCGTCACGGTGATCGAGCCCGGCGAGGGTGCCCTCGCCTCTCGCGGGGAGTTCGGCAGGGGCCGGCTGCCCGACCCCGCGGACCTCCTCGGCCGGGTTGAGGCCGCCCTGCCGGCAGGCGAGCGTCCCTGGGACGGTCTCCGGGTTCTGGTCACCGCCGGTGGCACCCGCGAGCCGATTGATCCCGTTCGCTTCCTGGGCAATCGCTCCAGCGGGCGCATGGGCCTGGCCCTTGCCGCAGCGGCGGCCCGACGCGGTGGGGAGGTGACCCTGATTGCGGCAAACGTGGACCTCCCCTCTGCGCCCGGAATCCGCCGAATCGATATCGAGACCACAGACCAGCTGGCGCAGGCGGCCCGGGCGGAGTTCCCCTTTTCCCACGTCCTCTTGATGGCAGCTGCCCCGGCGGACTTTCGAGCGACCGAGGTTGCCGCGGACAAGCTGAAGCGCGAGGACGCCCTCGAACTTTATCTCCATCCAACCGAGGACATCCTGGCCTCCCTCGCTGGCTCCCGTAGCGCCCAGCAGACGATCGTCGGCTTTGCCGCCGAGCATGGCGAGGACGGACTCTCCCGGGCCCGCGACAAGCTCTCTCGCAAGAACGCCGATCTGATCGTCCTCAACGACGTCTCGGACCCCGAGATCGGCTTCGGGAGCGACCACAACGAGGTGACCCTGATCGATAGGGAGAGCGAGACCCCGATTGCCCGGGCGCCGAAGGAAGGGATCGCCGATGCGATTCTCGAGCGAGTCGATTGGCTCCGAAGCGGGGCGCGGCTATACTGAGGTCAAGCTTTTACGTCCCTACCCGGTGTCGAGAAGTGGGCCTGGCCCACTTTTTTTTCGCCCCAAACCAGGCGTGCAAGACCTCAAAGACAATATCCAACAGCAGCTCACCGAGCTCGATCCCGAGCTCGGCCTGGTCGCCGTCGAGCGGCCAGGTACCGATGCACTGCGGATCTTCATCGACCACCCCGGCGGTGTCGACCTGGCGCTGTGCGAGCGGGTGACCAGGCACCTCGGAGACCTCACGGCCGACTACTCGCTTGAGGTTTCCTCGCCGGGGTCGAAGTACCGCCGCGCCAACCCCGTTCCCGAGACCAAGGAGCAGCTCCAGTGAGCAAGGAGATCGTCGAAGCAGTCAAGGCGCTTGAGCAGGAGAAGGGAATCTCCGCCGAGAAGCTGATGGACGCCCTCGAGGACGCGCTCCTCTCCGCCTACAAGAAGACTCCGGGCGCGGCCAAATACGCCCGGGTCGACCTCGACCACGAGACCGGGGATTTTCGCGTCTTCGAACTGATTCTTCCTCCAGAGTTGGAGGAGAAGCTGCTCGCCGAAGCCGCGGAGCTCCAGGAGGAGGAGTCTGAGATCGATCCCGAGACGGGTGAGCTGCGCGAGCCCGAGGAGCCCGAGCTAGACCCGGAGATGATCGCTCCCTACGAGGACCAGATCACGACCCGCGACGTCACCCCTGATGACTTCGGCCGGATCGCCGCCCAGACTGCCAAGCAGGTGATTCTGCAGCGGATCCGGGAAGCCGAGCGTCAGATGATGTACGACGAGTACCAGGATCGGGTTGGCGAGCTGATCACCGGGATCATCCAGCAGTCCGACAAGCGCTACACACTGGTGCAGCTGCGCGAGCGGGTGGAGGCGTTGCTGCCCAAGTCGGAGCAGGTCTACAACGAGCGCTACGACCACGGAATGCGGGTCAAGGCCGTGATCACCGATGTCTCGGACTCGACCAAAGGTCCGGCGATCGTCGTCTCGCGGCGCAGTCCGGAGCTGATCAAGATGCTGTTCCAGCTGGAGGTACCGGAGATCGCCGACAAACTTGTCGAGATAGTCGGGGTCGCACGCGAGCCCGGCTATCGCTCAAAGATCGCGGTGATCTCTCACGCCGACGGCGTCGATCCGGTCGGCGCCTGCGTCGGCCCGCGCGGCTCGCGGGTTCGGATGGTCGTTTCGGAGCTGCGCGGCGAGAAGATCGACATCATCCCCCACAACGACGAGCCCGCCCGCTTTGTCGCCAAGGCGCTCTCGCCGGCCCGGGTGCGGGAGGTGATCGTCGACGACGAGGAGCGACAGGCGACGGTGATCGTTCCCGACGACCAGCTCTCACTGGCAATTGGCCGCGACGGCCAGAATGCCCGCCTCGCCGCCCGGCTCACCGGCTGGCGCGTCGACATCAAGTCTGAGACCGAGTTCTCCCAGGAAGATCAGGAGGTCGAGTATGAGGGAGAGGAGCAGTCGGACGGGCGCTGCCTGGCCGTCCTCTCCAACGGCCGTCGCTGTCCCAACGCCGCCGTCCCGGGCTCCACATATTGCGGCCTTCCTCAGCACCAGGCGCTTGCCCGCTTCCAGACCAGCCAGGTTGCGGTTCTCTCGCCGCTAGGCGAGGCCGAGGTGGCGATTCTCGCTGACCCCGACGCCGACGCTGGACAGGTCGCGGAGATCGTTTCTCGAGCTGAGGCGGAGTTCACCGAGGAGACCGAGGACACCACAGAGGAGCAGGTGCCTGAGCCCGCGAACTCTGTGGCGGCGGAAGATGCTGCCGAGGGCGATGGGGCGACATCCGCGGGTCCACCATCACCCGCGCCCGTGGAAGATGCATCTATCGCTGAGCAGGCCGCGAGCGAGGTGCCCGAGCTCGAGGAGGATCGATCCGAGGTCGAGTCGTCGGAGCCGGTCGTTGAGGAGCCTGGGAGCCAGGAGGTCGAGCTCGAGGACGATCGATCCGCGGTCGAGTCGCCGGAGCCGGTCGTTGAGGAGGCCGAGCAGTCCTAGTGGCCAAGAAGCGGGTTCACGAGATCGCGAAGGCGCAGGGCCTCAGCAGCAAAGAGCTGCTGGCGGCGCTGCAGGCCGCTGGTGTTGAAGCGAAGGCCGCAGCTTCCAGCGTGGAGGAGGCCGAGGCGCTAAAGGCAATCTCGGCCGCCAAGGGGGATGGTGGGACCGCTGTAAAGACAGAGCCGAAACCCAAATCGGTGGCGAAAGCTTCGTCCTCTCAAAAACCGGTGGGGGCCGACGGACAGGCGCCGGCCGCCTCGGGGTCAGCGTCTCCGAAAAAACGGCGGGTGGTGATCGATTCGCAGGCAGCGCGG
>JBAVAR010000077.1:0-17193 GCA_049585815.1 Solirubrobacterales bacterium
GTGCAGCTTGACGCCCGCCTCGAGCGCCGGCGCCAGCTCGGCGGCGAGCCGATCCGCCGTAGCGCCGATCAGATAGCAGGCGAGGCAACGCTGGCGCACCGGGCCGAGCAGGGGGGCAAAGGAGTCCCCCTTGTCGCTGCCGCCGAGGATCGCGTGCACACCCCCCGTGAAGGCGCTCAGCCCAACCACGGCGGCGGCGACGTTGGTTGCCTTGGAGTCATTGACAAAGCGCACACCCCCGATCTCAGCGACCTGCTCGAGGCGGTGGGGAACTCCGCTGAAGGTTCTCAGCCCCTCGCTCACGCTCTCGCGATCGACTCCCATCGAGAGCGCGGCGGCGCTTGCGGCCATCGCGTTGGCGACGTTGTGCTCGCCGAGCAGACCGAGTTCACCAACCCCGATCAGCGGCTCGCCGTCATAGAAGATCGTCTCCCCGGAGAGCGAGACCTCGCAATCGGGCCCGGCGCCATGGCAGAACGCCACCCGGCGGGCACAGCCGCCGAGATCGACCCCCGACAGCGCCGGGTCCTCGCCGTTGAAGACGGCGATGTCGTCGTTGCCCTGGTTGGCGAAGATCCGCAGCTTTGCCTCGCGATAGGCAACCTGGTCGGGGTGGCGGTCGCGGTGATCGGGAGAGAGATTGAGGAAGACCGCGCACTCCGGAGCGAAGGCGAGGCTGTCTTGGAGCTGAAAGCTCGAGCACTCACAGATCACGGTTGCCGCCGGGTCGAGCTTCCCGGCAACCGCTGAGAGCGGGGTGCCGACATTCCCGGCGAGGCAGGCGGGCTCTCCCGCGGTTCGGTAGAGGTGCCCGAGGAGCTCGACCGTCGTCGTCTTGCCGTTGGTCCCGGTGACCGCGAGAAAACGGTTTGGGATCGTCCGCCAGGCGACCTCCAGCTCCCCCATCACATCGATCCCCCGCGCCAGCGCGCCGGCGATCACCGGCGCCTCCCGAGGAACCCCGGGGCTCTTCACGAGTGTCCGAACTCCATCGAGCAGCGCCAATCCATCCGAATCCAGAACAACTTCGACGCCTACCCCCCTCAACCCTGCCGCTCCATCGGGCATTCCCGCATCGACCGCGAGGACCCTCTCGCCGCGCCCGGCCAGCACTCGCGCCACGGCCTGGCCCGAGCGGGCGAGCCCGACGACCAGATAGGGGCCACGGGGAAACTGCGGACGAGGCTTCCTAGGCGGCGGCGCACTCATCGGGCATAGCTTCGTCCTCTGCGTCGCCGACCCTGTGCGAGCTTGGGGGCCGGGGGGCCACCTAACGCCCGATCGACTGCTGGTAGAGCGTGAACCCGATCCCGGAGCAGACCGCGGCGATGATCCAAAAGCGGAGCATTATCTTCGTCTCTGACCAGGCCATCATCTCGAAGTGGTGGTGCAGCGGCGCCATCAGCAAGACCCGGCGGCGGAAGGCCTTAAATGAGAAGACCTGGACCGCGACCGAGAGAGCCTCGATCACAAAGATGCCGCCGATGATGATCAGCAGCACCTCGGTCTGGGTCATCACGGCGAGCGCACCGATCGCTCCGCCGAGACCGAGCGAGCCGGTGTCGCCCATGAAGATCGAGGCGGGGAATGAGTTAAACCAAAGGAAACCGATGCAGGCGCCGACCAGGCAGGCCGAGAGCAGCGCCAGGTCCTGACGCTCGCCGGTGACGAAGGCAATCGCGGTGTAGGTGAGCAGGACGATTGCGCACGAACCCGCGGCCAGGCCGTCGAGACCATCGGTCAGGTTGACGCCGTTTGAGGTGCCGGCGATGACCAGGAAGACGAGCACAAAGTAAAGGACCGGGCCGAGGTCGATCGCGCCGCCGCCGATCCGGAAATAGAGGATCGGTTCAAGGCCGACCTCGTGCCGCGCGACCCACCACAGACCGAAGGCGAGAACCAGCTGAAAGAGCAGCTTCCAGCGGCCCGGTAGGCCCAACGAGCGGCGTTTGACGATCTTGATGTAGTCATCGGCAAAGCCGATCGCAGCGCAACCGATGGCGACGCCGAACACGGCGAGGCTCTCGGCATCGCGGTTGGAGAGGACCAGGTAGGGGACAAAGATCGCGGCGAAGACGATCAGCCCGCCCATCGTCGGGGTGCCCGCCTTGGCATGGTGCTCCTGAGGTCCGTCCTCGCGGATGTGCTGGCCAAACTCCTTGACCCGCAGGTACTCGATGAACTTCGGTCCGAGGAAGATGCAGATCAGCATCGACGCCATCCCGGCGATCAGGACCACACCCATAATTAGGCGAGGCCTCCCCTGCTCCCGCCGAGACCGATCAGCGCTTCAAGCATCTCGGCGATCGCCTCCAACCCGGCGGAGCGAGATCCCTTGATCAGGACCAGATCGCCGCTGCCGAGCTGCGCGGCGAGCAGCTCCGCGGCCTCCTCGGCGTCTCCCACCAGCTCGTCGGGGCCGTACTCACGGGCCGGCTCGCCGACCCCAACGAGGAGGTCGATGCCCCCAGCACGGGCGTGTTCTCCCACCTCGCGGTGGTAGGTGGGCGCAGCCGGTCCAAGCTCGGCCATCTCGCCGAGCACGGCGATCCTACGCTTGGCCGCCAGCGTGCCGAGGTGGTCGAGCGCCGCTCGCATCGACACCGGGTTCGCGTTGTAGCAGTCGTTCACGAGGACGATTCCACCTCCCAGATCGAGGCGCTCGCCTCGAAAGCGGGAGAATCCTATGTTCGCAGCGCGGTCGGCCATTGCAGCTGGCTCGGCGCCGAGCGCCGCGCCCGCCGCGATCGCGGCAAGCGCGTTGGTCAGGTTGTGGGCCTCGGTGAAGGGGAAGTGAAAGCGGGCGCTGCCGCTCGGGGTGGCGATCAGCGCATCGCTGACACCCTCACTGACCCTCAGCTCAAGCGCCTCGACGTCTCCGCCCGCTCCAAAGCGCAGCAGAGTAGGCGCTGCCCCCAGGTGCGGCTCAAGCGCCCCGGCGTTTACCGGGACAACCGCCACCCCCTGCACGGGAAGGGCGGAGAGGACCTCGGCCTTCGCCGCCGCGATCGCCTCGACCGAGCCCAGCAGCTCGACATGGACCGGACCCACATTGGTGATCACCGCCACATCGGGCTCGGCGATCGCGGCCAGCTCGGCGATCTGCCCCGGCCCCCGCATCGCCATCTCCAAAACCATCGTCTCGATCCCGGGCGGCGCGCCCAGCACGCTCAGCGGCAACCCGATCTCGGTGTTGAGATTCTCGCGGTTGGCGTGGACCCTGCCCGGCAGCAGTGCTCGGGCAATGTCCTTGACCGAGGTCTTGCCGACCGAGCCGGTGACACCGAGCACGCTGGCCCCGAGCACCCGGCGCCAGGCCCGCGCCAAAGCGCCCATCGCAGCAAGTGGCTCGGGAACGCTGAAGACCCAGGCGCCCTGCAGTCCGGCGGCGTGGCTGGGCTCAACCACTACGCCCCAGGCACCGGCCCCGATCGCACTCGCAGCGAATTCGCCGCCATCGGCGCTCTTCCCGCGCAGGCCGAAGAAAAGGGAACCCGGGCCGCCGGCGCGTGAGTCGATCGCGGCATGCTCGGGCGAGCCCTCCCCTCCCCGGGCGGTTATCGCAGCCCCCATCGCTACGGCGATCTGCTCGGCGCTCATGTTCACGCGGCGCCGGCCAGCTTCCTGAGCTCCGCAGCCGCGACCAGGCGGTCATCGAAGGCGACCTTGCGCCCGCCCTCGAGCTCCTGGCCCTGCTCGTGTCCCTTGCCTGCGATCACGACCGTATCGCCCGGCCGAGCGCAGGAGAGCGCCCGGGCAATCGCCGCGCGGCGGTCGACCTCGACCTCGACTCCAGCTCCACCCTCGATCCCGGAGAGGACCTCGGCGACAATCGCCGCAGGGTCCTCGGAGCGGGGGTTATCGGAGGTCACGATCGCCAGGTCAGAGAGCCCGGCGCCAGCCCGACCCATCTGCGGCCGCTTGCCGCGGTCGCGATCCCCGCCGGCGCCAAAGACGCAGATCAGTCGTCCCTCGGTGAGCCGCCGCGCCGCCCGCAGTGCGTTCTCCAGCGAGTCGGGAGTGTGGGCATAGTCGATCAGCACCGCGAATTCCTGCCCCTCCTCGACCGGCTCAAAGCGACCGGGGACCGGCGCGGCGCCCTGCAGACCGGCGGCGGCAGTCCTGGGATCTACGCCCAGCACGGTCGCGACGGCGAACGCCCCGAGCGCGTTTGCGACGTTGAAATCACCTGGCAGCCTCGTCCGCAGCTCCTCACCCCCGACGCTGAAGCTTGCCCCCCCGGCGTCCAGGGAAACGTCTTCGGCGACGTAATCTGCCTCGGCTCCCCCCCCGGAGAGGGTCAGGCAGTCAAATTCCGCGGCGAGCCGCCGACCGAAGGGATCGTCGATGTTGACGATCGCGACCCGTGGCCCCATCTCAAAGAGCTTCCGCTTGGAGCGGAAGTAATCCTCCATGCTGCCGTGGAAGTCGAGGTGATCCCTGGTCAGGTTGGTGAACAGGGCCACCTCAAACCGGATCGAGTCGCAGCGATGCAGAGCGAGCGCGTGGGAAGAGACCTCCATCGCACAGGCGAGATCTGCGCCCGCCAGCATCCGTCGAAAGCTCGCCTGCAGATCGATCGCCTCAGGGGTGGTCCGCTCGACCCCCTCCTCCACCCCGCCGACCACCTGCTTCACGGTCCCCAGCAACCCACAGGCAATCCCCGCCGCCTCAAGTATCTCCCGGACCATGAACGCCGTCGTCGTCTTGCCGTTGGTCCCGGTGATGCCCGCGACCCTCAACTCCGCCGTCGGATCACCCCAAAACCGAGCTGCGATTGGCGCCATCGCCGCCCGCGCATCGTTGACCACCACCTGAGTCACCGCCAGCTCGAGCTCGCGCTCCACGACAAGCCCCACCGCTCCGGCCTCAACCGCCCCCTGCGCGAACTCATGCCCATCGACCCTCGTCCCCGGCACACAGAAGAAAAGCGTCCCCGCGACCACCTCCCTGCTGTCGTAGGCGAGGCCCGCCACCTCGCGGCGGGCGTCACCGACGATCCGCTTCACCGCGACCGCCCCGAGAAGGTCTTCCAGCCTCACCGGGACGATTCTAGGTTGGGAATAAGCTGCCCCTTCCTCGGCTCGGTGCGGATCGTCGCTACTGGGGCGGGACACCCAGGTAGGGCAGCGCGAAGGCGGCGATCTTTCCGAAGGCCGGCGCCGCCACCGAACCGCCGTAATAGTTCCCCCCAGAGGGCTGGTTGACGATCACCGCGACCAGCAGCCGCGGGTCCTGCGCAGGGGCGAAACCGATGAAGGAGGCGACGAATTTGGTGTTGGAGTAGTGCCCGTTTTCGGCGATCTGCGCGGTCCCGGTCTTGCCGGCCAGGGTGTAACCCGGCACGCTGACCTCCGAGGCGGTTCCCCCCGGTGCCAGCACCCCCTCCAGCATCGTCCGAACCTGTGAGGCAACCTGGGAGGGGATTACCCGGCGCCCACGCGGCTCGCCCACGGGCTTGCCCCCGATCTTCTCGATCAGCTGCGGCCGGCGCAGGATGCCGCCGTTGACGATCGCGTCGTAACCGGCGACCATCTGCATCGGCGTCACCGAGAGGCCCTGGCCCATCGGCAGGTTGCCCATCGTCGAACCCGAGTAATCCTTCAGCGGGGGAACTATCCCCCGTTCCTCCCCGGGAAACTGGATTCCGGTCGGGTGGCCGAAGCCGAAGCGGTCGATCCAGTGGCTGAATCGGGTGGCACCCAGCCTCAACCCGATCGTCACCGCACCGACGTTGGAGGAGTGGGCGAGGATCTGGGCGACGCTGAGCGTTTCGGTACCGCGTGGCTCGGCGTCGGAGATCGTTCGGTTTGCGACCTGGATGCTCGGTGGCAGGACAAAGGAGGTTTCCGGCGTCACCACCTTTTCGTCCAGAGCCGCCGAGACGGTGAACGCCTTGAAGGTCGATCCCGGCTCGTAGGTGAACCCCGTTGCCTGGTTCTCCAGGGCTTCGGGAGAGGTCTGGGAGAGATCGCCGAGATTGACGGGCGGCCAGTTGGCCATCGCCAGCACCTGCGAGTTGCGCGGGTCCATGACGATCGCCGTGGCGCTCTTTGGGGCGAAGCTCGAGCCAACCCCGGCGAGGACTTCTTCGGTCTTCGCCTGGATTGCAGGATCGAGGGTCAGCTGGACGTCCTTGCCGTTGCTGGCTGGCCTCACCGTTTCCAGTCGGATCGGCTCGCCCAGGGCATCTTTGACGACCCGGCGTTCGCCATCGGCGCCCTGCAGCACCGAGTTCTGCGCCTCTTCCAGGCCGCTCAGGCCCTTGCCTTCGGTGCCGATCGCTCCGACCACCTGCCCCGCCAGCTGGCCCTGCGGGTAGGTCCGTCGGCTGCCGGGCAGCTGGGCGATCCCGGGCAACTTCAATCGGGCAATTCGCGCGGCCGCCGGCAGGCCGACGTTCTGGGCGACGTAGGAGAAGCCGGAGTGGGCGGTCAGACTGCGCAGCACCTTCTGCCGGCCGATGCCGGTGATCCGGGCCAGCTGCGCGGCGGTTCGGGGCGGGTCCTTAACCTGATATGGAGTTGCATAGATCGTCGCCGCGTCTTCGGATGCCGCCAGCTCGTTGCCGTAGCGATCAAGCACGCTGCCGCGCAACCCGGGTACCGTGACCACGCCCGTCTGCTGGGCGCTCGCCTGCGCGGCCAGGGTCGAGCCTTCAACCCCCTGCAGCCAGAAGGCGCGGCCGATCACCACCACGAAGCAGAGCAGAAAACCGGCGAAGAGGAGCCCGATCCGGCGCTCGATCAGGCGCATCGCGCGTGCTGGCCTCAGCCGCCCGCGGCGGCGAGGCGCCGGGCGGCGATTTCGACGTCGTTGGGCGCAGCTCTCATGTAGCGGACCTGGTTGGCCGCGGGCATCGCCAGCCCCTGGGCGGCGGCCTCGCGGCGAATGCGGGCGATCCCGTAGCGCTGCGCGTCGCGGCTCTTGACGACCGAGTTGTCGTTTTCGAGTGCCTCGATGTTTTGGAAGATCTTGCCGGTTGACGCGGCGAAGCTGAGGGTGATCACGTTGAGGGCGACGATCCCAGCCAGCAGAACTCCGAGGACGCCGATCCAGGCTCGGCCGCGGGTCATCCCGACCACCACTCCAGAGTCGGGCAGGTGGCCGACCGCGGTCGCCGTGCGGCCCACAGCGAGCGGGATCAGCTGTCCGCCACTGACCCGCTTGGGCTTGTCCCGGACGCGGCGGGGCGCGCGCGCGGGGGCAGGGACCGCGGCCGCCCGGACGGGGCGGGAACTCGCTTTGCGCGACGGGGGGGTCTTGGGGGCGGGCGCGTGTTTGTGCGGCGGCGCCTGAGTCGGAGCGGCCTTGCGGGCGGGAGCCGCGACCGCCATCAGTCCTTCTCCTCGCCCGGTAGTGAGGAGGCGATCTTTATGGCGGCGCGCAAATGGGCCGAGCGCGAGCGTGGATTGGCGGCCACCTCGCCGGCGCCGGGAGCGAGCGCGCGGCGGGTGAGGAGCTCCGCCTCGGGCTGATGTCCGCAGACGCAGACCGGCAGCTCGGGGGGGCAGATGCAGCCGCGGGCGCGGGCGGCAAGGAAGCGCTTGACGCGTCGGTCCTCGAGTGAGTGGAAGGAGATCGCGGCGAACCGGCCACCGATCGCCAACATCCCCCAGGCGAGCGGCAGCGCGTCATCGAGCGAGTCAAGCTCCCCGTTGACCGCGATCCGGATCGCCTGGAAGGTCCGCTTGGCGGGGTGCCCGCCGCCGAAGCGCGCCGAGGCCGGCATGCCGGCCTTGACGGCCTCGACCAGCTCAGCGGTGCTTTGCAGCGGGCGTCTGCGGATGATCTCCCGCGCGATCGAGCCCGCGTAGCGCTCCTCACCGAAACGGCGCAGCGCCTGGGCGATCCGCGACTCCGGCCACTGGTTGAGGATGTCGGCGGCGCTCAGCTCTTGGCGCGTATCCATGCGCATGTCCAGGGGTGCGTCGTAGGCGTAGGAGAACCCCCGCTCCCAGGCGTCGACCTGCATGGAGGACATTCCAAGATCCATGTAAATCATGTCTGGGTGGATGCCTTCGCCGCGCAGTGTGCGAAGCCCTTCTGCGTAATCGGTGCCGATGAACCGGGTCCGGCAGGGTGCGGCGGCGGCAAACGCGGCAAAACGCTCCGCCGCCGCCGGATCGCGGTCGATACATACAAGCGTTCCCTCCGAGCCAAGCGCATCCCCCAGGAGCTGGGCATGGCCACCGCCGCCGAAGGTGCAGTCGACGGCGAGCTGACCCGGCTCGGGGGCCAGCAGCCTCACGAGCTCGGGCGCGAGGACGGGGAGGTGGTTGTCGGTGGGCATGTAGATAAGGGTGGCGATGTTCAGCGGGGCCTGGCCCCTGCTCCGTTGAGGAACTTCAGAAATGGGCGCTCGCTCGGCATGGGCTCCCATCTCACTCCGCCGCCCCCGCCCCGGAGAGGCTCTCGGCGATCTCCGGCGCTTCCAAGTCAAGCTCTGCCTCCTGCTTTGCCCAGTCCCTCGCGTTCCAGATCTCCAGGTACTCCCCCGCCCCGGTCACCACGCAGGGGCCGTCGAGGCCGGCGTGCTCGATCAGCGGCTTCGGCAATCGGATGCGGCCGGCCGAGTCGAGCGTCTCATCGAATGAGCCGCCGTGGAAGCGGCGGCGCAGGCGGCGGGCATCGCGGCCGAATGGGCTGTGCGGGGCGAGAAAGCGGTCTGAGAGCTGCTCGAACTCCGCGGTCGTGTGCAACCAGACGCAGGGGTCAAAGCCCTTGGACAGAACGACACCGTCAGAGAGCGCCGCGCGGAAGCGCGACGGAATCGTGAGGCGATCCTTGGAATCGAGGCTGTGCTCGTAGATACCCCGAAATGCCACCGCGTCGATTCCTTTCGGGAGGGCCAGAGAAAGTTAGGACCGAGGTGATGAGGTGGGAGGAGCCTCACCACCCCGGTCCTGGGCTTCAACTCGAGCGCCACCCTACCCCACTTTCTCCCACTTTGCAACACACCTCCGTCGTGCAAGGTCATTTGCAGTGAGGCCGCGGCCAGCGCCCCGCTCGCCGGAGCAATGCGGGGCAGGGCACCTGCGGCGCCATGCCGAGGGTCGCCCGCCCCGCTGCCCGACCCTCCGGTGCCCCGAATAGGATCGAGGCGTGGCAAGTCGAGGCATCCCCCCCACTGCGACGATGGTCGCCCTCGCCGCGCTCTGCGCCGCCCTCGCCATCTCCGTCTCGCTGGCGAGTGCCGCGCCGGCAACTGCGGCGCCTGGCGCCAGGCAGGGGAAAAGTCACGGCCGCAAACCGGCCCGGCCCGCCTACCCCGGCCCCGCCTCCATCCACGCTGCTACTCACTTCCTCAGCCGGCGGATCGGCTATACGGCGTTCGCGGTAATCGACAGCGAGGGCAGACTTCGCGGCGCGCATCTGCACCGCACCTTTGTCAGCGCCAGCGTCGTCAAGGCGATGCTCCTGGTCGCCTACCTACGCAAGCTGAGCGCCGAGCATCGCGGGCTCGACGGCGAAAGCCGCGCGCTGCTGGAACCGATGATCCACATCTCCGACAACGAAGCCGCAACCGCGGTCTGGGAACGGGTCGGCGACCCGCGCCTGCGCGGACTCGCGCACCGCGCCGGGATGAGCGACTTCTCGATCTCAGGCATCTGGGCCAACGCGCAGATCAGCGCGGCCGACCAGGCCCGCTATTTCTTTGAGATGGAAAGTCTGATCCCACCTCGGTTTCGCCAGTTCGCCCGCAAGCTGCTCTCCCACATCGCCGGCTATGAGAGCTGGGGCATCCCGGCCGTCGCCCGTCCGCGCGGCTGGGCGGCTTTCTTTAAGGGCGGCTGGCGCGAAACCGCTCGTGGCCAGCTCGTCCACCAGGTCGCCAGGCTGCAGCACTCGGGGCAGCGGATCGCGATCGCGGTGATGACCGATGGCGATCCAACGATGGGCTACGGGATCGAGACGATTGAAGGCGTCGCCGCCCGCCTGCTTCGCGGTCATCCTTGACCACCCCATCGGGCGCTGCCGGCGCCGGGCCGCTCGCGGCCCCGTCTAACCTCAAGCGATGAACAGGGGCCAGAGGGTCGCCGTATTCGGGCCCCACCCGATGCTCTCGATCACAATCGAGGCGCTGACCGCCGAGGGGGGCGACGACATCCACCTCCACAGCGCCGGGCAGGGCGTATGGGTCACCCGGATGGCGGCCGAGCTGGGGGCGACGCCGATCCTCTGCGGCTTCCTCGGCGGGGAGACGGGGGCGGTGCTGCGGAACTTGTTGGAGGCGCTGCCGATCGAGCTGCGCCTGGTGCAGACCGCGGCGGCCAGCGGCGCCTACGTCCACGACCGACGCGACGGTGAGCGGCGCCCCGTCGCACAGAGCGCCAGCTTGCCACCCTCCCGCCATGAGGTCGACGACCTCTTCTCGGTCGCCTGCGCCGCAGCGCTTGACTCTGATGTCCTCGCCCTCTGCGGCCCCTACCCCCCCGAGGCTCTGCCGCTGGAGATCTACGGGAGCCTGGTCGCCGACGTGCGGTCAAACGGCACTCCGGTCCTGGTCGACCTCTCCCCTCCCCGTCTCGACAGCGCCCTGGAGGGGGGCCCGGATCTGGTCAAGATCAACGACTGGGAGCTGGCGGCCTTTGTCTCGGGCCCGGTCGACACCGAGGAGAGGATGCGAGCGGCGATCGAGCGCCTGCTGGAGCGGGGCGCGGCGGCGGTGATCGTCACCCGTGCCGAGGAACCGGCGATCGTGATGCGTGCTGGGGAGGTCTGGGAGCTGGCGCCGCCGCGGTTTGTGCGCGGCTCGCGCGAGGGCTGCGGTGACTCGATGATGGGCGGGCTGGCAGCCGCGATGGCGGCGGGCCGAGAGTGGGAGGAGATCCTGCGGATCGGCGCCGCCGCCGGAGCCGCCAACTTCCTGCGCCGCGGACTGGGGACGGGCGGTCGCGCGGTTATCGAGGACCTGGCACGGCGAGTCGAGCTGCGCCGCCTCGCTTAGACCCTCGGGCCGAAGGGAGCCGCCAGCGCCTCGCCGGCTACAATCGCGCGCGGAGCGCTCTCGGCGATCCACTCAAGATGCGGCGCCAGTGCCCCGAGTCCCGCCAGCCGCTCCAGGGCCGCGGAGAGGTGGACCGGCCTGCCTCCATGGGAGGAATGGGCGTCGCTGCTGAGGACGTGCACCAGACCGGCTGAGGCAAGCGCCTCCATTCCTGCCGCCATCTGCTCACGCAGGAAGAAGTCCGCCGTCGCCTGAACCAGCGCGCCGGCTTCGATCAGCTGCGCGATGCGATCGAACATGTCGGCCGAGAGGTGGCGCTCGGGGTGGGCGATCAACGCCCGGTGGCCGCGTTCGGCGAGGTGCTCGACCCGGCGGGCGAGGCTATCGCCAAGCGGTCCGGGCGCCGGCTCCAGCAGGATCCAGACCCCAGCACCCAGTCCCACCTCTGAGAGTTCGGCTTCGCCGAGTCCCTCGACCGCGCTCTCAGCCACCTCCCCACCCTGAATGACACAGACGGGGATGCCCTCCTCGCCCAGCCGCGTGTTCACAGCCTCCACCCGGGCGGCGAGCTCGCCGATGCGAACGTCGTGGTCGTGGCGGATGTGGGGCGTGGCGCAGATGATCTCGATCCCGTCCGCTGCCGCCTGGCGGGCCATACCGACGCTGTCGCGCAGGTCAAGGGCCCCGTCATCAAGGTCGGGCAGAATGTGGCAGTGAAGGTCGATCACCGGGTGGCCGGACTAGGGCGCCTCCCGTGCGCTCCTCACGGGTGCTTTTTGCTCGCCAGTGCGTACCAGGTGAGCACGAGGATCGTCACGACCAGGGGAAAGACGGTCGAGAAGACCCCCGAGAAGCTCGTCCAGCCGGCGGTCGCAAACAGCTGCGGAATCCCATCCATCTCATCCAACTCCTATCGGTAGGGCTCTGGCCGACGTCGCGGGTGCACCCGGTGCTCCCGCCGACCTCCAGCCAACGGTAGGCGATAACGACGTTCGCGATCGTCTGGCAAGGAGCCCAGCACCCCCTAAAAAACGGCGCCGGGCGGATGATCGTTGAGGGTGGAGATGGGGCTCAGCGCCGGTACGGCTCAGCGGAGTCGGCCGAGTAAAGCGGCGAGCCGGCGCTCCCCAGCACCGAGCCATCCAGGGGGGCCGAGCCGGGCTGGGCGAGCGTGCCGCCACAGATCAGATCAGGTAGAGGATTGCCCAGGCGAGAACGCCGATCCCGGCCAAGAGCGCCCAGTAGAGCGCACCGGGGACAAAACCCTCCGGGATCGCGGCGTCGGGACGGCTACGGTTGCGCAATCCCGCGGCAAAGACCGTCTCCAGCCGGTACATGCCAAGCAGCGCGACCACCACATAGAAGATGGTCCAGCCGTAAAAGACGCTGGCATAGCCTCCGCTCTGGGGACCAAAGGGTAGGTGCGCGTACTCCACGCACTGCGCGACGCAGGCAAAGAGGCCGAGGACAAGCGCAAGGCCCGACATCCCGACCCAGCCGCGGCCGTTGCGCGCTGCCCGGGCGGCGTAGCCGAAGGCCGCCGCGCTGAGAACGAGGGCGGCGGCGATCGCGATCCCGTACCCGGTCGGGGGTTCGACCCCGGCCGGGCGCCAGAGGCCATTGTTATTGAGCGAGCGCAGGTAGAAGTAGGCGAAGACGAAGCCGAGGAAGAACATGATCGTCGAGCCAGCGATCAGACCGAATCCGATCCGATCGATCCGCTCGTGCAGCTCCGGGGTCTCGGCGTAGGTGGCGTTCTGTGCCTGGGTGTCGGTCGGTTCGTCCATAGCTTCTCCCCTATCCCGAGGCCGGCGCTTGTGCCGGGCGCGGAGGTGGCGGGGGCGAGGGAGGCACCCCGTAGTCGTAGGGATCGGAATCGATCACCGGCGGGCGCTCGAAGTTCTCCAACGGGACCGGGGTCGGCGTCTGCCACTCCAGTGACTTTGATTCCCAGGGGTTGGCCGGCGAACGCTCGCGGACGAAAATGAGCGAGTAGACCACGTTGAAGAGGAAGACGAGCATCGAGGCGCCGAGCACGAAGGCGGAGATCGAGACCCAGTCGTTGAGGCCCTGCAGGTGTGCGGGGTAGGTCACGACTCGGCGAGGCATGCCCATCAAACCAAGCGCAAAGAGCGGGAAGAAGGTCGAGTTGAAGGCGATGAACATCATCCAGAAGTGAACCTTGCCGAGCGCTTCGTTCAGTTTCATCCCGAACATCTTCGGCACCCAGTAGTAGATCGCGGCGAAGAAGGAGAAAACCAGGCCACCCATGATCGTGTAGTGGAAGTGGGCCATGACAAAGAAGCTGCCATGGGTGGCGACGTCGCTCGGTACGTCGGATAAGAAGACGCCGGAGGCGCCGCCGATGAAGAAGTTGAAGAACCAGGCGAGGCAGAACAGCATCGGCACCGTGTAGCGGATGCGTGCTCTCCAGAGCGTCGCCATCCCGGCGAGGAAGACCAGCCCGGTCGGCACCGAGATCGCCTCGGTCGAGAACATGTAGAAGGGGCGCAGCGAGGAGTTGAGGCCGCTGACGAAGAGGTGGTGCTGCCAGACGAAGAAGCTGAGCAGCATCACGCCGAGGATCCCCGCCACCGCGATCCGGTATCCCCAAAGTGGTTTGCGGGCGAAGACCGGCAGAAGCTCAAGCACGATCCCGAACCCGGGCAGGGCAAGGACGTACACCTCCGGGTGTCCGAAGAACCAGAACAGGTTCTGAAACAGGTAGGGGCTGCCCCCCGCGCTGGAGAGAAAGAACGAGGTCTGCACGGCGCGGTCGAAGGCCACCATCAGCAGTGCGGCGATCAGCACCGGCGCCGCTAGCACCATCAGGATCGAGGTGCTGAGCGCACCCCAGCAGAAGATCGGCAGCCGCCGCCAGGTCAGCCCCGGGGCGCGCATGGTGACGATGGTGACGATCATGTTCAGCCCCAGCAACGTCATCGAGAGCCCGACCAGGGCAAAAAAGAAGATGTAGGAATCAAAGCCGTAATTGGCCTGGACGTTGAGAGGGGCATAACCCGTCCACCCGGTCGGGAAGCCGCCGAAAAAGAGGGTGGTGAGGAGGATCGTCCCGGCCGCCATCAGCAGCCAGAAGGTGATCGCCTCAATCCTGGGGAATGCCATCCGCCGGGCGCCAATCATCAGCGGCACGAAGTAATTGGCAAACGGGCCGAGTACCCCCGAGGTCATGATCCCCATCATCATCGTCCCGTGCAGTCCGACAAGCGTGAGGTAATTTTCGGCGTTGAAGAGCTGCGGGGAGGGACGGAGCAGCTCGGTTCGGATCAGCATCGCGTTGAGGCCGCCGATGAAAAAGAAGATGCCGATCCCGACCAGGTACTGGACACCGACCACCTTGTGGTCGGTGCAGAGGCCGAAGTAGCGGCCGATCCCACCCTCCTCGTTTTCGGTGTGAGAGCGTTCTCGACCAAGGATCCGCGCCAGCGGGTAGCGGGCAAAGCCCAGGCCGCCGAGAAAGCCGAATACCGCGAACAGGTAACCGAGCATCAAGGCGACATCGTTTTGATTGGTGTCGTCGAAGTAGTCGAGGCTGTCGGCGTGAATCTGGTGCCCCAGCCACCAGCCGAAGTAAAAGCCGACGATCCCCAGCACGATCCCGCCCAGGAGGTTGAAGCCGATCAGGCGCCGCCAGAGCGGTCTGGCCGCGGTGCCTTCGTTCATCCACCTCTCCTCTCAGGTTCGGGGAAGTAATGCGTTGCAAACTTCGGCAGCTTTTTCGTGGCGGGGGCATAGACCCGCTGCTGGTGGTGAACCCAGGCAAGGAAGGCCCCGTTGCTGACGACCTTGCCAGAGCTGAACATGTAGCCATGCCAGAGGCCACAGAGCTCCGAGCAGTGGACTTCGAATTCCTGTTCCTTGGTCGGTTCGGTGAAGGCGATGTTGTCGACGCCGGGATTGGCATCGGCCTTGATGCCGAGCTTCGGCGCCCAGAAGGAATGAATCACATCGAGTGAGGTGACGTGAAATTCGATCTGGCGGTGGATCGGCAGCTCGAGCTGTGCGGTCTCGACCCCCCCGAAAGTCGGGAAGCGGTAGGTGAACTGCCACTGTTGGGCGATCACCTGCACCGGCAGCGTCTTGCCCGAGGGCCTGAACTCTGGGCTGGGGCCCTGACCACCACCGGCGCCGGCATCGGCGAGCTGGATCGTGCCGAAAACTGCGAGGAAGGTGACGATGATCGTCGTCACCACCAGCCAGGAAGTGTGGACGCGACTGTCGTCACGAATCGCGACGCCTTCCTGTTGGGGCTCAGAATCCCGGCGCCTGAAGACAACCAGCGAGTAGGCGAAGTAGACGAGGATCGCGGCGGCGATCGGGGTGACGATGCCAAGCAGCACGGTGTTATCGAAGACCTGGCCCGAGGCCGCGGTGCTGCCGGTGCCCGGCGGTAGGGTCGGCGCGATCACGGCAACCACGATCGGGGTGGCGATCGCGCTCACCACCAGCGAGGCGATCACGATCCGGCGCATGTGGTTTGGTTCGTTCACCCAGGCGCCTCAGGTCACTTCCAGGAAGCCGTCCATGTAACCGATCGTCTGCATCGGTCCGCCAAAGCCGTTGAGGAAGCCGGCGGCGCAGGGCACGAAGCACTGCCAGCGGTAGCGCCCGGCGCCGTGGGTGCGGATCGTGAAGGTGATCGTCTGGTGGCTCTGGCTCGGCACGCAGGGCCCTTCTTCACAGCCGCTTTCTTCTTCGTCTTCGGGCACGCCCCGCAACGGCACGATCAGGTTTAGCTGCGGCACGGCGAAGGTGTGGGAGGCTTCTTCGGGCGGGATCGACTTCATCAGCTTGCCGTTGACCCGCATCGTGTTGCCGACCGTGCCGTGGACCTGGGAGAGAAACGGATTGCGCAAGCCGCTGTCGCCGTCGTATTGAAATACGGTGACGTGGACCAGCGAGTTGCCCGGGATCTTGAAGATCGTGCTGTGGATCCAATTGCCCTGGGAGTTGCGCACCAGGTAGGAGACCCAGGGCGGATTGCCGCCCTGGGGGCCGACCGCGGGCTCGGTTTTCAAGGTCAGCTGGGCGGTATGGGCAGCGATCTGGCGCGCTTCGACCGTCGGCGGAGCGCTGATCAGGTTGGCGACATAGAAGCCGATTAGTACCGCGACGATGACAACTGCGGCCATAACGACCGCGAGCCTTGCAGCCAGCGAACTCATCTCGTCCTTCCCACCGCTTTAGCAGCCCACCAAGCGAGCCCTCTGACCACCATAGTCCAGCGACAGGCGGCAGGCAAGGGCTTTCGATGTCAAAGCACCCTGGGCGACGGCCCAGCCCTCCACCGGGCATGCAAACCGCCGTTCAGGGGAGGGGCTGAGCGGGCACGCGACTACGATGATCGGCATGATCCCGCACCTGCTCCCGTTGGGCTAGCGGGACCGGATGGCTTCAACTCACATGGATAAGAAGACGACCCGCAGAGGGAACTATGAGTCCGGCTCCGACTACGTGCTCGAGTACGGCGAGCTCCGCTTTGCCTTCAACGAGGATGACTTCGGCCAGCGGGTCGAACAGGCCGCGGTCAAGCTTGGATTTGTCGACCAGGGCCTCAGCCAGGAGGAGCTGGACGACCTGCTGGACCTCGCCGTCAGCGGCGAGATCGCCGAGCCGAGCTCTCGCCTCGGCGAGCACATCAACGAGAACTGGGAGGAGCTGGTCGGACCGGCCAACCGCAGCCTCGTCCACTGGATCCGCCGCCTCGTCTTCCGCGGTGCCTGGCTGGACCAGCGGGTCAAGGAGGGCGAGCTGGACGTCGTCTTTGACGAGCGCACCCAGACCTTCGGCTACGTCCAGCCCGACCGCAGCTCCGAGCTGATCGAGCTCTCCAAGGAGCCGTCCTGGCGCCGCATCGCCTACCGCCGCTAGGCGGCCCGATTTACGACGCGGAGCGCTCGCGCTCGTAGTAGACGCGAGCCCGGGCAACCAACCCGGCCTCGTCAAGCTCCACCGCCTCGATCGCACGGTGGCCGTCCTCGCGCCGGTAGAGCACGGCAAAGCCGCCGGGACCCTCGAGCAGAGACTCCTCGGTTACGGTCAGATTTGGCGCCAGCTCGAGTCCGTGGCGGAAATGTTCGCGCAGCGCCTGGCGGCCACTCAACCGCTCCCCCGCCGGGTCGGCATCCCCGAGCACCGGCGCGATCACGAACTCGACGTCCTCGGCATAGCAGGAGACGATCGCATCCAGGTCTCGCTCGTTCCATGCATCGAGCCAGCGA
>JBAVAR010000078.1:0-2233 GCA_049585815.1 Solirubrobacterales bacterium
TGGAGCGGATCGCCCGCCTCGGGCGCAGCCAGAACATCACCCCGATCCTGGCGACCCAGATGCTTGGCGATGCGGAGGAGTTGGAGCCGCTGGTCGGGGCGCTATTTGCCTTCGGTGTGGAGACCGAGGTCGAGGCGCACAAGGCGCTGACCCTGGTGCGCCTCGACGCAGATGATCAGGCTCAGATCCAGCGGCTGATCGGCTACCGGGCGGGGCGCTGTTACCTGCGTGACTTCGCCGGCCAGGTGGCGCCGCTTCAAATTGATCCGCCGCCTTGGCTGCTCGGTGAGCTCGACACCACGCCGCGGCGTGCGGATTCCAACGATTCCCGCTTGGCGGCCACTGCCGACGATTGCCACGAGGCCGGCGATGCGGCGGCTGGATAGGAGCCCGTTGCCGAGTAGCAGCAGGGGCGAGCAATCTACCGCCCCCTTTCTCCTTCGTCTCTTTAGCTCAAAGCTCTGCCGGTGTCACCACGAATCCGAGGCGCTCGGTCCCCCGTCGCAGCGGGCCGTCCAGCGTCACCAACCGGCAGCTGAGAAGGCGCGCCAACGCCACGTACTCAGCGTCATAAGTGCGGCCCCAGCCGAAATCCTCAGCGATTCGCCACGCCTCGCGGCCGAGCTTTGGCTCCTCGACACGGCGCACAGAGCAGGTTTCGAGCCGCTCGTGTTGGACCGCAGCATGCTCGATATTGACAGTTCCCTTCGGCAGACCGAGGTGAAGGGTCGACCGCGCCTCCGACCACATCAGGGCAGGCGCAGCCAGATCCCCATCGCCCAGAGCCTTAAACCCTTCGGCACTGGCAATCGACGCCACCACGACGGTGGCGTCTACGACGAGGGTCAACGGCCTTGCCGCGACTCGTGCAGCAGCGCTACCCAGTTGGGCTGTGGTGTGCCGTCCTCGAAGGTTTTCCAACCCTCGGGTACCCCGACCATCTCGTCCTGTTCTCCCGGTTCGGGCACGACCACGATCCGCGCTCTCGGCACCTCTGGCGCCGCCAGCGCATCTACCTCGCGGTGCAGCTGCTCACGAGTACTCATGCGGGCCAGTTTAGCCCTCGCCCGCGGCTCTTTCGCCCTGCTGGGGCTTCTTGCATCGGTCATGCTCGCACCACCGGCGCGGGCCGCCCCGCAGAACCCGGGCTCAGCCGCTCCCGACAGGGTGACTCAGGAGCACAATCGCGGGAGCGGTAAAGAAGGCGCCCCTAAAGCAGACGGCTCTCAGACCCAGCTGACCTCGCCCAGCCAGCTCGGTACCGGCACTCTCGCCACCGAACTCGGCGCCACCGGTCAGGTCGACCCTCTCTCGGGGCTCGGCATACGCAACCCGGTCTGCGATCAGTTGGCTCAGATCCGCTCGCGGGCGACCCGCCTGGGCTGCGAAGCGAGCGGTACCCCCGAAGGCACATACCCGGCCTCCAACTACGGCTTCGACATCCACATCTCGACCGGCGTCACCCACCCGGTCGGCGACATCACCTACGGCTTTGACACCGTCCTCAATGGGATCTGGCTCGGACTGCTGTTCGTCCTGCGGCTGATCCTCTCGCTGCTCGGCATTGCCTTCGGCCTCAACCCGTTCGGCAGCGGTCAGACGATGAGCCAGATCTCCGGGGCGCTCGGGCGGCTTTATGAACGGATCAGCGACCCCTGGCTCTCGACCCTGATCGTTTGCGGGGGGATCTGGTTCGCATACAAGAGTCTGCTCAAGCGCGAGGTCGCCGCCGGGGTGGGGGGGACGCTGGCGGGGGTCGCGATGCTGATCATCGGCCTCTGGGTCGTCCACCAGCCGCGCGAATCAGTCGGCGAGCTGGCGAGCCTCTCCAACGAAGTCGCGATGGAGGCGATCAGCGCCCCGCGGTCGGGCTCGGTGGCGCGGCCGGTGGGCAGCTACGCGGAAGCGATGTCTGAGATCTGGACCCGGCTGGTCGAGGTGCCATTTGCCGGCCTTGACTTCTCCGACGTCAAGTGGGCGCTGGGCCCGCCGCCCGCCGAAGCGGTGCAGAAGTCCAATGAACGCTTTTGTGATGACTTCGGCGCCCTGGCGCTGCTCGCGGTTCTCTCCCACCTCGGCAGCGATCAGGCAAAGGAAGCCTGCGCGGGCTTTGCCGCCAAGCGCTATGGGCGCCCCAAGCGGGTGATCGACCTCTACCTGCGCTCCTCGCCGGGTTCCTCGGCGCGCGAAGCCCTGTGGAGCTACTTCAACGCCAGCTCCGCCTACAAGGCCA
>JBAVAR010000079.1:0-1764 GCA_049585815.1 Solirubrobacterales bacterium
GATCGAGGTGGCGGGGCCAGGTTTCGTCAACCTCTTCCTCTCCGACGCCTGGTATCGCCGCGCAATGGGGGCCCTGGGCGGGGCCGGTGAGCGCCTTGGTCCGGCGCCGAGCGCCTCGCCCGAACGCATCCTGGTCGAGTTCGTCTCCGCCAACCCGACCGGTCCGCTTCATGTCGGTGGCGGGCGCCACGCGGCCTACGGCGACGCGCTGGTGAGGCTTTTGGGCGCGGTCGGCCACGAGGTGGGGCGCGAGTTCTACGTCAACGACGCCGGGGGACAGGTGGAGCGCTTCGCGCACTCGATTGCCGCCCGCATGAGGGGCGTCGAGGTCCCCGAGGACGGCTATGAAGGCGCCTACGTGGCCGATCTGGCCGCACGCCTCGCGGCCGAGGGGTTTGACCCCGTCGATACCGCGGCGCTTGGCGGGCGGGCGGTCGAGCTGGTTTTGGAGGGAGTGCGGGAGACCCTCGACAGGCTCGGGGTCGGTTTTGACACCTGGTTTTCTGAGCGCGACCTCTACCAGCGTGGTGAGGTCGATGCCGCTCTCTCTGAGCTTGAGGCAAACGGCCACACCTACCGCAGCGAAGGCGCCCTCTGGTTGCGCACCACCGAGTTCGGCGACGACAAGGACCGGGTGCTGATCCGCGCCGGCGGTGAGCCGACCTACCTGGCGGCCGACGTCGCCTACCACTGGGACAAGCTGGAGCGCGGTTTTCAGCGGCTGATCGACGTGCTCGGTGCTGACCACCACGGCTACGTCCCCCGCCTGCGCGCTGCGATCGCGGCACTCGGCGCGGACCCCGAGGCATTTGAGGCACTGATCATGCGCCTCGTCCACGTTGTCGAAGGCGGCGAGCGCGCGCAGATGTCGAAGCGAAGCGGCGACTTCGTCTCACTCGATGAGCTGCTTGATGACATCGGCCCCGACGCCGCCCGCTGGTTCATGCTCTGGCGCAGTCACGACACCACGGTCGATCTCGATCTCGAGCTGGCCCGCCGTGAGTCCAGCGAGAACCCCGTCTACTACGTGCAGTATGCGCACGCCCGCATCGCCAGCATCCTGCGCAAAGCGGGGGAAGAGGCCGAGCGCAGGGCGGCCGAGCCGGGGGCAGCTGACTCCCGGGAGCCGCTGCAGGCGGCCGAGCGGGAGCTGATCAAGCGCCTGCTCGAGTTCCCCGGCGAGGTTCGCGAATCCGCCGCCCGCCGCGCCCCCCACCGCATCTGTTCCTATGCGATGGCGGTAGCCGCCGATTTTCACGCTTTCTACCGCGACTGTCAGGTGGTCGGTGCGGAGGGGGAGGGGGTCGAAGGCTCCCGCCTCGCCCTCTGCCTCTACACAAAGCGCACGATCGCCGCCTCGCTGGGGCTGCTTGGCATCTCCGCCCCCGAGCGGATGTGATGCTGCGCCGCAGAAAGCCGCCGGTACTGGCGAGGATCTCGGCGCCGGGGAAGGGTGGGGGGCGACCCGGCGCACTGCGCCGCGGCGATTTTGAGGAATTCGGCGCCCTGCTCGGCAAGCTCGGTGACGCGCGGACGGTGCTTGTCAGCGGCGCCGAGCAGAGCAGGCCTGGCGCCGCCCTCGGCCTGGCGGCGGCTGCCGTGGCGGCGGGCAGGCGGACGGCACTGCTCGAGTGTGACTTTGCGCGGCCGTTTCTGGCCGAGGTCCTCGGACTTGACCGCAGCCCCGGTCTTCACGAGTACCTTCGCGGATCGGCGAGCGCGCCGCAGATCCTCCAAACCGCGGTCCTCGCCGGTCCGGCGTGG
>JBAVAR010000080.1:0-5967 GCA_049585815.1 Solirubrobacterales bacterium
GTTCTATGCCCACCGGCCTCTCCCGGCCCGCGCCGCGCTCACGACTTCTTCTCGTCGTGGCCACCGAACTGTTTGCGCATCGCCGAGAGCACCTTGTCGGCAAAATCATCGAGGTCGCGGGAGGAGAAGCGCTCATACAGGGCGGTGGTGAGGACCGGCGTCGGCACGCCCTCATCGATCGCGGCGATCGAGGTCCAGCGCCCCTCGCCCGAGTCAGAGACCCGTCCGGTGAAGTCCTCGAGCCCGGGGGATTCGCGCAGCGCCGCCGCGGTCAGGTCGAGCAGCCAGGAGCCGATCACGCTTCCCCGTCGCCAGACCTCGGCCACCTCGGGAAGATCGAGCTCATACTGGTAGTACTCGGGCTGCTCCATCGGTGCGGTCTCGGCATCGGCCTCGCGCTTGACCTTGCCCGCGTCGGCGTTGCGCAGGATGTTCAGCCCCTCGGCGTAGGCGGCCATGATCCCGTACTCGATCCCGTTGTGGACCATCTTCACGAAGTGCCCGGCGCCGTTTGGCCCGCAGTGCAGGTAGCCATTCTCCGCCGGAGAGCTATCCCCCGTCCGGCCCGGTGTGCGCGGGGCAGAATCGACCCCCGGCGCCAACGAGGCGAAGATCGGATCAAGGCGCTCAACGGCGCCCTGGGGTCCACCGATCATCAGGCAGTAACCGCGCTCCAGGCCAAAGACGCCACCGCTCGTGCCGCAGTCGATGAAATCGATTCCCTTCTCCTTCAGCAGCGCGGCGCGGCGGATGTCGTCGCGGTAATAGGAGTTGCCGCCGTCGATGATCGCATCGCCGGAATCGAGCACCGCGGCGATTCCCGCCACCGTTTTCTCGGTGATCTCCCCCGAGGGGACCATCACCCAGACGGCGCGGGGAGCGCTCAGCTTCTCCGCCAGCTCCGCCAGTGAGGCGGCGCCCTCGGCGCCCTCGCCGGCCAGCTCGGAGACCGCGGTGGGGTTTACGTCATAGGCGAGGACCCGGTGGCCGTCGGCCATCAGTCGCCGGGCCATATTTGCCCCCATGCGGCCGAGGCCGACGATTCCCAGCTCCATCGCCCAACCCTACTCCTCCGCCGATCGGCCAAATTCCCCGCCCCGCGACTCGATCCGGCCCCCGCCCCGAGCGTTGAGTAGCCTGACGGCGGATGGCTGCTCGACAAGGCAAGCGCAGCACGGATGCAGCGGCCGACGTGCTGGCGATTTTCGGCATCACCGGCGACCTGGCGAAGAAAATGACCTTCCGGGCGCTCTACCGGCAGGAGGCCCGGGGCAAGCTCAACTGTCCGATCGTCGGCGTCGCAATCGATGATTGGAGCATCGATCAACTCCGCGAATACGCTCGCGAAGCGATCGGCACGACCGTCGCCGACCCCGACGGGGACGTCTTTCAGCGACTCGCGGCGCGGCTCTCCTACGTGCAGGGTGATTACTCTGACCCCGACACCTTCAAGCGTCTCAGGGCGGAGATCGGCAAGGCCAAGCGCCCGGTCTTCTACCTCGAGGTGCCGCCCTCACTGTTTTCCACCGTGGTTCGCGGCCTCGGCGAGGCGGGCCTCACCAAGAACGCCAGGGTGGCGATCGAGAAGCCCTTCGGCCACGACCTGAAATCTGCGATGGCTCTCAACGCCGAACTGCACGAGGTCCTCGCGGAGGACCAGATCATGCGGATCGACCACTTCCTCGGCAAGGAGCCGGTGATGGACATCACCTACCTGCGCTTCGCCAACTCGCTGCTTGAGCCGGTCTGGAACCGCGAGCACGTCTCCCACGTGCAGATGACGATGGCCGAGGACTTCGACGTCTCTGACCGCGGGCGCTTCTATGACCCGGTTGGCGCCCTGCGAGATGTGGTCCAAAACCACATCCTCCAGGTGCTTGGCCTGGTCGCGATGGAGCCACCCACCGCCAACTACCCCGACTCGGTGCGCGACAAGAAGCTGGAGCTCTTCAAAGCGGTGTGCAGCGCCGATCCCAAGCACTATGTCCGCGGTCAGTACGAGGGCTATCTCGACGTCAAGGGAGTGGCGAGTGACTCGACCACGGAGACCTTCGTCGCGCTGGAGCTGGAGATCGACAACTGGCGCTGGAGTGGGGTCCCGTTCTTTATCCGGGCCGGCAAGGAGATGCCGGTGACGGCGACCGAGGTGTCGGTGGTATTCAAGCGCCCGCCTCCCCTGGGGGTCGGATCTGGCAAGCGCCCGGGGCAGAACCAGTTGACAATCCGGATTGAGCCAAAACCGGGAGCGAGGTTTCGTTTCCTCGCCAAGAAGGCGGGCTCAGATGCCTTCGAGGCAGCCGACCTCGAGGTCCTGTTCGAAAAAATGCCCGGTGAAGACCCCGAACCCTACGAGCGACTGCTCGACGACGCGCTGCGCGGGCGCAGCGAACTCTTCACCAGGGAGGACGCGGTGGAGGAGACCTGGCGGATCGTCCAGCCGCTGCTCGACAAGCCCGGCCCTGTTCACCGCTACGAGCGCCGCACCTGGGGGCCGGAGGAGTCAAAGGCCCTAACCCGTGGCATCTGTCAGTGGAACGATCCCTGGCTCCCCTAGCCGGGGATCTGCTCGCGCAGCTCAGCTTCTCACCCCCGCGACGGCCCCGGCGGCCTCGCCGTCGCCGAAAACAGAGGCCCGCGATGCGAACGCAGCCCCGGGGCCGGCGAGCGCCGCGGGTCCACTCACCTCCCCGCCAACGCCATCCTTATCTCCAACCACCGCCTCCGAGGTTCTGGCGCTCAGCAGCGCCCAAGCCCCTCCGGCCTGCCCTCGGCGCTGCAATCGGCCTAAGGTCCGACACCTCCGGGCCGGTCAAAGAGCACGGCGTTGTTGGGATAGCCGGTGAAGTTGCCGATGATTGCCCGCCAGGGGACCCGCCGGGGCCTCCCCGCGCGGTAGCGAATCAGGGTCATGCGACCGAGGACGAGCCGCTGGACCAGGTGAAAGTCGGCCGGCAGGGCGCTGCGCGCAGCGGGCGGCGGTGGGCGACCGCTGACAACGTCGACCTCGCTCACAGCGCGCGGAGCGGGACGCCATTCCCTTGGCATCACCCGCGACTCTCCGGCGCCGATGTAGAAGGCGAGCGGTTCATCGCCCTGTTCCCAGACGAGGATCGCGCGCGGGCCGCGCGGCGCACCGATCGCGCTCGCCACCGTGCGCCAGTCTTCCCGCTGCAGGGCCGGACGGAAATCGGAGTAGATGCAGAAGGCGAGGAGGTAGGCAAAGAGCGCGCCGCCGACCGCGATCCCCAGTCGCCCGGCCCGGGGCGCCGCGATGCCGGCGGCGCCGATCAGCGCCAAGGGGATCAGCGCTGGCAGCAGGTTGCGGTCAAGGACGAAGTCCTGGCCGACGGCGGCGAAGGCGAGGGCAATGAGAATGCTGCCGGCGCCGATCGCCAGCGCCACCACGGCCCCCCGCTTCTCCCGCTCCCCGCCACGGAACAGCAGCAGGGCAACCGCGGCGGCGAACAGCGCGATCGGAACCAGAGCATGTTTGAGCAGGCCGGCCTCGCCAACGAAGAAGCTGATCCCGGCCTCCTGCAGTCGTCCGCTCATGCTGAAGGTGGCAATCCAGTTGTTGTTCTTGCCCGCCGCCTGATGCAGGGCGATCGGAGCGAGGGCGAGGCCGGCGATGGCCACTGCGCCGACGGCCCAAAGCACCGCCCGCAGCGGACGAACGGTGGCCAACAGCCAGACCGCCTCGATCACCAGGGGGAAGAAGGCGAAATAGTGGGTGGCGAGGGCGAGCGCCGAGAACAGCGCCCACCAGGCGAGATCGCGCGCCGCCCCACTGCGCCGGGCACGCAGGAAGAAGAGCAGGGCCACCGAGCTCAACAGGACGAGCAGCGCGTAGGCTCGCGCATCCTGCGAATACCAGACCAGCATCGGGTTGACCGCGACGATCGCGGCGAGAGCAAACCCACTGCGGCGGCCGATCAGCTCCCTCCCGATCAGGTAGGCGACCGGGATCGTCGCGGTGCCAAACAGAGCCGAGAGCGAGCGGAGTCCGACCTCGCGGACGCCGAAGAGGTGCGACCAACCCCAGGCCAGCAGGTAGTAGAGCGGCGGGGTCGACTCGCCCGCCCAGACCTCGTGCATCGTCCGCGAAAGACTGGCGGCGAGGACCCTTCCCGCCGTGACCGCCTCATCGTGGCGGTAGCTCTGCAACCCCAACGTGGAGAAGCGAATCGCCGCTCCGATCGCGGTGAGGCCGATCACCGCCCAGAAGAACCATCTGGCTTTGGGCGTGTTGGGGAAGGTGAGAGGGGCCATCCAGTCGAAGGGAGGGGGCGATGATTCGGGTCCGGAGGAAGGCAAAGGTACTCATCATCCTGGCCGCAACCTGCGCGCTGGGGCTGAGCGTCGCGGCCCCCGCCGGGGCCGGTCTTCTTCAGCCGCCGCCGGGCCAGGTTTTTTTCGGCGTCTCCGACACCGGGGTTAGCGGCCAGTTCAACGAATTCTCCGAACTGGTCGGCAAGCACCCGGCGGTGATCGAGACGTTCCGCGCCTGGGGATCTGACCTGAGCGGAACGATCAAGCGCTGGCAGAGCGCCGAAGCCCGTCCGATCCTCCATATCTCGACCGCCGACCCCAACAGCGGCGAGGAGTTGATCTCCCCACGGGCGATCGCCCAAGGCTACGGAGATGAATACCTGATCGGCCTCAACCACCTGTTCTGGGCGCAGGACCTGCGCGCCTACATTCGCCCGCTGGGCGAGCCCAATCGCTGCCTCAACGTCTACTCCTCATATGACTGTGAAGGAAACCCGCGGCCCGGGCAGCGGCCCTACTGGTACAGGGAGGCGTTCCGCCGCATCTACATCCTCCTGCACGGAGGCGGTCGGGACGCGAAGATCAACGCCCGCCTCGCCCAGGCGGGCTTGCCGCCCCTGCGCCCCCAGACCGGGACGCTGCCCGCCAGCCTGCCGCCGGCACCGATCGCGGTGATCTGGAGCCCGTTGCCGACCGGCTCGCCTGCGACCAAGGCAAACCGGCCCGAAAACTTCTACCCCGGAGCCGCCTACACCGACTGGGCCGGGACCGATTTCTATTCCGCCTACCCCGAATGGAAGGCGCTCAACAAGCTCTATGAACGCTACCGGGGCAAGCCGTTCGTGCTCACCGAGTGGGGGGTCGAGAACAGCGATGACCCGTCCTTTGTCAGGCGCCTCTTCGCCTGGCAAAAACTTCATCCTCGTTGCCAGATGCTCGTCTACTACCAGGATTTCGGCAGCTCCAACCCCTACCGGATACAGAACTTTCCGGCCAGCCTCGGGGTCTTGCGGCGACAGCTGGCGCTGCCCACCTTCCCGCCCTACGCGCCCGCCCCACCACAGCCGCCGCCGCCCCCACCCGGAGGGCTGGCCCCGTAGCCACCCGGCTGCAGGAGGCCCGGCGGCGGGCCGCGCAATCCCCCCACCTGCTGGCGCTCGGCGGGATCCTCGTGGTGGGCGCCGCGCTGCGCTTCTCAACCCTCAGCCTGCAGAGCTACCGCTATGACGAGGCGGTCACGGTGGCGCGGGTGCTGCAGCCCAACCTCTTCGCCACCCTCTCCACCGTCCCCGGCAGCGAGTCCACCCCACCCCTCTACTACCTTCTCGCCTGGCTTTGGTCGCGACCCTTCGGCACCACGGAAGCCGGCCTGCGCTCGCTCTCAGCGCTGGCCGGAACGGCCTCGATCCTCACCGTATACCTGGGCGCGCTCGCGCTGGGTCTGCGGCGCCGCGCCGGCCTGATCGCGGCGGCGATGGTCGCCGTCAGCCCGGTCCTGATCTGGTTCTCCCAGGACGCTCGCGCCTATGCCCTGGCCTTCCTGCTCACCTCCCTCTCATTTGTCTTCTTCGCCCGCGCTCGAGGGGGCGGGGGACGCCGTGATCTCAGCTGGTGGGCGATCTTCTCGGCCCTCGCGATCTGCACCCACTACTTCGCCGGCTTCGTCGTCGCGGCGGAGGCGGCGTGGCTGCTGATCGC
>JBAVAR010000081.1:0-3072 GCA_049585815.1 Solirubrobacterales bacterium
GCGCTAGCTGCTCCGATCCGCCCAAACTGCCCCGCGGCGGCGATCGAGCCCGGTTGTGTTCAGCCAAAGCCGGGCTCCGCGCGGCGGCAGCGCTCGGCAGGCGCTCAGAGCTCGATCTCGCCGCCGCTCGCCCGCGCCGCCAGGGGAGCAGCCGGGTCCAGCCAGCGCGAGGTGCCGAGCAGCCAACGCCCGTCGCGTCGCTCAACCTCGGTGAGCAACTCGACAAAGGGCGCATCGCAAGAGCGCTCAGCGCCGAAACCAAAGAGCAGCTCGGTCGCCAGTGAGGCATTCAGTGCGGCCCGCGCCCTGACCAGAAGCCGGTAGTCATTACGCTCAAGCTCACCGCGGTGGGCGGAGAGTGCCGTGAGGATCTCATCGAGGCGCCGGGCGCCGAAGGCCGTCCCGAGGGTGGCCTGGGGCAGCGCGCCCCATAGTGCCCACATCCACCAGCGCGGCGCCTCGCCGCAGCGCTCGCTGAGCGTGTCCCGGATCGCGCCGCCAACCAGCTCGTGGGCGGGGTGGCGATCTTCGGGGCTGGGCGAGATCAGGACCGCGGGCGCAAGATCGTCAATTGCCGCCCGCACGAGGTCGCTCAGCGCCGGGTGCGCCCCCGCCCGATCCTCGCCGGCGGAGATCGCGATCGGCGGCTCGGGGATCCGGAGCTCGAAACCGGCAAGCCGACAGGCCTCGCGCAGCTCGGCCTCACGTCTCTCCCGCTGCTCGGGGCGGCCGAGACCACAGGCCAGATTGACCACCCGCCAGCCGGCGTCACGAAGCGCCATCAGGGTCGCCGGCGCTCCGATCAGCTCATCATCGGGATGGGGGGCGAAGTGGAGCGCGACCTTCAATGGCCGAGAAAACCTTCGACGGCTCGGCTGAACTGCCGGCGCTCCTGGAAGAGGAACGCGTGCGCCCCCCGCAAGACCACAAGGGTGGACCCGGGGATCCGGGCGGCGATCCGACGCAGGTTGACCGGCGGCACCACCGGATCCGCCGCTCCAGCGCCCGCCAGGGTGGGCACCGCGATCCCAGCCAGCTGGCGGTAGTTTCGGTTGCTCGACAGCCAGGGGTTTTCGGCAGCAACCTGGGCGCGGGTGGTCGCTGTCGGGACGTGGAAATCGTTGGGGATCTCGCCGCTCTGACTGGCAGATTCCAGGCGCCTCAGGAATCGGTAGCCCTCGGCCTGGTGATCGGGCGGATAGAGCTCGCCGAGGATTTCCCGGTTTGAGGGGTGGGGGTTGCTGTCGATCGCCTGGGCCCGGGGGGAGCCGAGCACGGCCATGCTGCCGCCGGGGTTGGTTCCGGCAAGGATCAGCCGGGAAACCATCCGCGGATGGTCGATCGCGAGGCGCTGGGCCACAAAGCCGCCCATCGACCAGCCCAAGACATCGGCCCTGGGCACCCCGATCGCGTTCATCAGGCCGGCGGTGGCTGCGGCAAGTGAGTCGAAGGAGTGCCCGTGCCACGGACCCGATAGCCCCAGGCCCGGGTAGTCGAAGAGAATCAGGCGGTGATTTGCGGCAAGCAGGCGCAGCAGCGCCGGATCCCATTCGGCCATCGTCGAGCCCGTGCCCATCAGCATCACCAGCGCCGGCCCCCTGCCGCGCTCATACCAGGCGATCTTGGTTCCCGCGGCCCGGGCGAAGCGAACCTTGGCCCTGAACGGCTGCGGCGAGCTGTGTCCGCATCCGGCGAGCAGCGCCGCCACGGCAAGGCCTATCCCCATTCGAAGTCTCATCGAGGCGCCTGGCCCACGATAGTGGGGACCCTCGGCGGCGAGCGGGATCTAATCTTCGCCGTCCGTGCGCGCCCGCTCGCTGATCCCCCTGCTCGCCGTCATCGCCCTCATCGCGCTGCTCGTCTACGGGCTGGCGAGCAAGGGAACGCCCGCCGTCAGCGTGGGAGAGACGGCTCCCGCCGGGGCCCTCCCCCGTCTTTCAGGCGCCGGCAGCGGGTCGCTCGCCGATTACCGGGGCCGCTGGGTTTTGGTCAACTTCTGGGCGTCCTGGTGCATCCCCTGCCGCCAGGAGGCGCCTGCGCTTGAGCGCTTCCAGCGCACTCACGTAGGTCCCAGCTTCACCGTGCTCGGCATCGACACCCGCGACCTCAGCGACGACGGACAGCGCTTCGTGCACCAGTACGGCCTCACCTATCCCCAGCTGCGCGACGGCGATGGACAGCGCGCCCACGAATTTGGTAGCACCGGTGTGCCGGAAAACTTCCTGGTCGACCCCGAGGGCCGGCTGCGTCTGATCAACCGGGGGCCGGTCGATGCGCAATACCTGCACACCTACGTGGCCCCGATGCTGCCCAGGGCCAATTCATGAGCGATGCTTCGCCCCCGTGGCGCTGGATGGGGGCGGCGCTCGGTGCCCTCGCCCTGACCCTGGCTCTGCTGGGCGCTCCGGCGAGCGCGGCAGCGGCGGCGCAGCCCCGCACAACGCTCAGCGACATCGAGGGCGAAGTGATGTGCCCGATCTGCGGCACCCTGCTGGAGCTGGCCGACTCCCCGCAGGCCCAGCGGGAGAAAGTCTTCATCGCCGCTCTGATCGCCAGAGGGGATACGAGATCGCAGGTCAAGGACGCGCTGGTCGCCCAGTACGGCCCGGAAGTGCTGGCGCTGCCCAAGGCCTCTGGTTTTGACCTCTCCGCCTATCTGGTCCCGGTGATCGGGTTCGCGGTGGCCGCGGTGGCGCTGGGAATCGGCGTCCTGCGCTGGCGTCGAGGAACCGGACCCCCGGGCTCCGACCCTCCCGCCGCAAACCGGCCGACGGGCGCAGACGCCGAGCGCCTCGACGCCGACCTCGCCCGTTATGACCTCTGAAGGACCCCGGTGAGCGGCACCGGGAAGCGCCTGGCGGATTCGGCCGGACCGAGGCAGGCGAGCGTCGCGTCGGCCTCGGCGGCGAGCGCCAGCAACGGCCCGGGGCCGCAATCTGCGGGCGGACCGTCGATCACCAGCAACTGGTAGGCGTTTCGCAGCTTGGCGGCGGCGTGGCGGAAGTCCGCAGAGGCAAGCAGCGATGCCCCCTCGGGGGACGGCGCACCGGCCACCACACAGACCAGAGGCGC
>JBAVAR010000082.1:0-15810 GCA_049585815.1 Solirubrobacterales bacterium
GGCGTCGCCGACCAGGTCGGCGCTTATGAGAGGGGCGGCGCGGCGGCCCTCTCGATCCTCACCGACGAGGTCCACTTCGGCGGTTCACTTGTGGACCTGCGCGCCGCCCGCGCCACGTGCGCTCTGCCGATTCTCCGCAAGGACTTCATCGTTGACCGCTACCAGATCTACGAGGCGGCGGCCAACGGCGCCGACGCGATTCTCCTAATCGTTGGCGCGCTCGGGGACGGCCCCCTGCGCTCCCTGCATGAGGAGGCGGGCATCGTGGGCCTCGACTGCCTGGTGGAGGTCCATGACGCTGGCGAGCTGGAGCGGGCAGTGCAGCTCGGCGCCCAGATTATCGGTATCAATAACCGCGACCTTGGCACGGGGACCGTCGATCTCGCCACCACCGATGAGCTGATCCCCGCTGTGCCGGCGGGCCCAACCATTGTCGCCGAGAGCGGCATCTCGACTCGGGCTGAGCTCGCGGAGCTGGAGCGAGAGGGCGTTGACGCCGTGCTGATCGGAGGGGCGCTGATGGAAGCGGCTGACCCCGAGGCCAAGGTTCGCGAGCTGACCGGCGCCCGAATTTAAGAAGTCTTTTAGGATCGTCTTAGGGGCGACTCAGTACAGCCCTCCACCATCGTCCCCATGATCCGCAGAGCGCAGAGCTTCTTCCGCACCTCCTTCGGCTCAGCCGTGATCGGCGGCGCAGTGGTCGGCGTCTTCGGCTGGATCGCGATCGCCGCCGGGTGGATCGACTCCCAGAGCAACGCAGCGCCCACCGTTGCCGCCCCGTTGGCGACCCCCGCCGCCAGCAAGAGCGCCAACACCAACGTGGTCAACCAGATATACCGGCGTGACGGCCAGGGCGTCGCCTTCATCCAGGCTGAAATTCCCGCCAAACGCACCCCTTCACCGTTCGGGTCATTCGGGGAAGAAGAAAAAGAAAGCGGCGGAACCGCGACCGGCTCGGGCATCGTGATCGACAGCGCCGGGCACATCCTCACGAACAACCACGTGATAGCGGGTTCCAATCACATCCAGGTCAAACTCGGCGCCTCCAATGAAACCTACAATGCGACCGTGGTCGGCACCGACCCGGCAACCGATCTGGCGCTTCTAAAGGTGAACGCTCCCTCGGGCCAGCTCCACCCACTTTCGCTCGGCGATTCCTCGAAGATCGAAGTCGGCGACCCGGTGGTCGCGATCGGCAATCCCTTCGGGCTCGACCGCACCGTGACAAGCGGCATCGTCTCGGCTCTGCAGCGCCAGATCCAGGCCCCCGACGGCTTCTCGATCTCCAACGTGATCCAGACCGACGCGGCCATCAATCCCGGCAACTCGGGCGGTCCGCTGATCGAAGCCGGGGGCAACGTGATCGGGATCAACTCGCAGATCGAGACCGGCGGCAATGGCAGCGACGGCAACGTCGGTATTGGCTTCGCAATCCCAATCAACACGGCGCGCAGCGAGATCAGCCAACTCGAGACCAGCGGCAAGGTCCAGCACGCCTTCCTCGGCATCACGGGGACGAGCATCACCCCCGACCTGGCCCGCGCGGTGAACCTTCCGGTAAAGGAAGGGGTGCTGGTCCAGGAAGTGCTCAAGAACGGGCCTGCCGATAAGGCCGGCATCCAGGGCGGTACCACCGCGGCGACGATCGACGGCGCCAACTTCAGCCTCGGCGGCGACATCATCACCAAGATCAACGGCAAGAAGATCTCCTCGATGGATGAAGTGGTGACCCTGATCAACGCCGCCAAGCCGGGCGAATCGATTGAAGTCACGGTGCTGCGCGGTGGCTCCACCAAGACGGTGAAGGTGACTCTCGGCGATCGGCCCGCGTCGGTCCATGACTCCCAGTCGGTGCCGGCCGGACCGCTCGGCAAGTAGCTCCCGTACCCTGGAGGGGTGCGGGTAAAGATCTGCGGAATCACGAATCTCGACGACGCCGCCGAGGCGGTGCGCCTCGGCGCCTGGGCCGTCGGGCTTGTCCACTACCCGGGGAGCCCGCGGCGCTGCGAGCCCGCCCGTGCGGCTGAGATCGGCGCCGCGTTTCGCCGTAAGTGCGAGGTCGTCGGCGTCTTCGTCAACCCCGAGTTGGAGGAGGTCGATCGGGCGGTTGAGAACGCCGGCCTGACGATGATCCAGCTGAATGGGGATGAGGGTCCCAGCTTCTGCGCCGAGGTGGCGAGGCGGACCGGGGCCAAGGTGGCGAAGGCGGCTCACGTCTCCAGCGCCGCCGATGTGCACGCGGCCGAGGCTTACCGCACCGATTTTCACCTCTTTGATCGCCGCAGCAGGGGTCTGTGGGGGGGAACCGGCGAGCGCTTTGACTGGGGCCTGCTCGCCGATCGACACTCAGAGGTGCCGGCGATCCTCGCCGGCGGGCTGCGGGCGGAGAATCTCGGCGAGGCGATCGCGACCGCACACCCATATGCGGTCGACGTCGCGAGCGGGGTGGAGGTCGAGCCCGGACAAAAGGATCACGCCTCGATGGCCGCCTTCTTTGAGGTCGCAAGGGCGGCCGGCGTCGCCGCTGCATGAGTGTGATCGAGGAGAGATTCGGTCCCTATGGGGGACGCTACGTCCCGGAGACGCTGATCCCGGCACTCGACGAGCTGGCGGAGGCATGGGCAGAGGCGCGCGAGGACGAGAAGTTCCGCCAGCGGCTAGCCCTCTTGCAACGTGACTTCATCGGCCGCCCGACCCCCCTTTACCGTGCCGAGCGCCTCTCCGAGCGTGTCGAGCGAACCGTTTACCTGAAGCGTGAGGACCTCGCCCACACCGGCGCCCACAAGATCAACAACGCCCTTGGCCAGGCACTCCTGGCCGAGCGGATGGGTAAGCCGAGGGTGATCGCCGAGACCGGCGCCGGCCAGCACGGTGTGGCGACGGCCAGCGCCTGTGCTCTGCTGGGGTTGGAGTGCGTCGTCTACATGGGCACCGAGGACATTCGCCGCCAAGCGCCCAACGTCGACCGGATGCGGCTGCTGGGGGCGGAGGTCTCACCGGTCAAGGCCGGCGCTCGCACCCTGAAGGAGGCCAGCAGCGCCGCGATTCGCGACTGGGTTGCCAGCGTCGAGACGACCCACTACATCATCGGCTCGGCGGTGGGCCCAGCTCCCTTCCCGGCACTCGTCCGCGACCTGCAGCGGGTGATCGGCGACGAGGCGCGCGCGCAGGCGCTCGCGGCGGCGGGGATTCTTCCCGCGCGAGTTATCGCCTGCGTCGGTGGCGGCTCCAACGCGATTGGAATCTTCACCGCCTTTCTCGCCGATGAGGTCGAGTTGGTCGGAGTCGAGGCTGGGGGAGAGGGGTTGGACACCGAGCGCCACGGCGCTTCGCTGACGGCGGGAGGAACCGGCGTCCTGCACGGCTCGCTCTCCTCTGTGCTGGCTGATCAGGAGGGTCAGATCCTCGAGGCCCACTCGATCTCGGCCGGCCTGGACTATCCGGGCGTCGGACCCGAGCACGCCCACTTGCGCGACAGTGGGCGCGCGAGCTATTTCGCTGTGACCGACGGGCAGGCTCTCTCCGCCTTTGCCGAGCTCTCGCGGCTGGAGGGGATCATCCCGGCGCTGGAGTCCTCCCACGCGATCGCCTGGCTAGGGGAGAACGGTGGGGGGGAGGGTTATGACGTCGTCTGCCTCTCCGGCCGCGGTGACAAGGACCTCGCCGAGGTCCTGTCCCGATGAGGATTGAGGAGGCCTTCGGGGCGGCTCGCGCCGAGGGCCGCGCGGCCCTGATGCCCTACATGATGGCCGGCTTCCCCGACCACGAGTCCTCGCTCGAGGTCGCCACCGCCTACGTCGAAGGTGGCGCCGACCTGATCGAGCTGGGGGTTCCCTTCTCCGACCCGCTCGCCGACGGCCCAACCATCCACGCCGCCGCCAGTGCGGCGCTGGCGGCGGGCGCCACCCTCGAGAGCGCCCTCAAGGTCTGTGAGTCGGTCGCTGAGCGGGTACCGGTGATTCTGATGGTTTACGCCAACATGATTTTGGCGCGCGGGGGGGCGACTGAGTTCACGAGCCGGGCCCGGGGCGCCGGTGCAGTCGGGGCGATTGTGCCCGACCTGCCGCTGGGGGCCGCTGAGAACGTCCGCGAGGTCTTGGCCGCCGCCGGCCTGGCCCTGGTGCCCTTGGTGGCGCCGACCACCCCGCCCCAGCGCCGCGCCGCGATCTGCGCCGCCGCCCGTGGCTTCGTCTACCTCGTCTCCAGCGTGGGGACGACCGGGGAGCGGGGTCATCTCCCGCCCCGGCTTGCTGAGCTGGTGGCGGCGACGAGGGCCGAGGCTGAGGTGCCCGTCGCCGTCGGCTTCGGAATCGGTACGCCGGAGCAGGCCGCCGAGGTGGGGGCGCTTGCCGACGGGGTGATCATCGGCAGCCGCCTTGTCCGCGCCGCCGGGGAGGCTGGCTCCCCGGCCGCCGCCGCCGCCGCCGTCAGCTCCTTCCTGCAGGAGACGCGCGTCGCCCTCGCCAGCTAGGATCGGCGCCCCATGGGACTTGTCCTCACCCTCTTTCTGGCTCTTGCCGCGATGGTTATCTGCTATGCGCTGGGCCAGGGTGGGCCGGTGGCGGGGCTGGTCTTTTTCACCGTGATGGTGATTGGCGCCGGGATCCGCGTCTTTCAGCCCGACTCCTAGTCTCGGGCGCTAGCTGAAAAAGCGCTCGGCGATCTCCAGCATCCGGAGATCCACACGCTTGACGTGGGTCGCCTCCTCAAGCGGGATTGCGACCAGCTCGGATCCCCGCAGGGCTGTCATCTTGCCGAATTCACCCGCCTTCGCCAGCTGGTAAGCGTGGACGCCGAAGCGGGTGGCGAGGATCCGGTCGACGGCGGTCGGGGTGCCGCCCCGCTGCACGTGGCCCAGCACCGTCACCCGGCTCTCATACCCGGTTCGCTCCTCGAGCTCGCTGGCCAGTGCGGCACCGATCCCACCCAGCCGCGGATAGCCGTACTCATCGGTCTCCGCGATCGGCTGGATCAGCCGTTGCTCGCCGTCGGCGAATGCCAGCTTCGCCCCCTCGGCGACAACGACGATCGAGAAGTCCTTACCCCGATCGTGGCGACGGAGGACCCCCGCCGCAACCTCCTCAACCGTGGTCCTCAGCTCGGGGATGACGATCGCGTCGGCGCCCCCGGCGAGTCCCGCATATGCGGCAATCCAACCGGTGTTGCGACCCATCACCTCGACCACCATCACCCGGTCGTGGGATTGCGCGGTCGTGTGGAGGCGATCGATGGCGTCGGTGACCACCTGTACGGCGGTGTCAAAGCCGAATGTCAGGTCGGTCCCGCCGACGTCGTTGTCGATCGTCTTGGGAACGCCGACAAGAGCCAGGCCGTGGTCAGCATGCAGGCGGTGGGTGATCTCCATCGTGTGCTCACCGCCGATGGCGATCACAGCGTCAAGTTCCTGGCCGGCGAACGCGCTTCGCACCCGCTCCACGGCGCCTTCACGGATCGGCTCGAAGCTGGAGGTGCTGAGGATCGTCCCGCCGAGGGGGAGGATGCCTGCCACGGCGCGCATGTCCAGGGGCAGGTAATCGCCCTCGGCAAGTCCGCGGTAGCCCCGGCGGATGCCGATCGCCTCATCGCCGTTCTCCATCGCCGCCCGCGCGACGGCCCGGATCGCGGCATTCAGCCCCGGGCAGTCCCCTCCCGCTGTGAGCACGCCGATTCGCATCCGCCCGAGTCTATGATCGCGCCCGTGCGCCGCGCCAAGATCGCTCTGCTCATCTGCGCGAGCGCCATCTCAATCGCCGGCTGCGGCGGGACAGCAGGGGTGGTGGGGAGTGGGGCAACCGTTTCCGTCTACGTCATCTCGCCCCTGTGCGCGGCGGCCAGACGCCAGCTGGCTCGACGTGGCGGACGGGTCGGGAAGGTGGGGGTTCGCGCCATCTGCCTCCCGAATCCCAACGCTGCAGGCAGGCTGAGCCTGGCCACCATAGGTGCCGACGCTCGTCGGGCCACCGAGGACTCCTCCACCATCGGATACCTAGAACCCCCCGACCCAGCCGCCGCTCGCTTCTCCCGTCCGATTCTCGAATCCGCCGCGATCGCCTCGATCCGGAGCAGTTCGGGAAACAGGGCAATGGAGCGCCTGCTGGGCGCGATCCGTGAATCCCCCTCAGCCTCCCGTGCCTCGGTTCGAGCCGCCCTGGAAAAGAGATAAGAGCGCCGGGTCAGCCGGCCCCCGCCTGGAGCAGATCGGCGAGCGCCTCCTGCAGTTGGGGATGGCGAAACTCGTACCCGAGGTCAAGGGCACGCCGTGGCACCACCCGTTGCCCGCCCTTCAGCACTGCCCCAAACTCTCCGCCGAACATGAGATCCAGGGCGAAACCCGGCACCGGTAGCACCGCGGGGCGCCCCAGGGCGCGCCCGAGCGCCTTGGAGAGCTCGCGGTTGGTGACTGGGTTGGGGGCGGTTGAGTTGAGGACGCCGCTCACTCCCGCATCTCCCAAAGCCCAGAGCAGGATGCCAATCTCGTCCTCGACATGAACCCAGGAGACGTACTGCTCGCCGCCGGCCAGCGGACCGCCGAGGCCAAGCTTGAACGGTGTCAGCAGCTGCTCGAGGAGGCCGCCGCCTGAGTCGAGGACGTGCCCTGTACGAACGATGACCAGCCGCACGCCGGCGCTCTCGACCTCGCCTGCCGCCTTCTCCCACTCCTGCACCACCTCGGCGTCAAAGCCGGTCCCCGGCTCGGCTGCCTCATCGAGGATCGTCGCCCCGCGGTCACCGTAGTAACCGATCGCCGACTGGCTGACCAGCACCGCCGGCCTGGGCTGAAGCGAGGCTATAGTCCCCACCAGGTTGTGGGTCCCGGTGCGGCGGCTCTCCATGATCCGGCGCTTGGCATCGGCGCTCCAGCGCTGGTTGATCTTCTCGCCGAGCAAGTTGATCACCCCGTCTACTCCCTCAAAAGCAGCGGCGGGAGGCCGTTCCAGAGTCGGCTCCCAGGGGTGCCAGGCGACCATCGGGTTGGTGGCGCGGGCCCTTCCGGGGTCGCGGGTCAGGCCCACCACCTCCTCGCCCCGAACCAGCAGGGCATCGCAGAGGGCGCGCCCGATGAAGCCGCTGGCTCCGGTGACGAGGACCCTCACGATGGCGGTGCAACCTCCACCGTCGAGAAGGTGCCGGTCTCTTCGCTGAAGCGGGCAAGCCCTGCGCGCCTTGCCTCCTCGACCACGGCCTGAGCCACCTTGGGCGCCACCTCCCGATTGAAAACGCTGGGGATGATGTAGTCCTCAGAGAGATCCTCCTCGGTGACCACCTCGGCGATTCCCTGGGCTGCGGCCAGCTTCATCTCCTCGGTGATCCGCGGCGCCCCGGCGTCGAGGGCGCCGCGGAAAATGCCCGGGAAGCAGAGCACGTTGTTGATCTGGTTGGGGTAGTCCGAGCGCCCGGTCGCCATGATCCGCACGTAGGGGGCGGCGACCTCGGGCATCACCTCGGGGTTGGGGTTGGCCATCGCGAAGACAATCGCGTCCTCGTTCAACTTGCCCAGCGCCTCCGCCGGGATGATCCCCGGACCCGAGAGGCCGATGAAGAGGTCCATTCCCTCGATCACGTCCGCCGGCTGGCCCGCGCGCTTCTCTGGATTTGTGTTCTCGGCATACCAGCGCTTGATCGTGCTCATCTCGTCGGCAACGTAGTCCTCGCGCTCGGTCGAGAGCGCCCCGCGCCGGTCGCAGCCGACGATCTGGGATATGCCGGAGGCGAGCATCATCTTGGTCACCGCGACGCCGGCCGCACCGAGCCCGACGACCAGCACCCTCAACTCCTCGATCGGCTTGCCGACGATCTTCAAGGCGTTGAACAACGCCGCCATCGTCACCACCGCGGTGCCGTGCTGGTCGTCGTGGAAGACCGGAATGTCGATCGACTCCTTCAATCTGTCCTCGATCTCAAAGCAGCGCGGAGCGGAGATGTCCTCGAGGTTGATGCCGCCAAACGTGGGGGCGATCAACTCCACCGCCTTGACGATCTCATCGGCATCCTGGGTATCGAGGCAGATCGGGAAGGCGTCGACCGCGGCGAACTCCTTGAACAGCATCGCCTTACCCTCCATCACCGGCATCGCGGCCTCGGGCCCGATGTTGCCAAGGCCGAGCACGGCGCTGCCGTCGGAGACGACCGCGACCGTGTTCTTCTTGATCGTGTACTCGAAGGCCTTGGCGCGGTCGGCGTGGATGTCCTGACAGACTCGGGCGACGCCGGGGGTGTAGGCCATCGAGAGGTCGTCGCGGGTCTTCAGCGGGTACTTGTTGTGCAGCTCGATCTTGCCGCCGCGGTGCATCTGCATCGTGCGGTCGACGTAGTCGAGCACCCTGGCGCCGCGGGTTGAGCCGATCGCTCTCAGAATGCTCTCCCAGTGCTCCCTGTCGGCCGCGTCGATCGTGAACTCCCGCACCCGCTTGCCCTCAGGCCCGGCGCCCGGGACGAGGTCGACCCCCTGGAGTTGGCCACCGGCCTCGGCGATCGCCGCGGTCAGCTTGCCCAGGGGCTCCTGCCGGGCGTCGAGCTCGACCCGGATCGTGACGCTGTATTGAGCGCTGACAGCCATCACTGGCTATCGAATCAGATTCCCCTCCCCAGGCCACGGCCGACCACGGCGCCGGTGCCGCCACAAACTAGGATCGGAGCAGCGATGAACCTGGGATTTCTCATCCTTGCTGACTCCAGCGAGGCGATCAACGGCAAGGTCTACGCCCTCGGTGCGGGCTGGAATGAGCTGCGCCTGCCCTCGCTGCCGAGTGAATACTCCTTCAGCATCGCCCTGGCGGTCGATGTGCCCTGGAGTGAGACCAACCACCGCCACCAACTCATGCTCCACGTCCAGGGGCCCGACGGCGAGGTGATCGGCGAGGAGTTCACGATGGAGTTCGAGGCCGGCCGCCCCCCCGGCAGCGTCGAGGGCGCCGACCAACGGATAGTGGTTTCCCTCGGCACCAACCTCGCCTTTTCAACCGTGGGCCCCCACGCGGCCGTGATCAGCGTCGGTGAGGAGGAGATCGGCCGCAGCCGCTTCTACGTGCGCGAGATTCCCCAGGAGACCATGCCGCCGGAGCTGCTGCAGTAGTGGGCGACGGAGGCGAGCTCTTCCTGATCGATGGGAACTCGCTCGCCTACAGGGCGTTCTTCGCCCTGCCGGAGTCGATCGGGACCAGCGACGGGCGGCCAACCAATGCGATCTACGGCTTGGCTTCGATGCTGGTCAAGATCATCGCCGAGCACCGACCCGCGGGTGTGATCGTCGCCTGGGACGCCGGGATGTCGGGGCGCGAGGTCACCTATGACCTCTACAAGGCCCAACGCCCCCCCCGGCCGGACCTGCTCTCAGAGCAGTGGCCGAACCTGATGCCGTTGGTCGAGGCGTTCGGCTACACCAATGTCAGGGTCGAGGGTTATGAGGCCGACGACGTGATCGCCTCCTTGGCCAGACAGGCGCAGGAGCAGGGGATTCCGGTGATGATCGTCTCCGGCGATCGCGACGTCTACCAGCTGGTCGGAGATGGGGTGCGGGTGATGAGCACCTCGCGCGGAATTACCGACACCAAGGTCTATGACCGCGAGGCGGTGATCGAGCGCTATGGGGTGGCTCCGGAGCTGGTCCCCGACCTGATCGGGCTGAAGGGCGATACCTCAGACAACATCCCCGGCGTACCCGGGGTCGGCGAGAAGACCGCCTCTCAGCTGCTCCTCCAGTTCGGCTCCCTGGAGGCGGTCCTGGCCGGCGTCGAGGAGATCTCTGGCGCCAAGCGCAAACAGAACCTGGTCGAGCATGCCGAGGACGCGCGCGTCTCAAAGCGCCTTGCGACGGTGATCGATCAGATCGAGACCGGCGTCGACCTCGCTGCGGTGATGGGCGCAGTACCCGACCGGGGTGTCCTGCGTGACTTCATGCGCGAGTTTGAGCTGCGGGCGGTGATGGAGCGCCTCGAAGAAGCCCTGCCCGAGGGGGAGGCGGTGCCCGGCCGCAGCGTCGAGCGGGAGCTGAAGTTCGAGGCCGTCGAGGGAAGTGCGGCCGACCTGCCCGCCGGACAGCTCGCTCTGGCAATCGAGGGCGGGCGCTGGGCCGCCGCCGCCGGTGAGCGAGTGCTGACCGGCGATGGCGGGCTCGAGGACCTGGCGCCGGCTCTTGTCGGCCATGCGCTCCTCGCCCACGACGCAAAGTCGCTCGGCGGCGGCCGCCACGGGCTGCTGGCTGTCGCCGCCCGCGAGATGGTCGAGTTGGACCTCAATCACGACACGATGATCGCCGCCTACCTGATCGAGCCACAGCGCCGGGCCTACGAGCTGACCGAGCTGACCGCCGACGCGGGCATCGGCATCCTCGCCGGCGCAGGAGGGGAGGGGGATAGAGCGGGGGACCCTCAGCTCTCCCTCGGCGAAGATGGCGAGGGGGGTCTTGACCCCGCCGAGGAGGCGCGCCTGGTCCTCGCCCTCGCCGAGGTGCAGCGGCCGCGGATCGAGGAGTTGGAGCTGGAGGTACTGCTGCGCGATGTCGAGCTGCCGTTGGTCGACGTGCTGGCGGCGATGGAGCGGGAGGGGTTGAAGCTCGACGCCGAGCGCCTCGCCGAGGTCGGAGGCGGCTTTGGCGAGCGGATCGCCACTCTGGAGCGTGAAATCTTCGAGCTGGCCGGCCACGAGTTCACGATCGGCTCCCCCCAGCAGGTTGGCCAGATCCTCTTCGAGGAGTTGGGTCTCAGCCGCAAACGCCGCGGCAAGACCGGCTTCTCGACCGATGCTCGCGTGCTCGCCCAGATCCGCGAGGAGCATGAGATCGTGGGGAAGATCGAGTCCTGGCGTGAGCTGACCAAGCTGAAGAACACCTACCTCGACTCACTTCCAGAGTTGATCGACCCTCAGACCGGCCGCATCCACACCACCTTCAGCCAGACCACCGCCGCCACTGGCCGCCTTTCCAGCACCAACCCCAATCTGCAGAACATCCCCATCCGCACCGAGCTGGGCAGGCCCGTCCGAGCCTGCTTCGTCGCGGCGCGCGGAGCCCGGCTGCTCTCGGCCGATTACAGTCAGGTGGAGCTGCGCGTTCTTGCCGAGGTGGCCGAGGAGGACGTGCTGAAGAAGATCTTCCGTGCAGGTGAAGATGTCCACGCCGCGACCGCCGCCGAGGTCTTCGATATCTCCCGTGATGAGGTCGACGTCGGCCAGCGCTCGAAGGCGAAGATGGTCAATTTCGGGATCGTCTACGGGTTGACCGGATTTGGCCTCGCCGACCGTTTGAATATTCCGCGCAAGGACGGCGAGGAATTTGTCGCCCGCTACCTGGAGCGCTTCCCCGCCGTGCGTGCCTTCCGCGAGCGGGTCGTCGAGCAGGCGCAGGTGGATGGCTTTGTGAGGACCCTGATGGGCCGCCGTCGGGCGATCCCCGAGCTGCGCTCCGGCAATATCAATACCCGCCGCCTGGGTGAGCGGCTCGCGGTCAACACAGTGATCCAGGGCACCGCGGCCGACATCATCAAGGTGGCGATGGTCCGCTGCCACCGGGCGCTGGCGCGATCCGGGATGAGGACCCGGCTCGTTCTCCAGATCCACGACGAGTTGCTTTTCGAGGGTCCGTCCGCAGAGATTGAGGATGCCACCGAGCTCGTGCGCCGCGAGATGTGCGGCGCCTACCCGCTCGACCCCCCGCTCGAGGTCGACGTCGGGATCGGCCGCGACTGGCTGGAGGCAAAGTGATCGCCCCTGTGCTCCTCGGGGCCCTCGCGTCGCGGCGCTGAGCCGGCGAACTCCGGCGGGGCGACGCGCAGGTAGTGGTCAAAGGACCAATCGACGAATCGCCTTGACGACATCAGGCGGATCAGGGGGCCGAGCAGGCGTGGCGGGACTCGGGGGATCAGTCGTTGGACCCAGAGCATCGAGCGGAACTTCCACTCGTGGGAGTCGTTGAACTCGGCGTAGCGGGTGGCCGCCTGCCCGCGGCTCTGTCGCCCCTCGATCACGCCACGCAGCTGGCGGCCGAGCGCGATCCCGAAGTAGAGCGCCGTCCTGATCCCCTCTGCGCTTAGCGGCAGGCAGTGTCCGGCCGAGTCGCCGGCAAAAAAGACGCCACCATCGGTCGCCCGTCGCAGCTTGTGGGGAATCCAGTTCCCCTGATACTCGTTGGGCTGCTTGCCGGCGTCGATGGTGAGTTGCACCGTCGTCTCCTTGACGTGGAAGCGCGGGTCAAAGGAACCGATCCCGATCCGCAGCTCGTCGCGGGCGGGGAACGACCAGGCATAGCCGGCCGGCACGTAGCGACGGTCGATCCAGATCTCAAGGTCCTCACCGGCTCCGGCGGGGTGGACCTCGAGGCCTCGGGAGAGCGGCGCGGCGGGCGGTTGGTAGCCCTCGCCGCCGGCCAGCACCCGCCGCCAGCCGAGCGCGTCGACGACAAGTTTCGAGCGCAGGACGCCGCGGTCGGTTTGGAGTGCAATCGTGCCCTGATCGTCGCCCAGCTCGACGCGGCCGTTCACCGTCGCGGTCTCGAAGTGCGCGTCGCAATCGCGCCAGAGCAGCTCGCACAGCTCTCGGTAGTCAAAGGTCGAGAAGGTCCAGGGGAGGCGGTAGCGGCCGTCGCCGTGGGGGGTGTGGATCACCAGCGAGTCAAAGCGCTGGCGCTCGGCGGCCATCATCCCCAGTTGCCGCAACCACTCGGTCGGTATGCCGCAGGCTGATGTCTGGCGCTCACCGATCTCGTAACGGTCGACGACCAGCACCTCGGCCCCCGAGCCGGCGAGCTCGCGGGCCACGGCGAGCCCCGCAAAGCTCGCGCCACAGACCAGCAGGTCATACGTCCCGTCGAGAGGAGTCCGCTCCCGGCCGCGCTTTGTCGCCCGCACAGGCATGAGTGCCCAGGGTATCCGTGTCTGCAATAGTTCGCCGCCGTGTCTGCCACCGACACATTGACCGCCCCTGCGGCCGCGGCTCCCGAGGGAACTCCCGTCGAGGGGTCCGACGGCCTGCTGCTCCAGGTCAACGGCCATGTCGTTCCCAACTACGCTGCGACGATCGTCTCCTTCGAGGAGGGGGACGTGGTCAGCGGCAGGGTGGTCAGGATCGACAAGGACGAGGTCCTGGTTGACATCGGATACAAGTCGGAGGGCGTGATCCCCTCCGGCGAGCTCTCGATCCGCAAGTCGGTCGACCCGGCCGAAGAGGTCGAGCTGGGCGAGGAGCTGGACGCCCTCGTCCTCACCAAGGAAGATGCCGAGGGTCGCCTGATCCTCTCCAAGAAGCGCGCCCGCTTCGAGAAGGCGTGGCGCCGGATCGAGGCCGCCGCCGAGTCCGGCGAACCGGTCGAGGGCAGTGTGATCGAGGTCGTCAAGGGCGGCCTCATCCTCGACCTCGGGGTGCGGGGCTTCCTGCCCGCCTCCCTGGTCGACATCCGCCGCGTCCACAACCTTGACGAGTTCATGGGCCAGAAGCTCGAGTGCAAAGTGATCGAGCTGAACCGCAGCCGCAACAACGTCGTCCTCTCGCGCCGCGCGGTCCTTGAGGAGGAGCGCAAGGAGGTCCGCGAGCAGATCCTCGGCCGCCTCGCTCCGGGCCAGGTTGTCGAAGGAAAGATCTCCAACATCGTCGACTTCGGCGCCTTCGTGGATCTTGACGGAATCGACGGCCTGATCCACATCTCCGAGCTCTCCTGGAGCCACGTTAACCACCCGTCGGAGGTGGTCGCGATCGGTGACGACGTGCGGATCAAGGTCCTCGATATCGACCGCGACCGCCAGCGCATCTCGCTCGGCCTCAAGCAGACACAGGAGGACCCCTGGCAGCGCGTGGTCAGCACCCACCGCCCCGGAGACGTGCTGGAGGGAGTCGTGACCAAGGTCGTCGCCTTCGGTGCCTTCGTCGAAATCCTTCCCGGGGTTGAGGGGCTTGTCCACATCTCAGAGCTGGCCGACCATCATGTCGAGAATCCCAGCGAGGTAGTTGAGCCGGGCACCACGCTCAACGTCAAGATCCTCGAGATCGATGAGGAGCGCCGCCGTCTCTCGCTTTCCATCAAGCGGGTCGAGGACCAGAACATGCCGATGGGGGATCTGGGGGACCAGATTGAGGCGGCCGGACAGGCGGCGGAGGAGGTCGAAACGGTCACGCAGGAGGAGGACGAGGCGGACGAGGGCTCGACACCGAACTCGCCGGGCGATGGGGTGGGTGAGGTGCCCGCCGAGGAGCCGGTCGCCGAGGTCGAGGCCTCGGAGGCCGAGGAGTCCATAGAGCAGGAGCCGGCCCCGGAGGTCGAGATGCCCGCTGCTGAGGACCCCTCCGACTCCTAGCTTCGGAAAATGACGCTGACGGTCGGCCTCACCGGTGGCATCGCGGCCGGGAAGTCTGAGGCGCTCGCGGCATTTGAGCGACTCGGTGCGCAGACGATCTCCAGCGACGCCGTCGTCCATAGACTGCTCGACAGCGAACCGCTGTTTGGCAGAATCCTCGAGCGCTGGGGACCGGAGGTGGCCCGCGAGGGCAGGGTGGATCGCCACCGAATCGGGGAGATCGTCTTCGCCGACCCCGAGCAGCTGACCTGGCTCGAGGCTCAGATCCATCCCCTTGTCGGTGAGCGTATCGGCGCCTGGTTGGGCACCCTGCCGGCGAGCGCCAAGGTTGCGGTGGCCGAGGTTCCACTCCTGTTCGAGGCCGAGATGGAGGCAGCATTCGACACCACCGTCGCCGTGATCGCCGCTGAGGATCTGCGCCGCTCGCGTGCTGAGGCACGCGGCCAGGCGCTGGTCGGCGAGCGCGAGGCCCGCCAGTTGCCGCAGGCTGACAAGGCGGCTCGCGCCGAGCATGTGGTGCGAAACGACGGCACTATCGAGGACCTCGAGAGGTCGTTGTCCGCCCTGATCGCGACCCTCAGCGGATGAGGAAGTGGGCGATCGGAGGGGCGGCGGTTGCCGCCGGCGTGGCGGTCGCACTCCTGCTCGGCGTAGTCGGTGAGTTCGACCACGTGCTGCTTGAGCTCACCCTTCCGCTCCGCCACGAGGACATCATCCGCCAGCAGTCACATGAAAAGGGGGTCGACGCGGCACTGATCGCGGCCGTTATCTACTCGGAGTCCCGCTTTCGGGAAGAGACGTCTCCCGCGGGGGCGCGTGGCCTGATGCAGATCACGCCTGCCACGGCCAAGCAGATCGAGCGGCTCAGTGGCGGCACAACCTTCACGATGAGAGACCTATCTGACCCCGAACTCAATATCCGCTACGGCACCTACTATCTGCGCCAGCTTCTCGATCGCTACGGCGGCAACGAGGTTGCCGCCCTTGCCGCCTACAATGCCGGTCCCGGCAACGCCGACCGTTGGGGTGGGGCCTCACTGAGGCTGGGTGAGATCCCGCTGGCCCAGACCCGCGCCTACGTCGCCGAGGTTCTGGAAAAGCGCAAGGATTATCGGCAGAAGTACGCGAAGGAGCTGGGCTACTGAACGCAGATACCCCGAGGCCCCGTGTCGCGGCCCTGGCGCTTGCCGTCGGCCTGGTGCTGGCCGACTCCTCGATCGTCGTCCTCGCCTTACCGCAGATCTACCGCGAGCTGAACACGAGCGTCGCGGGCGTCACCTGGGTGCTGGTCTCATTCAACCTGGTGATGGCGCTGGCCGCCGTGCCCGCCGCCCTGCTGGCGCGACGGGTGGGCCCGGCTCGGGCGGCGGCGGTCGGACTCGCGATCTTTGCTGGTGCCGGGCTCGCCTGCGGTCTCTCTGACCAGCTCTCAACCCTGATCGTCGCCCGCTGTGTTCAGGCACTCGGCGGCGCCGCCGCGGTCACCGCGGCCCTGGAGCTGCTCCCCGCGACCGTCGGCTCAGAGGGTCGC
>JBAVAR010000083.1:0-4669 GCA_049585815.1 Solirubrobacterales bacterium
CACGTCCCCCTTGGTCACCTTGGAACCAGGTCCGCTCCCGTCTATGGCGCCGAGGTCAACGCCCTTTGCCTCGGCGACCCTGCGCGCGACGGGAGTGGCGCGCACCTCCTGGGAGCCCCCGTTGGCCTCGCTGCCCCCGGCGACCTGGTCGGGCTCGGCCGCGACCGGAACCGTGTTTTCGGATCCGTTGGAGCCCTCCTCGCCGGAGGCGCCGCTCTCCCCCGGAGAAATCTCGGCCAGTGGTGCTCCGACCGGCACCTCTTCGTCCACCTTCGCGATCAGCTTGGTGATCGTGCCTGCGACCGGCGCCGGAACCTCGGCGTCGACCTTGTCGGTCGAGATCTCGACCACCGTGTCGCCCTCATTTACGAAATCACCCTCGGCGACGTGCCACTCGAGCACGATCCCCTCGGTGACCGACTCGCCCATCTCGGGCATCTCGATCTGCACGGTCGCCGTTTGCGCCATCTCTGGATTGAGTGTATGAAACAGAGGTGAATTACTTCTTAACCGGAGCGACGGGGTTCATCGGGCGCAACCTCGTCGAGCGGTTATTGAAGCGCAAGGGGACGATCTATGCGTTGGTCAGGGCGGGCTCGCGGGGGCGGCTGGAGGAGCTTCGCACCGCCTGGGGGGCCGACGGAGCGCGGATCGTGCCCGTCGCGGGCGATCTCTCCCAGCCGGGGCTGGGCATCTCCGAGGAGGACCTGGTGACGATGCGGGGCGACGTCGACCACTTCTTCCACCTGGCGGCGATCTATGACATGACCGCTGACGCCGAGATTCAGGAGGTCGCCAACGTCGAGGGAACGCGGCACGCGGTCGAGCTGGCGACTGCAATCGAGGCCGGGTGCTTCCACCAGATCAGCTCGATCGCTGTGGCCGGGCTCTACCGCGGCGAGTGGCGGGAGGACATGTTCGAGGAGGCTGAGAAGCTCGACGCCAACCCCTACTTCCGGACCAAGCACGAGTCCGAGCGGGTCGTGCGCGAGGAATGCGGCCGCCCGTGGCGGGTCTACCGACCGGGGATCGTCGTCGGCGACTCGCGGACCGGGGCGATCGACAAGATCGACGGCCCCTACTACTTCTTCAAGTCCTTGCAGCGGGCGCGGCGTCTGCTGCCGTCCTGGCTGCCGGGTATCGGGGTCGAGGGCGGTGAGATCAACATCGTCCCGGTCGACTTCGTCGCCGCCGCGCTCGACCATATCGCCCACCTGCCCGGGCGCGACGGTGAGGTGTTTCACCTCACCGACCCGCACCCCAAATCGGCCGGCGAGGCGATCAACCTCTTCGCCCGGGCTGCCGATGCGCCGCAGATGGCGCTGCGGCTGGAGCCGGGCGTGGTTGAACCGGCGAGCACCTTGATCGGCACCGGCCTGAAGCTGTTCCCCCCCTGGCGGCGGGCGGCGGAGATCGTGCTCAGGGACTTCGGTATCCCGCCCGAGGTGCTCCGTTACGTCAACTACCCGACGACCTTCGACTGCTCAGGCGCCCAGGCGGCGCTGAAGGGGTCGGGAATCGAGGTGCCGGCGCTGGAGACCTATGCCGACCGGCTCTGGGACTACTGGGAGCGCAATCTCGACCCCGACCTGTTCAAGGATCGCTCGCTCTCGGGGGCGGTGCGGGGCAAGGTGGTGCTGATCACCGGCGCCTCCTCGGGAATCGGCAAGGCCAGTGCGGTGAAGGTCGCCGATGCCGGTGCGACGGTGCTCTTGGTGGCGCGTTCGGTGGAGCGGCTGGAGGAGACCAAGGCGGAGATCGAGGCGGCGGGAGGGACCGCGCACATCCACCGCTGCGACATGGCAGACATCGCGGATGTCGAGCGGATGGCCGGGGAGGTGCTCGCCTACCACGGGCACGTCGACGTCCTCGTCAATAACGCGGGGCGCTCGATCCGGCGCTCGGTCGCCCTCTCCTATGACCGCTTTCACGATTACGAGCGAACGATTCAGGTCAATTATTTCGGCGCGGTCCGGCTCATCCTGGCGCTGCTGCCGGCGATGCGGGCTCGCAAGTCGGGCCACATCATCAACGTCAGCTCGATCGGAACCCAGACCAACCCGCCGCGGTTCTCTGCCTACGTCGCCTCGAAGGCGGCGCTGGATGCATTCAGCCGGGTGATCGCCTCCGAGGTCATCGACGACGGCGTCCACATCACGACGATTCACATGCCCTTGGTGCGGACGCCGATGATCGCGCCGACGCGGATGTACGACATGTTCCCGGCGATAACGCCCGAGGAGGCGGCGGAGATGATCGCCGGGGCGATGGTCGCCAAGCCGAAGAAGGTGGCCACTCGCCTGGGGAACCTGGGTGAGCTGGTCTACGCGGTGGCCCCGAGGGCAAGCGACACGATCCTCAACACCGCCTACAAGCTATTTCCCGAGTCACAGGCCGCCAAGGGGAAGGGCGAGGAGGCCCCCGACAAGCCGCCGACCACGGAGGCGGTTGCATTTGCGCACCTGATGAAAGGTGTCCACTGGTAAGGCGGCTGAAGCACTGGGGGTGGGGGTATGAGGACCAGGCGCCCTCCGGGCCCGAGCTTCGGGCCGCTGCCGTGGGAATTCGGGAGCGGTTTGGATTTGGGGGCGAACCCCAAGCGCCGGTACCGCTGGGGGAGGTCGAGCTTCAAGCGGCGCGGTTAAAGGTGCCGGGGGAGTTTGGGGATCTGTTCTGCGCGGGGCGCTATGAGCGGGTTTCGCATGCGCTTGGGAAGGCGTACAGAGATGTGGTTCGAGGGTTCAGGGGCGAATTTCCCAATCCACCCGATCTGGTTGCGTTTCCGAGGGAGGAGTCGGAGATCGAGGTCGTGCTGAACTGGGCCGAGGCGGCGGGGGCGGCGGTGGTGCCCTTCGGCGGAGGAACCAGCGTTGTCGGTGGGGTCGAGGCGCGGCTCGGCGATCGACCCGTCGTCTCGATGGACCTGCGCCGGATCGATCGGGTGCTGGAGGTGGACACCGAGTCGATGGCGGCGCGGATCCAGGCTGGGGCCAGCGGGCCGGGACTCGAGGAACAGCTCCGCCAGCATGGGCTGACCCTGCGGCACTTCCCTCAATCGTTTGAGTACTCGACCCTCGGCGGGTGGATCGCGACCCGCGCCGGTGGGCACTTCGCGACCCTCTATACGCACATCGATGACCTGGTCGAGTCGGTGCGCGCGATCACCCCGAGGGGAACCTGGGAGAGTCGGCGGCTACCTGGATCGGGGGCCGGACCCTCCCCCGACCGGATGCTGATCGGCTCGGAGGGGATTCTCGGCGCGATCGCCGAGGCCTGGGTCCGGGTGCGGCCGCGACCGGAGTTCAGATCCTCATGCGGGGTCGAGTTCGAGGACTTCCTCGCCGCGGCAAAGGCCGTCCGCGAGATCTCCCAGGCGGGCCTTTACCCCTCCAACTGCCGGCTGCTGGATGCGCTTGAGGCAAACTCGACGGGGGTTGGGGATGGGACGAGGAGCCTGCTTGTGTTGGGGTTCGAGTCCGCCCACCATCCCGTCGATGCCTGGATGAGCATCGCTTTGGAGATCGCCCGAGAGCGCGGTGGCATCCCCGGTGAGGTCCGCTCCCAAGTCCCCGGCGCTTCAGCCGCCGGCTCCGCAGACGCGGTCGCGACCTGGCGCAACGCCTTCCTGCTGGCCCCCTACCTGCGCGATACCTTCGTCGCCTGCGGTGTCCTCTCGGAGACCTTCGAGACGGCGATCACTTGGGAGCGCTTTGAGCAGTTCCACTCCAAGGTGATGGGCGCGGTCGGCTCAAGGGTCGCAGAGGTCTGCGGAATCTCCGGCGAGGGCGCCGGCGCCCCGCGCGTCAGCTGTCGCTTTACCCACGTCTACCCCGATGGGCCGGCTCCCTATTTCACGGTCCTGGCGCCGGCGCTCAGAGGCGGCGAGGTCGAGCAATGGGCGGAGATCAAGGCAGCGGCATCTGAGGCGGTGATCGAGGGGGGCGGCACGATCACCCACCACCATGCGGTCGGCCGCGATCACCGCCCCTGGTATGACGCCCAGCGCCCGCCGCCGTTTGCGGCGGCGCTGCGCGCCGCAAAGGCAGAGCTTGACCCGAGCGCGATGCTCAACCCCGGGGTCCTCATCGACCCCTCCTGAGCCTTACGAACTCCTTACATGGTGCTGACGGAGGCCGAACCTGGCGGCCCGAGGATCGTCTTGATCCCGCTAACCACCAAGGAGGTCAGATGTTTCAAGCAGCTCGAAAACACATCCGCTCGATCCTGACAATCGGGGTAGCTTCTGCCCTGGTTGTGGGCGGCGTCGCCTCAGCGCAGAGCGGTGCTCAGGCAACTCGCTCCGCCGCCCCGCCGCCAGGAGCTCCGCCGATCGGCGCCCCGCAGGGGAAGGATCTCACCTACGCCCAGATTCACGTGCAGGAGAACGGGCAGGAGAAGGTCCTGCGGATCGACCAGGGCAAGATCGCCGAAGTCAGTGCCAGCTCGATCACCCTCACCGAGAACGACGGCAGCACGGTGAAGATCGCCCTCAACGAAGAAACCAAGGTCCTCACCGGGCCCGGTCAGAGCGCGAGCGTCTCCGACCTCAGCGTCGGTGAGACCGTCGAGGTGTGCGGCCCCGAAGACGGTCCCGCGAAATCAGTCATGGTGCCGCCGAAGCCGGGTCAGGTGAAGGGCCTGGGCGGGCCGGGCCAGATGCCGGCCCCGC
>JBAVAR010000084.1:0-2176 GCA_049585815.1 Solirubrobacterales bacterium
CACGTCCACGCAACCATAGAACTCCAGATCCGTCGCCGCGAGATGCTTCCACGGGAACGGAAACTGTACGAACTGCGCGGCGAACTGAAGATGCGCGGGGAGGTCCGGTTGCCAGTGGTGGAACATCTGCAAGGTATCGTGGATGGTCCCCCGCGGCGTTAGGTCTAATCCTTCGCGTTCGCCGGCAGCTCGGAGGACTTTGTTGTCGAAGAGCCAGAGGTTGTGGCCGCACTTGACGTTATCCGTCCCCAACAACCGAGCAGCGATATTTCGGTATTCGCCATCCCAAGGCATTGCAATGCCAGTTCCAGTGCCCACACTGAATTGGATAAGGCGGATTCTTGTATCGGTAAAGCCGTCCCGTGCATCTTCATCGAGTGAAGCTGATTCATACGTTTCGATATCGTAGCTGAGGACTTGCTGATGTCCTTCAAGCACGCGAGTAAGAAAGGCGCGTGCGGCGTCAAGCGAGGGATGCGTGTCGTAAGTGATCTTGCCATCTCTGACTCCTTCTTCTAAGTCCCATATCCACTCCTTGTCCTTCCCGACAGCGACGTTGATCGCACGCTGGAGATTACGGGAGAAGAATCCTTGATAGGCCGCCTTGCCGCGACGAATGAAGGCCGGGTGGTAGGCGGGGATCACTGGGATCGCATCCGCCGCTGCTATCTTTTTGGTCCCCCACGGTGCGCCTTCAGGATCATTGTCAGGCACTTCCATTCGCTTGCTGGGCAGCACGTATCCGCAAAGGTGCCCCACCCCTCGGGCTTCCCCCGCCTCCCCGGTCAGCTCCCTCAAGGCCGTGTCCCCCAGCGCCAGGATCGCACGCGGTCGGCGTTCGGCAATGGCCGCGTCGAGGTTCGGTCGGCAATGGTTGAGCGCCGAGAACTCCCACGGTGCGCCGACGAGAAAGTTATTCTTCGGTCGGCAGCGGAGGCAGTTGGTCAGGGAGAATTGTTCCCGAGACAGGCCCATGCGGGTGAATGTGCGCTGCAATACCGATCCAGCAGGTGCCCACCTGACTAGGGGAACGCCTTCACGCTGCTCGAACTCGCCGGAGGCTTCCGCGACGATGATCACGCCGAGGGAGCCGGTGCCATCGACGCGGGAGAAGTCGGTGCCGTGAGAATAGCAGGCGCAACCTTCGCAGGTGGACGGCTTAGTCCTCATGGTAGGCTTCTGGATATTTTCGCTTACTTTCTTCGACACCGATCATATCCTCGATCCACTTCTTCATCACGGGATCGAACTTCAGGTTCGCCGCCGCCAGTTGACGATACTTCTCGGTGACCGGACCCCACTCGGTCATGATGATCGGCGGGGAAGGACGCTTGCCGAATCTGCGCTTGATTGACTGCCATGTTTCTTTCAGAGCCATCGTTGTACCCTTTCATCCGCTCGACAGTGCATCACGAACCTCTCCCGCTGCCCCACGATCCTCAGCCCTTCCAAGGTGCGGCATCGGCTCAGGGCGACGTACAGCATCCCCGGATGGCTGAAGAAGGAGTTGCGGATGTCGACCTGCAACTTATCCAGCGAAAGTCCTTGGGATTTGTGAACGGTCGACGCATACGCCAGCCGCACTGGATACCATTCTACCTGCCCCAGCACATACTTCCCTTTGCCGTCCCGGTGCTCCGTCGCATGATAGCCGTTGTCGCGCAAGGTGGAATCCCACCTCTCCGGCTTATCCTTCACTGTCACCGACCGGACGAGCTTAGGCACCGATACCACGCTGCCAGTGCGAACCAGTTTAATATCAAGATCACCATCCGCCAACGAAACCACATGTCCGCAGTCTCCATTTACCCAAGTGAATCTACCCGTCTCCGAGTCGATACCGGAGTTCGACAGAAGCATCACATAGCAGCCTTCCTTCAAGGTCAGGTTATACGGTATCCCTTTCCATTCCGCTCGCTGCTGGCCCCATCGGCGCGACGACACAACAAACTTCGCTCCACGATGCGCGTCCAGCTTCAACTGGTTGTAACGATCCACTTGGTCGTTCTTCGGCACCAGGGTCGTCCCGTCGTAATCGGTATCCAAGGCCGTCTCCCAGCGGACGCCAACCGAAGAGAGGATATCCGAAGCCGTCAGGCCATCACCTCTCCTCGCGGCGTTCAACGCATTCAGGAACTCTAGCTGCTCTTGACGGTAGATGTGAGTCAGGTGGGTC
>JBAVAR010000085.1:0-20137 GCA_049585815.1 Solirubrobacterales bacterium
CTGCCGACCAGCGTGCGCGGCCCCGCGTAGGTCCCCTTGGCGAGCGCCGAGACCCCGGCAATCGCCACCGCCATCCCGGCAAACTCGGCCAGCAGCACGCGCCGGGTTGAGGTGGCCACGGCCTCGCCGCCGTCCTCCCTCTCGGTCAGGGTCCGCCGGCCGTCGCGACGGCCCGCCGCCGCAGGGGTGCGGATCGCGATGTTGTCGAGCGCGGGCTGCCCGCTCGCTCCGGTCAGCACGAACGGAAGCCAGGCGAAGGAGAAGACGAGGTCGGGGCCGAGAAAGTAGGGCGTGGTGTGCCAGCTCGCGGTCAGAAAGAGCAGGAGGTTCAGCCCCATCCCGCAGGCGGCCGCGACCCGAGTGAAGAGTCCCGCGGTGGCCAGCAGCCCGATCAGGATCTCAACGATGGCAACGCCGATACCCGCCAGTTCAGGATGCGGCAAGGCGAAGGTCCGCAGGATGAAGCCGCCCGGGGTGCCGGTGGCGAAACCATGGAGCTGGGTGCCGATGTAAGTCGGCGCCCCCGGATGCAGGAATCCGGGGTCGCTGAGCTTCTGGATGCCGGCGTAGATGAAGGTGAGACCGAGGAAAAGGCGCAGGGGAAGCAGAGCCTTGGCCGGAGAGACGGACATCGCGCGCGCACTTTCCCGACGAGGCCTAAACGCTCGTTCAGATCACCATGAGAGACCTCTCATCCAGGCATTAGACCGGCCTAAGCGCACCCGCTCAGGATCGCGCCGATGTATAGCGAGAGCCCGGTCCAGGTCGACGATACAGTCGCCGGCAACGCGCGCATCACCGGCGGCACGGCGGCAATGCTCCTTGTCCTGCTCGCTGCCGAGGGAGTGACCATCCCCCTGATCGGCAGCCTGCGCGGGCCCCACATCTTCATCGGCATGTTGCTGATTCCACCGGTCTTGCTGAAGCTCGGCAGCACGGGCTGGCGCTTTGCCCGCTATTACGCCGGCGACGGCGGCTACCGCCGCAAGGGGCCGCCTGCGATGGCGATGCGGCTCTTGGCACCGGGCCTCATTCTCGCCACCTTGGCGCTCTTTGCAACGGGAGTGATGCTGTTGGCAGAGGGTCCGGGGGGAAGCGGCTCGCTGAGATTCCTGCACAAGGCGAGCTTCATCCTCTGGTTCGCGCTGATGAGCGTCCACGTGCTCGGACATCTCCTCGAGGTGCCAAACCTGGCGATCGCAGACTGGCGGCCCAGGGGTGGCCGAGAGGCGGCGCTCGCGGGATCGGGCCTGCGCCTCTCGCTGCTCGGCACCTCACTTCTGGCCGGCCTCGCCCTTGCCCTGGCAACCCTCTCCCTCGCCGGACCCTGGCTCTCAGGACTCCCCGGCCACTGAGCCAAGCGGGCGCAATCGATAGCGTCGCCCGATCGCCAGGGCAACGAGCAAGGGGGGCGGCAACCTAGCCGCGGATGCCCCGCCGATCGATCGGCGGGGCGTGGTGCGCCGCCTGGTCATGGCGGTGCTGCTGGGGGTCTTCATGCTCGGGTTGCTCCTCGCGATCCCGCCGCTGCGCGAAGTGCTGCGGGCAATCGGCCACATGAACCCGGGCTGGATCGCGGCGGGCGTGGGATTCGAGCTCGCCTCATGCGCTGGCTTTGTCGTCGTCTTTCGCCTCTTCTTCGCACCGCTCCCCGCCCCCCAGGCGCGGAAGCTAGCCTGGACCGAGATGGCCTCCGGGGTGCTGCTCCCGGCCGGCGGGATCGGGGGGCTCGCCATCGGCGGCTGGTTGATGCACCTCGCGGGGATGTCCACTCGTTCGATCGTCCAGCGCTCTAGCGCGCTGTTCTTCATCACCAGTGCCGCCAGCGTCGCCGCGATGGTGGTGGCCGGAGCGCTCCTGGTCACCGGAGTCTCCGAGGGTCCGGAGGACTTCCTGCGAGCGGTTTCGCCGATTCTCGTCGGCTGTTTGGTGACCGCAATCGTCCTGGCCCTCCCCGCCCGTCAATCTAAAAGGACTTCCCGTCCGGGGGGACCGGCCTGGATCAGTGACCTGATCGACGGGATCCGCGAGGCGGAGTATGCGCTGCGCAGGCCGAGCTGGCGCCTACTGGGATCGCTCGCCTACCTAGTCTTCGATATCGCCGTCTTGTGGGCCACCTTTGCCGCCCTCGGCGACCGCCCGCCGCTGGCGCCGCTCACGCTCGCCTACATCATCGGTTACCTCGCCAATCTGATTCCCGTCCCCGGTGGGGTCGGCGTACTCGACGGGGGCCTGGTCGCGACCCTCATCATCTACGGCATCGCGCCGGTTCACGCCGCCGCGGCGGTGCTGGTCTACCACGCGATCGCCTTCTGGGTCCCCGGGCTCGGCGGCCTGCTCGGCCTCACCATGCTGCGGCGCGAGCTTGCCACAGGGGGGGGCTCGAATATCGAGGCGCCAATCAGGCCGAGCGCGCCTGGGCCGCAGGGGCGCTCTTCAGGTCATATGCGCGCAGGGCACGATTGACGTCGGTGATTGAGAGAATTCCAATACCGCCGTCCGCGCTCTGCACGACCGCCCGTCCAACCCGCTGAAAGACAGGACGCTCCAGCAGCGCGCCGACATCCTGGTGCTCGTCGACGATCAGGTCCGGGTCAAGGACTGCGACCTGGCCGACAGTGAGGGCGGCGCGGCGGTGCGCCGGGATGGGTTCCACCGCGTCGAGGTCGACCAGGCCCACCGGCCGGCCCCCGTCAAGCACGGGAAAGGCCGCGTAGCGGTAGGGAACGAAGAAGTCTTCGACCGCCTGCTCGAGGCTGGCGTCAGCCCGGATCGTCGTCGCCGGAAAGGACATCAGCCTCCCCGCTTCGCGTCCGGCGAACGCGGTACGCACCCGCAGCCCTCCCTCTTCAGCTTTGGCGGCGAAGATCACGAAGATGCCGACCAGGGCGAGTCAGAACCCACCGTAGGCCCCGTCCAGCGTGGAGAGCAGGCCGAGGCCGCCAGGCCGAAGCCGAAGACGCGCCCGATCCTTGCAGCGGTCGCCGTAGCCCGGGAGAGCTCTCCGACCCGAGCCCAGATCAGCGTGCGAGCGACCCTGCCGCCATCAAGGGGAAATGCGGGCAGGAGGTTGAAGACGAGAATCACACAGTTGATCAGGACCTGGTAATCGACCACTGCCCGCAACGCTGCGGGCGATGATTGGGGCAGCGCCAGCGCGATTGCGCCAAACGCCGCGGCGATCACCAGGCTGACGGCGGGCCCGGCGATCGCGAAGCGCAGCTCATCTGCAGCCGTCTTCGGATAACCCTTCACCCGGGAGACGCCGCCCAGTACCCAGAGGTCGATCTCCTCGATCTCCACGCCGCGGCGCCGGGCGACGACTGCGTGGCCCAACTCATGCAGGAGGATACTGGCGAAGAGGAGCAAAGCGCTGAGCAGTCCAAGGGCATAGGAGAGCCCGGGGGCGATGCCTGAAACCTGTTCGGGGTAGTAGGAGGCGCCAAGGGACCAGGTGATCAGCCCAACGATCACAACCCAAAGCGGCTGCACCCCGATCGGGATGGGGGCAAGGCGACCAATGCGGATGCTGCCCCGGCTCACCGGGCCGCCTGATCGAAGCTGAGTCGCGGGTGGGACTCAGGCCGCGGCATTGTGGAATTCCTCCAGCACCGAGACGACCTCCTCGTCGGAGACCTGTGAGAAATCGCTGTACCACTGGCCGACCCCATAAAGCAGGGATGGCGCCAGCAGACAGACGACGGCGTCCGCCTCTTCGCGCAGGCGCCCGATCGCGTCCGCCGCGCACACCGGTACCGCCAGGACGATCCGCAGCGGCGCATGCCGGCGCAGTGCGCGCAACGCCGCCACATCGGTGACGCCCGTCGCGATGCCGTCGTCGACGACGATCACGGTGCGACCCTCAAGCTCAAGCGGTGGACGGTCGTCCCGGTAGGCGGTGACGCGGCGGCGCAGCTCGGCGGTCTCGCGGCCGATGATCCTGTCGAGCTCCCCTGCGCTGATCCCCAGTCCGGCCACCGCCTCTGTGTCGATCAACCGGGTCCCATCCTCGGCGACGGCACCAATCCCATACTCGGGGTTATGGGGTGCACCCAACTTGCGGACCGCGAATATGTCAAGCGGCGCGCCCAGCGCCTTCGCGATCTCCCTGGCCACCGGCACACCGCCACGGGGGACCGCGACGACGATGGGCTGCGCATCCACCAGCCCCGCTAGAGGCCCCGCCAGCTGGCGGCCGGCGTCCCGCCGGTCGGCGAAGGGGGAGCGAGGATCTTCGATCTCGAGCGCTGGCACCGGCGCGAACCTCAGGGCGTCAGCCCAACCTTGACCACACCGTCGCGCTGGTTGCCGAAAAGGTCGTAGGCCTCCTCGATCTGCTCCAGGGAGAAGTGATGGGTGATCAGTGGCGAGAGGTCGAGCCGGCCATGGCGAACCATCTCCATCAGCTTGCGCATCCGCTCCTTGCCGCCGGGGCACAGGGTGGTGAGGATCTTCTTATCGCCGATTCCGTAGACAAATGGCTCCAGCGGCACCTCCAGCTTGCCACCGTAGACGCCAAGGCTGGAGACGATCCCCCCCGGCCGCGTCGCATCAATGCAGGCTTCGAAGGTCTGCTGGGTGCCGAGCGCCTCGATCGCAACGTCAACGCCCCGCCCTTCGGTCAATCGCTTGATCGCCGCCACCGGGTCTTCCTGGCTGAAGTCGATCGTCTCATCGGCGCCCATCTGCCGTGAAAGGTTGAGTCGCCCCTCGATTCGGTCGACGCCAATCACCAAAGAGGCCCCCATCAGCCGTGCCCCGGCGGTGGCGCAGAGACCGATCGGGCCCTGGGCGAAGACGGCGACGGTTTGACCGATGCGCACATCGGCGGTCTCCGCCGCCGAGATTCCGGTCGAGGCGATGTCGGCGAGCAGCACACACTGCTCGTCGGTCAGATCATCGGGAATCTTCGCCAGGTTCGCCTGAGCGTAGGGGACGCGGAAGTAATCGGCCTGGACGCCATCGATTGCGTTGCCGAGGCGCCAGCCGCCGATCATCTGCCACTCGTCCTCGTGGCCGGAGCACTGCGACTCGCTGTGTGACTGACAGAAAAAGCAGCTGCCGCAGGGGGTGATCGCGCCGACCAGGACGCGGTCGCCGACCTCATAGCCGGAGATCGCCCCACCGAGCTGGTGGATTGTCCCCACCGGCTCATGGCCGATGATCAATCCCTGCTCCACCGGGTACTCCTCCCGCCAGATATGGATATCGGTGCCGCAGATCGTCGTCAGCGAGACCTTGACGATCGCATCGTTGGGCCCACAGCTGGGCATCGGCTTCTCCTCCAACACGATCCGTTCATGGCCCTCGAACACCGCTGCCTTCATCGTCGCCGTCATGAATTGCCTTTCCTCGCTTTGGAGTCGGAATTAACGAAGTGGACCCCCTCTGGGCCCTCCAGAGAAAAGCTCTCAGCGGCCCCCGCGACGACGTCGATGTGGAAGTCCGGCTCACGCCAGCGCCGGTACATCTCGCGGTCGACGAGGAACGGGGCGCCCGCCAGGGTCCCCAGCCGCACGTCGTTGGGGCCGGGAGGCAGGTCGCGCTCACGCAGACACATCGCGGCGCTCCCATCGCAGCACCCACCCGACTGGTGGATCACGAGCGGCCCGTGCTGCTCACGCAGCCGCTCGATCACCGCTTCTGCCTCCGGTGTTGCAGTCACCTCCCCCACTCCTTGCTCCTAGAAGAAGCCAAGCGGCTTGCGGTCATAGCTGACCAGCAGGCACTTGGTCTGGGAGTAATGGTCGAGCATCATCCGGTGGTTCTCGCGACCGACGCCGGAGATCTTGTATCCGCCGAACGCCGCATGGGCCGGATATTGGTGGTAGCAGTTGGTCCAGACCCGCCCCGCTTGGATCCCGCGACCCATGCGGAATGCCCGCGATCCGTCGCGGGTCCAGACTCCGGCACCGAGGCCATAGAGGGTGTCGTTGGCGATGCGCAGCGCCTCACCCTCATCCTTGAAGGTGGTGACCGAGACAACCGGCCCGAAGATCTCCTCCTGAAAGACACGCATATCGTTGGTTCCCTTGAGGACGGTCGGCTCGTAGTAGTAGCCGCCGGCCAGCTCGCCGTCGAGATCTGGACGGTGGCCGCCGGTCAGTACCTCCGCACCCTCATCGATCCCGATCTGGACATAGCCCTCGACCTTTTCCAGCTGGGCGGCGGAGACCTGGGGCCCCATCATCGTTGCCGGATCGAGCGGGTTACCCTGCACGATCGCCCGCACGCGCTCCAGGACGCGCCCCATGAACTCCTCATAGATCGACTCCTGGATCAACGCCCGCGAGGGACAGGTGCAAACCTCGCCCTTGTTGAAGGCGTAGAGAACGAAGCCCTCGATCGCCTTGTCGAGGAAGTCGTCGTCGGCGGCGAGGACGTCCTCGAAGAAGACATTGGGAGACTTTCCCCCCAGCTCCGTGCTCGAGGGGATGATGTTCTGGGCTGCGTACTGCATGATCAGCCGCCCGGTGACGGTCTCGCCGGTGAAGGCGATCTTGGCGATCCGCTTGTTGGAAGCCAATGCCATCCCGACCTCCGAGCCGGGACCGTTGACGATGTTGAGCACACCCGCCGGGACGACGTCACCAATCACCTCGGCCAGCTTCAGAATCGACCACGGGGTCGGGCTGGCCGGCTTGACAACGGTGCAGTTGCCGGCGGCCAGTGCCGGAGCGATCTTCCAGGCCGCCATCAGCAGCGGGAAGTTGAAGGGGATGATCTGGCCCACCACACCCAGCGGCTCATGGAAGTGGTAGGCAACGGTGTCCTTGTCGATCTCCGAGATCCGCCCCTCCTCGGCGCGGGCGGCGCCGGCGAAGTAGCGCAGATGGTCGATTACCAGGGGAATGTCGGCGGCGAGGGTCTCGCGCACCGGCTTGCCGTTGTCCCAGCTCTCGGCGATCGCCAGCATTTGCAGGTTGTCCTCGATCGCGTCGGCCATCGCGTTGAGAACCTCAGCGCGTCCAGCCGGCGAGGTCTCCCCCCAGGCGTCTTTGGCGGCGTGGGCGGCATCGAGCGCCAGCTCGATGTCATCGGGGGTCGAGTCGGCGACGCTGCTGAAGGGCTCGCCGGTTGCCGGAGTCAGGTTGTCGCGGTAACGGCCCACGCTGGGCGCGACCCAGCCCCCGCCGATGAAGTTCTCGTAGCGCTCCTTTAGCTCCACCTGGCTGTCCGGCTGGCCCGGGGCCTCGAATGCATGGGCCTTCTCAATCGTCGCCATCTTCTTCTCCTCGGCTCGCGTCTTGGGGGTAGCTGCGGCCGGTGGGACTCCACCACCAGGTGAGGCCCTCCACATCCGTGGAAAGGCGCAGCTTTGGCGCGGTTTTCCCTCAGCCCGAGCGAGGCGGGTCTTGGCCGAACAGATCCTGCAATCTTTGGCTGATCGCACGCCGCGAGACGCCACGCAGGGATAACTCTGCCCCGAGCAACCCACCGCCCGGGCTCTTTGACGCCCTCCGCGTGCCCAACTTTCGCCTCTTCTTCAGCGGCCAGGCGATCAGCCTGGTCGGAACCTGGATGCAGTCGGTGGCGCTCGTCTGGTTGGTGCTGGAGATCACCGGTTCGGGCACCCTGCTCGGGCTGGTCGTGGCGGCGCAGTTTCTGCCGGTGCTGGTGCTGGGTGCCTATGCGGGCCTGGTGGCCGACCGCCTCAACAAGCGGCGCCTGCTGCTCTGCACCCAATCGGCGATGGCCCTACTCGCCCTCCTGCTCGGGCTGCTGACGGTCACCCACACCGTCCAGCTCTGGATGATCTTCGCCATCGCCCTTCTATTTGGCTGCGTCAACTCACTCGATAACCCGACCAGGCAGTCATTTGTGATGGAGATGGTCGGCGGCAGCCGGGTGCAGAACGCGGTCTCCCTCAACAGCGCAATGGTGAATGGCTCGCGCGCGGTGGGGCCGGCGCTGGCGGGTGGGCTGATCGCGACGGTGGGAGTCGGGATCTGCTTCCTGATCAACGCGGCCAGCTTCCTCGCCGTGCTCCTCGCCCTCTGGCTGATGCAGGTCGCCAAGCTGCGCCCGGTCGAGCCGGTGGCGCGCAAGAGCGGTCAGCTGCGCGAGGGACTCCGCTACGTCCGCAATAGCGTCGGCCTCCTGGTGCCGCTGCTGATGATGGCGCTGATCGGCACCCTCGCCTACGAGTTCCAGGTCGCGCTGCCGTTGCTCGCCCGCGACTCCCTGCACGGAGGGGCGCAGACATATGGCTTCATGACCGCAGCGATGGCGATCGGGGCGGTAGCAGGCGGGCTCTACGTTGCCACCCGCGCGAGAACCGGCCTGCTACCGCTCACCGTCGCGGCCACCTGCTTCGGCGCCGCGATCCTGGCCGCCTCCCTCGCCCCTTCCCTGGCGGCGGAGCTTGTCGTTTTGCCGGTCGTTGGCTTCGCCAGCACCTCTTTCCTGGCGACCGGCAACAGCACCCTGCAGCTGAGCAGTGAGCCCCGCCTGCGCGGCCGGGTGATGGCGCTTTGGTCGGTGACCTTTCTCGGCTCTACTCCCATTGGTGGCCCGATCATCGGCGCTGTCGGCGAGTACCTCGGACCTCGCTACGGGCTGGCGATCGGCGGCGCGGCCTGCCTCCTCGCCGCCGCGATCGGGGCATTGGCGCTCAATCGTGTGCCGGCCGCCGAGCGCTATGCGCCGCGCCCCGAGTTAGAGCTGGCGCCCGGGATCCCCGAGCCGAGCACACAGGAAACTCCGCTCAATCCGTAGAGTCCCGCAGCCCTCGAGCAGTGTTATTCCCGGATGGCGACGAGCGTCGTTCGCCATAGTGTCGCCGGCATGGCCGAAACCGGATCCATGCCGGTGACCGATCCCGGCGCCTCCGCAGCGCCAGTCCTTGACGCGGTCCGCGACTTCGAGCGCCTTTCCCGAGCGGACGTCGACTATGCCGGCGGCAAGGGAGCAAACCTCGGCGAGCTGACGGGCGCCGGCTTCCCCGTCCCGCCCGGCTTTGTGATCGGCGCCCCCGCCTATGCGGCGTTCTGTGATTCAGGCGGCCTGCGCGAAAGGATCGAGCAGCGCCTTGCCGAGATCGACGTAGATGACACCGCCGCGCTGGAGAGCGCGGCGATCGAGGTTCGGGCGATGGTCGAGAAGGAGCCGGTGCCCGAATGGCTCTCCCAGGCTATCCGCGAGGCCTACGACAGGCTGGCGCAGGCAGACCAGCAAAAGGCGGTTGCAGTGCGCTCCTCCGCCACCGCCGAGGACACCGACTCCGCCTCCTTCGCCGGCATGAACGAGACCGTCCTGAATGTCTGCGGCGCCGAGGCGGTACTCGCCGCGGTTCGGCACTGCTGGTCATCACTGTTCGGCGGGCGGACCGTCTACTACCGTGCAAAGCGCGGCTTTGGCCAGGCGGATATGGACATCGCGGTGGTCGTCCAGAGCCAGATCGAGGCGACCCGCGCCGGAGTTATGTTCACGATCGACCCTGCCTCCGGAGCGAGGGACCGGCTGGTGATCGAGGCTGCATTCGGCCTCGGCGAGTCAGTTGTCTCAGGCTCGGTGTCGCCGGATCGCTACATCGTCGGTAAGGACAGGCTGACGATCGAGCGACGCGAAGTGCGTCGCAAGGAGCTGACGATCGAGGCGCTCGAGGGCGGCGGCACCGCCACGCGCGAGCTGGGTGAGCGTGAGGCCGAGCAGCCGGTTCTCGATGACGAGGAGGTGGGTCAGATCGCCGAGCTCGGCCTCCGCATCGAGGGCCACTACGGCACCCCCCAGGACACCGAGTGGGCGATCGACCGCTCGGGCACCGTCTGGATGCTCCAGTCGCGCCCGGTCACCGCCGCAGGCGGCGCGAGCCTCGCCGAGCCACCGGCCAAACGAGGCGCCGAGCTGGTCCGTGGGCTGGGCGCAGCACCCGGAGCCGCCTCCGGGCCGGCGCGTATCGTCGCCTCGCTCGACGGTTCCGGTGAGCTCCTCCAGGGCGAGGTCCTGGTCGCCCACATGACCGCCCCCGATTGGGTGCCGTTGATGCGCAGGGCGGCGGCGATCGTGACCGATTCCGGCGGCATGACCTGCCACGCGGCGATTGTCTCCCGCGAGCTCGGCATCCCCTGCGTCGTCGGCACCGCCGAAGCAACCCGGGTCCTGCGCGACGGCGAGGTGGTGACCGTGGATGCCACCACCGGGGTGGTAACCGAGGGCGCCTCTGCGCCCGAGCGACCAACGGCGATCCCGGCGGCGGGTGGCGGCTCCAGCGGCGCTCCGGTCACCGGGACCAAGCTGCTCGTCAACCTCTCCGAGCCCTCTCAACTGGAGCGCGCGGCGGACCTCGACGTCGATGGGGTTGGGCTGCTGCGCGCCGAGCTGATGGTCGTCGAGGCGCTCGAGGGCGTCCACCCTCGAGCCCTGCTGGAGCGCGGCGAGGGCAACGAGTTCATCGAACGGATGGCCGCTTCGCTGACCGAGTTCGCCGCCGCCTTCGCACCGCGCCCGATCACCTACCGCACGATCGACTTCCGCACCAACGAGTTCCGCGGCCTCGAGGGCGGCGAGCAATTTGAGCCGCAGGAGGCCAACCCGATGATCGGCTACCGCGGAGCCCTGCGCTACATGCGCGAACCGGATCTCGTGCGCCTTGAGCTGGAGGCGATCGCCCGTGTTTGGGACGCCGGTCACGAAAACTTTCACGTGATGCTGCCGTTCGTACGCACCCCCCGCGAGGTGATCGCCTGTCGCCGGGAGATCGAGGCTGCTGGGTTGCTCTCCCGGCCCGGCTTCGAGCTGTGGATCATGGCCGAGGTGCCGTCGGTGCTGTTTCACCTTGGTCGCTACGCCGAACTCGGCGTCGCCGGCATCTCGATTGGCTCAAACGATCTGACCCAGCTGGTTCTGGGCGCCGACCGCGACTCCGAGCTTGTTGCCGAGGTATTCGACGAGCGCGACGATGCGGTCACCGAATTCATCGCCGAGCTGCTTCGCCGTGCCGGTGAGCTCGGCCTGCAGACGTCGATCTGCGGTCAGGCCCCCTCGGTCTACCCTGAGTACGCGGACCTCCTTGTCCGCGCCGGAATTGACGCGATCTCGGTCAACATCGACGCCGTCGATCGCGGCCGCCGCCTGATCGCGGCCGCCGAGCGCCGGCTGCTGCTCAAAAAGGCCCGCTGATATCAGGACCGCAGCCGGCGGGCCCTCAGGTTTCGACCATGCCACGATCAAGCGCATAGCGAACCAGCTCGGCGCGCCCAGAGAGTCGCAACTTCTGCTGGATGTGGGCCCGATGGCTCTCCACCGTGCGGATGCTTAGGTAGAGCTGTTCGGCGATCTCGCTGTTGGTGTGGCCCAGTGCGATCAGTCGCAGAACCTCGCGCTCGCGGTCACTGAGTCCGTCACTTCGCTGGGTGTCGGGCTCCGACACGAGCCGCGCGCCGAGCGCCGGCTGTAGATAGGTGTCGCCGGCGGCGGCGCTGCGCACCGCCTGCACCAACTCGGCATCGGCAGCCTCCTTCAAGACATAGCCGCGAACCCCGGTCTGCAATGCCTTGCGGGCAAATGCGGGCTCGTTCTGCATCGTCAGGACGACGATCTCGGTGTCAGGCGAGGCCTCTTTGATGTCGGGTACCGCCTCAAGGCTCGAACGCCCCGGCATGTTGAGGTCGAGGATCAGTACGGTCGGCTTGTGGCCGCGCACATAGCGAATTGCGGCCTCGGCGTCACCCGCCTCGGCAACCACCTCAAAGTCCGGCTCCGCCTCAAGCAGCATGCGCAGGGCGCTGCGGACGACGGTGTGATCGTCGGCGAGGACGATCGTCGTCGTATCCGCAATCGATCCCTGATCTGCGCCGGCTGTTTTGGGCATGGCGACGAGGTTAGCGGCGCTTGCGGAGGCATCGATTGAGTCCATGACGCACATCTAAGCTCCCCGGAGAAGCGACGCCATCCGTGTTTTCCCGCGTGGTTGATCACGAATCAGAGCACCATGGGCCAACTCCTTCACGCAGCAGGATTTGTGAATTGCGCCCGCAGCTGCCAACGGGACTACCATGGATCGGTCGATGACCGAAACAGCGGATCTGGGCGGATGATGGTGGACTCCGCTGGGGACGCCAGCGGTGTCCTTGATCAGCGCAGGCTGCGCGAGCTGATCGACGTCGGCCGCGCCCTGGTCGCTGAGCTCGACCTCGAGGCGGTCCTCAGCCGGGTGCTGAAGGTAGCCTGCGAGCTGACCGGTGCTCGCTATGCGGCGGTCGGGGTCCTGGACCCCCAACGGCGCGAGCTTGAGCGCTTCATCACCCGCGGCATCGACGAGCAGACCAGGGAGACGATCGGCAGCCTGCCGCGCGGGCGCGGGGTGCTCGGACTGCTGATCGAAGACCCCGCCCCGCTGCGGCTTCGCAACGTGGGCGATCACCCCCGCTCCTACGGCTTTCCCTCAGGCCACCCGCCGATGACCAGCTTCCTTGGCGTGCCGATCGTGATTCGCGGCGAGGCCTGGGGCAATCTCTACCTGACCGAGAAGGCGGGCGGCGAATTCGACGAGGCCGACGAGCAGTCGGCGTTGATCCTCGCCGAGTGGACGGCGATCGCGGTCGGCAACGCTCACCTTTACCGCAACGTCGAGCAGCAGCGCGACGAGCTCGAGCGCGCCGTGCAGAGCCTCGAGGCAACCACCGAGATCGCTCGCGCCGTCGGTGGCGAGACCAACCTCGACCGGATCCTGGAGACGATCGTCAAGCGAGGTCGGGCACTGGTTGAGGCGCGCTCGCTGCTGATCTTGCTGGAGGAGCGTGGCGAGCTTCATCTGGCCGCCGCGGCGGGCGAGTTCGATCTCGGTGGCGAGCTGCGCCTTCCGGTTGCAGGTTCGGCCCCCGGACAGGTGCTGCAGGCGCGGCGACCGACCCGGATCCGGGACCTCGGTGCCAACCTGATGTCCCAGCCCCGCAGCCAGGGCACCGGATCGGCGGCGATGCTCGTCCCGCTCGTCTACCGAGGACAGTCCCTCGGCGTCTTAGTGGCGCTCGATCCGCTTGGCGAAGACACCGAGTTCAGCGGAGAGAGCGAGCGGGTGCTCGGCTCCTTCGCAGCCAGCGCCGCGACCGCGGTGGCCAGCGCCCAGTCGGTGGCCGAAGACAAGGTCCTCAACAGCATCGAAGCGGCTGAGCGCGAGCGGGGCCGCTGGGCTCGCGAGCTCCACGACGAGGCGCTGCAGAGCATGGGTGGGCTGCGGGTTCTGCTCTCAACCGCCCGCCGTGGCGGCGCCGACGGCAATATCGACGAGCTGCTCGCCCAGGCGATCGAGAGGGTTGACCACGCAATCGCGGAGATGCGGCGTCTGATCGCCGACCTGCGCCCAGCAACTCTCGACGAGCTGGGGCTGGCAGCGGCATTGGAAGCCCTGGTCGAGCGGCTTAACGCAGAGGAGACGATCAATCTTGAGCTGGAAGTCGAACTAGGCTTTGAGGAGGGTCGCAATCCGACCCGGCTTCTGAACCAGGTCGAGGACACCGTTTATCGCCTCGTCCAAGAGGGATTGAACAACGCGGCGCAACATGGTGGGGGCGATCGGGCGACGGTCGAGGCGATCGAGGAGGGCGGGAGCATCCGGGTGCGGATCGCGGACAGCGGGCGGGGTTTTGACCCCAACCAGAACACCGCCGGTTTCGGCCTGCGCGGGATGCGCGAACGGGTGACTCTGGCGGGCGGATCGCTGGAGATCAGAAGCGCACCTGGAAGCGGGACCGTGATCGAGGCGAACCTGCCGGCCCGCCACCGAGAGGCGTCGGCCGACACTCTGAAAAAAGTCGACTTCGAGCAGACCAAGGGGCACGCTGCCGGAGGCTGACCGAGAGGATCGGACACCTGCCGTACGGGTTTCCCGCAGAAGATTGCGGGCTTACCGTAGAGCGGGTTGACTTGTGGAAGTCGGGGTGTAGCGTCGCCTAAACCGGTCAACGGTAGGAGGTGGCGAACGCGATGGCACAAGCGGTACCTGTGGTCTCAGGCGCGATTTTCGACCTGAACCACCCAGCCCACTATGTCCACTGGCATTTCTTTCAGATGTCGGTGGGTAACGTAATTGTCATCTTGCTGATGATCGCCGTGTTCATCGCCGCGATCCTGCTGCCCTTCCCCAAGCATCGGCGGCTACCTTGAGCGACAGCGAGGGACGGGGGATCACCCCGGAGGAACGCCAGATGTGGACCACCTGGGTGCGCGAGCGCGCGGTAGGGGCGCTGCCCCCGGAGAAACTCCTCCCCGATCGCCAACCCTCCTACGTGTCGTCGTGGATCTACGTCTTCGGAGTTGTCAGCATCGCGGCGCTGATCATCGTCGTCGCCTCGGGAATGATCCTTGGTCTGAAGGGGCCGGAATGGTGGCACGTCTCCAGCGTCGGCCACTTCTTCAACAGCATTCACCTTTGGTCGGTCGAGCTGTTCTTTTTCGCGATGGTTGTCCACCTCTGGGGGAAGTTCTTCATGGGTGCCTGGCGCGGCGGGCGCGCCCGCACCTGGGTGACCGGCGCATTCACCTTCCTGGTCGCGATCGGCGCCGCCTTCACCGGCTACCTCTCCCAGCAGAACTTCGACTCGCAGTGGATCGCCACCCAGGGCAAGGACGGGATCAACTCGATCGGCGTCGGCGCGTTCTTCAACGTCACCGACTTCGGCCAGATGTACACATTCCATGTAATCCTGCTGCCGGTTGCCGTGGTGGTACTGATCGTCGCGCACGTGCTGCTCGTGCGCCGTCACGGGGTCGTGCCTCCATACCCGGCAAAAGCCAAGCCGCCCGCCTCCGCTCCTTCCCAGCCGCAGGCGGCGGCGAGTGAGGGTGGCGCGAGATGAGCGACACCGGTCGAGCACCCGCAGCCCCTGACGAGGCCGCACCCTGGCCCGGTCCCTGGATTCGCTACGACCTGGTCAAGGAGTTCGTTGTCGCGCTCGTTCTCGTCGCCGGGCTGGCGGTAATCCTCACGATCCTCTTCTCCTCTCCCGATGACCCGCCGACGACGATCCAGAGCTGGGCGAAGGCCGAACCCGGCGACTTCCTCACAACCGCGGTCACCCAGCTGAACGGAACCAGCGATGTTGCGACCTACGGCCCGCCCTACACCAACACCCCAGGTGTGTCTCAGGAAGTGGCGTCGATCTCGCCCGCGGAAGTGGTCGGGGTTCACATCCCGATCGACACGGCCAAGGACTACGTGATCGACCCCCTGAAGGAGATTCCGGCCGACCCCCACCTCAAGCTCGCCCTCGCCGCCTACCAGGCGGCTCCTCCCAGGCTCCAGGAAGCCTGGAGCGCAGCCTATGAAGAAGGAGTTGGGAAGGCTCGATTTCTCGGCGGCGTCCCGATCCTCCCCCCCGGTCGCTACGGACCGGTGGCGACGATGATGGGCTCGCTGCTGGGTCTTGCCCAAAGCGGCGGGTTGGACGGCGCTCTGGTCGCCGGCAACCACCGCTTCTATGAGACCAACTACACCAAGCCGCTGCTCTTCCTCGCCGGCGGCGAATACTTCGAAAAAAGGGGCGAAGCCCAGCACCTGCTCGGCACGCAGTGGGGGATGATGAACGAGACCGGAAGCTATCCCGGTCAGGTGTGGCTGTGGCTCTATACCTTCTGGTACCAGATCGAACCGTTCAAGAGCTCCGAAAACGCGGACCTGCTGGTCTTCCTCATCATGGGGGTGCTCAGCCTCATCCTCATCTGCGTACCGTTCATCCCCGGCCTCAGGGCCCTACCCCGGCACCTGCGGGTGTACCGCCTGATCTGGCGAGATCACTATCGCGAAGTGGAGGGTTGAGCCGGAGCGAGGGAGCGGCTCAGTTTTCCGAGCAGGAGGATCGCCGCGGGAGCCACCGAGAGGACGAGCACAATGAGGAACCAGGGTTGTTCGGCATCGGTACCGGAGCCGATTGAGTGGACGATGCCGAGTGCCCAAAACAGAGCTGTGAAACGGTGCAAGGAGCGCCAGCGCGACTGGCCCACCCAGCCGCGGGCGTAATAGGAGAGTCCGAGCGCGGCCAAAGCCCAGCCGGCGGTTATCCCGATGCCGGTCCAGACCGGCCGGTAACCGCCCGTGAACGGAATCGAGATGTCGAGGACGGTGGGGTGCAGGAATTGGTCCCCCAGCAGGGCGGCCCCATGTACAGCGATCGCGACCAGGGTCGCCATCGAGAGGGCCTCGTGAAGTGCCTTGGCGTCTCCGCCGAGTCCCCTGCGCGGGGTGCCGCGGGCGCTGATCAGCAGGCCAGCGCCGACCGCGGCGCTGGAGAGGACGAGGGCAGCAATACCCGCAGCCCTGCTGGTGATCCAGAAGAGGTGGGGGGCCACAGAGTTTGAGGTCGCCGCAATCACGAGGCGGATGTGATGATCGGCGCCTGAACCGGTGCCGGCGTCTGGCTCGCTTCGGTTTCTCCGGGCGCTTCGGTTTCTCCGGGCGCTTCGGTTGCTCCACGCGATTCGGTTTCTTCGTTCGGGGTCGCGACTTCGCTGGGGACCGCTTCTTCCACAGGGGCAGCTCTCCTCACGTGGTGGGTCGAGGCGAGCAGCTTGCTGTGGATGCGGCTGAGGACCGGATCATTGCCGGTCACGAGCTGGCCGAAGACGATCGCCCAGGCGACCGCAAAAAGCCCCAGCGAGCCCCGGATAGTGCGGCGCCGAATCAGCTGAACGCGGCGGCGCTTAGATCGGATCTTGGCACGAGCAAGGCCCTTTGCCTCTAGGCGGTGGAGATCATCCATCGATCGCATGTTGGGTCCACTTCCCTAAGCGAGCGCAAATCCCGCCTTAGAAATCTCTTAACCGCCAAGCGACGAATTAGGCTGCGAGCGCGATGGACGATTACTCCCCCGACCGGCTGCAGGAACGGCGCGCGGAAGCGCGTCGGATTCGCCACATGCGGCGGCGACGTCTGCTCGCCACCCTGGCCCTACTCGCCGTGGCGGCGCTTGGCGTAGTGGCAATCGCAGTGCGGTCCGGTGCTGGCTCTTCGAGGCCAAGCTCCACTGCCGGCGAATCGACGAGGGGCCCGTCACGGGGCTCCGGAAGCCCACATCGGCACTCCCAGCTGGTCCGTAACGCACGAGCCCAACCGGGCTGGCAGCGACACACCGGCCCGGTTCCGATCCTTGTCTACCACGCCCTTGGAACCGCCCCGCCCACCGAGGCCTACCCTGGCCTTTACGTGTCACCGCGCGAATTTCGCGAAGAGATGGGATGGCTTGCCCGCAGCGGCTACCAGGGAGTCACCCTCGACGAGGTCGAGCACGCCTGGTACGAACACGGGACCCTGCCGCCAAAGCCGATCGTGATCACATTCGACAACGGATACCCGCCCCAGGTCAGGTTCGCCCCGTCGGTGCTGGATAAGTACGGCTGGCCGGCTGTGCTCTTTGAGATCACCGTCGAACATCTCACTCCGCCCTACATCAGACCGATCATCGCCAAAGGCTGGGAGGTCGACTCGCACTCAGCCACCCACCCCGACCTGACGACGATGAGCGGCGCCGAACTCGCCTACCAGGTGGCCGGCTCGCGCAGGTTCCTGCAGCGCACCTACAAGGTGCCATCGAACAACTTCTGCTACCCCTCAAGTCTCTATGACAGCGCGACGATCGCAGCTGTGCGCGCCGCCGGATACACCGGCGCCGTTACCGAGCACCCCGGCTATGCCAGTCGCAACCGCCCCTACGAACTGAACCGCTACGAGATTGAGGGCGGCCAGGGGGTCTCCGGCCTCGCCTCCGACCTCAGCTCGCCGGGCTGAGCGCCCGTGGTCGGCGACAATCGCTTGATGCTTGCCTCGATTCCCAGCCCCTCGTCCAGCGGCCTGCAGCTGGGGCCCCTGGAAATCCATGTCTACGGTCTGATGTACGTGATCGGGCTCGGCCTGGCGATCCTCATCACCGTTCGCCGCTGGGAGGCGATCGGCGGCTCACGTGAACTGGTCTACGACGTCGCGATGTGGGGCTTCCCCGCGGGGCTGATCGGCGGGCGGATCTACTTTGACCTGACCAGCTCGAACCTCGTACCTCCGCACTGGTGGGGGCCGTTTGCGGTCTGGGACGGAGGCATGGGGATCTGGGGCGGCATTGCCCTCGGCGCGGCGGTGGGCCTTTGGCGGGTCCGTCGGGCGGGGGTTGCTCCTGCCCCCTTTATGGACGCAGCCGCACCGGCGCTCCTCGTTGGCCAGGCGATGGGCCGAATAGGCAACTATTTCAACCAGGAGCTTTTCGGGGGCCCCACGAACCTGCCCTGGGCAATTCAGATATCCGCGGCCCACCGCCCCCCGGGCTACGCCGGCTATGCCACCTTCCACCCCACCTTCCTCTACGAGCTGATCTGGAACCTCAGCCTCGCCGCCTTCCTGGTCTGGCTTGGCCATCATCGACGAATCAAGCCGCCGGGTCTGTTTGCTCTGTACGTCACCGGCTACTCGGCCTTCCGCATCTTCGAGGAGTCAATCCGGGTCGATCCGGCCCACTACATCTTCGGCCTGAGGTTGAACTTCTACGTCGCCTGCGTACTTACTGTCGTCGGTGCCGTCTGGTTTGTACGGATCCAGAGGCACGGCGCCGACGCGCAGCCCACCGCCACAGGCCCTCCGACGATGGACGAACGCGACCTGAGTTCGATGCGGGGCGAGAGGGCACCGTAGCGATAGCCTTGGCGCACCGATGGCGACCTACCTACACAGCTGCTACCGGATCGGCGAAATCGATCGCTCGGTCGGCTTCTATGAAACGCTCGGTTTCGAGGAGGTCGGCCGAATGCCGATCGGCGACGAGGCGATCAACATCTTCATGGGTATGCCCGGCGAGGACCCGCGCCTCGAGCTGACCTACAACCACGGCATCGCCTCCTACGAGCTGGGCACCGGCTACAACCACATCGCGATCGGCGTCGAGGACCTCGAGGGGACCCTCGAGCGGCTCGCCGCCGAGGGCATCGAACCCGAAAAACCGCCCTACCGTCCCGGCGGTCGCACGGAGGGCTCTCGCATCTGCTTCGTTCGCGACCCCGATGGGTACCGGGTCGAGTTGATCGAGATGAGCTAGGAAGCCACCGGGCCCGAAGGCGCGGGCGGGGCACCGGCGTCGGAACTCGGTGCAACGTCCTGGATCGCGTGCAGGCGGAAATACAGCACCGCCGCAAGAAGCGCCCCGATCGGTGCGGTCAGCGTGGAGGCGATCGCGCTGAAAACGATCCGCACAAGCGCGCCGCTGGCGATGCTCGTCGCTATCGCAGAGAGGACGAGCCCGGCGATGGCGGTGATCATGAAGACGACGAAGATCGCGGCAAAGACCCGCCAGCCGTTGCCTCGGACTAGCTCGCGCGAGCGCCCGAATGCGGCGAATACGCCGGAGCGCTCGATCACGATCACAGGGGCGATCACAGCCCAGATGGTCAGCAGAATCAAGCCAGGGATCACGAACAGGACGAAGCCCACGCCCACCCCTAGGCCCGACAGCAAGCCGGCGCCGATCAGCGGCCCGACTACCGGCGCCGCCGAGCGAATCAGCTCGCCTGCCGATGAGTCGCGGCGCCCGTCCTGGACGTCTCGGACCAATCCCACCACCATGCCCTGGTAAAGCGTTGCCGCGATCACGCTGACCGCAAGCGCGATCGGGATCAGGGCCAGGTTGGTGGCGATCAGGCCATTGACAATTGCGACTACGAGAAAGAGCCAGAATGCCACCGGCAGCAGCACCCCCGCCTGGGAGCCGTAGGTCGAGAAGACCTCGCTAAGGGTCGCGCCGACGTCAAGCGTCCTTTCCATCCGCCCTGATTTCGACCCCGCACCCCGTGCCCCTGCCTAGGATCGGCGATGGTTCCCACGATTTCGCCCAGTCTGTGGTCCAAACGCAGGCGACGATGGGAGGGCACGACGAGGAAGGTCGTCATATCGGAGTTCATCACACTCGACGGTGTGATCGAGGACCCGGGCGGGGCCGAGGGCTTTGAGCGCGGAGGATGGGCCTTTTTCGGTACGACCGAGGGCCCGAGGGGGACAGGTTCAAAGTTCGACGAGCTGATGGCCAGCGACGCGCTGCTCCTAGTGCCGTGTCTCAGTTTTAGCTGGTGATTTGATCGAGGGCGACGCGTCCACGGCGGACCTTCTCGAGGATCTGCTCGGCGGTCGCGGTCCATACGAAGGGCTGGGGGTCTTGGTTGCTGGCTT
>JBAVAR010000086.1:0-15326 GCA_049585815.1 Solirubrobacterales bacterium
CCGCTGGCGCGGCGCACGAGGCGCGGTCGGGGCCTGCCGCCACCGGCTCCCCCGCGCCCGCCCGCGACCTCGCATTTCGCCGCCGCCGCCCTCTACATCCCCTCCTGCACCAACCGCATCTTCGGCACCAATTCTCCGAAAACCGGAGGGCCTGCCGCCATCTCCCCGGGTCGGCGCGAGGCCCTCGGCGGGATCGCCGCAGCGCTGGTTGAGGTCTCAGACCGCGCCGGGTTGCCGGTCTGGATTCCCGCTGATCTGGCGGGCAGCTGTTGCGGACTTCCCTGGAGCTCGAAGGGCTATCCCACGGCCCACCGAGAAAAGGCAAATGAGATGGTCGCGAGGCTGTGGCGCTGGAGTGGGGAGGGAGAGCTGGCGGTGATCGTCGATGCCGCCTCCTGCACCCACGCCCTCGCCGATCCCGGCGAGGGCGTCCTCAGCGAGGAAAACGCGGAGCGCCTCGGCAGCATTGAAGTACTCGACTCGGTCGCCTGGGCGCACGATCACCTGCTGGGGCGGCTGAAGATCGACCGCAGGGTCGGTTCACTCGCGGTCCACCCTCCCTGCGCAACCCGCCGCATGGGCCTATCGGCCCAGCTCGAGCTGATTGCCGGCGCCCTCGCCGAGGAGGTCTACCTACCGCCGTCGGCGACCTGCTGTGGCTTTGCCGGAGATCGGGGCATCACCCACCCGGAGCTGACCGCGGCGGCCACCCGCGAGCAGGCCAACGAGCTTGCCGGGCGCAGCTTCGACGCCTACATCTCCGCCAACCGCACATGTGAGATCGGCCTCTCGCGCGCCACGGGGGCCGAATACCGGTCCTTCCTCTTGCTGCTCGAGGAGCTAACGCGAGGCGGCTGAAACCGCGGCGGCGCCCTGCTCATCGGCGTCCGCCTCGACCTCGCGCAGCGTCGCCTGCATGGTCTCGTCTCGCTCCAGGCGCCGGTCGAGCAACGGGTTGAGGACGCCACGCAGGGCGGAGACGTAGCGCCACCAGCGCGGCGCGAAGATCCGCGGCGCCCGCTCTTCGATGCCACGGACGATCGCCGTTCCCGCCTCGGCGGGAGGGAGCCGCTTGCGCAGGAAGCCGGGCAGGTTCTCCTGCATGCGGTCGGAGTGGGGGCGCTCGAAGGCCTCCTGGACCATCTTGGTGTCGATCCAGCCGAAATAGGCGACGCTGGCGCCGGCTCCCAGCGGGGTCAGCTCAGCGCGCAGCGTGCGGCCCAGCGACTCGACCCCGGCCTTGGCGACCGCATAGGGGCTGTTGAGCACGCCGTTGACGAAGGCGTAGACGGAGGAGATGACGACGATGTGGCCACGCCGCTCGACGATCTGCGGCAGCGCCGCGCGCACCGTGCGCCAGACGCCGAGCAGGTCGACCTCAAAGACCCGCTCCCACTCCTCGGTGCCGATTCCGCGCACTGTGGCCACCGTCGACTGGGCGATACCCGCGTTGGCGACCGCGACGTCGAGCCCCCCGAAGCGCTCGACGGTCTCGGCGACCGCCCGCATGATCGCCGCCTGATCGGTGACGTCGGCGGCGATCCCGATCGCCCGCGGGCCGATCCGCTCGGCGGCCTCGCGCGCCTGTTCGGCGTCGAGGTCGACGACGGCGACGGAGGCGCCGTGCAGGTGCAGCTGGCGCGCCGTCTCAAAGCCGATTCCCCGCGCGGCGCCGGTCACCAGTGCAACCTTTCCGTTCAGGTCATAACGGGGCACGCGGCGCGCAGACTACCCCCTCCTAGAATCACCTGCTCGCGCTGATGCCCGGCTTTCGCCCCGTAGACCCCAGGCAGTCCTTCCCCGAGCTGGAGGAGCGGGTGCTGGCGCGTTGGGCTGAGAACGATGTCTTTCGCCGCTCGCTGGCAAAGCGGGAGGGGGCGGAGGTCTGGAGCTTCTACGAGGGGCCGCCGACCGCCAACGGCAGACCCGGCTCCCACCACGTCCTCTCCCGCGTCTTCAAGGATGTCTACCCGCGCTACAAGACGATGCGCGGCTACCGGGTGCCGCGCAAGGCCGGCTGGGATTGCCACGGGCTGCCGGTTGAGCTGGAGGTCGAAAAGCAGCTCGGAATCGCCTCCAAGCAGGAGATCGAGGAGTACGGGATCGACCGCTTCAACGAGCGCTGCCGGGCGTCGGTCTTCGAGTACGTCGAGGAGTGGAACCGCCTGACCGAGCGGATCGGCTTCTGGATCGACCTCGAGGACCCCTACGTGACTCTCGACACCGATTACATCGAGTCGGTCTGGTGGTCGCTGCGCAGGATCTGGGAAGACGGCCGCCTCTATGAGGGCCACAAGGTCGTCCCCTACTGTCCGCGCTGCGGTACCGCCCTCTCCTCCCACGAGGTCGCGCTCGGCTACCGGGATGTCGTGGACCGCTCGATCTACGTCAAGCTGCCGCTGATCTCTCCCTCGGCCGCGACGCAGCGCTCAGAGACGGGCTCCCTATCGCCTCCGGATGGTGGCGGGATGGGCGCCGCGCCCGAGTATCTGTTGGTCTGGACGACGACCCCCTGGACGCTGCCCGGAAACGTCGCGGTCGCAGTGGCGCCGGAGGTCAGGTATGCAAAGGCGCGGGTCGGGGGGGAGACGCTGATCCTGGCCGAGCCGCTGGTGGAGCGGGTGCTTGGGGAGGGGGTTGAGATCGTCGAAATTCTCCCTGGACGGGAGCTTCTCGGGCGCCGCTACCAGGGTCCGATCTTCGACCTCGCCGATCGCGAGCCTGGCGGGTATCCGGTGATCGCCGGAGATTTCATCACCACCGAGGACGGAACCGGCCTCGTCCACATCGCCCCGGCCTTCGGCGAGGAGGATTTCGAGGTCGCGGTCTCCAGCGGCATCTACGACCCCGCCGAGGGACCCCAGTCCCTCTACAACCCTGTCCGGCCCGATGGCAGCTTCGATGATCGCGTCGGCGGCTTTGAGGGCCGTTTCGTCAAGGACCCAGAGCTGACCGAGGCGTTGATCTCGAACCTGCGCGAGCGTGGCCTGCTCTTTCGCGAGCAGGCATATGAGCACTCCTACCCGCACTGCTGGCGATGCAGCACTCCCCTGATCTACTACGCGAGGTCGAGCTGGTATCTGCGCACCTCCGAGGTCCGGGATCGCCTGCTCGCCAACAACGAGACGATCGGCTGGCGCCCCGAGCACATCAAGCACGGCCGCTTTGGCAAATGGCTTGAGGGCAACGTCGACTGGGCGCTTTCACGGGATCGCTATTGGGGAACGCCGCTGCCGGTCTGGCGCTGCCTTGACCGGATCTGCGACGAGGTCCACTGCATCGGTTCGCTCGCCGAGCTGCGCGAGCGCGCCGGGGGCGAGGTCCCCGCAGACCTGCACCGCCCCTACATCGATGAGGTCTCGATCGACTGTCCGAAGTGTGGGGGTGAGATGCGCCGCGTCGAGGAGGTGATCGACACCTGGTATGACAGCGGCGCGATGCCCTTTGCGCAGCTCCACTACCCGTTCGAGGGTGAGTCGGAGTTCACCGAGCGCTTCCCCGCCGACTTCATCTGCGAGGCGATCGACCAGACCCGCGGCTGGTTCTACACCCTGCTCGCCGAGTCGACCCTGCTCTTCGATCGCTCCAGTTACCGCAACTGCGTCTGTCTGGGCCTGATCCTCGACCCCGAGGGTCAGAAGATGTCCAAGAGCCGGGGCAACGTTGTCGAGCCCTGGGAGGTGATCGACGCCCACGGTGCCGACGCCTTCCGCTGGTATTACCTGACCGCCCAGCAGCCCTGGGCCGGTTACCGCTTCTCGGTCGAGACCGTGGGCGAGTCGGTGCGCCAGTTTCTGCTCACCCTCTGGAATACCTACTCGTTCTGGGTCTTGTATGCAAATGCCGAGGGCCTTGAGCCGGGAGGCCTCCCGGGCCCCGATGCCGCGCCCGCCAACGACCTCGATCGCTGGGTGCTCTCGCGCCTGCAGGCAACCACCGCCACGGTCTGCGAGCGGATGGATGCCTTTGACTGCACCGCCGCCGGGCGAGCGATCGCCGAATACGTGGAGGACCTGTCGAACTGGTACGTCCGCCTCTCGCGCCGCCGCTTCTGGGACGGGGACCGCGCCGCCTTTGCCACGCTTCGCCACTGCCTGCTTGAGAGCGCCGCCCTGCTCGCGCCCTTCATCCCGTTTTTGGCCGAGGAGATCCACCTCAACCTCGCCGGGGGGGAGGCCGTCGCGCCGAGCGATTCGGTGCACCTGCGTGACTTCCCCGAGGCCGACCCCTCGCTGGCTGACCCCGAACTGGAGGCGGCGATGGCGGTGGTTCGCCGTACGGTCGAGCTGGGCCGCGCCGCCCGCGCCCAGGCCAAGGTCAAGGTGCGCCAGCCCCTGCGCCGCGCGGTGATCGTCGCCAGCGAAGCCGAGCGCGGCGCGATCGAGCTTCGGGCCGACCTCGTCACCGCCGAGCTGAACGTGAAGGAGCTTGATTTCGTCTCCGATGAGGCCGATCTGGTCAGCTACGCGGTGCGGCCCAATTACCGGGCCCTCGGCCCGCGCTTCGGCAAGCGCATGCCGCAGGTGGCGGCTGCGGTCGAGGCGCTCGACCCGGTCCACGTCGCCAGGACGATGGCCGACGGCGGCGAGGTCGGAATCGCCGTCGATGGCGATGAGCACGCGCTTGGTCCCGAGGAGATCACGCTCGCCCTCCAACCTCTTGAGGGCTATGAGGTTGAGGCGGAGGCCGGCCACGCTGTCGCCCTCCAGCTCGAGCTCGACGCGGAGCTGCGCCGCGAGGGTCTTGCCCGCGAGATCGTCCACGCCGTCCAGAGCACCCGCCGGGCGGCGGGGCTGGAGATCACCGACCGGATCGAGCTGTCCCTTGGCGGCGATCGGGAGCTGATCGACGCCGCCCGCGCCCACGAGCGCTACCTGGCCGGTGAGGTTCTGGCAACCTCGATCGCCTACGGGGCCGAGGGCGAGCCGACCACCAGGGTTGACGGCCGCGATCTCCGCATCGATCTGAACCGCGCCTGAGCGCGGCCTACTCGGACCGCTCGCCGATGATGAAGTCGGATTTCGAGGAATCGGAGAACTTCACCCAGCAATGCTGAGGGGCGATGCCGGCCACCTCCACCAGCGCTTCCTCGATGCGCTTCGCAATTTCCCGCTTTTGCTCGTCGGAGCGGCCCTCGAACCAGTGAACGTGGACGAAGGGCATCGCTGCGGGGCGCTGCGCTCAGGCGAGGGCCGGCTCGAGCTCGGCCTCAAGGCGCCGCTTGGGCATCGCCCCGACGACTTTCTTGGCGATCGCGCCGTCCTTGAAGAGGATCATCGTGGGGATCGAGAGGACCTCATACTGAGCGGCGGTCTGTTGATTGTCGTCGACGTTGAGGCTGAGGATCTTCAGATCCTCCCGCTCGCCGTCTATCTCCTCGAGTACCGGGTGCACGACCCGGCAGGGGCCGCACCAGGGAGCCCAGAAGTCGACCAGAACCGGGCCCTCGGCCTCCAGGACCTCGGACTTGAAGTTGGCGTCTGTCACGTCGTTGAGTTTGCCTGTCACTGGAATCGCTCTCCCGGGGGTCGAGGTTCGGCGCTCAATACTTCAGAAAGTATAGCGTCACCCCCAGCTACTGACCGACCACGTTCTCGGTAGCCGCACCCCGGTGTTTGGCCGGCCCTCCGCCGAAGCGCAACATCGGCACGCGCCAGGCCGCCTCGATGACGATCGATCGATCCATCTTCGAGGAGCCCGCGCGGCGCTCGCGGAAGACGATCGGCACCTCGAGGACGCTGAACCCCCGCTGCACCACCCGGTAGGTCATCTCCACCTGGAAGGCGTAGCCGTGCGCCTGGATTGTGTCGAGGTCGATCGCCTCCAGAACCTCGCGGCGGAAGCACTTGAAGCCGCCGGTGAGGTCGTGAATTGTGAGGCCGAGGACCAAGCGCGCATAGGAGCTGCCCCCACGGCTGATCGCCCGCCGCAGCGCACCCCATTCGGAGACGCCGCCCCCCTGCACGTAGCGCGAGCCGATCACCAGATCGGCGCGCTCGGCGCCCTCCAGCAGGCGCGGCAGGTAGGCGGGGTCATGGGAGAAATCGGAATCCATCTCCAAGATGAGTCCGGCGCCAGCGGCCAGGGCGCGGCGAAAGCCGGCGATGTAGGCGGGCCCGAGCCCTTCCTTGTTGGGTCGGTGCAGGACGCTGACGTTCTCGTGGGCCTCGGCCAGGCGCTCGGCAATCTCGCCGGTGCCGTCGGGGGAGTTGTCGTCGACGATCAGGACATTGGCGCTGGCGGGGAGCTTGTCGCGAACGGCGGCGACGAAGGCCTCGAGGTTCTCAGCCTCGTTGTAGGTGGGCAGGACCAGCCAGGCTGGACCAGCGGCGGCGGACCGGTTCATCCCCCGATGCTATTGGCCCCCGACCAAAGAGCGCCTAAAGAGCTGCTCGCGGCGGATGGCTAACTTGCAGGCGTGACCAACGCCGAGATCGCTACTGCCCTCGAAGAGTTGGGCGTGCTCTATGAGCTCGACGGCGCGGTTAAATACAGGGTGCTCGCCTACGGCACGGCGGCAAAGGCGATTCGCGAGAGTCCGGTGTCGGTGGCCGAGCTCGCGGCGGCGGGACGGGCAACCGAGATCCCGGGTGTCGGTAAGACGCTGGCGGAAAAGATCGAGGCGCTTTTGGAGACCGGCGAGATCCCGGCGGCGGCGAAGCTGAAGGCGAAGTTCCCACCGACCCTGATCGAGGTGACCCGGGTCCCGGGTCTGGGCGCGAAGACCGCGCGGCGGCTCTATGAAGAGCTCGGGGTCGCCTCACTTGACGATCTCAGGGCGGCGGCGGACGGGCAGCGGATCCGTCAGCTCAGGGGCCTTGGCCCGAAGGTCGAGGAGAACGTGCTGGCGGCCCTGGATCGCCTCGGGGCCCCGGGCGAGGGCCCCGGGCGCCTGCTGCTCTCCGCCGTGTGGCCGATCGCCGAGCAGTTGGCGGCGGCCCTGCGGGAACACCCAGCTGCCAATCGGGTCGAGATCGCCGGCTCGGTGAGGCGCTGGACCGAGACCTGCAAGGACATCGATCTGGTCGCGACCGCAGAGCAGCCGACGGCGCTTTCTGAGCACCTCGCCCGCCATCGGTTGATCGCCGCCGCGGGAACGCCGGGGGCCAACGGCCTGCGCGCTCAGACCCACAACGGCGTCTCGGTCGACCTGCGCATCGTCCCCCCCGCCGCCTTCGGCAACCTCCTGCAGCACTTCACCGGTTCCCAGGCACACAACGTCCAGCTGCGCGAAGAGGCCGTCGCGCGCGGCCTCTCTGTCTCTGAGCATGGGATCGCCGACGTCGAGTCGGGGGAGGTGGAGCTCTGTGAGACCGAGGAGGGGGTCTATGAGCGCCTCGGCTACGCCTACATCGAGCCCGAGCTGCGCGAGGGGCGGGGGGAGCTGCGCGCGGCGCGGAAGGGAGCCCTTCCGGACCTCATCGCGCTCGATCAGATCCGCGGCGACCTGCACTCCCACACCACGCTCTCCGACGGCCGCAACACTCTTGCCCAGATGGCCGAGGCGGCGAGGTCCCGCGGCTATGCCTACCTGGCAATCACCGACCACTCTGCCACTCACGGCTTCGGCGATCACGTCAGCACGGAGCGGCTCTGGCGGCGGATCGAGGAGGTCCGCGAGTGGAACGAGGGCAAACGGGGCTTCCGCCTGCTCGCGGGCTCGGAGGTCAACATCGGTCTCGACGGGGAGCCCGATTACCCCGCTGAGTTGCTCGCGGCCCTCGACTGGGTGATCGCTAGCGTCCACACCTCCTTCGCAATCGATGAAGCTGCGATGACCGAGCGGGTGCTGGCGGCGATCGACAACCCGCAGGTCGACTGCATCGGGCACCTGACGGGCCGACTGATCGGCCGTCGTGAGCCCTACGGCATCGACGTCGAGGCGGTTCTCGAGGGGGCGGCCCGCACCGGCACGATGCTTGAGATCAACGGCAACCCCAATCGCCGCGACCTCTCAGAGCATCATGCCCGTCTCGCCGCGGAGGCCGGCGTCGCGATTGTCCTCAACACGGACGCCCACGGCGTCGACACCCTCGCCAACATGGCCTATGCGGTCGCCACCGCTCGCCGCGCCTGGCTTGGCGCCGAGCAGGTCGCCAATACCCGCAGCTGGCGGCAGTTCTCGGGGCTGATGAAGCGGTAGGGGGTTCAGGCGTGCAGGTGGTCAGAGCGCAGCCCGGGCGTGCGAACGAGTTTGATCGGGCGCAGGGCGGAGTTGGGGACGACGTAGAACTTGACCCCGTCGCGGTGCTCGATGCCGAGCACCGCGGCCTCGCGGGTATGCCAGGCAAGGGAGACCAAAAGCGCGTAGCCGGCGCCGATCGCCGCCACCCCGGGGTAGAGGATGCCAAGGACCCCCGCGGCGAGGGCGGTGAGGGCGATCGGCCAGAGCCGCCCGACGGCGATTCGGGTGGGGGTCTCGGAGGGCAGGCTTGTGGCGGTACGCGCCTCGGTGAGGGCGTCGCGGACGCCGGCCGCAGCGCGCGCGGGCCGACCCAGGTAGGAGCCAATTGCAAGGGCGAGCAGCCACCAGACGCCCGCCACCAGGATCGTCGTCGTGTCGTTTTCACGGTTGGCGGCGATTGCCGTGATCCCGGCGAGGGCGGTTGCCTCGGCGCCGGTCAAAAGGACGGTGACGCGGAGCAGGTCGGTGTAGGGCACCGGTCAGGACTCCATCAGGCAGTCGAGGATCTCCAGCCAGCCGGCGGGGCCGTCGACGATCAGGTCCGCTTCTTCGGGAAGCTCCGGCGGCGCCTCGGAGGAGAGCACACCGATGCAGACGGCCAGTTCAAGCTGCCCTTCCTCGCAGAGCTCGCGGAGGCGGCGGTAGGCGTCGAGGTCGGTGCGGTCATCGCCGGCATAGGCGGCCCGGACGATTCCCCCGTCGGCGAGCAGGGCGGCAACCGCGGTGTCCTTGCCACCGCCACCGGCGGGGCGCAGCTCCAAAACCTTGCGGCCCCAGCGCGGCTCGAGGCCGGCGCGGCCACCCTCGGCCGCGATCTCGTGGGCGCGGGCCTCCGCCACCCGCTCCTCTTTGGCGGCGCGCCAGTGGAGCGCCTGGATCGGTCCCTTGTCCTCCAGCCGCAGTCCGGTGTCCTCCAGCTCCCGCAGGTCAAGCCCCGCGGCAAATGCGGCCGCGTCTGCCTCGCGCTCCTTTAGCGAGGGGTCCAGCCGCGGCTCGCGCTCGCCGGGGAGCAGGAGTTCGAGGCCGTGGTTGCCGGCGTAGGCGATCTCCTTGACGCCGACCAGGCGTCGCGCCTGCAGGGCAGGGCGCCCGGAGATGCAAGCGATCAGACCGAAGCGCTTGCCCAGCGCGGCGAGTGCATCTCGCGCCCCCTCAGGCACGGCGGCCTGCTCGGGACGTTCGGCGATTGGCGCCAGGGTTCCGTCGACGTCGGTGAGGATCGCGGTGCGCGCGGGGTCCTGCCGGAGGGCTTCCAGCAGCGCCCGCCGGCTGCCGGGGTCTCCCGTCACAGATTCACGCGGCATGGCATCTAGTATCGCCGCACGATGCGGCCCCCGGCCCCGAGATGCCTTCAAGCCAGACGCTGAAGCTCGCCGCGATCGGCACCGCGGCCGGGATCTTCAGCGGCCTCTTCGGGGTCGGCGGCGGCACGATCATCGTGCCGCTACTGATCTTCTGGTTCGGCTACGGGGAGCGGCTGGCAACCGGGACGAGCCTGGCGGCGATCGTCCTGATCGGCGCTCTCGGCGCTCTCGCCCAGGGTGGCATCTACGGCAATGTTCACGTCCTCACGGGCCTGCTGCTGGCGATTCCGGCAGTTGCGGGAGTGGTGATCGGAACCGCGATCCAGCAGCGGATTCCACAGCGCGCCGTCTCCCTCCTCTTCGCGGCGCTGCTGGTCGCGATCGCGATCGAGCTCGTCCTGCAATGAGGGAGCTGCGATGAACGAGGTGCTGGCCGTGGCGATCGCCGTCGCCGGGGGGCTCGCCGGGGGGCTGGTCGGCGTCGGCGGGGGCGTTCTCTTCGTACCGGCATTGACGATCTTCCTCGGCCTCTCCCAGGTGCAGGGCGAGTCGACGTCGTTGCTGATGATCGTCATCGTCGCTTTCGTCGGTGCCATCCGCCAGAACTCCTACGGCAACGTCAACCTCCGCAACGCGCTCGTGATCGGTCTCCTTTCCCCGATCGGTGTGCTGGTCGGGGTCGGGATCGCCAACCATGTTCCCGAGCGCGTCCTCCAGCTCTCCTTCGCCGCGCTTTCGCTGTTCATCGCTGTCCAGCTTGTCCGCCGCGCCCTCAGGGTCGACGCATAGGAGTCCGGGCTGGCGAGACGGTGTCCCATCGGTAGTCTCAAATGGTGGATTCATTGACCTGGGAAGGCGAGGTCCCACAGCTTCGTGCCCCGATCCTCGTCTGCGCGTTTCGCGGCTGGAACGACGCCGCCGCGGCCGCCTCGACCGCGCTGGAGACGGTGGCCGAGTCGCTGAACGCCGAGCTGATCGCCCGGGTGGATCCGGAGGAGTACTTCGACTTTCAGGCGACGCGCCCAACGATCACCCTCAGCGAGGGCCAGGCGAGACGGATCGACTGGCCCGAGAACAATCTGATCGCCGCCCGCGTTCCCAGCGCCGATCGTGACCTGGTGCTGCTCGATGGCACCGAGCCCAACCTGCGCTGGCGCACCTTCTCTGAGACGCTTGCCACTGCCGCGGACGCGCTCGGCGTTGAGATGGTGATCACGATGGGAGCGCTGATCGCAGAGGTCTCCCACACCCTGCCGGTGCCGATCACCGGGCTCGCCTCCGACGAGGACCTGGTGGAAGAGCTGGACCTGCAGCGCTCGAGCTATGAGGGTCCGACCGGAATCGTCGGTGTCGTCCACGACTGCTGCCGCCAGATCGGGATGAGCTCTGCCTCCCTCTGGGCGGCGGTCCCCCATTACGTCGCCGCTGTCCCCAACCCGAAGGCGGCACTGGCGCTGCTTCGCCGCCTTGAAGGTCTCACCGGTATCGCGGTCGATGCCACCGACCTCGAGCAGGAGACCGCCAGCTATGAGGAGCAGATCGGCCGCGCGGTGGCCGCCAACCCGGAGATCGAGGAACTGGTCGAGCGGATAGAGGCCGAGCAGAACGAACAGCTGGGCAACCCCGACGACCTCCCCTCGGCGGAGACGATCGCCAGGGAGTTCCAGCGCTTCCTGCGCCAGCAGGGAAATTAACTCTCAGCCGCCGGGCAGATGAGCCGGTAATCGCACCAGGCGCAGACGGCGGGCGAGGGCCGCGGCTCGAAGTCCTGGCCCAGCACCCCCTCGCCCACCCCCAACACCGTCCTCTCGACCCGCTCGGCGTCATCGGGCTTTGCCGGCGGCGCGACCTTCTCGCCGTCGAGCACGTAGTAGTAGCTGCCGGTGCTGGCCACGACCCCCCACGCCTCGCGCGCCGCCAGGCGGTAGAGGGCGAGCTGGAGATCGCTCTCGAGATCGGCCTCGCTCTTGTGCTCGCCGGTCTTGTAGTCGATCAGCTCGTGATCGCCACCCGGCAGGCGGTCGACCCTGTCGACCCTGCCGCGTACATGGTGCTCGCCGATCTGGATGTCGAACTTTCGCTCCAGCCAAACCGGCTCGCCCTCGGCGGCCCGCTCTCGCTCCCAGTAGAGGCGCATCGCCTCCCGGCCCCGCTCGCGGTACTGCAGCTCATCGTCGCTTTCGCCGAATCCCGAGCGCCGCCAGCCCGCCTCGAAGAGGCCGATCAGCCGGCGCACTCCCTCCTCGCCGTTGTCCTCGTCGCGATGGAAGCGCTCCAGCACATTGTGGACGAGGATGCCGAAGCGCTGGTTGATCGTCGGCTCCTGCGGGATGCCGAAGACCCGCGCGAACTTGTACTTCAGCGGGCAGGTGAGGTAGAGATCGAGATCGGAGGCCGAGAGGCTCAGTCGCTTGTCGCCGCGGCGGGGCAGGAAGGCGGCAAGCGAGGGCTCCTCGCGAGCGGCGATCAGCTCGCGACGCCGGCCTCGCTCGCCCTCGGAGCCCAGAAGGTAGGAGTCGAGCCGGGAGGCGTCGAGCTCCGCCTGCTGCTCGGGGGTGGCGACCTGGCGCAACAGGCCGTTGACCGCCTCGATCGCCTCGGCCGTCGCCTCGTCTCCCGGCCGCTGGACCAGCGCCGCCAGCTTCAACAGCTCCAGGTAGCGGGCGATCGCGCGGGTGACGTCAACGGCGGTGTCAAGGCGCGGCTCCGACAGCTCGCGCCCGGCTCGCCAGGAGGCCTCCAGAACCTCCTCGCGCAACTTGCGGTAGGTCGCGTGCAGACCCTCGGCGGGACCGAACAGCTCCTCCCCGTGGGCCTCCTCCTCTGCCCCGGCGGCGGCCAGCGAGTCCTCATAGAAGGAGGAGGGCCCGCCGCCGCCACTCTCGATCCGGGAGAGGATGAGCCCGCTACGGGCGGGGCTACCGATTCGCTCCCACTCGCCGCTCTTCTCGAGGCCGAGGGCGAAGACGTGGTTGAACTCCATTCCCCTCACCGCGCCCGGCCGCAGGCCGAGCACCGCCCCTGGCGATGGGGGCTCCTCGCCACCGGCCGGCTCGACCCCGGCCTCGGCGACCGCGCTGAGGTAGCGGACAAACCCTCGGGTCGAGCCGTGGGGCTCGCGTCGGGCCCAGGCGGCCGCCAGCTCGGCCAGGCGCGAGAGCCCCAGCAGCCGCTCCGCCACCTCGGGCTGCGCGGCGAAGAGCCGCTGGCGCCGCAGCCCCACCCGCTCGATCAGGCGTCGGACAAAGACGTCGGCGCGGCGCTCCTCCATCGCCGCCGCGGCCGCGCGGTAGAGCTTGAGGAAGGATTGGATTCGCTCGCGCGCCTCGGGCTGAATCTGGGGGCTGTCGAGCGCCGCCTCACAGGCACCGACCATGTCCAGCTTGCGCCGCCGCGAGATTGTCGTCAGCCGCGCCAGGTCACCCGCGCGCAGCTCCACCGGCGGCCGCGTGAGAGCCCGGGCCGCGGCGGCGGAATCATCAGGGTCTGCGAGCACACGCAGCCATGCGATCGCGTCGCGGACCTCGGGCCGCTGGAACAGGGCCGCCGGCCCGGAAAGGTGAAAGGGGATTCCCCGCTCCTCCATGGCGGCGGCGATGTCACCGCCCTGGCGAACCGGGTCTTCGATCAGAACGCAGATCGCTTCGGGGTTGGTCCCGTTTGCGATCAGGTGCTCAGCCTCCCGCGCCACGGCCTGAGCTTGCGCCCGCTCGTTGGCGCAGCGCCAGAAGCGGACCTGGGGATCGCGCAGCCGGCGCTCGAAGACGATGACCTCGGCGCTGGCGTGCAGGGACAGGCACCAGGCGAGCAGGCCGGCGGGAGGGGAGCTCGGGTCGGCGCTGTCCTCCAGCGCATACAGGTGGTTGGAGCTCGCGGTGGCGAGCTCGGCAAGGATCGCGCGTTGGGCTCTGGAGGTTTGCTCCAGCTCGTCGACCATCAGATCGTCGAAGCGGGAGGCGATCTCGGCGCTGAAGTCGGGCCCCTCCTTCAGCAGCCTGCTGAGCAGGAGGAAGACGTCGCCGCGGTCGATGCAGCCGGCCTCGGCGAGGATGCGATCGTGGGCGACGCAGAGCTCCGCGACCTCCCGGTCCGATCGCTCCGAGCCCGCCTTCGCGGCGTCGATCCGCTCCAGCAGCCGGGCGAGGAGGCCGGCTGGATTGCCGCGGATCTCGTGGCCACGCAGGGGAAGGTCATCGATCCGATCGAGCAGCATCGCCAGGCGCTCGGCGGGACCGAGCACATCGAAAAAGGGACCGAGGCCGGCCGCGGTAGAGCGCTCGCGAAGCAGCCGCTCGCAGATCTCATCCCAGGTTCCGATCCACAGCTCCCCGTAGGAGCCCCTGATCAGGTCCTCGGCGCGGCGACGCAGGTGCCGTGCCGTGGCGCGGTTGGAGGCGAGGAGAAGGATCCGCTCGGGCTCCGTCCCCGCCTCGACCAAGTGCGCCAAGCGTCGCGCCAGGGCCTCGCTCTTGCCGGTGGCGGCTGCGCCGAGCACCAGCAGCGCTCCGTCGCGGTGGCCGACCGCGCGTTCCTGTGCTTCTGCCAAGGCGAGCATGGTCCAACGCTACCGAGTGGGCGGCGTCCATAGGATGGGCTCGGTGGACGTTTTCTCCGCAGACTGGCTGGGAATCTGTCGTCGCTCGGTGGCCGCCCAGAGGACGATTTTCAAGCAGGTGCCGAGCATCGCGGGCCGCACCGTCTATGAGGGAGTGGGAGAGGGCGGGGATCGCAGCCTCGCGATCGACCGTCGCTGTGAGGACGCGGTCTTCGCCGAGCTGCAGGCGCTGGCCGCCGAGGGAGCCGCATTCATCGCCATTTCCGAGGAGCGCGGCACTGTGAGGTTCGGCTCGGGCGGCTCTGCCCGGGTCGTTATCGACCCGATCGACGGCTCGCTCAACGCCCGCCGCACGCTTCCCTCTCACAGCCTCAGCGTCGCCGTTGCATCGGGTCCCTCGATGGCCGACGTCGAGTTCGCCTACGTCTATGACTTCGGCGCCGGAGAGGAGTTCAGCGCGCGCCGTGGGGGCGGCGCGAGGCTCGGATCGGAGCCGTTCTCGGTCTCTGCAGAGGAGGACAGGATGGAGCTGGTGGGGATCGAGTCCGCCGAGCCGGAGGCCTCCCTGGCGGCGATCTCGGCGCTGGGGGGCAGCGTCTACCGCCTGCGGGTGATCGGCTCGATCGCGATCACCACCGCCTATGTCGGCGCCGGTCGGCTCGACGCGATGTTCAGCCTGCGCCGGTGCAGGTCGGTGGATGCGGCGGCGGCGCAGCTGATCGTCCGTGAGGCCGGCGGAGAGGTCGCCTTCGGCGACCTCTCCGCCGAGCAGGCCGACCTCGGCCTGGAGGCTCGCTACCCGATCGCCGCCGCGGCGGATGGGAAGAGCCTCGCGATCGTCCGCAGCGCCCAGAACGCATAGATACCACCGCCGCGGGGTAGTCGGGGTGTAACCGCCCCGCCATCGCGGGTTTAGAACGTGTGTTCGTAAAGAACATATGTTCGCTAGACTCGCGAACGCCAGGCAGGACCACCGACGATCGAAGGGACCGGACTTCATGGCAACACAGACCAGCAACGGAAAATCGGCCAAAACCAAAGTCAAAAGCGCCGCCAACGGCAAGCGCACGACCAAAGCCAAAGGCCCGACCGCGAAAGCCGCAACTGCGGATAGGAACCCGATCCAGTCGGTCGCCCAGACCGCCGTCGACCTTCCCGTCGGCGCCGTGCTCAGCGTCACCGATCGCGTCTCCGACCTGGTCGAGCCGTGGACGGGCCGCAAGGCAGCTGAGAAGCAGATCAAGGCCTACCGCAACCAGCTGCGCAAATCCCTGAAGCGGAC
>JBAVAR010000087.1:0-16141 GCA_049585815.1 Solirubrobacterales bacterium
AGCCCGGACGTCGCCGGGGTCGCTTTGAGCCCGGCCGGCTGCGGGCGCTGGGGCAACTGCTGGCCTTTCGGGGCAAGGATCGTGACCGTGCCCGGCAGGGCCGGCGCGAGCTGTTGGACCGGCGCCGGGCAGGCGGCGGGAAGGCCGCCTTTGGGGTTCGCTTCATAGCAGCCGGGGGGGGCGCTCGCCGGGTGCGCGCTGCCGGGGTAATTGGCACAGCGTTCGATCACATAGCCCGACGCGCAGAAGGTCCGCGACTGCCACTTGCTGCTGTAGTCGCTGACGAACTGGGTGAAGGCTTCCTGTTGGGCCTGCTGGGTGAGCTGGGAGGTGATCTGCGATTTCGCCTGCGAGAGGGGCTGGACTTTTTTCGGCGTTTCTTTTTCGACCACGAACACGTAGTAGCCGAGCGATGTTTTGACCGGCCCCACCAGCTGCGCCTTGGGCGCACCGAAGATCTCGCTGTTCAGCGGTTCCGGGAATCGCCCTTCGGTGACCCCCGCCTCCAACCCACCGGCCGTTTTGGTGGTCGGGTCGGTCGAGTACTTCTTGGCGATTTTCGTCCAGCTCCCGGTCGAATGGCTCTTTTCCAACAGCGCCTTCGCCTGTTCGACCTTCGCCTTGTCTTTGTTGAGGATGAGGCGGACGTCGCGCGAGGCCGGCGTCGTGAACTGGGTGGCCTTGGCCGCTTCGTAGTACTGCTGGACCTGGGAGCTCGGGGGGGCCGCGGCGGCTTTGGCGATCTGCTGCTGGATCTGGGTGCTGAGCAGCTGCAGTTTCACCCGGTTGTCGACGTCGGCCTGGGTGAAATGCGAGGTCTTGAGGAATTTCTTGTACTCGGCTGGGGTTTTGAAGTTCTGTTTCTTGATCTGGGCAAGCTGGGTGGCGATCTGTTTCTGGGTCGCGGTTATCCCCATTTCTTCCGCCTGGCCCTGGATCCAGATCGTGTCGAAGATCTGCCCGAGCGCGGATTTCTTCAGTTCTTCATACGATTTTTCCCCAGGTTTGGGGAGTTTTTTTTGCCCCGACTGCGACGCGGCCTGAAGGAAGGCAACTTTGTACTGGGCTTCGGAGACGTGCCCGAGACTGGACGGAACGCCTTCAATCAGCGCCACGTCGCCGGCGGGGACGCTCGGGTGGCCGATGCCTTGGGCGATCGCGAAGCTGGCGAAGATCAAGACGAAGATCGCCCCGAAGATCAGCAGGCCAACCCGCTGCAGGGGAGTCGGGCTCGACGAACTCCCGCCGCCGCCGCCTTTCCCTGGGCCCCCCGTGGGCCTTTTTCTCTGGCTCGGACTCACGCAGCGGGCAGCATATCTGAAGAGCGCACGGCATCCATCAACCCACCGGCCATATTGAGAACGGCGGCGAGACGGGCCTCGGGCTCGTTGGGGACCCGGACTGCGGCGGTCCTCTCCCGCCACTCGTAAATCGCCCCCTCGACCTTCTCGCGCAGGACCGCGGCTGCCTCGGAGTCGAGCTCGACCCCCGTGACACTGAGCCTGCCACCGCGGAACTCGACGCTGCGCGCGCCCGCCCGCCCCAGCTCCAACCGCGCCGCCTGCAGTTTCAACAGATTCTCAGCCTCCGCCGGCAGCGGACCGAAGCGGTCGCTCAACTCATCGCGGATCGCGCGCAGCTCACCGGGCTCCCGGGCGGCGACGATACGCCGGTGGATATCAATCTTCGCCGCCTCAAAGGGGACGAAGGAGGCCGGTAGGTAGGCGTCGACCGGGACGTCGAGGCGCACTGCCTCAGGCGCCTCCTCCCCCGCCCCGCCGCCACCGCCGGCCTCGGCGACCGCCTCGTCGATCATCTGGCAGTAGAGCTCAAAGCCGACCGCCGCGACATGGCCGGACTGCTCTTCACCGAGCAGGTTGCCGGCGCCCCGGATGTCGAGGTCCCGCATCGCGATGCGAAAGCCCGAGCCCAGCTCGGTATGGTCGGCGAGGGTTGAGAGTCGCGCCGCCGCCTCCTCGGTCAGCGCCTCCGGAGAGGGATAGAGCAGGTAGGCGAAGGCGCGCTCGCGGGAGCGCCCCACCCGACCGCGGATCTGGTAGGCCTGCGAGAGGCCAAGCTGGTCGGCCCGCTCGACGATCAGCGTGTTCGCGGTGGGAATGTCTAACCCGGACTCGATGATCGTCGTCGTCACCAGGCAGTCGGCCCCGCCCTGGAGGAAGTCGAGCATCGTGTCCTCCAACCTCTCCTCCTCCATCTGGCCGTGGGCTTCGGCAAAGCGTGCCTTCGGCACCAACCCGCGGAGTGCCTCGGCGACCTCCGGCAGCGAATCAATCCGGTTGTGGAGGAAAAACGCCTGGCCGCCCCGCTCGACCTCGCGCTCTATCGCCCGGCGCACAAGGTCCTCGTCGTAGGGGCCGACGTAGGTGCGGACGGGGCGACGTCCCTCCGGCGGGGTCTCGATCACCGAGATGTCCCGCAGCCCGGCCAGGCTCATCTGCAGGGTGCGTGGAATCGGCGTCGCCGAGAGCGCCAGCACGTCGACCTTGAGTTTGAGCTGGCGCAGCAGCTCCTTCTGTTTGACGCCGAAGCGCTGCTCCTCATCGACGATGACAAGGCCGAGGTCGCCGGCCCGCACGTCCCGGGATAGCAGGCGATGGGTGCCGATCAGGATGTCGACCCTGCCGGCCTCAAAGTCGGCGAGCACGCGCCTCACCTCGGCGGGCTTGCGCAGTCGGGAGACCCCCTCGACCGTGAATGGCAGATCAGCGAGGCGCTCGCGGAAGGTGCCGAGGTGCTGCTGGGCGAGGATCGTCGTCGGCACCAGCACCATCACCTGCTTGCCGTCAGCCGCCGCCTTGACCGCGGCGCGCAGCGCAACCTCGGTCTTACCAAAGCCGACGTCGCCGCAGACCAGCCGGTCCATCGGCCGCTCCTCCTCCATGTCCCCCTTGACCGCCTCGATTGCCTCCAGCTGGTCGGCCGTCTCGCGGTAGGGAAATGCGCTCTCCAGCGCGATCTGCCACTCGCCGTCCGCAGAGAAGGCGTGGCCGCGGCGCGAGCGGCGCTCGGCGTAGAGGTTGAGCAGCTCGCCGGCAATCGCCCCCGCGGCGCGGCGCGCGCGCGCCTTCATGTTCTCCCAGCGCTTTCCGCCCAACGCCGAGAGTGTCGGTTCACCACCCGAGCCGACGTATCGACTGAGCTTGGCGAGCTGCTCGGTGGGAACGTAGACGCGGTCCTCGCCCTTGTATTCGAGGTACAGGTAATCGCGGGTCACGCCGCCCACCTCACGGGTCTCAAAGCCGGCGAAGCGGGCGACACCGTGGTCCTCGTGGACGACGTGATCTCCGACTCGCAGATCGCCAAAGGCCAGGCGACCCCGGGCGGCATTGGGGACGGCGTCCTCGGCCCGCCGGCGGCGGTGGACGAGGCGGCGAAAGGGGTAGACAGCCAGGCGAAGCTCGGGGCTGATGAAGCCCTCGCGCAGGCGCGCCTCGGCGAAGGCGAGGCCGGGGTCGGGCGAGAGGCGAGCACCCGCGAGCATGACGGCATCGAGTCGCTCGAGTCCGTAACGGGCACGGTCGGCCTCGCCCTGTTGGTCGAAGGCGACGACGGTGCGATAGCCGGAGCGGACAAGTTTCTCCAGCTCACCCTCGGCCTCCTTGACGCTGCGCGCGGGAGACTCGGCACGGGCCGCGCGGAAGGCGTCCTCATCATCCTCGCCGGCCCCGGTCAGGAGAATCGCGGCGCGCGAGGCGAGCGGGGCCGCGACATCGACATAGAGGTGCTGGGCGTCCTCGGCGTGCATCGCCGTCGTCACGTCCCCCCAGTGCTCGCGCAGGGCCGGCTCGATCTCCTCGGCGCCGGCAAGGAGAATCGCGGCGCCGACGGGAACCACGTCAAGCGGGGCCTGGAAGCGCTCGAGCGGCAGCAGGTCGGCCAGGTTGGAGAGCGGCTCCCCTTTTTCCGCGGCCTCCATCGCCGCCAGCTCCGCCAGCTCGCGATGCTCGATGTCAAGCTCGGCCGCAGGCGCCAGCTCGACCTGCTCGGAGTCCCCGAGGGAGCGCTGGGTGAAGGTGGAGAACCAGCGCATCGACTCGACCTGATCGCCAAACAGCTCGATCCGCACGGCCCTCTCCTCCGTCGCCGGGAAGACGTCAAGGATCCCCCCGCGGACGGCGAACTGGCCGCGCTCGGTCACCTGATCGACGCGCTCATAGCCGGCGGCTGTCAGCCTGGAGGAAACCGTCGAGAGGTCGACCTCCTCCCCGCGCGCAATCGAGAAGCCGGCCGGTCGCAGGGAGGCGTCGGGGACGGCCTCGGCAAGGGCCGTCGCGCTCGCAACCACCACCGCGTCCTCCTCCCCGAGGAGGGCATCAAGGGCATCGATTCGCAGGCCGACGAGGTGCGGCGGGGGGGTGATGTGGGAGGCATAACCGGTCCCCCGCGATGGATAGAGGCGAACGCGGCGCGGGGTCAGGTATGCGCGAAGATCGGCAGCCAGGTCGCGGGCGGAACGGTCATCGGCGCAGACCAGCAGGGCCGGGCGAGCGGCGAGGCCATCCTCGTCCTCAAGCAGCGCCGCCAGCAGCAGGGGCCGCAGCATCACCGAGGCACGCACCGTGACTTGCCCACCGCCATCCGCGGCCGCACGGGAACTTCGGGCGAGCGCGCGGAGACGCTCGCTCTCGGCGGCGATCTCGATCAGGGGTCTGAGACTCATGGCACCAACATTGCGCTGTTCGGCAACCCTGTATAGCGGGGCAACGGAACGGCTGGACCGATCAGGGGCGGGAGGGGATGCCGGTGGCGGTGCGTGCCCAGCCAACCTGGCCTTCACCCTCGACCCGGGAGCGGCCCTCGACATCGTCCCACTGATGGAGCATCCGCTTCAGGCGGGATACCGATTCGGGCGGATGGGCGGCGACGGCCCCCGCCAGCTCCAGCGCCGCGGCCTCGGTCGCCGCGGCGGGGGCGACGCGGTTGATCAGACCGAGGCGCAGCGCCTCATCGGCAGCGACGGTCCGGGAGGAGAGCAGCAGGTACTTGGCCGCCGCGAGGCCGCAGAGGGTGACCAGGCGGGCCGGGCCGACCGGAACCCCGAGGGCGGCGCCGGGGAAACGCATCCGCAGATTGGACCCGCCGATTCGCATGTCGCAGGCTACGGCGATCTCCGCGCCTCCGCCCACCACATCGCCATGGCAGGCGGCGATCGTCGGCTTGGGAAAGGCAACGATCGCGTCATAGAGGTCGGCGAAGAGCTGCATGCGCCGCACGCTGGCATCGCCGTCCAGCTTCTCCTTGACGTCGGCTCCGGCCGAGAGGCCCATCGGGTCCGAGGAGCTGAGGACCAAGACCCTGACCGCATCATCGGCGCGGGCCACCGCGAGGTGCTCAAGCATCTCGGCAAGCATCTGGGAGTTGATCGCGTTGCGGGCAGCCGGTCGTTCCAGGCGCAGCACAGCCACCCCCTGCTCGCCGACCTCATAGCCGGTCAGATCCCCTCGCTCGGTCATTGACCCTCGGAACCTAGCTCTTCGACCAGGCGCTCGGCCGCCCCGGCCCCGCGCTCGATCAGCGCCACCACCTCCTCGCCGGGCTCGCGGAAGCTCGAGAGTACGTAGGAGGAGACGACCTCGGGATCGGTCGAGGTGGGCCTTCCCACCCCCACCCTCACCCGCCAGAACTCAGAGTCGCCGAAGCCGCGCCTGAGGCTCTTGAGGCCGTTGTGGCCCGCCAGACCGCCGCCGAGACGGGTCTGGACCTCGCCAAAGGGAAGGTCGATCTCATCGTGCACGACAACCACACGCTCAAGCGGGACCTTCAGCGCTCCGCGCGCGGGGCCCGCCGAGTCACCCGACTCGTTCATGTAGGTCTGCGGCAGCAGGACAGCCACCCGCGGGCCACCGGCTCCCGCCCGCCCTTCGGCAATCAGACCGCCGAACTTGCTTCTTGCCCGTGGCAACCGCCAGCGCCGGGAGAGCTCCCGGGCGACCTCGAAGCCGACGTTGTGGCGGGTTCCCGAGTACTCGCGCCCGGGGTTGCCGAGGCCGACGATCAGGACGCGCTCGCCCGACCCCCGCTCCTCGCCGCTGGCGCCCCGGCGGCGGAACGGAGACAGCGGCTACTCCCCGCCACCCTCGCCGGAGTCGCCGCCCCCACCCTCACCGGAATCCGCTTCCTCGGCGGGGGCCTCGCCCTCCTCGCCGACCAGCTCGGCTTCCTCCTCAAGCGCCGGCTCGGCGACCTCCTCGACCCGCGGCGGTGAGAGGGTGGCGATGGTCACCTCCTCGGGGTCCTCCGCGACGAAGACGACTCCCTCAGGCGGGGTTGCCGCGGAGAGCTGGACCGTGTCGTTGATCTCCATCGCGGAGACGTCGACGAGGATCCGGTCGGGAATCTCGGTGGGCAGCGCTTCGACCGTGATCTCGCGCGTGACGTGCTCAAGCACACCCCCGCCCTTGACGCCAGGAGCCGAGTCAGCACCCTCCAGCTCGATCGCGACCTCGGCCTGGATCGCCTCGTTTAGCTTCACCTCCTGGAGGTCAATGTGCTGGAGGCTGCCGCGGACCGGGTGCAGCTGCTGCTCCTTGATCACCACGGGCACCGCCTCCCCTCCCCCGATCTCGAGGTCAAAGAGAGCGTGGCCATCGGCGAGAACCGAGTGCACCTCACGTTCGGCAACCTGGAAGGGGCGCGCCTCCGAGCCCCCGCTATAGACGACGCCGGGCACCAGGCCCTGGCGCCGCAGGCGGCGGGAGGTCCTCGAGCCGAACTCCGCGCGGGGAGCGACCTTCAGGGTTGCACGCTCAGTGGCCATCGGACGGAAGAGGATAGAGAAACGGGCGAAAGGGAGCCTGTGGCAACCTGTTGGCGTGGCCGACGACTCCAAGATCCCGAAGGGCAGGATCCGCCGCTCGGCCAAACTCGGCTCGATCGTCGGCGTGCAGGGCGCCCGCTACGCGGGGACCCGGGCGACCAACGTCGCCCGCTCTGAGCAGGAGGGAAAGGAGCGCCTGGAGCAGCGCCATCTGGAGACGGCGATGAAGATGGTCGGAGCCCTTGGCCAGATGAAGGGCGCGGCGATGAAGCTGGGCCAGTTCGCCTCCTTCATCGATACCGAGTTCATCCCCGAGGAGTACCGCGAGATCTACCAGGAGCAGCTGGCCAAACTGCGCACCGAGGCGCCACCGATGCCCTGGGAGAAGGTCGAGAAGGTGTTGCTCGAGGAGTACGACGGGGAACCCGTCGCCGAGCTCTACTCGGAGTTCGAGACCGAGGCGTTTGCCGCCGCCTCGATCGGCCAGGTGCATCGCGCCCAGCTGCTCGACGGGCGCGAGGTGGCGGTCAAGATCCAGTACCCGGGAATCGCCGAGGCGCTGGAGGCAGACCTGCGAAACGCCGGCACCCTGGTGCGGCTGGCGCGCGCCCTCGCGCCCGGGCTCGACGCGAAGGCGATCGCCCACGAGATTCGCGAGCGGGTGATGGAGGAGCTCGACTACGAGTACGAGGCCCAAAACCAGCGCACCTTTTCCCGCGCCTACCGCGCTCACCCGTTCATCTACGTGCCCGAAGTCGTGACCCGTCTCTCGCGGCGGCGGGTCTTGGTCACCGAGCTGGTCGAAGGGAAGGGTTTCGATCAGATCAAGGAGCTGCCCCACGAGCAGCGCAGCCGCTTCGGGGAGATCGTCTACCGCGGCAGCTTCGGCTCGATCTACCACCTCCAGCACTTCAACGCCGATCCCCACCCCGGCAACTACATCCTGATGGACGACGGCCGGGTTGCCTTCCTTGACTTCGGGATGACCAAGAAGCTCGACCGCGAGCAGATCCTGCTCGAGCAGCGCGCCTTTGACGCCGCCTCCCGCAACGACCCCGAGGCCTTTCGCGAGGCCCTGCACGTGCTCGGCTTTGTCAAGAGTCCTTCCAAGCTGGACGCCGAGCGGCTGCTGGAGCACATGCGGGCAGTCGGTGGCTGGTACGTCGAGGACCGAGAGATCGAGATCACCCCGCGGCGGGTGATGAAGATCATCGAGTCGACCAACGACCCGCGCTCGGAGTACTTCGACCTGATGCGGCGCGAGTCGATCCCCGCCGACGAGCTGATGGGTCGCCGCATGGAGATCGGCGTCGTCGCCGTCCTCGGTCAGCTGCGCGCCAGGCGCAACTGGCACCGGATCGCGCGCGAGTGGGTCTACGCCGACCCTCCGGCGACCGAGCTGGGCGAGCAGGAGTGGGAGTACTTCGAGGGAAAAGGCGTGACCAGGACTCCCGGACTGGCGAGCACAACCTGAGAGGAGAGCGGCGATGAGCAGGATGCGACGGGGCTGGGCGCTGACCAAGAAAAGCTGGACCGTGCTCAGGGAGCATCGTGAGCTGATCCGTTTCCCGCTTTACGGAGCGCTGGCGACAATCCTGATGGGCGTGGTTGTCCTCGGCCCCGGCATCTACCTGATCGCCGACGAAAAGGCCGCGATCGGCGCCCCCCTGGCCGTGATCGGCTTCTACCTGCTCGCCGTGATCGGCATCTTCTTCAGCGTTGGGCTCGCGGCCGCCGCTGACCTGATCTTCCACGGCGAGGAGGCGAGCGTCGGGGACGGTATCGACGTTGCCCGCAGCCGCTTCTCCCAGATCGCCGGCTGGGCCGCGGTCTCAACCGTGGTGGGTCTCCTGCTCAGCCTGCTCGAGAACCAGGGCGGGCTCGCCGGAGCGATCTTCGGCCGCCTTCTTGATATCGGCTGGTCACTGATCACCTTCCTCGCCGTACCGGTGATCGCGCTGGAGGGCGCCGGCCCGCTGCAGACCCTGAAGCGCTCGGCGAGCCTGTTCAAATCGCGCTGGGGACAGCAGGTGACCGGCAACATCGCGATTGGCGGCGCCGTCTTCCTGCTCGGAGTGCTGCCCTCGGCGGCGCTGATCGTTGCCGGGCTCGCCCTCTGGCCGTCGACCAGCTTTGGCGGGGCGCTTTTGGTCGTGATCGGCGCGATCGGCGTGGCGATCGCCCTGCTCATCTCCCAGGCGTTGAGTGGGATCTTCGGCGTCGCGCTCTACCGCTACGCCTTGGACGGCGAGGCCACGGGAGGCTTTACCCCGGCCGATATGGAGTCGGCCGTGCGCAGAAGGCGGGGGCGCGGCGGCGCCGGTCCCGCCCCGACCACCGTCTAGAGCCGGGCGAAGAGCCGTGGGTCGTTCGAGCACAGGCCGTCCACCCCGCGCTCGAGAAGACGCTTCATCCGTTCGGGGTCATCGACCGTCCAGGCGATCAGCTCGACGCCGGCCAGCTCGGTGATCCGCGCCAGGCGCCTGCTGATCAGCGGGTGGTAGACCCACATCGCGTGGACGCCGAGCTTCGGTAGGTCGCGGGCCGCGAGTCCGGGGAGGTTGCGCCGCATCACGATCAGGGCCGCCCGCATCGGGATCCTCGCCCAGCGCTTTGAGGCCCAGTCGCGGGTGACCCTCGGGTAGGTCCAACCCCGGCGCAGCCCGGGCTCCAGCTCGCGGATTCGGGCCAGGGTGGGCAGCTCCATGGTGGAGACCATCGCTCGCTCAAGCAGGCCGCGGTCCCGCACCGCGGCGACGATCTCCTCCTCGCGCCCGGGCAGCTTTATGTCGAGGTCGATCTCGACTCCGTCAAGCGGCGCCTGCAGAAATGCGTCAAGTGCCTCGGCCAGCTCCAGCGGCTTGCGCCGCTCGGCGTCATCCCAGTCGTGGGCGATGACCAGCGGTGAGCGCTCGGCCGCCGCGATGCGGGGATGGCCGTCGCGGCGCCAGAGTACGTCGATCTCGATCACGTCGACACCGGCCTCGACGGCGGCGCCGAAGCTCTCGAGCGTGTTGCCGGGGCGGATCAGGTCAGCCCCCTTGTGTCCGACTCGGATCACGCCGCGATTGTGCCCGGTCGGGGCGGCGGACTCAGAAGAGTTGGTTCTCGCCCGCGAAGATCTCGCTGACCGAGTCATCGGTGAAGATGCGGCGGATCGAGTCGGCGAAGGTGCTCGCGGTGGAGAGCACCGTGATGTTCTCCGGCGCACCGGGGCGCAGGGGAAGCGTGTCGGTGACGACGATCCGCTCGATACCGGAACTCTCGTAGGCGAGGCGCTCGTAGGCGGGGCCGGAGAAGACCCCGTGGGTGGCACAGGCGATCACCCGCGCCGCCCCCTCGTCGAGCACCGTCTGGGCCGCCGCACAGAGCGTCCCCGCGGTGTCGATCATGTCGTCGACAAGGACGGCGGTGCGGCCCCTGACGTCGCCGACGACATAGCCGATCTCGGCCACCTGCTGGGCGGGGCGCTCCTTCTCCATCACCGCCCAGTGGGTGCCGATGCGGCGGGCGAAGTTGCGAGCCGTCTTCACCCGACCGGCGTCGGGGGAGACGATCACCAGCTCGTCGGTGAGATTCTGATCGGCGAACCACTGCGTCAGCATCGGCATCGCGGTCATGTGGTCGACCGGCACGTGGAAGAAGCCCTGAACCTGGCCCGCGTGGAGGTCCATGGTCAGAACGCGGTCGACGCCGACCCCCTCCAGGCACTTGGCGACGATGCGGGCCGAGATCGGCTCCCGCGGGGCCGACTTCTTGTCCTGGCGGGCGTAGCCGTACCAGGGCATCACGGCGATGATCCGGTGGGCTGAGGCGCCCTGCGCCGCATCGATCATCGTCAGCAGCTCGATCAGCGAGTCATTCGGAGTCATCCCGGTCTCCTCGTTGCCGCAGGTGGACTGGACGAGGAAGACGTCGGCGCCGCGGATCGACTCCTCATAGCGGCAGTAGACCTCACCGTTGGCGAAGGTCTTCAGCGTCACCTGGCCAACGTCGAGGTCAAGCTTGGCGGCGACCTTGGCGGCCAGCTCCATCGAGCTGCGCCCACCGAAGACCATCAACCGCTTCGAGTAATCGTGCGGGATGGCGGTCGCCGCCTGGGGACGCTCCTCGATCGTGCTCACGTGCTCTGCTCCTCGGTTTTTCGCTTCGCGTATCCCTCGATGTTGCGTTGGTCGTTCTCGCTCACGGCGAGCGCGCCCTCGGGCACATCGTCCATGATCACCGCACCAGCGCCAGTGTAGGCGCCGTCCCCGACTTCTACCGGGGCGATCAGCATCGTGTCAACGCCGATCCGAACGTCGTGGCCAATTACGGTCCGGCTCTTGCGGGATCCGTCGTAGTTGGCGGTGATCGTGCCGGCACCGAGATTGCTGTTCTGGCCGACCTCGGCGTCACCGACGTAGGACAGGTGGGGAACCTTTGCCCCCTCGCCGATCGAGGAGTTCTTGATCTCGACAAAGGAGCCGGCCTTCGCGCCGGGCCCGAGCGCGGCACCGGGACGAAGGTAGGCGAAGGGACCGACCGAGCAGCCGTCAAGGACGTCGCACTCAACCAGGTAGGAGTGGGTGACGGTCACCCTCTCGCCCAGCCTTGAGTCGGTCAGAGTGCTGAGCGGGCCGACGACGGAGCCGGCCCCGATCGCGGTGGCTCCGCGCAGGCTGGTGCCAGGCTCAATTCTGGAGTCGGGGGCGATCTCGACACCGACGTCGACCCAGGTCGAGTCGGGGTCGACCACGGTGACGCCGGCGAGCATGTGGGCGGCGAGGATGCGCCGGCGTGCCTCGGCCTCAACCGCCGCCAGGTCGCCGCGATCGTTGACCCCCATCGTCACCGCCGGGTCATCGGCGAGGTGGGCGGCGACGGCGTGGCCTGCCGCGCGCAGGGCCGGGAAGACGTCAGGAAGGTAGTACTCGCCCTGGGCGTTGTCGTTGGAAATCACATCAAGGGCGCCGGCGAGCGGCGCCGCGTCAAATACGTAGGTGCCGGCATTGACCTCGAGGATCGCAAGCTCATCGGGATCGGCGTCGCCGGCGGTTTTTGCCTCAACCACCCGTTCAACCTCACCCGAGGGCCCGCGCAGGACGCGACCGTAGGCGCCGGGTTCAGCGAGCTCGATCGTCAGCATCGTCGCGGCGGCGGCGGAGGCGGAGTGCGCGGCGAGCAGGTCGGCGATCGTCTCCGCCGAGATCAACGGCACATCGCCGGAGAGGACGAGGACCGTCTCGCTCCCCTCGATCAAGGTCCGCGCCGCGCGCACCGCGCCCCCGGTGCCGTCGGGCTGAGGTTGGACCACGGTCTCCGCGCCCGGGGGCAGGCTTGCAGAGATGTCGCTCCCGGGAGAGACGATCGCGACCACCCCTCCCCCACCGGCCTCGAGCGAGGCGAGGATCGGCCAGGCGACCATCGGCCGCCCGCAGATCGGATGCAGCATCTTCGGCAGCGAGGAGCGCATGCGGGTGCCCTCTCCGGCCGCCATGACGAGAACGAGCGGTGAACTCACCCCGGAATCGTAGTCGCGGCAGGCCGCTCGCGCGGTTAGCTCGGGCTCTGAGCCAGCTCTTTGCCCAGCAGGGCGACGCCGGTGAGACTCCAGCCGGCGAAGATCAGGTCGACGCCGACGAGGAGGCCGATCGCCCAGTCGGCGGAGCTGGGGAACTTGGCGAGGACGAGGATCCCGATCAGCAGGCCGGCGATGCCGCTGAGGCCGACCAGCCCGGCGTTGCGCTGCCCTCGGGAGGAGAAGGCGAGGGCGATCCTGCTCAGCCCCATGAAGAGGAAGTAGATGCCGAGGACGAGGGTCAGGGTGAGGGTGCCGCTATGCGGTTCGACGATCAGCCAGAGACCGACGATCACGGTCAGCGCCGCCCAGATCAGACGCAGGACCACGGTCCCGGCCGAGCGGGCCGTGAAGGCGCCGGCGAGGAGGAATACTCCCGCGATCAGCAGGATCCAGCCGATGAAGATCGCTGTCCCGACCGAGGCAACGGCGGGGACGAGGATCGCCACGCACCCCAGCACGATCGCCAACACGCCAACGACCATCAACGCCTTCCAGCTGCGCGCGAGCCCCTCGCGAACCTCCCGGTCCATCTCGGCTCTGCCCATCTGCATCGCAAAAAAACCCTAGGGACCCACGCGGACACGATCAACCCGATTGTCGTGGCGCTATCGTCGCGGGCGATCCGGGGTGGTGTAATTGGCTAGCACGCCAGGTTTTGGTCCTGGAAGCGGGGGTTCGAGCCCTCCCCCCGGAGCTGACTCACCTACTCCTCCGATGATCGCGGGACCTTGCCCGCCTCGGCCCCAGGCTCCATCGCCGGGCCCCGGGGGGAGGCGATGCCCAGCACCCGCATCGCCTTCAGACCCAGTCCGAGCTTCTCGCGACCCTCGGTTGCGGAGACGTCGTGACCGCAGAGCTCTTTGACCCGCTCGAGGCGGTAGCGGATCGTGTGACGATGGGTGAAGAGCTGTTTGGCGGTGGCGGCGACGTTGCCGTCGTTGTCGAGATAGGCCTCAACGGTCGCCACCAGCTCGGTCTCATACTGGTCATCGTAGGCAGAGAGCGGCTCGATCGTCTCGGCGTAAAAGCGCTCCAGCTCGCGCGGGTCCTCACTCATCGCCGGCAGCAACAGCCGGTAGGCGCCGGTGTCCTCGAAGGCAAGCAGGGGCAGGCCCTCGGCCTCGCCGACGTTGACCGCGAGCCGCGCCTCGCTGCCGGAGCGGTAGAGATCCACCGGGTCCCCGGCGCGCCGGCTGCGACCGATCGTGAGGTGGAATCCGGCGAGGCTGTTCTCCAACTCCCGGGCCAGCCCGGTCGCGGCGCGCGCGAGCTGCTCATCGCCGGAGGCGGGGACGATGACCGCCACCTCCGCGGCCACCTCGCCTCCCTTGGCGGCCGCCAGCGCGCCGGGGGCAAGGGCCCGCAGTGCCCGCAGTGCCAGGGTCATCACCCGGGCCCGCCATTCACCGGTCTGGGCCGCCCGCGGCGCAGCGCGCACGATCAGCACCCCGGCCCCCTGCTCGAGGTCGGCGCCCAGCTCGGCGGCGCGCGCGACGATGTCGCCCCGGTCGGTCACCTCGCGATCAAGCACGGCTTCGACAAAGGCCCCGGCCATCTCCTCGCTCTCCCACTCCGGCGAACGGGAGCGCTCCAGCTCAAGCGCCAACAGGGTTATCACCATGCGAGCGATGGCGGGATCGGGTGCCTCCCGGGCCCGGTAGCGCAGCTCGCCGACCGCACTGTCGGCGACTCGCAGCTCGACCGAGGTCACGTCCTCGCCGCCGGAGAGCAGCCTCTGCTCCTGACTGGGCGAGGCGCCGGCCACCGCCAGCACAGCGCTTGAGCGGTCAATCAGAGCGATGCTGGCATCGAGCACCCTGGCTGCCGCGCGGGCAACCGCGGGCAGACCAGCGCCCTGCTCGACCGCCTCCGCGAGCCGCTCCAGAGCACCGGCTTCCCCGCCCTTCGCGGGGATCCTCTTACCTTTCGCGGTCGGGGGCATCCGACCATTATCCCCGCCTACTTGCCGTTGAGAAAGTTGACGATGTCGTTGTAGTAGTAGACGAACAGCAGACCGATCACGACCCCGATCACGAGCAGGACGAGGAGCACGAAGAGAGAGAGGAACCCGGCGGCGGTCTTCTCCCAGATCCGCCCGTAGGAGCTCAGCGCCGGCGCGAGGATCAGGGTGACGAAGGCGATCAGGCTGATCAGTCCGGCGGCGCCAAAGAGCAGGTACTGGTTGCCGATCTTGGTCAGCGCGAGGGGGATCACCGGCCTGGATTCTGGCGCACTTGGGAGATGACAAGCGCCACCGCTGCGCAGAAGGAGAAGGCCGCGACGCCGAGCGCCCAACCAGCCGTGACGTCGCTCAGGTAGTGGACGCCGAGGTAAACGCGGGAGAGGCCGACGAGGGCGGTGAGCGCGATCCCGGCCGCGACCACGGCTGCGCCCCGCGCCATCCCCGGTCGCAGGCGGATGACGATCGTCACCGCCAGCCAGACGTAGAGAACCGAGTAGGCCGCGTGCCCGCTGGGGAAGGATGAACCGGAGAAGCCCACCAGCGGTTCGGCCGGACGCGGTCGGTCGACCACGGCCTTGATCTCATGGAAGCCGATCGCGGTCAGCGCCATCCCAGCAATCAGGACCGCCAGCTCCGTCCACCGCCTCCGGGTGGCCAGAAAGCCGGCGCAGAGGAGGGTGATGCCCCAGGCGACAAAACCCGAGCCGAGCGCGATGATGATCTTGGCCGCCTCGGTGAGCCAGCCGGTGCGCAGGCCTTCGACGATTTCCATCGCGGTGATGTCGCCCGGGGTCGGGCCCGGTTCATGACCGACGACCACGGCGTAGGAGATGAGGACGAAGAGGGAGACGGCGAGGGCTGCCATCAGCGAGGTGAGCTCCAGGCCGAAGGTCCCCCCCGGGGTCACCCTGTCCCAGAGGAAGCGAAGCTGAGGCTGGAAGCGCCTGCCGAGGATGATCAGCCAGCGCGTTGCCTTGTGGCGCCCCATCCAGCGCCCGACGGCGCGGCGGTTTTCGGGCTCGCGGAAGTGGCGGAAGAGGACGACGGCCGCGGCCCCGACGACGATCAGAGCAGCGAGCAGGAAGGCACCCCGTCCCGCATACTTGGCGGCGGTATCGATGCTGCGCGAGAAGACGTAGCCGATCAGGATGTGGGCGCTGACGAAGAGTCCGCAACCGAGGATGCTGTAGGGGACGAAGGCGCGATAGCTCATTCCCGAGCTGCCGGCGACAAACGGGGCAAAGGCCCGCAGCAGGCTGACGAAACGGCCGATGAAGATCGTCTTGCCGCCGTGGCGGCCGAAGTAGTCCTCGACTTTCTCGAAGCGCTCGTGGCTGACCCCGAAACGAGGCCCGTGGCGGATCACGAACTCGCGCCCCAACCGGCGGCCGATCAGGAAGCTGGTCGTGTCTCCCGCCCAGGCCGCAAACCAGGCGATCCCGATCAACAGATAGATGTCGATCGCACCCTGGCCGGCGACCGCGCCGCCGAGCAACATCACCGTCTCCCCCGGCACGATCATGCCAACGAAGGCGCCCACCTCGGCAAAGGCAAAGACACCGACCAGGAGGTAGGTCCAAGCGCCGAGCGTGTTGGAGATTTCTTCCAGCAGCCGGTGGAGGTTGAGCTGGCCCAGCTGGCGGCTGAGCAGGTAGTAGCCGGCGATCACGGCGGCCGCGACGGCTGCCAGGAACAGCCGTTTGCGGTTGCCAAAAAGAGCGCCGGGGAGTTTCAATCTGCCCTCCCGGCCGCGCAGACGATCGCGTCCTCGCGCTCAATGCGGGCGGCGGCGGCGCGGGCGGCGGCGAGATCGGCGAAGAGGCCGAAGGCTGTGGGG
>JBAVAR010000088.1:0-1657 GCA_049585815.1 Solirubrobacterales bacterium
CTCCGCGAGCTTAGCGAGCATTTGGCGGACCATGCCAAAGCCCTCGAAGCGTCAGGGACGGCCGCCGACGCAGCCGCGCGGCAAGCGCTCGATTCCGTGTCCAACTGGCCTGAGATTCGCGCGGAAATCGTATCCGCGGAAACCGAGGAGGCGATCATGAATCATCGAACCAAGGTCTTATGGCTCCCTGCCTTATGTGCCCTTACTTTGAGCAATGGCTGTCTGGCCCTGATGCAGATTTTCAATGTGCCGGCGCATTTTTATCAGTTCGGAATAGGTAAGGACGTGCAGGCCTTATGTGAGTTCATTGTCCCCTGGATCATCGCACAGGCTTTCGTGGGGGCGCTGGCGGCGTACTGGTCGCGGAGTGCGGGCGGCACCCTGCGGCACCAATTACTCGCCGCGCTGGCTCCGGCGATTGCCCTGCTGGGGGTGTTCGTGCTGATCCTGCCGGTTGCAATTGTCATGGAGCAGGCGCCGCACCACATTCAACTCTACGGCTTTTTGATTCTGACCGTGACCTGGGTGGTGTTGCCGGCAATACCGCTCCTGCTCGGCGCTGCGCCATTCCTGCGAAAGCCCCTGACTCAGTCCTTATGAGCACGCTGCTTCAAGATTTGCGATTCAGCCTGCGGATGTTGGCTAAGAACCCGGGCCTTACGGCGGTGGCATTCCTCACGCTGGCCCTCGGAATCGGCGTGAACACCGCGATTTTCAGTTTGGTAAACGGGTGTCTCATCCGCCCCATGCCTGTCCCAGCGCCGGAACAAGTTGCCGTGCTGGCGGTTAGTCAGCAGGGCGCGCCGCTTGGCGCCCTCGGTCTCTCATATCCGGAGTTCACGGAATTCCGCAAACAAGCGGAGTCGTTTTGCCAGGTCATCGGACAAAGGCTGGCGATCGTCCCGATGAGCATCGACGGCCGTACCGATCAGGCCCCGGTGAGCGGAGTGACCAGCAACTATTTCTCTGTTCTCCAGGTAACCCCGGCCGTCGGCCGTCTAGTTCTTCCCAGCGACGGCGAGAATGGCGGCATGCCCGGGGTAGTCGTGCTGGGTTATTCCTACTGGCAGCGCAGATTCGGCGGTGATCCCGGCGTGGTGGGAAAGCAAGTGCGTGTGGAAGGGAGTCCCGCAACGATTGTCGGCGTCGTTTCCAAGGATTTCGGAACAACTTCAATTCTCGAATTCGACGCCTACGTCTCTCTCGGCACGCTCTATCCTCAATCTTCGGGAAGCAGGTTTTGGACCGATCGCAACATCAGACTGATCCTGGCGATGGGGCGGTTGGCGAAAGGCCTCAGCTTGCGTGAAGCCCAGCGGTCCTTCGACGTCATCTCGGCGCGTCTGGCCAAGCAGTACCCGGCGACGGATCGAGGCGTTTCGTTGCGAGCTATTTCCGAGCGCCTGTCGCGCCCAATCCCTTACGCCAACAACGCCTTCATCCTGATCGGACTCTTGTTCCTGGTCCTGGGCGTGTTGGTCCTGATGGTTGCTTGCACCAACGTGGCGAATCTGCTGATGGCGCGCGCAGCCTCGCGTCAACGTGAGATGGCTGTTCGCACCGCGCTAGGCGCCGCTCGCGGACGGCTGGTTCGTCAAATGCTGATGGAAACCCTCCTGGTGGCGGTGTTAGGCGGCATTGCCGGGCTCGTCCTGGC
>JBAVAR010000089.1:0-3525 GCA_049585815.1 Solirubrobacterales bacterium
AGTTGGAATACCGTGCCGCACTGCCCCGGCGAATCACACGCGGACGACCCGCCGTCGCCGGTTGCGCCGTAGAGACGGCCCGCTTTGTCAAACACGACCCCGCCGGCAGGAGTGGCTCCATCGGGAATGCCCTGGAAGCTGTAAAGGACTCTTTCGTTCCATTGCGCGCGAGCGACAGAGACAAGTACAACAACAGCGAGGCAAGCGCGCCGCATGAAGATTGGCCAGTGGCGGGACAAACGGAGACTCATAACCGGAACCATCCTAACTGGGGGTACGGGCGTGCCAGGGAAGGCAGGCACAGTGCGAGTTCCGGCGATATTACCCTCAAATTCCCAGCAGTGTCCATACAAAACCTTGGAACGGAAAACTATATTGAAATCAAAGAGCTTATAATTCCCGTTGAACTACTGGATGTCCTTCCAGAACGGAGACGATGCGCTCACACATTCCCAGAGAGTTGCCGTGGTCGAATTCGCAGTGCAAACAGTTCCTGTGCAGCTATATAAGTCCCCTATCTTGCAAGCGGTTAACGCTGGAGCAGAGGTTCCTACCAACCAGGTAGGAACGCTCGTGCTCGTCGTCATACGTGTGTACCCGACGCCGGTCTGCACGCCACCAACGGATTCGGTCTGCACCTCACCAACGACGTACATTCCGACGTATGCGTCTGCGATTGTGCTTGATGTGAGTTCATCTAGGATGCTGTTGTTTCCACTGGAATGCGAAACTCCCATAATTGTCACATCGCATGCGTAATTAGGCGCATTGGGGCAATTGCTAGACCCAGAAGGTGGGGAGGGGGAATGTCCGCTAATGTGGATGACATTCTTTAATCCACTGCCGCTAATGTTATACAGTACGTTGGATTGCGCTGCAGCTTGCGAGCCAATCAGAATCCCGTCTTGGTTCGATGCTCCTGAGATCGATATGTCTTCAAGACTATTATTCGGAGAATCTATAGTAATGGCGGCGCCGTTCATGGCGGTCACTGAGCACCTCAAGCCACGAACGCCGCGCGTGTTTGCAATCAAAACACCGCTCGTTCCGATACTTAGGCACGTGTTGACGGTCGTCATAGTGATGTTGGTGTAGGGACCAGAATTTTCTGCATTCTTGCTGCTTATGTTCAAGCCGATATTCAGGTCCGTCATAGAAACATCATTGACTCCGCTGAATTCTTGTGAGCAGCAGTTCACGATTCCATTAACGTTGGAGTTTCCTAAGAGGGACAAATGCTCAACGACTATGGAAGGACAATCAATGTTCGAGGAGCACGTCGTCATTGTGCCCATGTCGATCATGTCGCCTGTCATACCAGAAGAGGCTTCAATCGTAGTGACGGAAGAGCCTTCACCAACAAGGTGGGTGGCAGTCGGCAGTGTCCACGTGGTTTGTATCATGATCGTTCCCGCTGGCAGAAGAACTGTGTTGGAGCTTGTACTAATGGATGCCCAGGGATTGATCACAGCACAGGTCCACGCTGAACTTGGCACGCCCCGCGCGTCTACAGTGACCCCATTTGGGTTGGTAGAAGTTGCCGTCAACGCGTTGTTGATCATTGTGCATATATCACTTCCCGGAAATCGAGTGGCATCGACTAAATCGTACGATGGTGTTGGGACGATGGTCCCACTACGCGAGTAGACAACTGCGTTCCAACCCGTCTGAGCTAAAGCCCGAGGCGATAGCACGAAAATGGCCACGGCAGCGAAAGCAAAACGCAGCGCAGGCAACAGTGGTTTGATTTCCATATTCATAGCTCCTCCTCTCCTAAATTGCCATCCACACAAGCCCACTACCTGAGAAAGTACAGACGTATAGGGCATCCGTTCCTCCCGGCGTGTAGGAATAGATGGCACCGGGCGTATAACAGGTACCGGATGGGATCCCAGAGTTATTGTTATTTCCGACGCCCCACGTCGCGACCACCGTGGTGTTCGACCCATAATGATCGGTCGCACTTGCCGGATTGGATGCTAAACGAGCGTATTGCCCGTCGTTGTTGAGACCGGTGCCATCCAGCCCACCGAGTGTGTAAATAGCGGTGCTGATGGGATTAGGACAGTTGCTCATATTACAACTGCTGATTATTGTCCCTATACCTTGCACGCCGGTTTGGTCGTCCTTCACGCTGTTCCACGGATAAGTGAAATTCGCGACGTCCAGAATATTGACGTTGGTGACAGTTCCTGTACCGAAAGCGGCGCACTTGCCGAGGCTGGGGTCGTAATTCGGGCCGCAAATGTGCACGGCGTTTGCCACGCCGCCGCAGGTTCCGTTCTTGGCAACTTTGACATTAGACACAAGGACATTCCTAACGGCTGACGCGGTATCACCGATTTCTATCGCGTCCCAATAGGCTTCAACGTGCACGTCTTCTATAGAGTTATTACCAGCGTTCACAATTATTCCTGGGTAGGCAGGCACGGAAGGTGCGCTCGTGGTCGTATTCCCGATACACGTAAGGCCGTGAAGTCCTGCTGTCTGAGCTTCAAGATCAACGCAAGCTGACGTGGAGCTTCCCCCGCAGTCGGTCACTGAAAGAGTGGTGTAAGGCCCAGAATTTGCCGCTCCGGGTCCAATGCCAATCCCCAAACTCTTAACGTTGACTATGTCAACATCGCTCACATAACTCGATGACTGGGCGCACTGATTGTCGATGCCCCCGTAGGCGGGAGCGGCAGCGAGGCCCATAATTTTCAGATGTTCGACGGATATCCCAGAGTAAGGCGTATAAGGTAACGAGGCACATGACACACCTACGGCGGGAGGCGTGCCCATTTCAATCAGGGCAGCGGAATAGCTTCCGCCGCCCGTATTCCCCTCCAAGACAGTAAACTCACCTTCACCAACGAGCCGCGTGTTGTTCGGAAGAGTCCAAGAACTTAGGAGAATGATCGTAGATGCAGGGAGCAACACGTTGATGGGAACCACGTTATTCTGAGCAATAGTTGCAAACGGATTAACGCTGCAGGTCTGTGCACCGCCAGTAGTCGATACAACTCCGCGAGCGTCGATCACTCCTCCGTTCGAAGGGAGATTGCCTAGAGCTGATTTAATCATCATACAAACATCGGTTCCGCTACCACCACAAGTATTGCTGCCCGAACTTCCACAAAAAGCGCTCGCATCAATCCATGCAGACGAGGCTGCCAAGATGTTACCTGTCGTGTAAACCGCGTTATCGCCTTGCTGCGCACTTACGAAGACGGATGACAACATCAGCGTCGCGAGTGCCAAGACCGCGAGCATCCGGAATACTGTTCGCGTTTTCATATTCCTCCCTATTGTTTACCTGAGAAGGTGGGCTTATAGCTGGGCACAAAGTCGTTTGGAGCGGTGGGGATGCGTTTCCTCGAAAACTGAGCGCACACACGGAAAAGCGGATCATGATCCCTTCCCTGGGTCGCAAAAAGGTGCACGGGAACTTCCGGCGCAAACGCTGACCTAACACCGGACATAGTGAGCAGCTAGTCTCCCTGTCCTGCCTCAGTTGGAAATGGAGAAAGCGTTCGTCCGTTA
>JBAVAR010000090.1:0-6108 GCA_049585815.1 Solirubrobacterales bacterium
CGGGCTCCGCCACGCTTGTCGGGAAGAACGCCGTGCGCACGCCGATCGCGAAGAAGCCGAAGAGGATCGTCGTTGCCAGGTAGCGAGGGGCGCGTGCGGTGTAGCGCGCACGGCGCAAGCTCTGCCATCCGTGCTGCACACGCCCCGAGAACTCGCCGAGGTTTGTTGGGGCTCCGCCGGCCATCAGCGCTCGAAGCCGAACTCCCTCGCGACCGGCCCACCCCCCCCCGAAGGTGGCGGTGGGCTCGGCTGCGGGGGAACCGGGGTCGGGCTCGCCACCGTGAGCGGGGGCGGGGCCGGGGCTTCCACGGGCGAGCTGACAGGCGCCTGTTCTGGGCTGGGTTCGCGCTCGGGCTCGCGATGGTGGAGGTGCCGCGGTCTCCGCATTAGCTCGCGGTGGCGGGGCCTTGGTTTCGGAGCAAAGGGACGGGCACGCGCCGGTCGGGCAGCCGGCGCTGGGGCACTCGCGACTGGACTTGCGGCCAGTGGCGAGCGCGACGACGTCTGATCGTGCTGGGGGTGCACCGGTCCGGCACCGGAGAGCTCCAGCGCGCCGAGTGTGGCGGCGGCTGCGGCCCCGAGGCCGAGGACCGCGAGCCGGCGAGTAACACTCGGCCCGGAGCCTCCGGGATGCTCAGTGGGGCGCGCCGGTGCCGGCGGCGAGGAGGATTCGCCGTCCGGCATCTGCGCATCCATGAGCGCCAGGGGATCGGGCTCCCGCGTTGCGCTTGGCTCGGCGGCGAGTGACTCGTCGCCGAGCACAAAGACGTCGTTTTGCTTTCGTCCCATCGTCCGTTTCCTTCGGCGATAAGACGAGAGAGGAAGGGGATTCCATACCCCCACGGCCAGATTTAATTTCAGGCAACGCCGCACACGGCGCGAGCGACAGCGCAGCTTTAGCGCTGGGTCCCTGCGATTCAGGCGATTGGAAGTGCTTTCAGTCGACTCACAAGGAATGGCTAGCTTGGCCGCCCGCTCCTACCTAAGACAACGAGGAGCCCAACCCTCCCCGTCGGAGCCCGGACTCTCAGCCGTGAAAGCCGAAGGACTCGGTGCCGCCCTTGGCACCCGCAGTTGAGCTGGATGAGGCCGAGTGCGCCGAGGAGCTCGGGGGAGTGGGAGGAGGAGCGGAAGTCGAACTTGGAGCTGATCCTGACGAAGCGCTTCCTTCGAATCCGAATTGCGTCTGCTCGCGCTGGGTCGGCGTTTCGCTCGGCGGTGAGGCGGTTTCGGGTTGAGAGCTCGGTTGGGAGTCCTGAGCGGAGGAAGGTTCGGGCGTCGGCTTCGGTTCGTGTGTGGGGGCAGACGCCGGCGCTTCGACGGCTGGTGATGGGGTCGGGGTCGGGTCGGCGGGTACGGTCCTCACCTGCGGTGGGGGCAAGTGGTGCCCGGAGGAGGGTGGCGGGGCTGAGATCCCGATCCCCGGCCCGATGATCCCGGTCGCCAGGCAGGTCGCCGTGGTGGCGGCACCGGCGGTGCAGATCGCGGCGATCTTCTGCCCCGTCCCCGCCAGAGCGCCGGCGGTGCCGCCGTCGCTCGGCTGCAGAGCGCCAGTCGCCCTGAAGGCGGCGAAGCGCAACTTCGCCGCCGCGGCCTGTCCGGCGTGGGACGCGTGGCCGAACCAGCGGGACAGGTGAGCGAGGGGACCGACCCTGCCGAGCTCCTCGGTTGCAGCACCGGCCACAAGCACTCCGCTGCCGAGCTCGTGCAGGTTGTCGTGGAGGCTCGCCAAGAACGAGCGGCAGGGGCCGCAATGCTTGAAATGGGCGTGGAGGATCCGCTCCTCGGCCTCGCTGGCGAGACCGCTTGCCTCCTTCTCAAAAAGCGCATCGCGGGCCAGTTCGCGCATCTCGGGGCAGAACTCCTGCCCTTCGATCGCTTCAAGGCGTTTTCTCACCTGCTGGGTCGCGCGCAGCACCAGCTTTGTGGCGGCCGGCAGGCTGACCCCCAGCTGGCGGGCTATTTCGGGCACGGTGAGCCCGAGGCCGAAGCGCAGCAGGAGCACCTCGCGGTAATTGGTGCGCATCCGCCCCAGTGCCTCCTGCAGCCGGTTGGCGTCGTCGTGGCTCTCGGTCCACTCCAACGGAGAAGGGACGGTTGTCGGCGCCGCGGAGACTACGTCCAGCGCCACCGTCGGCTTCGTTGCGCGCGAGCGCAGCAGATCGATCGCCGCGTTCCGCACACTGGTGAAGAAGGCCCCACGCAGGTTCTGCGGCGCCCGGCCCGCCGCAGCCAGGCGATGGAGGCGAATCAGCACCTCGGCGACAGCGTCCTCGGCGTCAGCACGGCTGAGCGAGCCGCCGAAGCGGTGCACGATGTAGGCCTCGCCGAGCGGACGCAGCCGCTCGCACTCGCGCTCAAAACTCTGCGCGCGCCGCCGGGCCGGGAGTTCGCGCAGGATCGTCGAAGCGGCCTCCATCAGGCCGCGACGTTCCTCGGCCGGCAGGCCGTTACGCCATCTGGTTCGCCCTGGGCAGCGCGGCTCATCTCCCCCAAGACGTAGCCGGACCATGTTTCGATACCCCTCGACCGAATTGCCTCAAAACTCAATGCGATCCTCCGAACCGGTCAGCCTGCCTGAGAATAACTCGGGAAGGGGCGAGCGACAAGAGATCTCGCCCCTTCCCGAGTGCTTCGGGCTAAAGGCCCTCGGGCCCGGACTCGCCGCCCCCGTTCCCCGAGTCGCGCCGTTTGCCCCCAGGCAGGAAGTCGACCCGATCGGCGGCGATCGAGTGCTCGGAGCGCTTGCCGCCGCCCTCGATCTCCCACTCGCGGAAGCGCAGCTGGCCGGTCACCGCGACCTGGCGCCCCTTGGAGAGGTACTCCTCGCAGGTCTCGGCCTGGCGGCCGAATGCCGCGACGTTGATGAAGAGCGAGGAGTCCTTGCGCCCGTTGCTCTCCGCGAGGCGCATGCTGCAGACCTTCGTCTCACCACCGTTCCTCATTTCGGGATCCTTGGTCAAAGTCCCGATCAGGGTTACTGAGTTCATGTCCAACTTCTCCTTCCAGGCCCCGCGGGGCCGCTGTGGATTGCCGAGCGAGAACGCGCCTCGGCACCTGGGAACTGCGTCTATGGGAGGTCAAGAGGGCGTCGCCATGTTCGGAAGCCGCAGCCAAGGCGGGAACACCCGGGCACGACGAGCCCGGGTGTTCCCTGTCTCATCGAGGCGCGCGACAAAGGCCTCGCCGGCACGCAGACGCTGTAATTCGGAGGGGTTGACCTCGAAGCGGTAACCGCGCGAACGAGTGCCGTCGGAGGTGGCGCGCCCGAAGCGGTCGGTGCGGATCGTGCTCTCCCAGGTGGGGACGGTGCCGATCAGCTGGGCCACCCACTCGGCGTCTGCCTGCTCGCCGAGTCGATGACAGACGACTGAGGAGATCGTCGCGCCGATTCGCTCGCGGACCGCAGGCCCGGCGGCGCGCAGATCGGCGAGCGTCTGGGTACCGACGGCGACGCTGAAGCCGGCGGCGCGCCCGCGGGTGTAGAGGCGGTCGATTGCCGGCGCCTCGAGGGCACCGAACTCATCGATCGCAACGAAGGTGCCGACGCCCTTATTCATCAGTGTGCTGGCGACGGCGCCGAGGTCGAGCAGCACCATCTGAGCGATCGCACGGCCGACGTTGCCGGTGCGATCGGTGTCAAAGCGCAGGTAGACGACCTCGCGGCGTTCGATCGCGGCGCGCAGATCGAAGACCTCGACCCCTGATCGCTGGGGGTCAAGCCAGTTCCGCGCGAACTCCGATGAGGCAAGATTCTGCAGGCGAGCGGCCAACCCGGCGATGGCGCGCTGCTGGTCCGAGCGAAGTCCCTTACAGGTCATCGACACCTCAGCTGCCAGCTCTGCGTCCTCGCACTGGGATGCCAGGTTTTGCAGTTCATCCGGATGACAGAAATGAGCCACGGTCGAAAGCGTCACCCGCTCGTTGCTGGCGTCGAGGGTGCGAAGCACCATGCGCAGGTAGGGCGAGGAGGCCTGGCGGTAGAAACCTGCGTCGGTGGAACCCCAACTCTCGACCGCAATCAGGCGCTCGGAGCGCTCGTCGACAGAGCCGTGGGCGAGCGGATCGTAGGTACTTGGCCCATCTGGGGAGAGCAGATGGAAACGAGTCCCCCGCTGGGCGGCGGCAGCCTGCGCCGCATCGAGCAGGGTGCGGTCGGCCTTTGCCTCCAACACCACTGCTCCAAAGCCCGAGCGGGACACGTACTCGGCCAGAAAAGCCGCCAACGAGGTCGTCTTCCCCGCCCCGGTCCCGCCGCAAATCAACGAGTGGCTGCCGGAGCGAGCGTTGCCGCGCGCGATCATCGCCAACTCGCCGCGGTTGGTGCGACCGACCGGCAGCCCCTCGGACATAGCTCGCTCGCTGCGGTCCCCTCGCTCGACGAAGTGGCGACGTGGACCGTCGAGCAGGCCGCGTCGCTGTGTCGCAGAAGCCTCGCGGTCACCACCAGCGCGGCGGTCCTCGAGCCGGGTGTGGGCGCCCCAACCCAGGGCGCCGCCAGTGGCGCCCAAGACAAGCGCCAGGGAGATGGCCGCAGCAGCAAAGGTGAGGAACCCCGCGCCGATCAGGAGGACCAAGAAGGGCAGAGGAGCCAACGGGATCGATCCCCAAGTCCAGGCGTACTGACGCTTGCGGAGGTAACGGGCGGTGAGGAACCCAAAGAGAGCTGCGATCGCCAGACAGGCCAACACAGTTGTGAGTAGCTGAGCTACGCCATTTAGGTTGTGCAGCGCCGGTAGTTGAGGCGCCTGGTTTCGGGTGAGCGATTCCTTCATCGCCCACAAGACGTGCGCGGAGGGCAAATCGTCCCACCCCCAAAGAGGATCTGACGCAAAGAAGCCCCGACTCCTGCGCGGGCTCCAGCTTCGGCAGGGCGGGCCGTCACCGCGATCCCACCTTCCAATGTGCTGAAGAGCCGTATCCGACGATCTCCGATTCGCGTATCGCCGCCGCGCCCCCGCGTGCGGCCATGTCGCGGCTGACCTGCTCGCGCTCGATGCGGCGCTCGGTGTAGGTGCAGCGCCGTCGGCTCTTCAGCCGCTCGATCTCAGCGGAGGCCTGCGACGCCGTAGTCGGATAGGCGAAGGACTCGCCGCGCTGCAACGCCAGGGTGCGCAGGAAGCGCAGCTGTTTGGAAGTGGGCGGCCGGAAATTGGCGTTTGTCATCTCGGACTCCTCTCGCTCGTTGGGCCTGCTTCGCATGGCGAAGCGAGATCGCCCCGAACGGGCAGCCGCGCACCGAGCGCAGCGAGGGGAAGGGAGCGCAGCGACCTTGCGCGAGAGCCCAACGGGGCGAGAATGAGCGCAGCCGCAGAAGCCGGTCCGGCGAGCATGGGACGTTGATCTGAAACCGACGCGCTGGCCCCATTCACAGCGATTGCAACCCGCAGGTTCACCGCCAAAGCTCCTCGACCTTGATCATTTCGGCCGTCCGAGTCCGCTCGATCGCCCGCTCGACGTAGGGACGCGTCCGCGGCGCGCAGCGATAGACGACGCGCCTCACGCGCCGCTCCATCACAGCCTGACGCCAGGCACGCATCAGCCCATCAAGACGCGCGGCGCCCTTCGTGGTGAGCTCGACCTCGATCGCCTCAAAGGGCTCGCCGCGCTCGTCGACGCGGATCAGATCTGCACGGTGGGGTCTGCTGTTGGGCGGTGTCGCCGAGAGAACGCCATCACCGTCGGCCCGCTCAAGTGCGAGGATCTCCCGTTCAGATAGAAGGCTCTGGCCGGAGCGCTCCATCTGCGCCGCGACTCGGGCGACCACCGCATGGTGGCTGAACGCCGTCCAGGAGAAACTCGCCTCTGCCAGTTCGCGGCGACCGCTCGCCCGCAGCCCGGCTTTCGTACAGGCGGCATAGGGTCCGCCCTCCCCCATTCCACGCGTGACCCTGATCAGCTCCGCCTTGCGCAATCGTCCCTCGCGCACGATCGTCACCGTACGGGCGGTGCCCGCCCAAGTCGCAACGGCGCTGCGCGGGACGACGCCAAAGCGAGCGATGAACTCGAGCACCTCGAGGTCGCGCTTGCTGATGTGATCTGTTCGCTTTCCTCCTGGCATTTTTCCTCCTGACGTATTGGCGTCCCGAATGGGGACACCCAGAAAGA
>JBAVAR010000091.1:0-1985 GCA_049585815.1 Solirubrobacterales bacterium
GGTTGTAGCTTGCAGCATAGTAATGATGCCGGTTGCCGAAGTACTGAACGGCGCGAGTCCAGTAAATGCAGGCCATCAAGCCGTCATAACCGAGGCTGGCGCGTTCGATCACCTTGGGCGAACTAAGGAAGAGGGCTTCGTCGAGCGTGGCTTGCGGGCGAAGCTGGTCGACACGATGCAGCACAAACGAACTGGCGGCCAGCGACAGGACCAGACATGCGGCCGCGATGATCGAAGTTTTCTGGCTTTGCTTCATTGTTATTTCAAATCGCGATGCTCGAAAATCAGCACCGCTCCGCTCAGGGCCATGATGGCGTAGAAAACGGCATAGAGCGTGTTGTTCAGGATCAGTTGTCCCGCCACCGGCTGTTCGTGGGCTACGGAAGTGATGACGTTGAACGCCGAGAGGTTTGGCACCAGGTAAGCAGCGCCCGTGGCCAGCCAGCGCGTGAATCCATGAGCCATGCCCGCAAAGTTACGCAGGTCTTCGGCGAAGCTACCGATTACGAACAGCGAGAAGGCGAACACGGCGGAAAGCAGCGGCGAAGAAAACGACGAGAACAACAACGCCAGCGAGCAGATGATCAGGAATTCGAGAATGATGAAATAGAGGGCAACCAGGATCAGCGCGTCGGCGCGCACGAATTTGTGCGAAACGTAGAACAATGCGGCGAACACCCCGATGGCCATAAAGAAAGCATTGACCACCAGCGTTCCGGCCAGCCCAAAGAACTTGCCCACGATGAACTCCCAGCGGCGGACGGGACGGGACAGCACGGTGTAAAGAGTTCGTTTTTCGATTTCTTTGGAGACCAGGCCGATGCCGATGAAGATTGCAATGACCACTCCGAACAGAGAAACGGCGGTGAGACCTAGATTGATGACGACCAGCTTTTCGATCTCAATCGAAATCTGCCCTACGAGGATGGCCGCTCCAGACAGCAGCAGGGCGAAGGCGATCAGGTTGTAGAGTACGCGGTCGCGCACGGCTTCGCGGAAAGTGTTGGAGGCGATGTAGGCGATGCGGGTTCTCATGCTTTACTCCCGACGCCGGTCTCGGCATGGCGCAGCTTCTCGACGAAGTAAGCTTCGAGCGAAGTGCGCACTGGCGTGATGGCAACCAGGCGCTGGCGCTCGCGGCGCAGGGCGTCGATCACCGTGTCCTGCTGGCTTTCGTCAATGATGGCGCGGACCCGGTCTGGCGGTACGTGGATTTCCGCGCCCAGAGCCTTGATCGAGGCTGGCACCTGCGCGCCTTGCCAGATCACTTCCACTTTGCCCTGAACACTCGAGGTCAGATCTTCGATCGCGCCCACGCCGCGCAGTTCGCCGCGGTGAATAATGGCCACGCGATCGCAGAGCGCTTCGGCGTCGGAAAGAATATGGGTGGAGAAGAACACGGTTTTGCCTTCGTGCTTGAGCTGCTCCATCAGGTCGCGCACTTCGCGGCGCCCCATGGGATCGAGCCCGGACATGGGTTCGTCAAAGAACACGAGCTTGGGATCATGCAGGATGGCCTGGCCGATGCCCACGCGCTGCAGCATGCCTTTGGAAAACTTGCGCAACTGCACGCCCTTCACGTCGCGCAATCCGACTTGCTGCAGAACCTGCTCGACACGCTGCTTGCGTTGTTTGGCGGGAACGCCGGAAAGCTGCCCGTAATATTCGAGCAGTTCGTGAGCTGTGAGGTAGTCGTAGAAATAGGGTTGCTCGGGAAGGAACCCGATCTGCGCCTTGACTGAGGGATCGGTCCATTCGTGGCCCAGGAGGCGCGCCGATCCGGCGGTCGGGAACACCAAGCCCATGAGCAGTTTTAAGGTTGTAGTCTTGCCAGCGCCGTTGGGGCCGAGAAAGCCGAAAATCTCTCCGTCTTCTACCGTCAGATGCAAGGGGCTGAGGGCGCACTTCGGCCGCTTGCGCCAAAATCCCACCATGTAACTTTTTTCCAGTCCAAGAATTTCTATTGCCGGCATGGCTACTCCAAC
>JBAVAR010000092.1:0-61475 GCA_049585815.1 Solirubrobacterales bacterium
GGGGTGGGGGGGACGATGAGGTCCACGCCGGGGATAGAGACGGCGGCAACGTCGCCGACAAAGGCGGTACCGCTCTCATCGTGCATGTAGGAGACATGGTGGGAGGCGTGGCCGGGGGTGTAGGCGACCCGCATTCCCAAGAGCTGCTCACCCCCTCGGAGGGGATTCACGTTGTGCGCGGGAACCGGCAGGATCTCGCCCCACAGGTACTTCATTTGATCGCCGTAGAGTCGCTCGGCGCTGGCCAGGAGCTTTGAGGGGTCGACCAGGTGGGGAGCGCCGCGTTCGTGAACGTACACCTCGAGTTCTGGCCAGCGTCGCACCAGCGCTCCGGTTGCCGCCGCATGGTCGAGGTGGATGTGGGTCAGCAGCAGCGCCCGCGGTTGTTCCCCGTCGAGCGCCTCAAGCACTCGCCCGATCGAGGACTCCGGCCCGGGATCGATGAGAACTCCGTCGACCTCCCAGCACCCGATCACATGCGGACGCCCGAGGTGCATGACGTCGATGACGCGCATCGGGAGCTGGTGCTCAGGCTGCTACGGCCCGAGGAAGTTTGCCTTCAACCTCCAGAGTTTCGCGGAGGCCCTGCTCCAGCCCGCGCGGCGCGTAGCCCAGCTCGCGGCTCGCCTTCTCGTGACTGGCCCAAAAGGTGACCCCATCGGCGGAGGAGATCAGCTCACGCAGGTTGGGTGGCTGGCCCATCATCTTGCCCACCAGTGGTCCAATTGGGATCATCGCTTTCATCATCGGGGTCGGGATCGCGTGCTTGGGCGCCTTTCGGCCCGTGAGAGCGGCCACTACGCCGATCGCCTCGCGCACGGTGACCACCGGCCCGCTGAGCACGTAGACCTCTCCCGGCTTACCCCTGTCGAGGGCGAGAAGGATCCCGGCTGCGATGTCCTCGACGTGGGAGAGGCAGATCCCCAGCTCCGGGAAGGGGATTAGCGGCATTCTGCCCGCAAGGAACTGATTGAGCAGCTCCGCGACCGAGGAGGTATCGCCGGGGCCGTAGACTCCGCCAGGCTGGACGATCGTGCAGGGAAGGCCCTGATCGCGGATCATCCGTTTGGCCACCTGGTGGGCCTCCCACTTCGTCTCCTCATAGCAGGAGGTGAACTCATCGCCTGGGTGCTCATAGGACTCATCGACGACCTTGCCGTGGGTGTTGCCGAAGGCACCCACGGTGGATACGTAGACCACCTTTGCGATGCCGGCCTCAAGCGCCGCTCCCAGCACGCGTTCGGTGCCACCAACGTTTGCCTCGCGCATCGCCGCCCGCTGGGAGGCGGGGATCCCGACCTCATACACCGCTGCGGCGTGAATTACCGCCTCTGATCCCTCCATCCCCGCGCGGATCGCCTTCGCGTCACCGAGATCGCCGGGGACAAGCTCACAGCCGAGGTCGGCGAGCGGCCCGCTTTTCTCACGGGAGCGCACCAGGCAGGAGACCTGATCACCGCGGGCACGAAGTTGCCGCACAACCTCACCGCCGATGAAACCGGTGCCTCCCGTCACGAAAACCCTCACCGGTCAACCCTACAATGGGGTCGAGTGCAGCGTTCTAGGAACGGCCGGAACACGCAGACCCACAACGGCGCAGACGGCGCCGGCGTTTCAAACCCGAGGGCCCGACAGCGTGCGCTGGCGATTGGGATCGCCGACGCGGCCGATCGGGGGGACCCCCTGGGCGAGCTCAAGGAGCTGCTGCGCACGGCCGGAGTGGCAACCGCGGGCGAGGCGGTTCAGCATCGGGCGGCCCCCGACCCCGACCGCTATTTCGGCCGGGGCAGGCTAGCCGAGCTGAAGGAGCAAATCACCGCCTGCGGGGCCAACCTGGTTGCCTGTGACGACGAGCTGGCGCCCCGCCAGGAGCGCAACCTGGAGGCGGCGCTCGGCGTGCCGGTGATCGACCGCACCGCGGTCATCCTCGACATCTTCGCCGACCACGCTCACTCGGCCGAGGGCAAGCTCCAAATTGAGCTGGCCCAACTCGAGTACAACCTGGCGCGGATGCGGGGTCTTTGGACCCACCTCGAGCGGCTCGGGGGAGGGATCGGCACCAGGGGACCGGGCGAGTCACAGATCGAGACCGACCGCCGCCTCGCCCGCGACAGGATCGCCGCTCTGCGCCGCCGTTTGGCTCGCCTGGAGCGAAACCGCGGCGTGATGCGCGCCCGCCGCGAGCGCTCCTCGATTCCGCGGATCGCTCTCGCCGGCTACACCAACGCCGGCAAGTCGACCTTGCTGAACGCGATCACCGGAGCCGACGCCGGAGTTGGCGACAGGCTCTTTCACACCCTCGACCCGACCACCCGCAGTTTCGAGCTCTCGGGCCGGGACTTCTTGCTGACCGACACCGTCGGCTTCATCGACAAGCTTCCCCACCAGCTGGTCGAGGCGTTCAAGGCAACCCTGGAGGAGAGCGCGCGAGCCGACCTGATTGTGCATGTGCTCGATGCCTCGGTTCCGCAGGAGCGCCGCCAGGTTGACATCAGGGCGGTCGATGGAGTTTTGGAGGAGATCGGAGCCGGCGCGAAACCACGGCTCCTCGCCCTCAACAAGGCCGACCTGCTCGACTCCGAGGAGACGCATGAGGTCAGCATCCGCCATCCCGACGCCGTCTTGGTTTCGGCCCTCACGGGAGAGGGACTTGAGTTGCTGCGGATCAGGATCGAGGCGGCCTTTGAGGAGACGCTGACCGACGTCGAGCTGCTGATCCCCTACTCGGAGGGCGGGCGCCTGCACGAGCTTCACGAGGTCGCCGGCAACCTCGTGCGATTCGATCGCAGCGACGGGGTTCTGGTCCAAGCCCGCGTACCGGTTGCGGAGCTGCACCGTTTCGAGGACCTGGCCGTCGTCTAGGCTCACGGCGATGAGGCTGTCGGTCACAAGGCTCCGGGAGGATGGCCAGATGCCCACGAGGGCCCACGAGGGGGATGCCGGGCTCGACCTTTACGCCTGCGAACCGGCGCATATCGGGCCGGGGGAGAGGTGGAGCGTGGGTACCGGTATCGCGCTTGAGATTCCGCTCGAGCACGCGGGGCTTGTGCTGCCGCGATCGGGACTTGCCCGCGACCACGGGATCGCGGTGCCCAACAGTCCCGGGTTGATCGACGCCGGCTACCGGGGGGAAGTGCGGGTGCTGCTGCTCAATACCGACCCGGCGGAGACCTTCCACGTCGCAGTGGGGGACCGCATCGCCCAGCTCTTGATAGCGCCCGTCGCGCTGGCGGAGCCGGTCGAGGTGGCTGAGCTGAGTGAGTCTGCACGCGGAGTCGGCGGCTTCGGTTCCAGCGGTCGCTGAGCCGGCCTTCGCCCAACCTGCCGGACACGTAAGGTTTAGGGGCGTGCCCTCCGACCGCTACAAGTGGATAGCGTTGTCCAACACGACGCTGGCGGTGCTGCTGGCGACGCTCGATGCCTCGATCACGCTGATCGCGATGCCCGCGATCTTCCGCGGCATCCACCTCGACCCGCTGGTCCCCGCAAACAGCTTCTACCTGCTGTGGATGATCCTCGGTTACCTGGTCGTGTCCAGCGTTCTCATTGTCAGCCTCGGTCGCCTCGGCGACATGTACGGGCGGGTGCGGATCTACAACCTCGGATTTATCATTTACACGGTCGCCTCGCTACTGCTGGCGGTTGACTGGATGACCGGTCGCGCCGGGGCCACCTACCTGATCGTATTCCGCATTGTCCAGGGGGTCGGCGGCGCCTGTCTGCTTGCCAACGCGGCGGCGATCATCACCGACGCCTTCCCGGCAGACCAGCGGGGCATGGCCCTCGGGATCAACAACATCGTCGGGGTCAGCGGCATGTTCGTCGGACTGATCCTCGGCGGTCTGCTGGCACCGATTGACTGGCGCCTTGTCTTTCTGATCTCGGTTCCGGTTGGCCTCTTTGGCACCGTCTGGGCCTACCTCAAACTCGAGGAGCGCAGCCTGCCCCGACCCGCCTCAATCGACTGGTGGGGAAACGTTACCTTCGCCCTCGGCCTAGTCTTGGTGATGGTCGCCGTCACCTACGGAATACGCCCATATGGCGGGCACCCGACCGGTTGGAGCAGCCCGCGGGTTATCGCCTTGCTCACCTGCTCGGTGCTCTCCCTGGCGGCCTTCGTCGCGATCGAGAGCCGCGTCGCTGAGCCGATGTTCCGGCTTGCTTTGTTTCGCATCCGTGCCTTCACCTTCGGCACCCTCTCGACCTTTCTTGCCGCAATCGCCCGAGGTGGCCTGATGTTCATGCTGATCATCTGGTTGCAGGGCATCTGGCTGCCCGAGCACGGCTACAGCTTCACCGAAACGCCGCTTTGGGCAGGTGTTTACATGCTGCCGCTGACGGTCGGAATGCTGATTGCCGGGCCGACCTCGGGGTATCTCTCCGACCGCTTCGGGGCCCGCCCCTTCGCCACCGGAGGCATGGTCGGGGCGGCGATCAGCTTCGGCTTGCTGATGCTGTTACCGACCGACTTCTCCTTCCCCGCCTTAGCCGCGATCCTCTTCCTCAACGGCGTCTCGATGGGGATGTTCGCCTCCCCGAATCGGGCCGCGGTAATGAACAGTCTGCCGCCCGGCGATCGTGGAGCCGGCGGCGGCATGAATCAGACCTTCCAGAATTCCGCCCAGGTGCTCTCGATCGGGATCTTCTTCACCCTGCTGATCGTTGGCCTCGCCTCGAGCCTGCCGGCAGCGATGAGCAGCGGCCTGCAAGCCCACGGCATCTCCCCGGGGCTCGCCCACAAGGTCGGGCAGGCACCGCCGATTTCGATCCTCTTTGCCGCCTTCCTCGGATACAACCCGATCCAACACCTGGTCGGCGCCGGAGCATTGCAGGCGCTGCCGACCCATGCCCAGATGCTGCTCACCGGCCCCGAATTCTTCCCCCACCTGATCTCCGCCCCGTTCCGGGACGGGCTCCACACGGCGTTCACATTCGCGATCGTCGCCTGTCTTGTCGCCGCGGCCGCCTCACTGTTGCGCGGCGGCCGTTACCACTATGCCGATGACCCCGCCCGCGAAACGGGTCCGCGCGGCCAGATCCCCAAACTGGAGGAGCAACATGCACGTTGAGTGGCACGGTCAGTCCGCCTTCACCCTGTCGGGAGATGGGGCGAGGGTATTCATTGATCCTTTTGCGGACATGTCGCCGATGGCAGATCGCGGCATCCAGTTCGACTACCCGGCGATCGAGGTCGATGGGGTCGACCTGCTGCTCATCACCCACGAGCACCTCGACCACAACGGGGTGGAGACGATCGCCGGCGATCCCGTGATCCTGCGCTCCACTGCGGGACGGCTCGAGTCGCCGATAGGCGAGGTGGTGGCGATCGCCTCAGAGCACGACACCAGCGCCGGCACCGAACGCGGCCCGAATACGGTATTTGTCTTCACGCTCGACGGCGTGCGCACAGCCCACTTCGGCGATTTCGGCCAGGTCGAGCTGCGTCCCGAGCAAAGAGCGGCGATTGGCGAGGTCGACATGGTCATTCTGCCGGTGGGTGGAGGCCCGACGATCGGCGCCGAACAGGCGGCAAAGATCGTCGATGAACTGGCGCCGCGCTGGGTGGTGCCGATGCACTACCGAACCGCGCGGATCGGTTTTCTCGAGACCGAGGAGGAGTTTCTCAACCTGATGGCGCGGGTGCAGCGGCTCGACTCCGCGGAATTCGACACCGCCAGTCTGACCCAGGACGATGGCCCACTGACGGTCGTTCCCGCCGCTCCCTGACAGGCCTATGGGAGGCCTGCGGCGACCCGGGCCTCGGCGTGGGCGAGATCCTCGAGGGAGTCATCGAGTGCCACCAGCTCGGGAGCGGACCCGTAGCGGCGCTCCAGCGCCAGGGCGCTCAGGTGGTCCGCCAACCAGGCGTTCTTGGGCAGCAGCGGTCCATGCAGGTAGGTGCCGATCAGGTTGTCGCGCCTGACGCCCTCGAGCCCGTCGCGGCCGTTGTTGCCAAAACCCTTGACCACTCGGCCGAGGGGACGTGCGCCCGGGCCGAGGTAGGTGCGGCCTCCGTGATTCTCAAAGCCGGCGATCAACCGCTGCCCCCTACCGAGGTCGGCCTCGATCACGACATTGCCGATCAGCCGCGGCCCCGGCTCGCGCACCGTCTCAAGGTCGGCGAGGCCGAGCCCCGGCAGCCTCTCCTCACCGAGCTGGTAGCTGTGGCCGAGCAGCTGGTAGCCGCCGCAGACGGCGAGTAGGACCGCACCGTCTGCGACCGCTGAGGCCAGCGCCTCGCGCTTGCTCCTGACCATGTCGGCGGCAACCACCCTCTGATCTCGGTCCTGGCCTCCACCGATGTAGATGAGATCGTGGGCGCTCGGGTCAATCCGCTCGCCCGGACCCGCCGAGCAGTAGGAGAAGGCAATGCCCCGCCACTCACAGCGCCGTTGCAGAAAGACGATATTGCCGCGGTCTGCATAGATATTCATCTGCTCGGGGTAGAGCGCCAGCAGCCGCAGCTCCATCAGGACCTCCTCTCCAAGACAACAGCGGTTGACCCGATGTGAGCGTCGGTGGCTGGAATCTGCTCTCGACCAACAGGCACGAGGCCAGCTTCAACTCCCTCTTGCTCAAGCGCCGCCGCGGTGAGGCGACGCAACCACACCTCGTCCATTTCCTCGCTCAGCAACGCGCCACCCGGGGCGATCGTTTGTCGCAAGCGCCGGATCAGGATCGAGCCGCCCTCGACCCGGATCTCGATCGGCAGGCTCGAACAGATCCACCCATCGATCTCCAGCACATCGGGAAACAGGGGGCCGTGCCCGGCGACCGGGGAGTCCTCGACGATCGCCAGCGCGGCCCTTCCGCCCACCCTCAGATGTCCGGCAATGCAGCGCAGCGAGGCAAGTCGCTCCGCGGGCCCTGCGAAAAGCTGAAGCAGCTGCATCGGAGCGAGCACGACCCCGAACTCTCGTTCCAATTGAAAGCGGCGAGCATCGCCAGGCTCCACCTCCACCCGCAGGCCATCAGCACGCTCGCGGAATGCAGCCAGGAGGGCGCGATCGCAGTCAAGCCCGGTGACCCGGTGCCCCCTTCTCGCAAGGTGCAGTCCGACCCGGCCGCTGCCGCAGCCCAGCTCAAGGATGTCTTCCTCGCCGCATAGCGCCTCCCAAAGCGCCAGGTCGGCCTGGTAGGCGCCACACTCCGCATCCTGCCAGCCAACGATGCCCGGGCGGGTCGAGGTGGCGGCGGGGGGGAGGGGTCGGTCCTCGGCCTGCTGGGGCCCGCCAGCGCCTGGGACCATATGGGAGAGCTCGCCAGATGTGGACCTGAATCCCATCGCCCTCAGCGCCAGAACTCCGCTGCGAGACCGCGTTCGGCCAGCAGCCCGCGCAGTTCGAGCAGAGCCGTGTAGGTGGGCAGGGCAAAGACCGGGCGCTTTGCCCCGGCGACCACCCGGTCAAGCGATGCCTCGATGTCAGGTACGATCTCGATCTGGCTCGGCGTCAACCCCGCGTACTTGAGTCGCAGTGCCATCTCGGCGGCCCGCGTCCCCGCGCACACCACCCGCCCCGCGGCTCCCGCCAGCAGCTCGAAGTCAGCGTCCCAAATCCATGAGACGTCGCGCCCGTCGGCGATCCGGTCGTTCAGGGCGACCAGGACATCGATCTGATCTCCACCGGCCTCCAGCCGCAGCGTGCGCAGAACCTCGTTGGCCCCGGCGGGGTTCTTGATCAGCAAGATCCAAACCGGCACCTCGCCGACCTCGATCGCCTCGACCCGGCCGAACGCCGCCCGCATCCCGCTCAAGGCGGCGGTGATCCGCTCGGGGGCGACACCCAACCGGATTCCGGCAGCGATCGCTCCCAGGGCGTTGTAGACGTTGTAGAGGCCGGGCAGGGGTAGGTCCATCTTTAGTTCGCCCACCGGAGTGCGGATGGCGATCCGCGACCCGCTCACACCACGAAGCTCGATCTTGCTCGCCGCCACCTCTGGGCGGGGACGTGTGGCGCCGCAATGTGGACAGGAGTAGTGGCCGAGGTGACCGACATAGGCGAGCTCATAGGCGTAGGGGTGACCGCAGCGGCGACAGTGCTTGGCGTCGAATGCGTGCTGGAACTCAGCCAAGGCCTGGCTCGGGTCCTCGATCCCGAAGTACACGACGCCTGGCCGCGGACGCCCCTCGGCGTCCCGACCGAGGTCGGCGATCAGGGGGTCGTCGGCGTTGAGTGCGAAGCTGGTTGAACCGGCTCGCTCGGCGACCACCCTGGCCCACTCCTCGGCCAGCGCCTCCATCTCGCCGTAGCGATCAAGCTGGTCGCGGAAGAGATTGCCGAGCACGATCAGTGAAGGTTGGAGCTGGGCCGTGACCCTCGGCAACCAGGCCTCGTCGACCTCGAAAAGCCCCTCGCGTCCGCCCTGCTCGAGCAGGGCGGTGGCCACCCCCCAGGCCATGTTCGAGCCGGCCCGGTTGTGCACCGGCTGGCGCCCGTCGGCAGCCAGGATGGCGGCGATCATCGTGGCTGTCGTCGTCTTCCCGTTGGTGGCGCTGACGATCGTCGTCCCACGGTCCAGCCGCATCCCCAGTCGGGCGATCGCCTCCGGCTCGAGGCGGAGCAGGGCTCGACCGGGCAGGGTCGTGCCTCCGCCTCGGCCGCTGGAGCGACTGGCGACGCCGATCGCGCGCGCCGCGGCCACCTTCGCTCCGAACAGCGCCCCGTTAGCCACCCGGCGGGGCCAGCACCCTAAGCGCCCGTGGCAGGAGGCGCAGTGAGACGGGCAGGTCGGTCAGATGCTCGCCGTCGGCGTAGACCGCCAGCGGCCTGCTGGCACTCAGCTCCAAGCGCGGGGCGCGGAAGACCTGCACCTCGTCCTCCTCGACGTGGGTGCCCTTGAACACCTTTGGCAGGTTACCCAGGAACTTGATCTTGCTCACCTCGCCGATTGTGACGACATCGAATTCGCCATCGGCGAGGTCGGCCGCAGGTGCGATCAACATCCCGCCGCCATAGGCCCTGCTGTTTGCGGCCGAGACCGAGTAGCCGGTGAAACGGGTGCGCTCCTCCCCGACGCGAACCGTGAAGCGCACCGGCTTCCATCGCGCCAGCGCGCGGAGCGCCGCCCAGGCGTAGACGAGGTTGCCGCGCAGCCGTGATTCGTTGGCGATCCGGTTTGCCTCGGACTCAAAGCCAGCGCTCGCGATTCCCAGGAAGCGCTGTCCGTTGGCCTCTCCGACGTCGATCTCGCGGGTCTGACCGGCGGCGATCGTCGCCACCGCCGCCTCTGGCTCGGCGGAGATACCGAGCACCCGGGCGAGGTCGTTCCCGCGGCCACCGGGGACTATCCCAAGCGGTGTCTCTGAGCCGGCGATCGCCCCGCCGACTGCCCCGACCAGGCCGTCGCCGCTGATCACAATCGGCACCTCACCTGCCGAGATCGCCGCCAGCGCCTGCTCGGCACCGTCCTCAAGTCCGCCGGTTCGCTGCACCCTGAACTCGATTCGGCGTGCGTCCAGCGCCGCCTCGACCCGCGGCAGCAGCTTCAACGCTCTGCCTCCAGCCGAGCGGGGGTTGACCAGCAGCGCCAGGGGCATGCCCGCGATCTCAGTCATCGATCGCGGCAGCCTAGATGGAGGGTGAGTTCAGCCACGGCCGCAACGGCGGGCGATGAAGAAGTCGCCCTCGCCGGCCTCGCCCACCTCGACCTGTTCGAGGCCTCTGCGCGCGAGTCTGCGCCGCACCCGCACAGGAGCCTCGGCAAAGGGTCCCCCTGGCCTGCTCGTCCGCGCCAGGATGAGGTATCCGCCTGGGCTCAAAACGCGTGCCACCTCCCGCATCTCGGGACGCTCGTCAACAAGGGCGACAAGGTCAAAGAATTCGTCGGGGTAGGGCAGCGACGCGGCCCTGCCGGCCTTGAAGGCGATGCGCCCCTCGGGATCGAGTCCGACCCGGGCGCTCGCCTCGCGAATCAGTGCCTCGGAGGGATCGACGCCACGCACGCGGGCGCGGGGAAACTCCCTGGCAAGGAAGATCGCCGGCTCGCCATTTCCGCAGCCGATGACCAGGACCCGCTCGGGGGATCTGGGGACGCACAGCGCAGCGACGGCCAGCGGCGTGAGGGGCGGCGTGGACAGGTCCCGATGATCGCAACTGGACCGTTTCCGGCGATCATCTAGTCTTCCGCGCCGATGGAGAAACAGGGTCCTGACCGCCGTCTGATCATCCTCGCCGTCTTCGCGGTTGTCGCGGCCGCAATCGTTGCCGTGATCCTGATCGCCCGCAGTGGCAGCAGCAGCAGCAGTAGTAGTAGTAGCAGTAGTAGTAGCAGCACCGACTCGAGCACGACGACCGCCAGCGCTCCCGGGTGCAAGCAGGTCGAAGCGCCGCCACCAAAGCACGTCAAGCTCAAGGCTCCGAAGCAAACGGTGAAGCCCGGCGAAAAGTTGACGGCGGCGGTGAGAACAAGCTGTGGCAGCTTCGAAATAGCACTCGCCACCAAGGAAGCGCCGAAAACCACGAACTCCTTCGCCTACCTTGCGCGGCTCGGCTTCTACAACGACCTGACCTTCCACCGGATCGTGCCGGGCTTTGTGATCCAGGGCGGAGATCCGCTCGGCAACGGCACAGGCGGCCCCGGCTACACGGTGGTCGAGAAGCCCCCGTCCCACATTTCCTACACCCGGGGCACGGTGGCGATGGCGAAGAGTTCAAGCGAGCCCTCCGGCAGTTCGGGCAGCCAGTTCTTCGTCGTCACCGGAGCAAATGCCGGGCTGCCGCCTGAATACGCGCTTGTCGGCAGGATCAGCGCCGGGGCCGCTGTGGTCGCCCGGATCGGCAGCCTCGGCACCAAAACCGAAAAACCAAAGCAGACTGTCCTGATCGAAAAGATGACAATCAAGAAGGGTTAGGCGGGCCACATGGCCAAGGCCCAGGTGGGAGACCCGGCGCCGGACTTCGAGCTGGCGGGGACCGGCGGTAGGACATACAAGCTATCCGACTACCGCGGGCGAAAGGTGATCCTCGCCTTCTACCCGGGTGACTTCACCGCAGTCTGCACCAAGCAGTTCTGTTCATATCGCGATGAGGGCGAGCGACTCGACAAGCTTGGTGCCGACGTGCTCGGGATCTCGCCTCAGTCGGTCGACTCGCATGAGCGCTTCACCGAGGAGAAGCGCCTCAACGTTCCGCTGCTTGCCGACGAGGACAAGGAGGTGGCCCGCGCCTTCGGCGTCCTTGCCGGTCCGATGGTCCGCCGGGCGGTCTTCATCCTCGATGAGGAGGGGATCATCCGACACCGCAAGGTGACGCTTGTCGGCCTCAGCTTCGAGTCAGTCGAGGACCTCGAAGGCGCGCTCGCCACGCTGGCCTGATGCCGGCGGCGGGCGGCCCGGTGCCCTTCACGATCGGAGCGAGCCCCGCGATTCGCGGCGAGTCCGCGGGTGAGGGCCCACCGGTACTCCTCTGCCACGGGATCACCGCAACCCGCCGCTACGTCCTCCACGGCTCGCGGGCGCTGGAGCGCGCCGGGCACACCGTCATCACATATGACGCTCGCGGTCACGGGGATTCCGATCCTGCTCCCACGGGACAGGGCTACGGATATGCGGAGATGGTCGACGACCTGGAAGCGGTGATCGGGGCGACCGTGGGTGCCCGGCCCCTGGCGCTGGCCGGGCACTCGATGGGCGCCCACACGGCGGTCGCCTTCGCCCTGCGCCACCCTGAGCGGGTCACGGGTCTGGTTGTGATCGGCCCGGTCTACGCGGGGGAGATCTCCCCCGCGGCGATCTCCTACTGGGACGGGCTCGCCGATGCGCTTGATCGGGGTGGGGTGGACGGCTTTCTTGACTACATCGACCGCGAACAGGGGATCGACGATGCCTGGCGTGAGAAAGTTCTCCGCTTCACCCGGTCCCGAATGCTGCTCCACCGCCATCCCGCGGCAGTGGTGGATGCCCTGCATCAGGTCGCGCGCTCACGCCCCTTTGAATCGATGGCATCGCTGGAGGGGCTCGACGTCCCCGCCCTGGTCATCGCCAGCAACGACGAGGCAGACCCAGGTCACCCCCAGGCGGTCGCGGCCGCATATGCCGAGCGCCTGCCGCGGGCGCGGCTGATCGTGGAGGGAGAGGGGGAGTCGCCGTTGGCATGGCAGGGCGGCAGGATCGCGCGCGAGATTGCTTTCTTTTGCGCCCTGCCCGAGGTCGTGGAGCGCTTCGGCTAGCGTTGAGCGCTGAATGACGATGAGGGTACGTATGGGCGCCAAACGTGGCGGGCGGGCGGCGGCCGTGGGCCTGGCAGCGCTGCTGCTCGCCACCCCATCCGCCATCGCAAAGGGGGGGAACCCCGATTTCAGCTCGGTGATCCGCCAGGTGAGGCCAACGGTCGCCGGCGTCGACTTCCTATCTCTCGAAAACGGCAACCGCATGCGGGTAATCGATCGCCACGCTAACCAGGTGACGATCTACGGCTATGAGCGGGAGCCATACGCTCGCGTTCTGCCCAGCGGGACCGTGCAGGTGAACCTGCGCTCGCCAGCCACCTACCTCAACCGCTACCGCCCCGCCGACCCGCTCGTGCCGCGATTTGCGAGCGCTCTGGCCAAACCGCGGTGGCGAACCATCGGCCGCTCGGGCAAGTTCACCTGGATAGATCAGCGCACACACTGGATCGGGGCCGGCGTCCCGCCCCAGGTGACCGACCAGAGCCGCAGGACCAAGGTCCTCAACTTTCGCATCCCGGTGCGGATCAATGGCAACAGAGGCGCGGTGGTGGGTGCCGTGTTCTGGACCGGGGTCCCCGGTCCCTCGACCGGTCGGCTGATCGCGGCCGGGGCGATCATGATCCTCGCGGCCGGCGCCCTGCTGTTAATCTCGCGCCGGCGCCGCGGGCACTCCGGCGGGGCCCGGCGGGGCGGCGAACCGGCCAGGGAGGCCTGGTAGCGCGGCGAGCTTTAGCCTGTCGCGTACCTTTCGATGCCGATGAAGCCCCCATCTGAGTTCACCTTGCGCCGGATCATCGCGGCGATCGCTGCGATCGGTATCGGCGTCGCCACCTACATCACGATCGCCGACTCCGGCGGCGGTGCTCCCGCCTGCCTTGCCGGCGGAGGGGGGTGCCAGACAGTAGCCAGCAGCTCCTACTCCCACATCGCCGGAGTCAACGTCGCCATCTTCGGGATCGCCGGATACGTGCTGCTTTTGGGGACGGCTTTCGCCCGGGGAGACGCCGGGCGATTCGCCGGCTTCGCCTTCTCGCTGGTTGGCTTCGGTTTCAGTTTCTACCTGACCTACCTGGAGCTGTTCAGGATCCACGCGATCTGCCAATGGTGCGTGGGAAGCGCCGTGCTTATGACGGTGCTCTTCGCCCTCAACGTGACCCGACTCCTTGCCTATGGGGGGACGGTGGACGATTCCCCGAGCGCCGGGCGGGCGCCAATTCCAACTCAACCGGAGGATGCATGAGCAACAAACGGGATCAGGAGAGAGAGCGACTTCGCGCCCACCGGCTCGAACGCGAGCAGGAGGAGGCCCAGGCCAACGCGCGGCGGCGACGCCTGGTCCAGCTGGGTAGCGGCGCCGTCTTCCTGGTTGTCGTCGTCGTCGCCGTGCTCGTCGTGGTCAGCCAGAACCAGAACTCGGGTGGGAGCGGCAACATCGAAGACGTCGCCCTCGTCGACAAGCTGGTGGGCGGCATTCCGCAGGAAGGCACGATGCTGGGCGACCCGAAGGCAAAGGTCACCGTGTACGAGTACGGAGACCTCCAGTGCCCGATCTGCAAAGAGTATTCCGAACAAATTCTCCCCCAGATCATCGAAGGACAGATCCGCGAAGGGAAGGCGAAGATCGAATTCCGCAACTTCACCATCATTGGCCCGCAGTCCAAGCCGGCCGGGGCGGCAGCGCTCGCCGCGGGCGAACAGGGCCGTGGTTGGAACTACATCGACATCTTCTACCGCAACCAGGGCGAGGAGGACTCCGGCTATGCCACCGAATCCTTCCTGACCGAAATCGCGAAGGCCGCGGGCGTCAAGAACATGGCGAAGTGGAACGCCGATCGCAAGAGCAAGGCCCTTACCGACAAAGTCACGGCCACGACCGAAGAGGCGGAAAACCTCGGATTCACCGGCACACCGTCCTTCGCGGTCAAGGGCCCGAACAGCAACGGTCTCAACACACTGGGGACTCCGGGATCGGCCGAAGCGATTGAAGAAGCGATCAAGAAGGCAGGCTGAGCTAAGGCGGTGATCGCCGAGGCTCCTGTGCTCCTGCAGGAGCCTCGGCGGGTCCGTCAATGATCTGAGGACCTGGAAGCTCTCCAGCGTGAACCAGCGTCGCGGCCACGCTCCCGCACCTCCAGGCCGGACCGAGCTAAGCAGGGTTCCTTCGTCTGCCCGATCATCTCGTGTGTCCAAAAAAAGGCGGCGACGGATCGGCCGGGTAGCCTGCCGCGCGTGGGCGCCGAAACGTCGAATCCGGCGGCGAGCGTTGCCGCGCCGGAGCTGTTGGAAATCCTCCGGGAGTGGGGCCGAATTGGGGCGATCGGTTTTGGCGGGCCGCCCGCCCACATCGCGCTCTTCCGCGACCTCTGCGTAGCTCGCCGGGGCTGGCTCAGCGCCGAGCAGTTCGAGGACGCGATCGCCGCCACCAATCTCCTGCCGGGTCCCGGCTCAACCCAGATGGCAATCTTCTGCGCCTGGCGGCTGCGCGGGGTTCGCGGAGCCCTGCTCGGCGGCCTCGCCTTCATCATTCCCGGCCTCGTTGTGATCATTCTCTTGGCGCTCCTTTTCCTCGGAGGGACGCCGCCGCTGTGGGTGCGCGGTGCGGGAGCCGGGGCTGGGGCGGCGGTCGCCGCAGTCGCGGTGAGAGCCGGGCTCGGCCTCGTGCCGGCTAGCTGGGCCCGAGCCCATCAAACCCACCCGCTGCGCTGGGGCATCTACGGTGCTCTCGGGCTCCTTGCCGCGGCGACCCTTGGCCCCTGGCTGGTCTTGGTACTGGTCGGCTGCGGAGCATTTGAGCTGCTGAGGCGACGCTCCCCCGAGGTTATGTCAACTTACGGGCTATGGGTGATTCCGATTGCGGCGACCGCTGCAAGCGGAGGGATCGGGGCGCTGGTCTGGGTCGCCCTCAAGGTGGGCGCCCTGTCCTATGGGGGTGGCTTCGTGATCGTGCCGCTGATGCAGGCCGATGCCGTCAGCCATTACCACTGGATGAGCTCGGGCCAGTTCCTCAACGCGGTCGCACTCGGGCAGGTGACACCAGGGCCAGTGGTGCACACGGTCGCGGTGGTCGGCTACGCCGCGGCGGGAATCCCGGGTGCGCTGCTGGCCTCCCTGGTTGCCTTCGCGCCGTCCTTTTCGTTCATTCTGATCGGCGCCAAGCGCTTCGATCGCCTGCGGAGCGACGAGAGGGCTCGCGCATTCCTCGACGGAGCGGGACCCGCGGCGATCGGAGCAATTCTTGGCTCGGCGATCCCGCTGGCGGGAGCGCTCTCGGAGGGCTGGCAGCTCGTGGTCCTCGCCGCGGCGGCCGTGGCATTGCTGGTGTTGCGGCGCGGGGTTGTCGCCACTCTGCTTACGGCCGCTGTCGCAGGCGTGGTTTTGGGGGTCCTTGGAGCATCATTGCCAGCCTGAGCGGGTGCTTATTCAGGCGCAAACACCTTCATAATCGTGCAGGTTGACATAACAATGATTATCGTGCATTGAAGGGTAATGGGTCAGTTTGAATCTTTAGAGTCGAACGATGCCAAGGATGCTCCTTGTCCTAGCGTTGCTTCTGGCAGCTATCGTCGTTAGAGCTGAAATCTCGCGGGAACCCTCTGTCGGCAAAATGGCTCAGGGAAATGCGGTTCCATTTGATGTGACCTTCACTCACGGGCCAGTGTCCAGCGACCCCCTATCGCGTTGGGAGCGCGCGGCGGCGCTGAGGCATGCGCAAATCCATCAGGTTGCCACCCTTCGCGTCATCCCGAGAGTTGGGTCGTATCCGCGCTCATTTTGGACTCTGTTTCGGCGGTTGCAGCACTCCACGGCTAAGGCGCTCCATCGGCCACGCCAATAGGGCTACCCCGCGAGTTGCGGCAATCTGCAGCAAATAGCGGATTTCAAACTGACCATTACCCGTTGATCGGTGGTGTCTCAGTTTGAAAATTCCGGCCTAAGATTGCGCATCGCGAAGCTCGTCCTCGCACTCGTCGTTGCTGCGGTCCTGATCGTCGGGCTTGAAGTGACAGGGGAAAGCAGCCACTCGCGATATCCGGCCCTTCCGCTACCCGTTGTGTGTGAGTGGGTCGGTTTGAACACCGCTGGGGCATCCGTCTTCGGAGCCTTCGCTATCCGGAGGGTCGCACCACCTTTGAGTGAATCAGGTCGACGGTCAACGGCCATGGTCCCATCAGATTTAACCTGGCCGCTTACAGCAGCCGAGTTACCCTTACTGTCGTGGCCGATGAGGTCAAAGGCAAGCTTGCCCGCAGGGTCCAAGAACGGGAACGCGAAACCGAAGCGCTAATCGAACAACCAACCGACCCGGTTTCCAAGGCCCAGAAAAAAGAAGATGAAGACCAAGCGTGGATGGGAGGACCCGTCGCGCTGATTTGGATCGTAGCCATCGTCATTGGACTTGTAACAGGTTCGGTCTCGCTCGGCCTGGCCGCGTTTGTAGTGTTCGCCCTTGTTTTGGGGTTCTTGATTGTGGTGCGGCGAGCGCCATCTTGAGCCTTTCAAATGTGATCTAGATTCAGACTCATCCCCCACCCATGGACCCGGGATTTCGCCCGGCCGCGATCCGGATCAGCGATACGAGACCCTCCCAGGTCCCACCTGGAATCCCCGCCGAGGGCGAGGCGCCAGGATGCTGGTGGGCGATCCGCACCCGCAGGGCACCGGGGCGGCTGCGAAACCGAAGCGGCGGTTCGAGGGTCACCGACTCGCCATCAATCCCGGTCGGGACCGAACGATCGCAATCGACCTCCAACTCTGCCACGGTCATCTCACTCCACCCCCTTGCTGCCCCCGAGTCGCCACCCGCCGGTGGGCTGAAATCCACCACCCCGAGGACTGCCTCATCCAGACGTGGCCGGGTACCCGAGCCTGGCACCGGACCGAGCAGATAGGCGTTGTTGGAGATCAGCATCACTGCAGCGCTCTGTCGCTTGACACCCTCGGGGTCTGTCCAACGCAGTTTTGACGGGCTGACATCGGGCCCCAGAGTCTGCGGAATGGTCGCCAGCAAGGTCTGCAACTTGGCCTCGCGGTAACCGGCCTGGCTGACCGCCTCGGCGTAGACGCCTAGTGAGACATTGTTGACAAAGACCCGGCCGTTGACCTCGCCCAGGTCGACGCGACGCTCGCCACCGCCCTCGTGGAAGGCATCCAGAGCGCCGATGACATCGTCGCGATTGACGCCGAGGTCGAGGGCGAAGTGGTTGCGGGTGCCCGACGGGATACATGCATAGGGAAGGTCATGCTCGGCGGCGATCGCAGCGACGATCGCCTGCGATCCGTCCCCGCCTGCCATCGCCAGCCCGTTGGCGCCCCGCGCAATCGAGTTCCTCACCAGCGTCTCGAGATCGTCAGTCGCCCCCAGCCCCACCACCTCAATCCCCCGTCGTTCCGCCTCTTGAGCGAGGTTGAACTTGCTCGCCTTGCCTCCTCCAGAGCGCGGGTTGACGAAGAGGACGGGCCTTGTTGGGGGATCGGCGTGCGGCAGCGAGCGGCGCACCGCGAAGGCCTCGCCGGCTCCCGCCAGCCCGATCGCGAACGCCGCCCCGATCAGAACCAGCTCGAGCACGTTGCCGCCCGAGATCAGGGCGCCGATCGCGACCCCGATCAGAAGCGCTGCGGCAAGAAACCCGACGATGCGCCCTCCCCCGCGCCGCACCAAGCCCAACCAGGCGGCGCTGATCGCAGCGAGCACGCCGGCCATGACGAGGAGGCCGCGCGGAAAGCTGGTTGCGAGCGTGTAGGCCGCGGTGGCCACGGCGACGCCGGCGCCCAGCAGCGCCAGGATCGCCGCAAGGCGCCGATGGCTCATATGATCGCCCGATGGCGGGTTGGCTCGACGATGCACAGCGCATCGACGCCATGGTCTACGCGGCGATCGCCCGCACCGACACTCCGACGCTCGACGTGGCGATGCGACGGCTCTCCCGCACCGCGGATTACTCGAAGCCGTGGCTGGCGACGGCGGCGGTCTTGGCCCTTGCTGGCGGGGAGCGCGGACGGCGTGCCGCCGCTCGCGGGCTGATCTCGGTCGGCGTTGCCGCGACCCTCGCCAACCTCCTCGCCAAGCCCCTCTCGTTGCGTGGCAGGCCGCAACGTGGGATTCTCGAGGTGCCCGAGCGACGGCATGTCCCCATGCCTCGGTCGAGCTCCTTCCCCTCCGGCCACACCGCCTCCGCCTTCGCCTTCGCCACCGGCGTCGCACGGGTACAACCCTCGCTCTCGATGCCCCTGAGGGCGGCTGCCACCCTCATCGGCTACTCCCGGGTGCACACCGGCGTGCACTACCCCGGCGACGTGCTCGCCGGCGCTTTTCTCGGCGTCAGTTCGGCGGAGCTCGCCAACCGATTCTTCGACCACCGGAGGACCCGGTAGCCGAATCTCGGCCGCGGCGCGTCCCGGCGCCGAAGGCATCGTCATCCACGCAACGTAGCGCCTCCGTTCCCACGGCGAGCTACCCCGCCGGAGTAGGCTCGAGTAGTGGTCGAGGCTCTCAATCGGATCGGCGCCTCTCGCCGACGCGAAACTCTCGCCGTCGGGCTGCTCGCCTCATTGGCCAGTGTCGCGATCTGCACGGCGTTGATCTATCCCCTGCGCCAGATCTCCCCCCCGGTCTCCGATGGCGTGGTCTACCTGCTCGGGGTCCTGGTCATCTCCACCTACTACGGGCTCTGGCTTGGTCTCTTCACCTCGGTAGCAAGCGCCGGTGCGTTCAACTTCTTCCACATCCCCCCCACCGGAACGCTGGACATCGCCAACGGTGAGAACTGGGTCGCCCTCGCTGTCTTTTTCACTGTTGCGACATTCGCCAGCTCCCTCGCCGAGCAGTCACGGTCTCGTGCGCGCGAGGCGGAGCGCCGCCGAGAAGAGGCAAACCTCGCGGTGCAGGCGGCATTCGCCCTGCTGCTTGACCGCGAGCGCCTGCAGGCGGCGACAATCGAGACCGAGGCCCTGCGTCGCAGCGACGAGCTGAAGACGGCGTTGCTGCGCGCGGTGTCCCATGACCTGCGCTCGCCGCTGACCGCGATCATCGCCGCCGGCGAGGCGCTGACCTCGCCCGGTATCGAGCCGGATGATCGCCGCGCGCTGGCAGGGGCGGTGACAGACGAAGCCTCGCGGCTCTCCGGCCTGGTTGACAAGTTGCTCGACCTCTCGCGGCTGGAGGCGGGTCAATCGCAGCCGAGGCCGGACTGGTGTTCGATCGAGGAGGTCGTCGCCGCCGCGGTCGAGGACCTGGGCGAGCGCGGCGAGCACGTTCATGCCTCGCTCGATCCAGATCTTCCCTTCGTTCGCGCCGATGCCGCTCAGTTGGAGCGAGCCCTCGTCAACCTTCTGGAGAATGCGATCCGCTTCTCCGGCGAGGAGCGGACCCTGGTCCGCGGCCGCGCCATCGGAGACCGAGTTGTGCTCCGGGTGGTCGATCGCGGCCCCGGTATCTCCCCCGGGGACATCGAGCACATCTTCGAGCCCTTCTTTCAGGGGTCCGGCAATCAGCGCCACGAGGGCTCCGGTCTGGGCCTGGCGATCGTCCGCGGTCTGATCGAGGTAAATGGCGGCCGCGTCTGGGCAGAGTCGGTGCCGGGCCAGGGGACGACATTCGTAATCGAGCTGCCGCTCGAGCCCGACGCCGAGCATCCGACGCGGGTGCCGCAGGAGGTCGGGTGAGCGCCGCAAGCGGCGGCTCCATCCTCGTCTGCGACGACGAGCCCCAAATCCTCCGAGCGCTGAAAGTCGTCCTGCGCGAGGCCGGCTTTGAGGTGATCGGGGCCGAAACCGCCCGCGAGGCGCTTGACGCCGCTGCGGTCCGCCGGCCTGATGCGGCAATCGTCGACCTCGTCCTCCCCGACGGTGACGGTGTCGAGGTCTGCTCCCAGCTTCGATCCTGGAGTGAGATGCCGATCCTCGTCCTCTCTGCAGTCGGCGAGGAGGAGCAGAAGGTGCGGGCGCTGGAGGCGGGAGCAGACGACTACGTGACCAAGCCGTTTGGTCCGCGCGAGTTGGTCGCGCGGCTGCGCGCCGCAATGCGCCGCGCAGCAGGCGGAGAAGATGAACCAACCTTTGAGGCCGGCGGCTTGCTGGTCGACCTCGCCGCCCGCTCGGTCTCACGCGAGGGGCAGGAGATCCACCTCACTCCGATTGAGTTCGGACTGCTGAGCACGCTGATTCGCAACCGCGGCAGGTTGATGACCCACCGCTCACTGCTCACCGAGGTCTGGGGGCCAGCCTACGGCGAGGACACCGCGACCCTACGCACCCACGTGGCCAATCTGCGCCGCAAGATCGAGCCGCCCCACGGCGAGCGGTTGATCCGCACCGACCCAGGCGTCGGCTATAGATTCGCCGCCTAGCCGTATGGCGCAGTTGAAGACAAGGGGGCTGCGCAAAACCGTCGGGGTGCCGGGTCTATTCGCCACCGCCTATGGCAACGTGGGGTCCTCGATCTACTATGCCCTCGGGCTGGTCGCCGCCCACGCTCTCGGCTTGACCCCGGTGGTCTTTATGTTCGCCGGCGGCCTCTTCGCGCTCACCGCGAAGACCTATGCCGAGGGCGCCGCGATGTTCCCGGAGGCAGGCGGGTCCTCATCCTTCGCCCGCCATGCGTTCAATGAGGTTGTCTCCTTCATCGCCGGTTGGGGCCTCTCACTCGACTACATCCTCACAATCGCGATCAGCGCTTTCTTCGTTCCCCACTATCTAGGCGCCTTTTTCCCGGCCCTCAGCCATGCACCGGGCGACATCATCGGCGGCGTCGCGGTGATCGTCTTCCTCGCCCTGGTCAACATCCGCGGACTCGGCGAGTCGGCGAAGCTCAACATCGGCCTGGCGGTGCTTGACCTGTTCACTCAGATGGTCCTAATTCTGCTCGGCACGGTACTCGTCCTGCACCCAAGTGTGCTGGTCGATCAGATCCACCTCGGCACCGCCCCCAGCCTCTCGCAGCTGATCTTTGCCGTCTCGATCTCGATGCTCGCCTACACCGGCATCGAGACCGTTTCCAACATGGCCGAGGAGGCACGTGACCCGGGCGAGCAGGTACCGAAAGCCGTCAACACGGTCCTCATCGCGGTGCTCGCGATCTACGCTGGGATCTCGATTGTGGCCCTCTCGGCGTTGCCGGTCACCCAGAACGCGGCGGGCCAGTACACGACCCAGCTGGGGACGACCTACAGCAACGACCCGGTGCTGGGAATCGTCTCGGCGCTCAACCTGCACGGCGCCCTCGCGACCGCAGCTCAATACTACGTGGGTGCGCTGGCGGCGACGATTCTGTTAATCGCGACCAACGCGGGGATGATCGGCATCTCGCGACTCTCCTGGTCACTGGCGGAGCACCGCCAGCTGCCCGGCATCTTCGCCCGACTGCACCCCCGCTTTCATACCCCGTGGTTCACGATCCTCTTCTTCGCGGCGATCGCGGTGCTCTTGGTCCTGCCAGGCAACACCGCATTCCTGGGCAACCTCTACAGCTTCGGCGCGATGCTCTCCTTCACCATCGCCCACCTCTCGATCATCGCCTTGCGAAGGCGCCAGCCGGATCTCTACCGCCCATATCGCGCACCATGGAACGTGCGCTGGCGCGGCGCCGAAATACCGCTGACCGCGGTCTTTGGCGCGATTGGGACTGGCGCCGCCTTCGTCTCGGTCATCGTCCTCCACACCGAGGCCCGGATCATCGGCACCGCCTGGATTGGAGTTGGCCTGGTCGGCTACCTGCTCTACCGGCGACACCTCGGGATCGACCCGAGGTCACTGCAACGGGTTCGGCGCGAGGAGCGGCCGCTCGGCTTTCTCGATGTCTCCTACCGCTCGGCCTTAGTGCCGATCTTCGGCACAGACATCGACGCCGACGCGATGCGCCGGGCCGCCGCCGTAGTCGACCCCGACGCCTTCGTTGAGGCCCTATATGTGCTCGAGGTCCCCACCGAGCACGAGCTGCCGGAGGGTTTTGAGGAACAGGAGTACGAGGCCCGTTGCGCTCTGGACATTGCCCGCCTCCAGGCACGGGCGCGAGGACTGAAGGTCCGCGTCAAATTGATTCGCACCCGCAACCCGGGGCGGGCGATCGTCGAAGAGGCGCTCGAACGCGGTTCTGATCTGATTTACATCAGCACCGAGCACGCGCCCACCAACGAGCGGCTGCTCGGGCCGACTACTCGCTACATCCTTGCCCACCGTCCCTGCCGGGTGATCGTCGAAGGTGGCGAGGGCTCCCAGCCCGGCGCCGTTCGCTTCAAACCTCGCCCGATCGCCGTGCAGGCCAGCTGAACTCTCAGGCGGCGTCGCGCTGAGCGCCAGCTGCCTCAGCCTCGGATCCAAGGGCTGTCTCGCCGCCGGCGACCCGCTCCTCGTAGGCGCGACGGGCTCCCTGATCGACCTCGATCATCAACTTGTCGACTCTCATCAGGCGGCCGAGCCCCTCCCGCGCGTCCCGCGGCAAGAGGCTGAGAATTTTGAACAGGACACCGTTGACGCGCGGCACGAAAACGTCAAAGCGCGGCACTTCAAGCGCATCGACTATCGCGTCGGCCACGTCGGCCGCCTCTACCGGTTTGACCCAGCGCTGAGCGACGCCGCTGGTCAGCTCCGTCTTGACGATCGTTGGCATCACGCAGGCGACCTCGATACCGCTGCCGCGTAACTCTCCCCGCACCGCCTCGCTCAACCCGACCACCGCGTGCTTGGTCGCCGAGTAGGTGGCAATTCCCGGAACCCCGGCTTTGCCCGCCTGGGATGCGATGTTGACGATGTGGCCATCATGGCGGGGGGTCATCCGCTCAATCGCAAGCTGGGTCCCGGTGATCACGCCGCAGAGGTTGATCTCCACCTGCCGGCGCACCGAGTCCTCGCTCTCGGCGAGCAGCGGCGTGACCGGCATGATCCCGGCGTTGTTGACCACGACGTCGATCGCGCCAAGCTGGCGTTCGGCATCATCGAGGAACGCTCCAAAGGAAGCGCGATCGGTGACATCAAGCGAAAGGGCCACGGTCCCACCGCCGAGGGAGGCGGCGGTTTGCTCTGCCAGCTCAAGGTCAAGGTCTCCGATCGCGACCCGGCAGCCCTTGCCGACCAACGCTTCGGCGGTTGCCCTGCCGATGCCCCTTGCTCCTCCGGTGATCGCCACCACCTTTCCACTCAGTGAGCGCCGCTGCTTTGCCATCCGTGCCTCCTCCTCCTTTTGGCTGGGCTCAGCCCGCCGGCTTGTAGACAGTGACCACGGCGGCTCCACCGAGGCCGATGTTGTGCTGGAGGGCGACCTTCGCCCCCTCCACCTGGCGTTTGTCCGCCTGGCCACGAAGCTGCCAGGTCAACTCCGAGCACTGCGCCAATCCGGTGGCACCCAACGGATGGCCCTTTGAGATCAGCCCCCCGGAGGGATTGACGACCACCTTCCCGCCATAGGTCGTTGCTTCATCGTCGACGAGCCGATGGCCCTCGCCCTCGGCGGCGAACCCCAGAGCTTCGTATGTGATCAGCTCGTTGGCGCTAAAGCAGTCGTGCAGCTCGCAGACATCGACCTCCTCGGCCGCCACCCGGGCCTCCTCGTAGGCCTCCTTGGCGGCTTTTCGCGACATCTCAGAGCCGACGATCGTCATGCAGTCAGCGCTCTCATCGAAGGTGGAGCTCAGGTCTGTGACCATCGACTGTCCGACGATCTCTATCGCGTTCTCCCAGAGGTCGTGCCCGTCGACGTATCTCTCTGAGGCAACGATCGCGCAGGCGGAGCCGTCTGAGGTGGGCGAGCACTGGAGCTTGGTCAGCGGGTCGTGGATCATTTTCGCGTCCTTGATGTCCTGCAGTGAGTATTCGTCCTGGAACTGGGCGAAGGGGTTGTTGACCGAGTGTCTGTGGTTCTTCCATCCAATCCAGGCGTAGTGGTCGGGAGTCGAGCCGTACTTGTCCATGTGATCGCGGCCGGCGTTGCCGAACATCTGCGGTGCCGGCGGGGATGCCTCCGGGTCGCGGATCTCGAACATCCGCGTCGCGTGCCTGTCGAGGGCGTTGGTCCGGTCGGTGTACTTGACGCCGAGCGACCCCGGCTCCATCTTCTCGAAGCCGAGCGCGAGCGCGCAATCCACGAGGCCGCCCTTGACCGCCTGGCGGGCCAAGAACAACGCCGAGGAACCGGTCGAGCAGTTGTTGTTGACATTGACCACCGGGATCCCCGTGAGGCCGAGCTGGTAGAGGGCGCGTTGGCCGTAGGTCGAGTCGCCATAGCAATAGCCGGCGTATGCCTGCTCGACGTCCTCGTAGGGAATACCAGCGTCACTGAGCGCCTTCTCCCCCGCCTCTTTTGCCCAGTCGGGGTAATCGCCCTCCTTGGTGCCGGGCTTCTCGAACTTGGTCATCCCGACCCCGATCACAAACGTGCGGTTGCTCAAATCTGGCTCCTGTTGTCTCCCGGCGCTGGCGCGGCGGTTTGGCTGGGTAGCCAGGAATCTACCGGGCCGAGGCCCCCGGCGGGGTGATCGGACCCCTTTCTCCGGCCCGGATTCGGCCAAAGCATGAAAGCCGCTTCGGCAATCGCCTCGCCCCATCCACTCAGAGAGGGCGTTGCGAGGATGAGGCTGGTCGCCGTGCCGGCAGGGCGCAGGATCAGCCGGTGAAGGTTCTCCTCCCGCGCATCGCCGGAGTAAAGAGAGATTCGCCAGCGCGATCAGGGTGCAGTTGAGGATCAGCGCGCCCCGTTCGATCAGCGGCCGTGGGGGGTGGAACCCCAGAACGTGACCGGCGCGGGGTACCCTGAGGTGGTCTTGATTGCAGCGATCAGCACCGATCCGGCGGCAGGCGTCGGGATCTTTGCCGCGCTTGCGGCAGGCGTTGTTTCCTTTCTCTCACCCTGCGTGCTTCCGCTGGTGCCGGGGTATCTCTCGGCTGTGACGGGGGTCTCTGCGGCAGAACTCGACAGCGCCGGCTGGCGTCGGGTCCTCGGTCCCAGCCTGCTCTTCGTCGCCAGCTTCTCGGCGATCTTCATCTTGCTCGGGCTCACCGCGACCGGCTTGGGCACCGCTCTCGAGGAAAACAAGGAATTATTGACCAAGATTTCAGGCGCCCTGATCATCGCCATGGGTGTTCTCTTCGTCTCCTCGCTGTTCATCACCCGGCTAAACCGCGAGTGGCACGTTGAGGGGCTGCTGGCGCGGGCGGGCAAGGGTGGCCCGATTGTCGCCGGAGCCGCCTTCGCGATTGCCTGGACCCCGTGCATCGGCCCCACCCTGGGCGCGATCCTCTCGGCGGCCTCTCTGTCTGGCTCCGCCGGTCGCGGCGCTTTCCTGCTAGCCGTTTATTCGGCGGGCCTGGCGATCCCGTTCTTGCTCACCGCGATCGCCTTCTCCCGTATGACCACGGCCTTTGCGGTGGTCAAGCGCCACTACCAGGCGATCGTTGTGAGCGGCGGCCTGATCCTGATCGCGATGGGCGTCCTGATTTGGACCGGACAGCTTTTCCAGCTCAACATCGAGGCCCAGAACTGGCTATCGAGCGTTGGATTGAATTTCTGGAGCCAGGTCTAATTGCTGGCCGGCGCGATTGTCTGCAGCTCCTGACCGACCGCCTCGACCTCCTCCAAGCCGCCCCCGTCCATATCACGGGAGCAGACGATGCGAAAGCGGCCGGTGCCGATCTCGGGATCGGGGACCAGGGGAAGGCCGCGAATTTCCTCCCAGCCCAGCCGCTCGACCTCGAACGGGTTCATCCGAACCTGGGCGGCGGGGAACGGGCAGCCCGAGTTGTGCTGGTCGATCGCTCTTGAGATCGCCTCCAGGTTCTTCACCTCGGCCAAAGCCATGGTTGAAGTCTAAGGATGGCGGGCCTACCAGAGTGGATCGAGCTCACCCAGGTGGGGGGCGCCATTGCACCGACAGCTGCGTCAGGCGCTGCGCTGAACTATTCGAAAGAGTCCCTAACCCGCAGGCCTCAGGGCGGACCCCACCCCCAAGATCGACGCGAAGGCGGCGTATCGGGGTCTCCCCCTGCGCCGACCCCGAGCTTAGTTAGAGTTCAGAGCATGAGGGATTGGGCGCACTGCATCGCGCTTGTCGACATGGACGCCTTCTATGCGTCGGTTGAGTTGCAGCGTCGCCCAGAGCTTCGGGGAAAGCCGGTCATCGTCTGTGGCTCGGGGCCGCGGGCGGTGGTGACGACGGCCAGTTACGAGGCCCGCAAGCTGGCCGGGATCCACTCGGCGATGCCGGCGGCAATCGCCAGGCGGCGGCTGCCGGAGGCTGCTTTTCTAAGGCCCGACTTCACCGCCTACCGGGAAGCGTCCGGCCGGGTGATGGAAATTCTGCGCCGCAACGCAGAGGTCGTCGAGGTCGTCGGCCTCGACGAGGCCTACGTTGACCTCACCGGACTGTTCTCGCCGAAGGCGAGAATGCGGCGAATCGCGACGGAGATCCGCGCGGAGACGGGTCTTACCTGCTCGATCGGGATCTCCGAGAACCGATTGCTGGCCAAGATCGTGAGCGAGCTGGGCAAGCCCGCTGGACTTGTCGCTCTCTCGCGGCCTGAGGCGATCGAGCGGTTCGCCCAGCACCCGCCCCTCCTGATTCCCGGGATCGGGCCGAAGACCGCGACGAAGCTGGAAAGCATGGGCATCGGCAGCCTGGCGCTGCTCGGCGCCCAGGATCCGGTTGCGCTGACCGAGGCCTTCGGGCCGCGAATGGGGCGCTGGCTATTGAGCCGCGCTCGTTTTGAAGACGACACGCCGCTGAAAGTCACTCGAGAAGCGAAGTCGCAATCGGCCGAGACGACCTTCGACGTCGACGTCCGCGAGCCGGCCGAGCTGGAAGCCGCGCTGACCGGCCTCGCCGATGAGCTCTGCCGCCGCCTGCGCTCCCGCGCCCTCGAAGGTCGCACGATCGGGATCAAGGTGCGGCTTGACGACTGGACCAACGTCACCCGCTCTCAGACGTTGGTGGCGCCGACCAATGATCCCGCCCTTGTCGCCTCGATCGCACTCGAGCTGTTTCGCACCTACCGGCCGCCCCGTCCGGTGCGGCTTCTCGGGGTTCGCATGGCCTCCTTCGGGCAAGGGGAGGCCGGCGAGGACGCGGCTGGCGGGTCCGGCGAGGAGCAGCTTCAGCTCCTTCCCTCCGATTGACGCTCCGCGAGCGTCTGCGAAGATTGCCGTATGGCTGACGACAGGCTGAGCGGGCTTGATTCCTCCTTCCTTCACATGGAGCGCGCCGGGGCGCACATGCACGTCGCCTCGACGATCATCTTCGAGGGCCCACCATTGAGCCACGCCGAGTTCCGCGACCACATCGCCTCCCGACTGCACCTGGTTCCGCGTTTCCGCCAGAAGCTGCGCTTCGTCCCCTTCGGCCAGGGTCGGCCCGTCTGGGTCGATGACCCACACCTCAACCTCGACTACCACGTGCGCCAGACCGCCCTTCCGGCGCCCGGGTCAGAGGAGCAGCTGCGCAATCTGGCGGCGCGGATTTTTTCGCAGCAGCTGGACCGCACTAAGCCGCTCTGGGAGCTGTGGCTGGTCGAGGGTTTGCGCGACGGGCGTTTCGCGGTTGTCGCCAAGAGCCACCACGCGCTGGTCGACGGCGTGTCTGGGGTCGACATCACGACCGTCCTCTTTGACCTCGACCGCGAGCCGCCTCCGCCGGCCTCGGCTCCGAGGTGGCTGGCCAGGCCCGAGCCGACCGATCTCGAGCTGCTCGGCGACGCCTTGCGTGAGCGCCTCACCAGCCCCAGGGAGATCGTGCGGGGCTTCCGCGCGGCACTTCGGGGCCCGCGTCAGGTCGCACGGGGAATCGGCGCGACTGGCAAGCTGATCGGCGCCGGGATCGCCGCTCCCCCGACACCGCTCAACGTCGAGATCGGCCCGCACCGGCGCTTCGCTATCGCCCAAACCGACCTCGACGGGTTGAAGCGGGTCAAGGATGCCCATGGTGGCACCGTCAATGACGTCATTCTCTCGATCGTCGCCGGCGCCCTCGGCAACTACCTGCGCGCCCGCGGACACGACACCGAGGGACTGCAGATGCGTGCGATGGTCCCGGTCAGCGTCCGCGCCGATGAGGAGCACGGGGCGCTCGGCAACCGGATCGCGGCGATGATGGCTCCGCTGCCGGTCTGGTGTGAGGACCCGGTCGATCGCCTGCGTCTGGTTACCGAGACGATGGGTGACCTGAAGGCCTCCGGGCAGGCGGTCGGTGCTGAAATCCTGACCAAGATCACCGACTTCGCCCCGCCGACGATTGCCGCCCAGGCCGCTCGGCTGCAGCCGGCCCAGCGCTTTTTCAACCTCGTCGTCACCAATGTGCCGGGGCCCCAGCTCCCGCTTTACGTCCTTGGGCGCCAGATGGAGTCGATCTTCCCGATGGTGCCGCTCGCCCGCCGCCAGGCACTCTGCGTTGGGATCATGTCTTATAACGGCCAGGTCAATTTCGGTCTGATCGGCGACTACGATGCAATGGCCGACCTGGACAGCTTCGGACTCGACCTTGAGGCGGCGATCCGCGAAGCCGTGGCGAGCGCGCCGGCAAAGCGCAGGCGGCGGGTCGGGGCAAAGCGTCCGCGCGCCGAGGAGTCCCAAGAAGCTGTCTTTGCCCCCGAGGCCCCGGCCTAGCCCCTCGACCCTTCGGCCCGATCCGCGCGCCGATCTGCCAGGGGCCGCCCCCCTGCTTATCGCCATTCTGCGGGGAGTGGTCAATTCCGCAGACCCGGTGAGGGCGATGACAATCATCGCCGATGGGGCTGAAACGGCCGAGGTCGGGGCACCGTACCCGGAGCGCTGGGATCCCGCCGCCGGGTTTGGGCGCCCTGGCGCTCCCGGCGGCGATACTTCGCCTGTGTTGACCCCGTTCCCGGCAGGCTTCCCATGCGCGTAGCCCTTGCCCAGATCAACCCCACCGTCGGCGACATCGATGGCAATGTGGAGAAGATTGCCGAGTGGATCGAGCGCGCCCGGGCCGAGGGGGCCGAGCTGGCGATCTTTCCGGAGCTGTGTGTGCCCGGCTATCCCGCCGAGGATCTTTACCTGAAGCGCCACTTCATCGAGGCCAACCGGAGCGCTGTCGAGCAACTGGCGCGTGGGGTGAGCGGGCTTACGGCGCTAGTCGGTTTTGCCGAGCCGGTGATCGGCGGCGGGGACTTCCGGCACGCCCATAACTCGCTTGCCGTGCTTGCCGATGGCGCCCTGCGTTCGGTCTATCGCAAGAACCTGCTTCCCAATTACTCCGTCTTTGACGAGCAGCGTTACTTCGTGCCTGGTAGTGAGCCGCTGACGATCGAGGTCGCCGGAGAGATGGTGGGCCTGACGATCTGCGAGGACTGTTGGGTCCAGGGTCCACCGGCCTCAGAAGAGGCGGCGGCGGGCGCGGGTCTGATTGCCAATCCATCGGGCTCGCCATACCACCGCGGCAAGGGAGCTGAGCGGGAAAAGATGCTCGCCGCCCGCGCCCGCGCCTACGGTTCCTCCTTTGCCTTTTGCAACCTCGTCGGCGGCCAGGACGAGCTGGTCTTCGACGGGCAGAGCTTCGTGATCGACCCGGACGGGAGGGTGCTCGCGCGCGCCGCCCAGTTCGAGGAGGAGCTGCTTGTCTGTGAGGTTCCCTCCCCCACCCCGGGTCGCCTCGCCGAGCCCCTTGCCGATCTCGATGAGGTTTACGGCGCGCTTGTCCTCGGCCTGCGCGACTACGTTGCCAAGAACGGCTTCCGCCACGTCGGGGTTGCGCTTTCAGGGGGGATCGACTCGGCTCTCGTGGCGCTGCTCGCGGCTGACGCGGTGACGGCCGAGCGTCTCAGCTGCGTGGTGATGCCATCGCCTCACTCGAGCGCTGAAACTCAGGCCGACGCCCGGACCATCGCCGCAAACCTCGGCTGCGATCTGCTCGAGATCCCGATCGACGGCCCGATGGAGGCCTATGGGGAGGCCCTCGACCTGCCCTTGGGGGCCAGCGCAGATGAGGCGGCCGCCGCGCCGCTGCCTCGCGATCCAACCCGGCCCTCTGAGCCCGACCTCGCCGCCGAGAACGTCCAGGCAAGAATCAGGGGCAACCTGATGATGGCGCTCTCCAACAAACTCGGTTGGTTGGTTCTGACCACCGGTAACAAGAGCGAGATGTCGGTTGGCTACGCGACGCTCTACGGTGATATGGCGGGCGGGTTTGCGGTGATCAAGGATGTGCCAAAGACGCTCGTATACCAGCTGGTCCGCCGCCGCAACGAGCGCGCCGGGCGTGTGCTGGTCCCCGCCTCGGTGTTGGAGCGAGAGCCCTCGGCGGAGCTGCGCCCCGACCAGCTCGACAGCGACTCCCTCCCCCCCTATGAGCTGCTCGACCTGATCCTCGCGGCCTATGTCGAGCGCGATGAGGGGCGTGAGGAGATGATCTCCGGCGGACTGCCGCCCGAAGTCGTGGACGAGGTGATCGGATTGGTCGACCGCTCCGAGTACAAGCGCCGCCAGGCGGCACCCGGGATCCGCATCACGCCGAAGGCCTTTGGTCGCGACCGGCGGCTGCCGATCACAAACCGCTTCGGTGGCTAGTTGGCTCGCCCGCCGAGTGCAGGGGCACGTGGTCGACGCCGGGCTTCAGCGCGAACATCTCAGGCGCCCTTGCTGGGTGGCGTTCGGATCGCGACGCTCATCTGGGCCAGCGCGCAGAGCCTGCCCTCGCCATCGTTGACTTCAGCCTCCCAAACCCAGGTTGTGCGACCCCGGTGTCGGGCCCGGGCGCTCACCTCAGCATGGCCCTGGGTCAGCGGGCGGATGAAGCTGACCGAGATCGACTGCCCCATGGCGATCATTCCCTCCTGGTGAATTGCGAGGGCGGTGGCGCGTGAGCAGACGCTCTCGACCAGGGTTGAGATGACGCCGCCGTGCAGGAGCCCCTTCGGCTGGCGCAGCTCACCGCGCAACTTCAGACGCACTCGGGCATGGTCGGGGTCAAAGTCCAGCCATTCCGTCCCGAGCAGGCTGTCGAAATCGGAGTGAAGCGGTGCGTCCTCGCTCATCAGACTCACCCTAGGTTCTTAATCGGATCGCTGCACGGCGGCGACCCTCCTCTGGCATAGGCTCTCGATTCGTGGCGCTCACCGACGACCAGAGAGCGATGCTTCGGCTGCTCGCGCAGCGAGAGCAGGGCTATGAGGACATCGCCGCCCTGATGGGACTGAGCATCGAGGAAGTGCGCGTCAGGGTCAGGGAGGCATTGGAGGAAGTTGACGAGTCGGCGAAGGCGAGCGAGGAGGCGATCCCGGAGCCCGCAGCCGAAGCAGGCAAGCCACCAGCGCCCGACTCCGGATCCCCAGCGCCCGCCGATCAGGGTGTCGCGGCGCCCTCGCCCCAGAGGCCTGCCGAGAAACCTGAGGCCGAGCCGCCCTCCGCGCCCAGGCGACCCTCGCCGAGCCCTCCCCCTTCTGCGAAGCGCCGGCCGGCGATCTCGATGCCCAAGGACCAGCGACTCCTCGCCGCCGCGGTAGCCGGAGTCGTCGTCGTCGTCCTGATCTTGGTCTTGGCCCTCTCCGGCGGCGGCTCATCGCAATCGAACTCGACGACCAGCGCCCAAACCAATCCCTCCAACACCACCTCGACCTCCAACCCGAAACTGACGGAGGCAGTCCTCTCTCCGGTCAACGGCGGTAACGCCAGCGGCCACGCGCTGTTCGGGCGGATCAAGAAGACCGTCGTCCTCCAGGTGGAAGCCAGCGGCCTGGAACCCTCGCCAGCCGGCGAGTCCTACACGGTTTGGCTCTATCGCTCGTCAAGGCTCAGGATCCCGCTGGCCGCGACCAAAGTCGGAAGTTCGGGCCGACTCACCGCCCAGTACCCGCTGCCCTCCGAAGTGATCGCCTACCTCGCCAGTGGGGCCTTTGACCAAATCGATATCTCCCTGACCAAGAACTCAACCCTGGCCGCCTCTCTGGCCGTGGCCAAAAAGCAAAAAAGCGCGCCCAGCTACACCGGAACCGACGTCCTGCGCGGCACGATCACCGGCCCGTTCGTCAAAAAATAAGCTTGCCGGGATTCATGATCCCGCGGGGATCGAGCTGATCCTTGACGGCGCGCAGGACCTCGAGCCCGGTTGATCCCACCTCCGCCTCCATATAGGGGGCGTGGTCGACGCCGATCGCGTGATGGTGGGTAATTGTGGCGCCAGCGGCGAGGATCGCCTCAGCGGCGGCGATCTTCACCGCCCGCCACTGCTCGATCTGATGATCACGTCGGACGCGGGAGATGAAGGTGAAGTAAAGCGAGGCCCCGTCGCGGTATGCGTGGGAGAGGTGACAGAAGACCAATCCAGGCGTGCCCTGGGCAGCGAGGGTGTCGCGGATGGCGGCGCCGACAGTTGCGTGCAGCTCGCCAAGACGCGTCCAGGTGTGGGAGGTCTCAAGCGTCTCGACCAACGCGCCCAGATCCATCAGGGTGTCGCGCAGATAGGGGCCCTGGTAGCGGCCACGCTGCCAGGAGCGCCCCGCCCCGGCGCCGAGATAGGCGGCCCCGCCGCGACGCAGGAGGCGGGCGGAGAGGGCGCGACGGCGCGACACTGACTCCCGCTCCCCCTCAAGGCCAATGATGATCAGGCAGCCACCGCGCCGACGACGCAGGCCGAGATAACCGCTGAGAAGTTTGGCGGCGATTCCGTCGGGGCCAGCCAGCGCCAGCGATCCCTCTGTCTCCTCCTCATCGGAGACGCGGATCACATCGGGCAATCCCGGTCCCTGCGCGAGTTGCCGCACGATCTCCGCACCGGCCTCAAAGCTCTCTGCCATCCACCCCTCATAACGTCGCACCACCGGAGCTGGGCGCACCCTGACCACCACCTCGGGGATGACGCCAAGCGCACCCTCGGAGCCGACGATCAGCTCGCGCAGGGCAGGCCCTGCGGCCGTATGCGGCGTCTGCAGGGTGCTCAGCTCGCCTCCAGGGCTGAGCAGCCGGATCGAGCTGATGAGCGCGTCAAAGCGCCCATAGCCGCTCGAGGCCTGCCCGGCGGAGCGGGTGGCGGCAAAACCACCGATCGTCGCGTACTCGAAGGATTGGGGGAAATGGCCGAGGGTCAGCCCCCGCGAGCCGAGGGCGGCCTCGGCCTCCGGGCCGCGCAGGCCGGCGCCGAGCCGGGCGGTGAGCGAGCGGCTGTCGACCTCGACCACCCGCAGCCGGCTCAGATCGAGGCTGATCAGGCGAGCGTGGGCGCCCCGCAGTGGCTCGACCCCGCCGACGACGCTGGTCCCCCCTCCAAATGGGACCACGGCGATGCTCTCCGCCGCACAGCTCTGCAGCAGACGGCCTATCGCGTCGGCATCCGCGGGCAGGACGACTGCATCTGGAGCCATCTCGAGTCGTCCACGGCGCAGCCTGAGCAGGTCGGTGTAGCTGCGCCCTGTGCCATGGCGGACGCGGTCCTCGCTGTCGGCAAAGACAGCGTCTTCGCCGACTGCCTCGATCACAGAACGCGGCAGGGGCCGGGCGGGAGGAAGCTCGAACCGATCGAGGGACTCGGCGCGCTTTTGCGGCTGCAGGTCGCCGAGCCGCTCGCGCAGGAGCGCCTGAGCACCCCCATCAAGCCGCGGCAGGATCGAGGGGTCCCCCCACCCCCACCACTTCGAGTCCCGCCGCGGTTCGGGCGGGCTCACCCTCCAGCGAGGGCCCTCTCCATACCCTCTAAAGCCTCTTCGAGTATCTCCGCCTGTCCGCGACGCATCAGCGGCGAGCCGAGCCGTGAGAGGCCGCGCAGCGTCTGGGTGGAGGCAATGCTGACCTCGGTTCCTCCTCCCCCAGGCCGCAGCCGGATATCCACTCCGGAGCTGCGCAGGTGGCGAGCGAAGGGGGTGCCCTCCATCTGCTGCTCCCAGACGTAGCGCTCGCCCTCTGCCGCGCTCAGGCAGCGGTAGTCGGCGCGAACCCCCCGCCCCTCGGCTGTCTCCAGCACCTTCGTCCACTGGCTGCGCCGACCGCCGCTCTTGCGCTCGACGTTCTCGACTCGGGTCGTACGTGGCCACCACCGTGGCAGGCTGTAGGGGTCGGAGACGAGCGCCCAGACCTCGCCGACCGGGGCCGCGATCGTGCGGCGGCGGACCACTCGCGACATCGGTCTCGGGCTACTCGCCGGCGAGGCGGCGCAGATCGCGGACCAGCAGCAGATGCTTGAGGTGGCCGACGGTCGCCGCCAGGCTTTCGAGGCTCTCCAGCGCCTCCTTGCGGCGCTCGGGGTTTCGCGAGCGCAGCGATGGTCCGAGCAGCGCTTCGAGCAGATTGGCCTCGCGGTCTGCGGAGGAACGGAAGACGCGAAGGTTGCGCGCCCCCACCCCCACCCTGGAGAGCTCGTTGGCAGCGCGGATTATCTCGCGGTCGGTCTCATCGTAAACGGGCTTGCCGTCGCGCTTCTCGGGTTGGACGATGCCGTAGTTCTCCAGCTCTGCGATCAGCTCCTCGCGGGCGCCGGTCTCCTCCGTCACCTCATCGAGGCTGAGGTAGGCGCTCGAGGTATTGACCAGGATCGCCCGCCGCACCGCCCCGGCGGTGGGTCGTCGATCCGCAACTCCACCTAGTTCGGCTTCCCCACCCGCGGCCAGCTCTTGGCGGATCACCCGTAGCGGCAGGAACTCATCGCGCTGAAGGCGCAGGATCGTCCGCAGCCGTTCAACGTCGGATTGGCTGTAGAGGCGGTAGCCACCTGAGGTGCGGCGCGGCGTCAGCAGCTTCTGGTCCTCGAGGTAGCGGATCTTGGAGATCGAGACGTCGTCGAACTCCGCCTGGAGGATCTTGCAGACGGCGCCGATCGTCAGCGCCTTGCGCGGGCGACTGGCGGAGCCCGGTGAGGAGCGGACCTGCTTCTCGGATACGGCGGCCATCGCTGCCTACTTCTCCAAGAAGCTGAGCTTGTACTTGCCGACCTGGATCTCGTCGCCGTCGCCGAGCCGGTGCGACTCGATCCTCCGTCTATTCACGTAGGTCCCGTTGAGCGAGCCGAGATCGTCGATGTATAGCCCGTCGCGGCGGCGCACCAGCAGCGCGTGATTGCGCGAGACGGTGACATCGTCGAGGAAGACCCCGGCGTCGGGGCTGCGCCCGATACTGACCCGGTCATCGTCGATCGTGAAACTCTCCCCCGCGCGCCCACCGCCAGAGCGGATTACCAACGCGGCGCCCGCCCGCTCGACCATCTCGTCGATGTCGATCGGCTGCATGTCGCCGGTCTCATCGACGGTGTAGGTCATGGTCGTCGGATCCTCGCCCCCCTCGGCGGGCCCGGCGCCGAGGTAGGCGCCGCACTTCTGACAGTAGTTGGCGCCCTCGGGGTTGACGAACCCACACTCGGGACAGTGGACGGCCATCATTGCCTCCCGGCGCTCAGGCGGCCGGCTCGTCCTTCGGCGCGGGCTGTGCCTTGCCGGCGAGGATCTCGGTGAGCTGCCTTACGTCATCACCGGAAAACATCGTGTCGCCGCGCTCGCGTTTGTCGCGCAGGCGGTTGACGAGCTCAGCCCGGAGGATGTCGATCTTCCCGTGCAGGACCCGTCGCTTGTAGGAGATCTCGTTCTCCTCCTCGGTGAGCTTGTCAATCAGCTCCTTCAGCTCCTTGTCGGAGAGTGAGCCCAGATCGGGAAATGTGTCCTCCATCTCGCTCCTTGATTGGGAGGCATCGCCTCCGTTGGCCGCTGCACCGATTATAGGTCGCCGGGCCCAAGGGTCAACTGAAGGTTGAAGGTTTATCGAGATTGCGCCCTGGATTGCAGCTCTCGCGACCCACGAACAGCGCGCAGCCCGGCGCGAGCGTAGAGGACGGTGGCGATGATCGCCAGCCCCAGGCCGATGATCAGCAGGGCCTTTGGCACCCAGCCGGCAAACACCATCGCAAAGAAGATTCCAGCCATGATCGGAAAGACCGAGATCCGACCCGGCCAGTTGACCTCGATATCGACACCATGGCGCAGGCCGTACTGGGCGAGCCCGAGCATTACCAGCTCGCGCAGGGCGAGGAGCGCCAGCGCCCAGCGCGGCAGCAGTTCAAAGTGCCAGCAGACGACGGCGCCGCAGAGAATGGTGAGGCGGTCAACGAGGGGATCAAGCAGCGCCCCCATGCGGCTGTACTGGCCGGTGACGCGGGCGAGGAATCCGTCGAGGTAATCGCCGGCGGCGATCAACCAGAAGACGATCGCAGCCGGGGCGCTGCGTCCGTCGCCGGATTCAAAGGCGAGGTAGAGAAAGAGCGGCAGCGAAGCGAGCCGGACGTAGCCGACAATGTTGGGGATCGTCCAGGGGCGCAGCGGCTCTCCAGCGCGTGTCGGGCCTGGTTTGGTGCCACTGCGGTCGAGTCCGAAGAGGCGGCGTAAACGGCCGCGACCAAACGGGGCGGCCTCAGCCATCGAGGCCCTGGAGGATCCCGAGCGCCCGCTCGGCGGCATCCCCCACAGGCAGCTCGTGCTGCACGCCGCTGGCGCGCTCAGCTCCCTCGACGATCCCCTCGGCGAGGCCGCGCCGTCCGACCACTATTCGCAGCGGGCAGCCAAGCAGCTCCGCATCGGTCAGCTTCTCGCCCGTTCCTGCATCGCGGTCGTCGTAGAGCACCTCGTCGCCGAGCACTGCGCTCAGCTCCTCATAGATGTGGTCAGCGACCTCACGTCCGGGCTCGCCGACTTTGGCGAGCGAGACGAGGTGGATCTGCCAGGGGGCGATCGCGGCCGGCCAGACTATGCCGCGATCGTCAGCGCCCTGCTCGATTGCCGCCGCTAGGACCCGGGCCGGGCCGATCCCGTAGCTGCCCATCACGATCGGGCGTTCGACCCCGTCCTCGTCGAGGAAGGTGGCGCCAAGCGGCTCCGAGTAACGGGTGCCGAGCTTGAAGGTGTTACCGATCTCGATCGCCGGTACGACCTCGACCGAACCTCCATTGGGGCCCGGGTCGCCGGCACGCAGCTCCGTCACCTCGACGTTGGCGGCAAAGTCAGGGGCCAGGGCGATCTCATCCTCGCCGGCCTCGCACGGGGCCATGTACTCGTTGGCGCCCGAGCCGCCCATCATTCCGACGTCGGATTCGACCCGGTACCAATTCAATCCACAGCTATCGAAGATCCGCCCGTAGGCCTCCGTCTGGCGCTCATATGAACGCTCCAGTCCGGCGAGATCACGATCGAAGGAGTAGGCGTCCTTCATCGTGAACTCGCGGGTTCGCAAGACCCCAGCCCGCGGCCGAGGCTCATCACGCTCCTTGGTCTGAATGTGGAAGAGCATCAGTGGTAGATCGCGGTAGGAGCGAACCTCCCGACCGACATGGTGGGTGACGCACTCCTCGTGGGTCATCGCCAATACCAACGGAGATCCCTTGCGATCCGAGAGCTTGAACATCTCCTCGATCCCGTAGCGGCCGGTCGCCTCCCAGATCTCGGCCGGCTGGAGCACGGGCATCAGCATCTCCTGGCAGCCGATCGCCTCCATCTCCCGGCGCATAATCCCCTCCACCCTGCGCAGCACCCGCCAACCGGCCGGCAGGTAGGTCCATAGGCCCGCCCCCAGCTGGCGAACCAGGCCAGCTCGCACCATCAGCTTGTGCGAGAGAGACTCCGCATCTGCGGGGGGCTCTCTCAGGGTGGGCAGCAACGTTTCGGTGAAGCGGGTCACCGGTGAAACCTATCCGCCTCAGGCCCGGCTGAACCGGCGTCCTGCCGTCGGCGATGCCTCCTCGTCGAGCAACACCCTGTCTGACTCGCCCTGTCGGGCTGCCTCATGCTCCATCTGGGCGATTCTCTCGGGGGTCAGGTCGCCGGCGTTCTCCTCCTCGATCTTCGCCAGCCAGGCGGCACCCTCGCCGGCCTTGGCTTCGTCGATCTCGACGCGGCCGCGATCCAATGAGCGGTCGATCTCCTCGAATAGGGCGTCGACCAGCGTCGCCTGTGGGACCTTCCGCAGCGGCTTACCGTGGGCGAAGATCAGGCCCTCGTCCTTGGCGCCGGTGATGCCGAAATCGGCGTGGCTGGCCTCGCCGATCCCGTTCACGGCGCATCCGAGCACCGCCACCTCGACCGGCTCGGCATAGGCCTCAAGGCGCTGCTCGATCTCCGCCACCACCGAGTCCATGTCGAACTGGAGGCGGCCGCAGGTCGGGCAGGCGATCAGCACCGGGCCACGCTCGCGCAGCTGCAGTGCCTTGAGGATCTCCCAGGCGACCTTCACCTCCTCCTCGGCATGGAAGGTGGAGAGGCTGATCCGGATTGTGTCGCCGATCCCATCGGCCAGTAGCGCTCCGAGACCGACCGCGGATTTCAGCGAGCCCGACCACTTCGTCCCGGCCTCGGTGATCCCGAGGTGCAGGGGGTAGGGGATTTTCTCCGCGAGAAGGCGGTTGGCGGCGATCGTGTTCGGCACGTTGGTCGACTTGATCGAGACCTTGAAGTCTTCGAACTCAAGCCCCTCCATCAGCTCGACGAACTCGACCGCCGCGGCAACCAGGGCCTCGACCGGCGCCTCGCGCTCGAGCTCATGCAGGTGTTTGGGCAGCGAACCGGAGTTGACGCCGATCCGCATTGGAACCCCGGCGGCGCGCGCCCTCGCCGCAACCTCTGCGACTTTCTCCCTGCCGCCGATGTTGCCGGGGTTGAGCCGGATGCAGTGGGCCCCGGCATCGATCGCCTTCAAGGCCAGGGTGTGATTGAAGTGGATGTCCGCAATCACCGGAATCGGCGACTCACGGACGATCGTCCTCAGCGCCTCGGCGTCCTTCTCTCGCGGCACCGCCACCCGCACGATGTCGGCTCCAGCCTCAGCGACCTTGCGAACCTGGTCCATCGTCGCCGCCAGATTGGCGGTCTCGGTCTTTGTCATCGTCTGCACGATGACCGGGGCGCCGCCGCCGATCGGTACGCCCCCGACAAAGATCTGGCGCTTAGAGGCCATAGTCGAAGGGTATCCGGGGCGGGCGCCGGGCCGGGTTACCGAACGTTGAAGCCCTGGCCGGTGAGACGGCCGACGTCGTTTGAGAGTCCGATGAACACCAGCACCGCGACCAATGCGAACCCGACCACCGTTGCCCGTTCGATCACCCTCACCGAGACCGGCTTCCCACGGACTTTCTCGACCAAGGCCCAGAGGATGTGGCCGCCGTCGAGGGGAAGAATCGGCAACAGGTTGATCAAGCCGAGAGAAAGGCTGACCAGCGCCAAGAGCAGAAATGACTGGTCGGCGCTGTGTTCGACGGTTTCATGGGCGACGGCGCTGATCCCAACGACGCTCGAAACCTGCTTTCGCTGCTGGGATTCAAATAGGTGGCTGAAGACCTGCAGGGTCCTCGAGGTGATCGTCCAGGCGGAGCCGGTGGCACGGTCCACCGCTGCGCCCACCCCCAGGGAGACTGACTTTGGAGCAAAACCGATCCCGACTATTCCCTGGCCCTCGGCGGCGTCGTACTTGGGTCTGACCCCGAACGTCATCAACCGCCCGTTGCGGGCGACGGTCAGTTGCACCGGGGTCGCCGACAAGCAGCCTTGCCGCTGTTCACCGACGCATTTGTGGGAGCCGATCTCTTGGCGGAATCGTTCAACCCGCGCTTCGCTGTCCAATCCGGGATAACGCTTGCCGTCGACCGCGACGATTCTGTCCCCCGGCTTCAACACCCGGGCAGCCGGACTCCCCGGGAGGACTTCGTGAACCGTTTCGGTGGCAGCGATCGCACTGGTTAGGGCCAAGACAAAGAAGATCACCAGCGCGAGAAGGACATTGACAGCGGGTCCCGCCGCGACGACGACGATGCGCTTCCAGACCGGTTGCCGGTAATAGCAGCGGTCCTCATGCTCGGGGGGAACCTCTTCCTCGGGGTTCATGCCGGTGATCCTCACGTAGCCGCCGAGCGGAATCGATTTGATCCCATACTCGGTTTCGCCCCGCCTAAACGACCAGATCGTCGGTCCGAAGAAGAGAAAGAAACGCTCGACCCGCATGCCCGTCGCCTTGGCGGCGAGGAAGTGGCCTCCCTCGTGGAGGATGACCAACAGGCAGAAGCCGAAGAGGACGACGAGCCAGCTCATACTCTCGCCAACCCCCTGATCTCCTGCTCGGAGCGCTCACGGGCCTCGGCATCGACGGCGAAGAGGTCGTCGAAGTGGTCGATCGGATGTGCGGGAATCTGCAAGAGGACCCGCTCGATCACCTCGGCGATGGCGGTGAAGGGAATCCGACCCTCGAGGAACGAGGCAACGGCAACCTCATCGGCGGCGTTCAGCGCGCAGGGCATCGTCCCCCCCGCCGCGCCGGCCTCGCGGGCGAGGCGAAGGCAGGCAAAGGTCTCCAAGTCCGGCGCCTCGAAGGTGAGCTCGCCCGTGGCGGCGAGGTCCAGCTGCGGCACGTCGATGTCGGCACGCTCGGGGAAGTGCAGCGCGTAGGAGATCGGCACCCGCATATCCGGGTGACCGAGGTGGGCGAGCGAGGAGCCGTCGTTGAGCTGGACCAGCGAGTGGACAAGCGACTGCGGGTGGACGACGATCTCGATCCGCTCGTAGGGGACGGCAAAGAGGTGGTGTGCCTCAATCGCCTCAAAGCCCTTGTTCATCAACGTCGCCGAGTCGATCGTGATCCTCCCCCCCATCGCCCAGGTCGGGTGGGCGAGCGCCTCGGCGACGGTCACCCCGGTCAGGTCCTCGCGGCCGCGAAATGGCCCTCCGGACGCGGTCAGGACAAGGCGCTCGACGGTCCCCGGTTTCGCGGACCCGATCAGTTGCGCGAGGGCGGAGTGCTCTGAGTCGACCGGCACCAGGCGGGCACCGCTCGCCTCGGCCAGCGCCATCACCAGCTCGCCGCCCATCACCAGGCTCTCCTTGTTGGCGAGCGCCACATCTATCCCCTCGCTGAGCGCTACCACGGTCGAGGTCAGCCCGGCGGCGCCGACGATTCCGTTGAGGATCAGGTCCGCAGCAGAGGAGGCGATCAGCTCGTGAACCCCCTCCTCGCCGGCAAGGACCCGACCGTTCCACTCTCGCTCAGCGCGTTTCGCGGCGCTGCGGTCGGCCAGGGCGATGGCCGGTGCGCGGACCTGGCGGGCCTGCGCGATGAGCTGCTCCCAATCGGAGCCGGCGGCAAGGCCGGCAACCTCGAGTTCAGAGGATGCGGAAACGACCTCGAGGGCCTGGGTCCCGATGGACCCGGTCGAGCCGAGAATCACAAGCCTCTTCATTGACTCAGTGTAGGTAGGTCAATAAACAAGCTGGATAGCGAGGTAGTAGCCGATCACGACGGTGAAGAAGACGGCATCGAGTCGGTCGAGGATGCCTCCATGGGGGCCGAAGATGCGACCGGTGTCCTTCCTACCGAGGTCTCGCTTCAGCATCGACTCGAACAGATCCCCGAGCGGAGCGATTGCCGCCACCGCGGCGCCGAGGATCAGGGCATCCACCCCCGAAAGCCAGTTCTGGTAGAGCCCTGCGAACCAGACGCTCATCGTGCCGATCAGAAAACCGCCGATCAGCCCCTCCAATGTCTTATTGGGGGAAAGGCTGGGAGCAATCCGGTGGCTGCCGAACATACGACCTGTCGCATATGCCGCAGTGTCGGTGACGAAGGTGCCGATCAGCACGTCGACCAAAAGCGCGGCGCCGTGCTCTGGCAATTCACGCAGCAGCACGGCGTGGACCAGCGGGATGCCAATCCAGATCACGGCAAGCAGAGACACGCCCATCGAGACCGTGATCCCGTCGCGGTGCCCGCGGTCGGCCCCGAGGACGAAGAGCACGAGGAAAGAGGCGGCGAGGACCATCAGCACGTTGAAGGCGGTACCGAAATGAGCTGCAAGGACCAGCGCAGCGACAGCAGCGTAGGACCCGATTTCGATCGGTCTCAGCTCCTCGGTCATTGCGAAGTACTCATGCAGGGCGAGCACCCCGATCGCGATCATCGCGATCGTGAAGACGAGCCCGCCGGCGACGACGATCGCGATCGCGAAGGCAATCCAGGGAATCGCGACGAGGATTCGTTTGGCTGTCTCGCCGCGAATGTTGCGACCGCGCCCAGGCCGACGCGGGGACTCCGTCCGCTCTCGCTCCTCCTTGATCGGATCGTCGAGTCCGTCAAAGAGCTCTTCGGCCTCCCGGAAGCTGCGTCGCGGCCGGCTGCGGCGCTCCTCCCGCTCCTCGCGGGGCGCGTTCATCCTCAGGTCCTCGCCCCGAAGCGCCGCTGCCGGGCCTGGTACTCCTCCAGTGAGGCTTTGAGCGACCCTCGCGTGAAGTCGGGCCACAGCTCCTCGCGGAAGACGAGCTCCGAGTAGGCGCACTGCCAGAGCAGGTAGTTGGAGATTCGTTGCTCTCCGCTGGTTCGTATCAGGAGATCGGGATCGTGCATCTCGGGTGCATAGAGGTGTTTGCGAAACTCCTCTTCTGAGTCCCCCTGGAAGCTTCGCGCCGCGTCGACGATCTCCGCCCTTCCCCCATAATTGAAAGCAACGAAGAGGGTGATGCGTCGGTTGGCGTCGGTGGTGCGCTCGGCCCACTCCATCCGCTCGACCAGTCTCGGATCGACTCCCTCGCGGCGGCCGATGAAGCGCATCCGCACGCCCGCCTCGTGCAGCTCGGGCGTCTCCCCCGCGATCCGCTCGCCGAATACCCGCATCAACCCCTCGACCTCATCCGCCGGCCTTGACCAGTTCTCGGTCGAGAAGGAGTAGACGGTCAGCTCCTCAATTCCCAGCGCGACGGCATCGCGAAGCCGGGCCTTTACCGTGTCGGCCCCGGCCCGGTGCCCCTCGACGACCGGCAAGCCGCGCTGCTGAGCCCAGCGCCCGTTGCCGTCGGTGATGATCGCTACGTACCGGGCAGGGGTCAAACCTCGAGGATTTCCTCTTCCTTGCCCTTGAGCAGGAGATCGATCTCGGCGATCGCCTCGTCGGTCTGCTTCTGCAGTGCGGCCTCGGCCCGGCGCTCGTCGTCCTCGCCCGCCTCCCCCTCTTTTTTCATCTCTCGCAGGTCCTGCATCACGTCGCGGCGGACATTGCGAATCGCAACCCGCCCCTCCTCGGCGACGCCGTGGACGACCTTGACCATCTCGCGGCGACGCTCCTCGGTCAGCTCGGGTACCTGAAGCCGAATCACATTGCCGTCATTGCCGGGGGTCAGCCCGACGTCAGACTCCTGGATCGCCTTCTCGATCGCCGCCAGCGAGGACTTGTCATAGGGGGTGACGGTGAGCAGGCGAGCGTCGGTGGTGGCCACGTTTGCAAGCTGCTTGAGTGAAGTCGGAGTGCCGTAGTAGTCAACCGAGATCCGATCGAGCAGGTGCGGCGAGGCGCGACCGGTGCGAACCGTGGCCAGCTCGCCGCGGCTTGACTCGACCGACTTGGCCATGCGGCCCTTGGCGTCCTCGAGCAGTTCGTCGATCAGCTCCACTGGTTTCTCGTCCTCACTCGGCGGTGGGCGCGCTGCAGACCAGCGTGCCGACCCTCTCGCCGCGGACGATCCTATCTATGTTGCCCTCGTCCCCCATGTTGAATACGTAGATCGGCAGGTCGTTGTCCATGCACAGCGACAGTGCGGTGGAGTCCATCACCTTCAGCCCCCGCTCGATTGCCTCGCGGTGGCCGATCTCGGGGATGAACTTGGCATCGGGATCGAGTGCAGGGTCGGCGTCGTAGACACCCTCGACCCCGTTCTTGGCCATCAGGATCGCCTCAGCATGGATCTCCAAGGCCCGCAGGGCCGCCGCGGTATCGGTTGTGAAAAACGGGTTGCCGGTGCCAGCGGCGAAGATCACCACCCGACCCTTCTCGAGGTGGCGCATCGCGCGACGGCGGATATAGGGCTCGGCCACCTCCTTCACGTCGATCGCCGACATCACCCGGGTGTGCTGGCCGAGCGTCTCCAGCGCGTCCTGCAGGGTTAGCGCGTTGAGGACCGTCGCCAGCATGCCCATGTAGTCGCCCGTGGCGCGGTCCATCCCATCGGCCGCCGCTTCGAGCCCGCGATAGATGTTGCCCGCGCCGACCACGATCGCCACCTCCACCCCACGTGCGCGAATCGCCGCCCCCTGTCGGGCGATCCGCTGCACCTGGTCCGCGTCGGTGCCATAGTCGAGGTCGCCCATCAGCGCCTCGCCGGAGAGCTTGAGCAGGATGCGGCTGAACTTGGGGTCTGAATCCATGGGTTTTGCGGCTGCGCTCGGCGGCGAGCCTATCCGGACACGCGCTCCGCTCAGCCCTCGCCGACGCGGAAGTAGGCAAAGCGGGCAATGCGGATGTTCTCCCCCGTCTTCGCCGCCAGCTCCTGGCGCAGCTCCTCGATTGTCTTGGAGTCATGCTTGTCGGCGTTGACATGGGACTGGTCGAGCAGGGCGACCTCGCTTGCCCACTTTGCAAGCTGTCCCTCGACGATCTTTTCGACAACGTTCTCAGGCTTACCTTCCTCGCGCGCCTTCTCCTCGAACACGCGCCGTTCGGCATCGCGCTCCTCCTCTGGGATCTCCGCTGAGGAGACGTAGCGGGGCGCGGTCGCCGCGAGGTGCAGGGCGACCTCGTAGGCGAATGCCCTGAAATCCTCGTTGCGGGCGACGAAGTCGGTCTCGCACTGCACTTCGACCATCGCCCCGACCTTGTCGTTGGCGTGGATGTATGCGGAAACGACTCCCTCCTCGGTTCCCCGTCCCTCGCGCTTGGCGGCGGACGCCTGCCCCTTGACGCGCAACAGCTCAACCGCCCGCTCGGTGTCTCCCTCGGCCTCTGTCAGGGCGGCTTTGCAATCCATCATCGCCGCCCCCGTCCTGTCCCTCAGCGCCTTCACATCGGCAGCAGAAACGCTCACGAGGCGCCCTTTGCCTTCGCATCGGACTGAGCGTCCGAAGCGGACTCAGCTGGCGGAACCTGGCCCTCTGCCGCCGCCGGAGTCTGGGCTTTGGCCGAAGTCCCACTTTGCTGGCCCGCGGCTGGCGGTTGGGGGGACGGCGTCGGCGCCACCCCTTTGCGCAGCGCGCCTCCATCATTTCCAGCGGGAGCGGTGCCCGAACGCTCAGCGCCCTCGGCGGTCGCCGGTTTTGCAGCCTCTGCCTCAGCGGCCGCCTTGGCCGCCTCCTCGGCTTCGACCCGCGCCTTCTCTTCCTCCTCGCGTTTGCGTCGCTCCTCCTCCTCTTTGCGGCGCCGCTCCATCTCCTCGGCGATCCGCTTTTCCTCCTGGGTGCGCCAGGCGGATGCGCCGGTCTCGACGGCGCCGCCGATCGTGCCGATCACCAGCTGACAGGAGCGGATCGCGTCATCGTTTCCGGGGATCACGTAGTCGATCGGATTGGGATCACAGTTGGTGTCGACTAACCCGATGATCGGGATCCGCAGACGGGCCGCCTCGTGGACAGCGATCTCCTCGGTTTTGAGATCGGTGACGAAAACCGCGTCGGGAAGGCGCTCCATGTCACGCACTCCGCCCAGGTTGAACTCGAGCTTGGCCAGTTCGGCCTCCATCCCCATCCGCTCCTTGGTTGGCAGCAGCTCGAGTTTGCCGTCCTCCTTCCAGCCGTTCAGCTCGTGCAAACGAGCGATCCGCGTCGACATCGTGTTGAAGTTGGTCAACAAGCCGCCCAGCCAGCGCTGGTTGACATACGGCATCCGGCAGCGGTCGGCCCATTCCTTGATCGAGTCGCGAGCCTGCTTCTTGGTGCCGACGAATAGCACCGTTCCGCCCCCGCTTGCCAACTCGCCCGCGAAACGGCGAGCGTTCTCCAGCAGCGCCTCGGTCTGGAGCAGGTCGATGATGTGGATTCCGTCCAGCTCGCCGAAGATGAAGCGGCGCATGTTCGGGTTCCAGCGGCGGGTCTGGTGGCCGAAATGGACTCCGGCCTCCAGCAGCGCCTTGAGGTCTGCCTCTGACATCCAAATCTCCTTGTTCGGGTGAAGCTTCTCCCGTCGCGCTTACCGGACCCGGCGCGATGCCGGGCAGGACCCGGGGCGCTGCGAGCGGGGGTTGGGTTTCTGATCTCGCGGGATTGTAGAGAGCGACGGCGATCAGGCCGTCCGCGCCGCCTCGAGGGCCGAGAGGAGCTCCGTCGGCAGCTCCGCCTCAAAGGCCATCGCCTCGCCGCTGTCGGGGTGGGTGAAGGCGAGGCGGTGGGCGTGGAGAAACTGGCGTCCGAGCCGATACCGATCCGTGCCCCCGTAGGTCACATCGCCGGCCAGGGGATGTCCGATGGCGGCGAAATGGGTGCGGATCTGATGCGTCCGTCCGGTCTCAAGCTGCGCCTCCAGGTAGGTGTCGGCGACGAGCAGCTCCAGTACCTCAAAGTGGGTGCGCGCCTCCCGCGAGGCTGCGCCCGAGACCGCCATTCGGTGGCGTTCCCGCGAGGCGCGCCCGATCGGCGCGTCGATCGTTCCGCTGCGCGAGGCGAGGTGGCCTTCTGCCAGGGCCAGGTAGCGGCGGTCGACCTCGTGGCGCTGGACCTGAGCCTGCAGCGCGGCGTGCGCGGCGTCGGTGCGAGCGACCACCAGCAGACCGCTGGTGTTTTTGTCGAGGCGATGAACGATGCCGGGCCGATGCGGGTCCTCCCCGCCGCCGAGAATCTCCCCGAGCTCATCGACCATGGTGAGACCGCGGTGGGAGGGGGCGGGGTGAACTACAAGCCCAGCGGGCTTGTCGATCACGGCGAGCGCGTCGTCGAGATGGACAACGCGCAGCCCGCTCCTCACCGGCTCTCGGGCTCCTGCAGATAGGCGATCGCGAGGACAACGACGCCGATCGTGATCGCGGCGTCGGCAAGGTTGAAGGGAGGCCAGTGCGGAAGATCTACGTAGTCGGTCACCGCACCGGCGCGAACCCGATCGGCGAGGTTCCCCAGTGCTCCGCCGGCCAGGAGGCCGACGGCGACCCACATCCCCGGGCGCGTGGGGTTGCGCCAGAAAAGACAACCGACGAAGATCAGCGCTGCCAGGGTGAGGACGACGAGCCCGGCGCCGGCACCGCCGGCGAGCCCGAAGGCCACTCCGGTGTTGTGGGTGAGGGTGAGGCCCAGCGGTCCGAGCACGCTGACGTGCTGGCCGGGGACGAGGTGCGCTTCGATCGCCGCCTTCGCCGCCTGGTCGGCAACGACGATCAGCCCACAGAGCGCGCCGGCAAGTCGCCAGGCACGGGCGCCTCCCGCGCTCACCCGGCGATCAGGCCGACGAAGACCCGTTGCAGCAAGAACAGCACGATGATCCCCAGCATCGGGCTGAGGTCGAGAGCCAACCCGCCACCGCCGATTGGAGGAAGAAAGCGGCGAAAGAGGTTGAGGTAGGGGTTCGTCGTCTCCGAGACGAAGTCGAGTACGGCGCGTAGCACTCGGTTGTAGGGGACGCGGGGTAACCAGGAGATCAGGATGTTGACGAAGATGAGGATGATGTAGACGGTGAAGAGGGCGTTGACGTAATTGGCCACATCCCCCCTGCTCAGCGCCAGCGGGATCATCTGCGCATCCTCTCCAAAGAAGCCCGCACCGCGGCCTCGAACCCGTCGCGCACCCCTTCCCGGTCAAGTGCTTGCAGACCGGCCTCGGTGCTCCCCCCCGGCGAGGCGACGGCCCTCCTCACATCGGCGGGGTGGCGTACCCGCAGGAGCTCCGCGGTGCCCGCAGTCGTCTCAATCACCAGCTCTCGCGCCAAAGCCTCGTTGAGCCCATCCTTGGCCCCGGCGTCGGCAATTGCCTCAACTGCCAGTGCCAGGTAGGCGGGGGCGCAGCCCATCACCGCCGTGGCAGCGTCGAACTCCTCGTCGGGCAGGTCCACCACGTGTCCCAGTCTGCCGAGCAGTCCACGGATCTCGGCATCTCCCCCCCCGCTCACGCAGAGGACCCCGCGGCGGACCTCCACTCCCAGATTCGGCATTACCCGCAGGACCTCGACGCCGGGAAGCGCGGCGGCAACCCGCGCCAGGGGAGTTGCCGCCAAGAGCGAGATGACCACCCGCGCCCGCGCAATTTCCCCCGCAACCTCTGCGAACTTCGCCGGCTTCACGGCCAGCACCACGACGTCGGCGAGCTCGGCTAGCTCGGCGTTGGAGGCAACCGCCTCACCGCCGATCTCCTCTGCCAGTTCCTCCGCCCTGCCTGAACCGGAATCGGTAAAGAGCATGCGCTCGACCGCACCGGCCCATCCCCGCGCCATGGCGGCAGCCATGTTTCCGGAACCGCAGAAGCCAACGATCATCGCGTGCGCAGACTAGCCGTGCCTCCGATGCCGGCGTCCTGACCTCCGCGAACCTAGGACTGGTTGAAGAACCCCTTATCGATCAGGCGCGCCCGTTCCTCGGCCGAGACCTCGACGTTGCGGGGCGTGAGCAGGAACATCTTCTCGGCGATCCGCTGCATCCCGCCGTCCAGTGCATAGGTCAGCCCCGAGCAGAAGTCGATCATCCGCTTCGAGAGCTCGTGATCGGTCGTCTGCAGGTTGAGGATCACCGGTACCGAGCGTTTGAACTGGTCGGCAACCTGCTGGGCGTCGTTGAAGTTGCGCGGTATGACTAGGTGAACCTGGACTTCGGAGCCGCCATTGGCGACCGGCCTCAAAGTGCGCGTGCGCGAGGCCGAGATCGGCTCGTCATCGGCAAAGATGTCGTCGATCTCGTCGCGGCGGGAGCGGCGGGCGGTCGGCAGACGCCGTACCGGTGCCTGCTCGCGCTCGCGACGACCCTCGTAGGCCTCCTCAGAGCCGGTCTCGGGCTCATAGTCCCCATCGTCGTACTCGGGGCCATAATCATGGTCCTCAGCGAGACCGAAGTAGACGAGCGCTCTGTGCCATGTGTCGCGTAGGGCCATCTCAACCGCCTCTTTCGGCCCTGGTGGGCCGACTCCTTTACAGATTATGCCCAGGGTAGCGCCGCTTACCCATACAGCGCCGTCCCCAGGCGGATGATCGTCGCCCCCTCCTCGATCGCCACCCGCCAGTCCTGAGAGGTCCCCATCGAGAGCCGACTGAGGCCGTGCTCGGCCGCCAACTCGGCGAGCTGGGCAAAATATGGGCGCGAGGTCTCCGGCGCCTGGGTGAAGGGGGGCATGGTCATCAGGCCAACCACCCGCACTGGACAGCGCCCGAGGAATTCGGTCAGATCGGCCGGCGCGACGCCCGCCTTGCCCGCCTCGGCGGCGACGTTCACCTCAACCAACACCTCGGTCTGCGGCCCGCCGTGGCGGCCAAGCTGTTCGAGCGCCGAATCACTTGCCACCGAGTGGATAAGGCGACAGATCGGCAGCAGCGCCCTCAGCTTGCGACTCTGCAGGTTGCCGACAAAATCCCACAGGAAGGCATCCCCCCACCGCCGCTGCTTGGCGTTCAGCTCCTGCTGGCGATTCTCTCCGACCAGGGTGATGCCGGCCTCGGCCAGGGCGCCCATCTCCTCTGAAGGAACGTACTTGGTCGCCGCGAGGATCTCAACGCTCTCGCCCGCCACCTCGCGTACGCGCTCGAGGTTGGCGGCAATTCGTGCCGGCTCAAGGCCGTGGATCAAGCCGGGCATCGCTCAGCCACTCCCCCGTCGAGCCAGACGATCCCTGCCTGGCGCCCGGTCCGGCCAGCGTCGCGGCGGTGGGAGAAAAACAGCTCAACCTCGCAGCCGGTGCACAGCTCGGCGGACTCGATCGAGCCGACGCCGGTCGCCTGCAGAAGTCGCCGAGCGACCTCGGGCAGGTCCAGCATCCGACCGGTGGCAGTGCCCTCACCCAACCCGGCGAAGGCGCCAAGCACCTCTTCGCCGACCTCATAGCAGCAGGGGCCGATACCGGGTCCGATCACGGCGTGGGTGGCGGCGATCGCATCGGCGCCCCGGGCCAGGATCCCCGCCGCCAACCCCCGCCAACCGCAGTGAAGCATTGCAACCCCGCCTGGACCTGCCAGCGCTATCGGTAGGCAGTCGGCGACGTACACCAGGGCGGCGAGTTCGGGCTCGGCAGTCATGTGGCCGTCGACCGCAGGCGGTTCGGAAGTTCCAGGCTCGGCGAACGGGCTCGGCTCCTGCGGCCCCCTGTGCCGCGCCAGCTCGGCGCCATGGACCTGGCGCCCGGCAAGGACGCGCTCCACTTCGAGGCCAAGAGCTGCGAGCAGGCGGCCGCGATTCACCCTCACAAGGGCAGGCTCGTCAGCGGTGAGGGCACCGAGGTTGAGGCTGTCGAAGGGCGCCTCACTGACCCCCCCAAGGCGGGTTGAGAATGCTGCCCGCGCGCCGGGAAGGTCGGCCTCCAGCCAGCGCACCCCCTGGCACTCACGCCATTTCATCCTGGTAACAAAGCAGAAAGCCAGCGGCTCGATAGGTGAATCAATCGCCGCGCGCCACGGCCAAGGCGGCGGCGAGCTCCTGCTCGCGCCCGACGAGCTCCCCGTCAAGCTTGCGCCGCAGCGCCTCTCCTAGCCCCCGCCCAAGCGCCGGACCCTCGGGAACTCCGGCAGCGATCAGGTCGCTGCCGTCGATCTCCAGGCCGATTCCGCTCCACTCGGTGAGGTAACGATCAAGCCATTCGGCTCCACCGGCGCGGGCGAGCACGAGCTCGACAGGCTTACGCTCACGGGCGAGCTTCACCGCTTCGGAGGGTGTGCGGGGAACGGCGGCCGCCAGCTCGAGCTCTCCCCCGGGTGGCCCGAGCGCCGCGGCGAGCAAGGCGGCGGGACGCTCGGCAACCTCGCTCCATGGCGGGTCCGCGATTAAGCTCTCGACCGCTTCGGCGAGCTCGATGCCCCCGGGGCGCGGCTCGATCAGCTTCCACTGCACCGCCAGCTCGATCCCCCGCAGCGCCTCGGTCTCGCTCGCCAGCCGCAACAGCTCTGCCCGCCGGCGGTCTTCAGAGACCGAACTCAGGTCTGCCTGCGCCAGCAGTGCCGCCGTCTTCTCCTCCAGCGCGAAATCAAAGCGGGCGCAGTAGCGGGCGGCTCGCAGCGCTCGGGTCGGGTCATCGAGGAAGGAACGCTGGTGCAGGACGCGCAGCACGCCGCCGGCAAGGTCCCCACGACCCCGGTAGGGGTCGACCACCACCGGCTCCCCGGCGAGCGGGATTGCCATCGAGTTGATCGTAAAGTCGCGACGGGCAAGATCCTCGGCGAGTGTCGATGGCCTCACTTCAGGAAGCGCACCGGGGCGCGGGTAGGTCTCGGTGCGGGCGGCCGCGACGTCGATCTCGTGCTCCCCGAGGCGAGTCCTCGCCGTGCAGAAGCGCTCGTGCTGGACCACAACTGCCCCGAGCCGGCGCGCCAGCCCAGAGGCATCACCCTCGATCACCAGATCGATGTCGCCCAGAGCGCGACCGAGGAGGAGATCGCGGACGGCGCCCCCGACCAGATAGACCGGCTCTCCCCCTGCCCGTTCGCGGACGATCGCCAACTGCGGGAAGGCACGTCCCAGCGCCTCCGCCAGCTCCTCGCTTGTCTCTGCAGACATCCGGCGACCTCTCCCCGGCCTAGAGTCTGACCGGAATGCCGTCGGCTGCGAGTCGCTCCTTGGCATCCCGCACGCGGTGGGCCCGGTAGTGGAAGATCGAAGCGCAGAGCACGGCGTCGGCGCCACCATCTGTGATCGCCGCACTCAGGTGCTCCAGGGTGCCGGCGCCGCCGGAGGCGATCACCGGGACCGAGACCGCATCGGCGACCGCTCGCGTCAGCTCGATGTCATAGCCGTTGCTGGTGCCGTCGCGGTCCATGCTGGTCAAAAGCACCTCTCCCGCGCCGCGCTCGACTGCCTCCCGAGCCCAGGAGATCGCGTCGCGGCCCTCAAATTTCTTGCGGCCGCCATTGACGTACACACCCCAGCCATCGGCCTCGCCTTTGGCGTCGATCGCGATCACGACGCACTGTGCGCCGAAGTGCTCGGCAAGCTCGGTCAGCAGCTGTGGGCGGGAGAGCGCGGCCGAGTTGACCGAGACCTTGTCGGCACCGGCGTCGAGCACAGCCTGGGCGTCCTCCACGGAGCGGATGCCACCGCCGATTGTGAACGGGATGAAGACATTGTCGGCTGTGCGCCGCGCCAGCTCAACGATCGTCTCGCGGTTCTCGTGCGAGGCGGTGATATCGAGGAAGACCAGCTCATCGGCGCCCTCTGAGTCATAGCGCTCCGCCAGCTCGACCGGGTCGCCGGCGTCGCGCAGGCCGAGAAAGTTGGTGCCCTTGACAACGCGACCGGCATCGACGTCGAGACAGGGGATGACCCGCTTTAAGACCATCGGAGAAGCGTAGAGGGAGGGCCGCCCGACCCTTAACGACCAAGCGCTGAGATGGCCTCGGCGACCGTGAATCGCCGCTCATATAGAGCCCGACCGACGATGACGCCCTCGATGTTCGCCGGCGCCTCGCGGGCCAGGGAAACCAGGTCAGCCAGGGCCCCCACGCCGCCGGAGGCGATGATCTTGGAGTCGGTGGCAGCTGCGATTTCGCTGAGTTGACCTCTGGCCGGACCCTCCATCGTGCCGTCCACCTCAATCGCAGTGCAGAGCAGGCGGGCCACCCCCTTATCGCCAAGTGCTGAGACGGCTTCGACCACGTTACCCCGACCCTCCGCGGTCCAGCCTTCAACCGCGACCCGGCCGCGGCGAGCATCCACGGAGACGACCACGCGTTCGCCGTGGCGCTCGAGCATCTCTTCGAGGAAACCCGCCTCGCCCAGGGCCGCGGTGCCGATCACAATCCGCTCGGCGCCCGCGCCCAGGGCCGCGGTGACCGATTCGGCGTCGCGCAGACCCCCGCCGACCTGGATCGGACACTCGACCGCGGCTGCGATCCGCCGGATCGCATCCAGGTTTTGTGGCTCTCCCGCCCTGGCCCCGTCGAGGTCAACAACATGTAAAAACGCGGCGCCTTCCTTGGCCCACCGGGTCGCGGCATCGACCGGGTCGGCGTCATAGGCGGTCTCGCGCTCATAGTCACCGCGCAGCAGCCGTACCGCGGCGCCGCCGCGGATGTCGATCGCCGGATAGAGGATCACGCCGGCACGGACGCACAGACCGCGGCGAAGTTGGAGAGCAGCCGCAGTCCGGCGGCACTCGACTTCTCGGGATGAAACTGGACGCCGAAGACGTTGTCTTGCTCTGCTGCACAGGCGAAACGGGCGCCGTAGGCAGCGCTGCCCAGCAGCTCTGCGGCCCCGACTCGCGGGGCGAAGGAGTGAACGAAATAAAACGGCGTCTCGGACTCGATACCGGCACTCAGCCGCGAGTTTCGCTCCCAGCGCACCGGCGACCAGCCGATGTGGGGCACCTTGAGAGAACCCGCATCGAGCTCGATTACCTCGCCGGGCAAGAGGCCAAGTCCGCTCTCTCCGCCCAGCTCGGTGGTCGAGTCGAAGAGGAGCTGCAGGCCGAGGCAGATCCCGAGGATCGGAGTTCCGGCATCCCGGCGCTCGAGGATCAGCTCGTCGAGTTCCAGCTCGCGGATCCTTCCCATCGCCTTGGGGAAGGCCCCGACCCCGGGCAGGATGACCCCCTCACAGGAGCGCACCTCGACGGGATCCTCGGTGATCCTGGCGCTCACCCCGACGTGCTCAAGCGCCTTCTCCACCGAGCGCAGGTTGCCCATGCCGTAATCGAGGATGGCGATGCGGGCGCTCATTCTGAGAGCGTCCCCTTGGTCGACGGCACGCCGCTCTCCTTGGGGTCGATCGAGATGGCAACACGAAGCGCGCGGGCGAAAGCCTTGAAGGCAGCCTCGATCATGTGGTGGGCGTTGGTGCCGCGGCGGATCGTGACGTGGAGGGTCAGCCTGGCGCTGTTGGCGACCGCACGAAAGAACTCCTCCGCGAGCTCTGTGTCGAAGCCGGCGATCGTGGTCGGGGGCAGCTCGGCATCGAACACGCAGAGCGGGCGCCCTGAGATATCGATCGCGCACTCGGCCAGCGACTCGTCCATCGGGACCAAAGCCGAGCCGTAGCGCCTGATCCCAGCGCGGGTGTCCAGCGCCTCATCGAGGGCTTGGCCGAGGACGATGCCGACGTCCTCGACCGTGTGGTGGGCTCCGGTCTCAAGGTCACCGCTCGCATCCACCCGCAGGCCGAGCCCCCCATGACGGGAGAGGAGGTCGAGCATGTGGTCGAGGAAACCGACCCCGGTGGCAGCGCTGGACTCTCCCCCGTCGAGGTCCAGCGAGAGCCGGATCCGGGTCTCGGCGGTCTCGCGCTCTCTTTCGGCCGTTCTGCTCATCGCCTAATCATCGCCGACTCGCCGTGGATGGGAAACCCCTCGGCCTGGGCGAGGAGGTCGACGTACGGTGCCAGTCTGCTCGCCGCCCCTCCCGGAATACTCACGGTGGTGATCTTGCGCCGGAACGCACCGGGACCAAGTGGCCCGGAGAAGCGACCCGCTCCACCCGTCGGTAGGACATGATTTGAGCCGGCGACATAGTCTCCGAAAGCGGTGGCTCCGTTTCGCCCTGCGAACACGCAGCCAGCCGTTCTCACCCGCTCGGCGAGCAGCGCCGCGTCCTCCTCGAGTAGCTCGAGGTGCTCGGGAGCAAAGGCATTGGCGAGGTCGATCCCATCGGCTAGGTCCGGCACCTGAACCAGCGCCAGGGCGACCTCGCCGAGGTCCGATCGCTCGGCGGCAACCCGCCCGGTCGCCTCCTCGATCGCGTCCAGCACCGCCTCCTCGACGGCCACCGCGACGAGCGGGCTGTCGGCTCCGTGCTCAGCCTGAGCGCAGAGGTCAAGCGCCGCCCACTCCGGGTCGGTGTCGTGGCCGGCGATCAGCATCAGCTCCGAGGGACCGGCCAACGAGTCGATCCCGACCCGACCATAGACAGCCCGCTTTGCTTCCCGCACCCAGGCGTTGCCGGGACCGGCGATGACGTCAACCGCGGCGACGGTCTCGGTTCCGTGGGCGAGGGCGAAGATCGCCTGGGCGCCGCCAATCGCATAGATCTCATCGACCTCGCAGAGGGCGGCGGCGGCGAGCACCAACGGGTCGAGGCTGCCGTCGGGGCGGGGCGGTGAGGCGAGGACAAGTCGCTTGACACCCGCGACCCGAGCTGGAATGCAGCACATCAGGACGCTCGATGGATAGGCGGCGCGCCCCCCGGGAGCATATACGCCGCCGGCCCCCACTGAGACCTCCCGAACGCTCACGGTGTGGCCCTGGGGTAGTTCCACCTCCTGGCGCTCCTGGCCGATCTGGGCCTCGGCGACGATGCGGACGTTTGCCGCTGCGAGCTCCATGGCGGCTCGCAGCCCCGCCTCGGTGCCCTCAAGCGCCCTGACCGCCTCCCCCTTCTCGATCCGCAGGGAGCCAGGGGGGCGCTCGGTCGCATCAAAGCGCTCGGTGAGTCGCATCAGCGCCTGATCGCCGCCCTCGATGACCTCCCGCTCGATCGCAGTGACATCGACCGATACCGCCGAGTTCAGCGCCCAGGCGCGCAGCGCGGTCGCGGTCTCGCCGGCGCCCCTCCACTCGAAGTGCTCAAACCTCATCGTGCGGTCGCCTCCCGAAGCCTCGCCGTCAGCGCGTCGACCTCCGCGGCCCGCAGCTTGTGGGCGACTCGGTTGGCGACGAAACGCGCCGTGCAGACGACGATCTCCTCGCGAACCTCGAGGTCGTTCTCCTCAAGCGTGCGCCCGGTAGCGACGAGGTCGACGATCCCGTCAGCGAGGCCGATCAGGGGCGCCAGCTCGACCGAGCCCTTTACCTCGATCACCTCAACCTGGCGCCCGGTCCGCTCGAAGTGGCGTTCAGCGACCCGTGGGTACTTGGTGGCGATCCGCATCATCCCCAGCCGTCGCTCGGACTCCCCCAGCCGCGCATCTCCCACCCTTCCCGCGAGCACCATCCGGCAGCGCCCGAAACCGAGGTCGAGCAGCTCATAGACGACCCGATCGGACTGCTCGAGCAACACGTCCTTGCCGGTGATGCCGACGTCGGCGGCGCCGGCCTCGACATAGGTGGGCACGTCGGAGGGTCGCATGGTGACCAAAACGATGTCCTCGCTCTCAAAGATCAGCGAACGGGAGTCTCCGCGCAGCTCAGCGGTCGCGATTCCGGCCTCATCGAGGGCGTCGAGGGCCTCACCGAAGAGCGCCCCCCGGGGTACCGCGAGCTTCAGGGGGCCCTCGGCCTTCGCCCGGCCAAGGCCGGCAACCTCGGTGTTCACGATGCCCCCCGCCCTTCCCTTGACTCCTCCTCCATCTGAGCGACGTGGACGCGCTCCAGGTAGAGGGCGAATCCCGCCGCCGGCAGGTCAACTCCGAACCGTTTGAGCAGTCCGTCGTAGCGGCCACCGCCGCCCAACACGTGGCCCAGGGCCGGATCGTAGACCTCGAGGATGGCGCCGCTGTAATAGCCAAGGTCGCGCAGCAAACCGAGATCTATCCTCACCCGGTCCGCCACACCACGCTCTTCCAGCACCTCGAAGGTCTCCTGAAGACGCGCGGTGGCGCGCCCGACCGCCGCCCCACCGAGACCGCGAGCCTGCTCGAGTACCTCGCTGCCGCCGCGCAGCTGCGAGAGTGCGACGCAGGTCGCGCACTGCTCCTCATCGATTCCCTCGAGGACCGAGAGCTCCGCCTCTAGGCCGACTAGGTCGTGGGTCGCCAGCCGCTCGAGGACCGCCTCACGCGCCTCTCCCTCCACCCCGAACTCGGCGAGGAGCTGGCGGTAGAGGTCGGCGTCGCCGAGCCCGATAACTGCGCGGTTGAGCCCCGCCGCGTCGAGTGCTGCCTCCAACACCTCGACGATCTCGGCCGTCCCCTGGGGGGCCGGAGAGCCGACCAACTCCACTCCGGCCTGCGCGAACTCGCGCATCTGGCCGCGCTGCGGTCGAACCGCCCGGTAGGCGTTGGCGAGATAGCAGAGCCGCAGAGGCAGCTCGGCCTCCGCATAGCGGGTGGCGACCAACCGGGCGATCGGCACCGTCATATCCGAGCGCAGCGCCAGCAGGTCTCCCCGCTCATCGAAGAAGCGGTAGGCGCCACCCGCGGCTCGCCCGTCCCCGCGTGCCAACACCTCGTCGTACTCGATCGCGGGCGTCGAGACCTCACCGTAGCCACGGCTCTCGAAGACATCGATCAGGGCCAGGTGCAGCCGGCGAAGCTCCCGCATCTCGTCGGGGAGCACGTCGCGCGTGCCGGGGGGGATCGGGTGGATCATCCGGCGGACCTTACGAGAGTGGGCTGGAAAGCCCTGCTACGCGGGGACCTCGGCAGAGACCCGTTCAATCTGAGCACCGAGCCCGCGCAGCCGCTCGTCGATCTGCTCATAGCCCCGATCGATCTGGCGGATGTTGCCGATCTCCGAGGCGCCGTCGGCGGCCAGGGCGGCGATGAGCATCGCCATTCCGGCCCGGATGTCTGGGCTCTCGACGCGTTCTCCGTGAAGCCGGCTCGGACCGCTCACGATCGCCCTGTGGGGATCGCATAGCGTGATCCGAGCGCCCATCGCGACCAACTTGTCGACAAAGAAGAGGCGATTCTCAAACATCTTCTCGAAGATCAGAACCTCGCCCGCGGCCTGCGTGGCGAGGGCGAGGGCGATCGAGGTGAGGTCGGCCGGGAAGGCCGGCCAGGGACCGTCCTCGATCTTGGGGATCGCATCGCCGAGGTCCGTCTGCACTCGCAGTGCCTGGCCGGGCGGAACGAGGATGTCCTCACCCTCGACCGTGGACCGCAGGCCGAGGCGGCGGAACTGACGACGGACCATGACCAGGTCGGCCGGGCCCGCGTCGCGGACCCGCAGCTCCCCGCCGGTGGCGGCCGCAAGTGCCATGAAGCTGCCGACCTCGATGTGGTCGGGGGAGATCGTGTGCTCGGCGCCGCCGAGGCGGTCGCGGCCGTGGACGGTCATGACGTTGGAGCCGATCCCCTCAACCGCGGCTCCCATCGCGGCAAGCAAGCGCGCGAGGTCCTGGACGTGGGGCTCAGAGGCGGCATTTGCGATCGTCGTCGGACCTGGGGTCAACGCCGCCGCCATCAGCGCGTTCTCGGTTCCCATCACCGAGGGCTCGTCCATGAAGATTTCGCAGGCGCGTAACCCTCCCGTGGGCGCCGCCAGCTCGATCCAACGGTCGCCGTCCACCGAAGCGCCGAGATCCTTGAATGCGTCGAGGTGGGCATCGAGACGGCGGCGGCCGATGAAATCCCCGCCGGGTGGGGGCATCCGCGCTTCGCCGAAGCGCGCCAGCAAAGGTCCGGCGAGCAGGAAGGATGCCCGGATCCGGCTCGAGAGATCCTCGTCGACCTCGATCTCGCTCACACCCGCGGCGCAGAGCCGGAGGCTGTTGTCGGCGACCCAGGCCACCTCGACCCCGAGCCGCTCCAGGAGCGCGATCTGTGCCTCGGTGTCGCGGATGCGCGGCACCCGGTGCAGAACCAACTCCTCCTCGGTGAGCAGGCAGGCGGCGAGGATCGGCAGCGCCGCGTTCTTGTTGCCAGCGACGGTCAGCTCTCCAGAGAGCGGCACGCCGCCTTGAATCACGAATTTCTCCATGGCTTGGGCAAGGGTAACGGCCGCCAGGGCGGCCGCCGCGGCAAACCCGCAAATCTGCGCTCGGAGCTTGCAAGCCGCTCGTCCCAGGGCGTAGTATCCGCGGCGCTGGGCGGGCGTTGACTCAAATCCGAAAGTCACGCCGACAATGAGGAATATTGGCGAGCGCAGGCGCCGCTGGAGCCTACCTCCTCGCAACCGGCCTTCTGGGGTTCACGACGCTGTCGATATCGACAGCGTCGTGGCGTGCGCACAAGGCTGCCGTCGCCCGAACACAGGCAAAGGGCACAAATCGCCCCCTGGGACCCCGGGTGGCGCAAGCAATGCAAAATGGATCCTCCGTCTCCGGGCAGGCCCCGGCCGGGGGCATGAGCAGGCACGAAATGCACGCTGCATTGCAGATTTTGGGTCACGTCCGGAGGCCCGCGTAGCTTACGAACTCATGTTCGACTCAAGCGCTACACCTTCATTCACGCGACGGCTCGCTGATGCCGTCGACGTGCTGATCGACTTCGCGACGCTCGGCGAGTACGGGCTGGAGCCCGTTGGGAGAACGGCGCCGAGCTGCGAGGGCCGGAAACGACGGAGGGCCGCCCCTGCGGGGCGGCCCCGAGTCGCAGAAGAACCGGCGGCGACCTACTCTCCCAGGGGGTTGCCCCCCAAGTACCATCGGCGCAGAGTGGCTTAACTGCTCTGTTCGGAATGGAAAGAGGTGTCTCCCACTCGCTATGCGCCACCGGAATTTTGCGAGACATCCGCCCCGGTGGAGCTTGAAAACCGCACAAGGCCTCAGAATAAGAAATAAACATCCGTCAAGCCCTCGACCCATTAGTACCGGTCGGCTGAGCGCATTGCTGCACTTGCACCGCCGGCCTATCAACCTGGTGGTCTACCAGGGGTCTTACTCCCTCAAGGGGATGGGAGAGCTCATCTCGAGGACGGCTTCCCGCTTAGATGCTTTCAGCGGTTATCCGTTCCGTGCGTAGCTAACCTGCGATGCCCTTGGCAGGACAACAGATACACCAGCGGCACGTTCATCCCGGTCCTCTCGTACTAGGGATGACTCCTCTCAACTCTCCAACGCCCACGGCAGATAGGGACCGAACTGTCTCACGACGTTCTGAACCCAGCTCGCGTACCGCTTTAATGGGCGAACAGCCCAACCCTTGGGACCTACTCCAGCCCCAGGATGCGACGAGCCGACATCGAGGTGCCAAACCGGTTCGTCGATGTGGACTCTTGGAACCGATAAGCCTGTTATCCCCGGAGTACCTTTTATCCGTTGAGCGACGGCGCTTCCACTTGCAACCGCCGGATCACTAAGCCCAACTTTCGTTCCTGCTCGACCCGTCGGTCTCGCAGTCAAGCTCCCTTGTTGCCTTTACACTCTACGCACGATTTCCAACCGTGCTGAGGGAACCTTTGGGCGCCTCCGTTACACTTTAGGAGGCGACCGCCCCAGTCAAACTGCCCACCTGACACTGTTCACCGCCCGGATCACGGCGCGGTGTTAGAAGCCCGGACTACCAAGGGTGGTATCTCAAGGGTGACTCCCCGGCAGCCAAAGCCGCCGGTTCACTGTCTCCCACCTATCCTGAGCGAGATACCCCAGACTCCAATATCAAGTTGCAGTAAAGGTTCACGGGGTCTTTCCGTCTTGCCGCGGGTACTCGGCATCTTCACCGAGACTTTAATTTCACCGAGTCTCTCGTTGAGACAGCGTCCAAGTCGTTACGCCATTCGTGCAGGTCGGAACTTACCCGACAAGGAATTTCGCTACCTTAGGACCGTTATAGTTACGGCCGCCGTTTACCGGGGCTTAGCTTCACTGCTTCGCGCCGAAGCGCTAACAAGTCCGCGTAACCTTCCGGCACCGGGCAGGCGTCAGCCCCTATACGTCGTCTTACGACTTAGCAGAGGCCTGTGTTTTTGGTAAACAGTCGCTTGGACCAATTCACTGCGGCCCCCTCGGGCTCCCTCCGTGTGGAGTTCACCCTAGCGGGGCGTCCCTTCTCCCGAAGTTACGGGACGATTTTGCCGAGTTCCTTAACGAGAGTTAGCTCGCTCACCTCAGTATGTTCTACTTGTCCACCTGTGTCGGTTATGGGTACGGGCACGCGAGTCCTGCCTAGAGGATTTTCTTGGAGGCATGGGATCGGGGACTGGCCGGCGGTCAAGCCAGCTGGCATCGCACCTCGCGTCAAACGCCGCTGCGGATTTCCCTACAGCGACTGGCTACGTGCTTGCCCCAGGACGACCATCGCCTGGGTTCCCTTACCCTTCCCCGTCCCCCCATCGGTCATAACGGAATCGACGTGGTACAGGAATATCAACCTGTTGGCCATCGGCTACGCCTTTCGGCCTCGCCTTAGGTCCCGACTAACCCTGAGCAGACGAACTTTACTCAGGAAACCTTGGACAATCGGTGGAGGGGAGTCTCACCCCTCTTTCGTTACTCATGCCGGCATTCTCACTTCCAGCCGCTCCACGGAGGCTTACGCATCCGCTTCACGCAGCTGGAACGCTCTCCTACCGCGTGCAGAGCCCGCAGGCCTGCACACCCATAGCTTCGGAGGCTAGCTTGAGCCCCGTTGAATTATCCGCGCCCGAACACTTGACCAGTGAGCTGTTACGCACTCTTTCAAGGGTGGCTGCTTCTAAGCCAACCTCTTGGTTGTCTCTGCATTCGGACATCGTTTGCCACTTAGCTAGCACTTAGGGTCCTTAGCTGATGGTCTGGGTTGTTCCCCTCTTGCGTACGAAGTTTATCCCCCGCACACTGACTCCCGAGCTAACCGTAACGGTCTTCGGAGTTTGCCTGAAGTCGGTAACCTGGTAGGGCCCCTAGTCCAAACAGTGCTCTACGGCCGCAACGCAATCACTCGAGGCTATACCTAAATATATTTCGGAGAGAACCAGATATCTCTGAGCTTGATTAGCCTTTCACTCCAATCCACAGGTCATCCGCCCAGTTTTCAACCTAGGTCGGTTCGGCCCT
>JBAVAR010000093.1:0-18052 GCA_049585815.1 Solirubrobacterales bacterium
TCGCCGTCCCCTGGTGGGAGGGACGGGAGTTGAGCTTCAGCTTCAAGCCCGCCTGACCCTGCCCGCCGGCGATCTTGGCGCGCTCGGAAAGTAGGGTCGATTGAGCGCACCGGAAATCGAGGTTAGCCGTCCCTCCTGCCCCTCGAAACGTCGCAGATGGCTGACAAGGCTGCCCAGGAACCAGACGAAGAAGAGGAAGCCGAAGCTCGCGATGAACAACCCCACTTGGAGATCGTGACGGTTGTGGACGTAGAACTGCTGGATGCTCGCCGCGGAGGAGTTAAAGGCGGGTCCCTTTGGCACGACCGCGAATAACCCGATCACGATCAGCGCCACGAATATGATCCCGGTCGCGGCTCCCATCCGCCTCGCCTGAGCGTCACTCATCTGTACCTCCGCTGTCGGGCGCCATCCTTGCGAGCGGCGCGACTTTAGGACTTGATGGCGATCCTCGCACTGCTAAAGGAGACAAGTCAATCCCGACGGCATGGCGTCTGGTGTCGCCCAGGAGACGCACGACTGCCACCGGCCGCGCTCTGTGCACCTACAGTGAGCTCTCCCTATGAAGCACGCCGATGCCGAGTCAAAGAATGTCCGCCAACCCGCATCCAGGCGGAATGAAGCACCTGCCCGCGCCGATCCTCCGAGCCGTCAGAATGCCCGTGGCTTGCCGTCATTGATGCCAGCTGGGCAGTGGTGTCCAGTCGGGGGAGAGGTTCCTGGGTTGCCGCCGTGAAGGTTGACGCCAGTCAACTGCTGTAGCTACACTGCCGATATCCCCCTAGCTCGCTTCGGCGGCTGGGATGCGGGGCCGCCTTCGGGCGGCTCTTGCGCTTTCCGGGGGCCTTTACCAGCCTTTCGGCTTGTGGATCATGGCGTCCGCGTCCTTGAGGTTCGACCGCAACTGGGAAGCTGCCAGAGCCGCGGGGCGGATTGGCTTGTAGAACGAGCCCTTGGGTAGCTGCCTCGGAGAAAGCGCCCAACTCCGATTCTTGTGGGGGTTGAGTACCCCTACCGGCGCACCGAGGTCATCCCGGACGAACTCGACCGGCGTTTTCAGATCGCTGTCGTTGGAAATCACGACAGCAATGTCGTAGCGCGCCCGGAAGCCGTCGATTAACAGATAGCTTGCCAGGTTGACATCGGAGCCCTTCTCCTCGGTATTCCAGACGAGCCGATTGGGCGAGCCGCCCTGCGGCGTCCGCGCAAAGCGGCGGTTGACCTTGCGCGTCAGGAAGTCCCGAAGTGGATGCTCAAGCCGGGGATCATCGCCAGCGCGCGCAGATATGCCTGTTGTCGTTGAGCCTGCTGCGGATTACCGGGCCCTTGGCTGCACCTTAGCGGTGAAGTACCGGATCCCGACGATGTCATGGCTCGGCTTCAGCAGGTGGTGGCTGAGCGCGGCCAGGTCAAGCCAACGGTTTGGTCCGTCCTTGAGTGCGCCATAGTGGAGGTTGAACCCGTCCACATAGACGATCGTTCGCTGTTTGTCGCCGACCACCGCAGGGACCGTACTGGGTTACCCTGCAACCACTGCACAAGGGAAGTCAGGTTCCGATTCGCTCCGCAGGAACCAGTCGTCAGCCTTCCGATTTGATAAGTCGTTCTTCTCGATCCTCAGGCAGCCGGTTGCTTCGATCCGAAATTCCTGGCACTCAATCGTCCTCCTGAACCGAGTGAGCGGCTGCCGCGGCGGCCTGCTTTGAGATCCCGCCAGCCCACCGGAACGAGATTGACGCGATCACGCTCGCGGCGGCGAGGATCGGTAGGCCGACCAACGCAACTTCTACCCACCAGTGCTCGGTCCCGGAGGCATGGTGATGGTTTAGCGCGTGAACTGCGCTGATCTCGCCCATAACGAACAGAATCAGTGCTGCCGTAACCGGCAGGATCAACAGATCGTGAAACCGAAGGACACCCCCGACGGCGAACACCGAAGGCTCCGGCACGGCTGCCTGCCTCATCTCGGCCCGCCCCGCCTCTCGCATCGCCTTCCGAGCCAGTCGTAGACGTATGCGAGCCAGTTGACGAGTCCGGAGAGTCTTCGCCCAGATGGCCTAGCGGACGAGGATCCCCTCGGGAATCAGCAGTGCGATGAAGAGGACAGGGATGACCGTTGCGCCGACCACGTAGAGGCCGGAGTCGAAAGCGGCGGTTGCGGTCTGCACGCCGCCGACGGTAGGTGGATTGACGGACGGAGGCAGGGTTGCACGCGCTCGCGCCGTTGCGAGCCGACGCGCATCGCGCCTGCGCTTCCCTGCGCAAGAAGCGAAACCCCGCTCTCACGGTTTCTTGCGACAGGCGGTGGACGGCATACCGGGCCGCTGGCCTGGGAGCTGCTGAAGGGTGGGCCGGACGTCCCACACCGTTGACAAGGGGACGACGTCGCGAGAGAGTCGCCGCTGCAGATCGAATGTGAGCGCAGCCGAAAGTGTTTAGAGATCGAAGTCACGATGAGTGAGACTCTCAGCGCCACGTTGGAGCGCCCGCTGAGGCTGTTCGCTAACTGCGAGGCGGTCATAGACGGTGATCAGCGCTGGACCTACCGCGAGCTTGGCCGACGCGTCGCCGCATTTGATTCGGCGCTCACAGAGCTCGGGCTTGCTGCAGGAGACGTCGTAGGCGTCCTCGGATTGAACTCCGCCGCACACCTTGTCGCCTGGCTGGCGATCCCGCGCAGCGGGCGCGTTCTCAACGACCTGAACGTCCGTCTCGCCCCGGCGGAGCTCACCTTCATCCTCAACGATTGCTCTGCGCGTGTTTTGCTTGTCGACGATGCCTTCCTCGAGGTCAGCCGTGAGCTGGCGGAGAGCTGCGCAACGGTTGAGCACCTGATCTACATCGGGGCGGGTGCGACACCCGATGGCTGCCTCTCGTTTGTCGAGATGACAGCGGGGGAGGGAGCTCCAGCAGCTTCGGTAGACCCAGAAGACGTCGCCGGAATCTTCTACACCGGCGGCACCACCGGTCTGCCCAAGGGCGCGATGCTCACCCACCGAAATCTGATCGCCAACGCCAGGCACTTTCTGATCGCCCTGCCCTACTCCGATCACGACACATACCTACATGCGGCACCGATGTTCCACCTCGCCGATGGATCATCCACCCATGCGCTGACCTGGGTCGGCGGCCGCCACGTGATGATCCCCGCGTTTGATCCCGAGCTGTGGCTGCGTACCGTCGCCGCAGAGCGGGTAACCCGTGGCACGCTTGTGCCGAGCATGATCAACATGGTGATCAATCACCCTGCCCTTGCAGAACATGACCTCTCCTGCCTGCGCAGTATCTATTACGGCGGCTCGCCGATGCCCGGTGAGCTGCTGCGCCGGGCGATGGAGGTGTTTGACTGTGAATGGGGGCAGCTCTACGGGATGACCGAGGCGGCGCCGGTGGTCACCCTGCTGAGCGCCGAGGACCACCGCCGTGGCAGTTCTGGCGAGGAGCCCTTCAGATCCCGCCTGCACTCTGCCGGGCGTCCGGTGGTTGGCGTGGAGGCACAGGTGCGCCGCGCCGATGGCGCTCCAGCGGAGGCTGGAGAGGCCGGCGAGGTATGGGTGCGCGGCCCAAACATCATGAAGGGCTACTGGAACCGGGAGGAGGAGACCAAGGCGGTGCTCGATGCCGATGGCTGGTATCACTCAGGCGACGCCGCCTACTCCGACGCCGAGGGTTACCTGTTCATTGTCGATCGCCTCAAGGACATGATCGTCTCTGGCGGTGAGAACGTCTACTGCACCGAGGTCGAGAACGCGATCTATCGCCACCCCGCGGTGCTTGAGTGCGCCGTGTTCGGCGTCCCCGATGAGAGGTGGGGAGAGCGCGTTCATGCAGCGATCGTGCTGAGGCCCGGCGCGAGCGTCGAGGAGGATGCGATTACCGAGCACTGCCGCGCGCTGATCGCCGGCTACAAGCTGCCGCGCTCGTTTGACTTCGGCACCGAGCCGCTGCCGAAGTCCGGCGCCGGCAAGATCCTCAAGCGCGAGCTGCGCGGGCCCTACTGGGTCGGACAGGAGAGACAGGTCTCCTGACACGGTTTGCGCGTCTGCCACCTGTCGACATTCCTACGCCCTCACCGAGCGCCGAACATCGCCTGAAGGCGAGCGCCGAGGATCACGTCGCCCTCGACGCTGCAGCGACCGGCGACCATCGCGGTCAGCGGATCCTGGGTTCCGGCGAGCACCCGCACCCACTCAGCGAGACCGAAGTGGACCGTTACCGCGGCGTCCAATGGGGCCGGCTCGCGCAGACGCGCGCGCCCCGACTGAGAGTCGACCTCGATCGCCCAGCGCCAGGGAGCATCGGGCGGCGGCTCGATCGAGAAGGGCTCAAGCTCATAGGCGATCAGCCCGCTGAAACCAGCCGCCATCGCCGGTTGAAATCCGCGCGCGATTCCCTTCAGCAGTGCCCGCTGGCGGCGGGGCTCGATGAAACGCCGCTCAACCTCGGCGTCATCGAGACCGCGGACCGTCGCCGCCAGCGCCCGGCGCCCACCCCGCGACGCCAGTGCTCTGATCGGACGGGCCCGCTCTGCTGAGAGGGCAGCGACCGCTGGCTCGGAGCCCTCGATTTCGGCTCGCACCTCAGCGACACCATCGCTGATCGCCCCGACGCCGTAGCGCTGGGCGATCGACTCCCCTTCAACGAGCACCGCCAGCGCTTCCTCGGAGTCACCGCTGCGCTGCAGCGCCCTCGCCAGGTTAACCCGGGCTTGGGTCGCCTGAAACACCATCTGGAAGGCATCGGCCCTGGCCACTGCCTCACGCAGCTCCTCAGCCGCTGCCTCAGGACGGCCCGCCAGCAGTTCCAGGCGACCGATTGTCGCCTCCGGTAGGTAGCTGAAGCAGATCGCGGGCGGTCCCACGACAACGCGGGAGCGCAGCGGCTCGATTAGCGCCCGCAAGCGCTCTCCGGTCTCGACGTCACCGACCAGACACGCCGTATGGGCAAGCGCGCACAGAGCGACCGGCAGATGCCCATCCGGGCGCCGAAGCGGCTCCAGGTCTTCGCTGAGCAGCGCCCGCATCCGCTTGCGCGCCTCCTCGAGGTCGCCCTCCTCCGCGGTGACGAGCGCTGCGAAGGAGGAGATCAGCCCTCGCGGCAGCGCCTCCTCCATCGCCTCCCAAACGAGGCGGCTGGTGCTCCCCTCGCCGTCGTAGACGAGTTCCGCGGTCGCCAGCAGGGCGAGCTCGACGATCATCTGAATGTCGGGGCGCAGCCGCCGCATCACCGATCCGGCTCGCCGCACCAGCGCTTCTCCCCCGGCCCGATCGCCGCGATCGAGAAGACGCATGCCACGGTTGAGGTCCACCTCCCAGCTGAAACGGGGACTGCCGAGGCGCGCCGCTATCTCCGCTAGGCGCTCGATCGCCTCCTCGCACTCTGGAATGCGCGCCGAGATGTAGTGGATCGCAGCCGTCCACTGGATCACTCGGAAAACCAGGTCTTCGCGGTCGCAATCGCTTGCCAACTCAGCCAGGATCAGGGCCTCCTTCTCGAGCATCTCGAAGACCTCGAGTGGCTCGCTGTAGCGAGCAAACCGCGCGACAAGGCTCGTGAAGCGAGCCAGGATCTGCGCCTCGCTATCGCCAAGGCGACCGGCAAGCTCGGCGGCCCGCAGGGCCAGGGCGGCGACGCTGGCATGGTCGACGCTGAACACCTCCAGGTAGGCGAGACGAAAGACCATCCGCAGGGCCAGGCGCGGCTCGCTCTCGCCGAGGGCCTCAAGGCCCTCGCGCAGCAAGGCCACCGAGTCGGGGTCATCGGTGCCGGCCTCCCAGCCGAAGCCGATGTCCCCGCCGGCAAAGCCGAGGGCCGCACGGGCGAGCGTGCCGGCGTCTCCCGTCGCCCGCGCTGCCTTCACCGCATCGCGAAAGGCCTGACGCGCGCGCAGCAGATCGGCGCTGAGCAGTCTCTGCTCGCCAAGCTCCAGCAGTACCGGCGCCCGCGTGGGCAGGTCATCCTCGTCCAGCAGCGACAGGACGGTTTGCGTGTGGACCGCAGCCTGCTCGTGATCGTGGGCAGCGGCGGCGGCCCTGGCTGCGGCGCGGTAAGCGGCAATCGCCGGCTCGGCGCCGGCAAGGCCCACCGAGAGCCCGTAGTGGCGGGCCAACTCGGCAGGCTCTGCGTCCGGATCGCTCTCCAACGCGCGCGCGATCGAGAGGTGAAGGCGGGCACGGGCCGCGTCGCTGGTGGTGGCGATCAGCGCCTCGCGAACGAGGGCGTGGGGGAAGGCGACCGTCGGCTCCGTGGCGATCTGGTCATCGACCAGGCGCTCTGAGAGCGCCTCCTGCACCGCGCGCTCAGCAGCGGCCGGGTCAAGCCCGGCCGCTTTTGCCGCGAGGTCGACGGGCGCCGATGGGCCGATCGCCGCGATCGCGCACAACAGCTGCTCGGTCTCTGGTTCAAGGCGCCCGAGCCGCTCCTCGACGAGGTCGCTGAGAACCTCTGGCACCGGTGCCGACTCCAGCGCCTCTGCCTCTCGCAGCGCACCCTGCTGGTCAAGGTCGCGCGCCAGTTCCCCCGCGAAGAACGGATTTCCGGCGGTCCTCGCCTGCAGACCTTCCGCGAGCTGCGGCGTTATCGCCCTGCCCACCTTTGCCCCGACCAGCTCCGCCAGTCCGGCGGCATCGAGGCCGCCGAGGCGCAGCTCGCTGAGGTCCCCGGTGCGGCGCAGGTCGGCTAGGGCGAGGGAGGCCGGGTGACGCCGCCCCATCTCGCGATCCCGCGCGGTGACCATCACCACCATCCGGTTGCCGGGGGCGCGTTCGAGCAGGCGCTCGAGAGCCTGTGCCGAAGCGGCATCACACCAGTGGGCGTCATCGAGGACGATGTGTAGGGGCGCCCCGTCGGCGGCCCGGGCGAGAACCGAGCCGATGCCCTGCAACAGGCGGTAGCGGGCGCCCTCGGCTGCGATCACTTCGTCGGCACCGGCGCTGCCGGGGAGCTTTCTATGCTCGCTGAGCTCCGGTACCAGCGCCCCGAGCTCTGCTCCCGCCGCCTCAGCCAACCCCGCCCGCCAGGCATCATCGCCCGCTAGCGCCAGCTCGCCGATCGCCCGCACCCAGGGCTCGAAGGAGATCGTAGGCTCGGGAGGGCAGCGGGCCATCACCACCAGGGCACCTTTGGCGTGGGCCTCTGCGGCGGCGGCCGCGGCGTGGCGGGTCTTGCCGATCCCCGGTTCGCCGAGGATCAACACAGCATGGCGGCCAGGGCGTGGTTCGGTCGCCTCGCGCAACATCGAGATCGCATCATCGCGACCGATCAGCGGCTCGTCCGCGTAGGCGGCCAGCAGCTGCGGCAACGGGGTGCTGCCAGCGCGACCGAGTCCCTCCTCAACTGGTTTCTCGTCTTCCGCTGCCTTGACGCTCGTCGGCTCCTCACTCTTTTTTGCAAACTCACGCCAGCGCAGTCTCGAAGCACGCACCGGCGTCGGGACACCCTTCAGTTCGTACTCATTCACCTCCTCCAGCTCCAGCCCGTCGCGGGAAGCGACAAGCGCCGCCACCAGGTCCTGGACAAGCACCTCCCCGGCCCCGGCTGCCGAGGAAAGCCGGCTCGCTATCACCACCGCCATCCCGTGCAGGTCATCGCCGTCCGCGATTGGCTCACCCGCCGCGACTCCCACCCGAGCGGCGATTCCGATCCCGCCGTTTGCGCCATCAAGGCGCTCGACCGCGATCTGGATCGCCGCTGCCGCACGGAGGGCCCCCAGGGCGCTCTCGAAGCTCGCCATCGCTCCGTCGCCGAGAGTCTTGATCACCCGGCCTCCTGCATTGGCGACCGCAGCCGCTACATCGTCCACGTGGGCGCGGCGAATGCGATCCATTCGATCGTCACCCAGCTGCGCAAGCAGCGCGGTGGAATCAACCAGGTCGCTGAAGAGGAGGATTGCAACTCCGCCCATGCGGGCATCTTCTCGCACCACCGCCAGCAGGAGACGATTGCTCCCTCAACATTCGATTTGGAGATCTGGGGACTTACAAAGCGAGTGCCGCCCTCATCCAACCGCCCCAACCAACCTCCCATGCAGCGCCCGCGCCTCCTCCACCGACATCACCGGCCGCCTCCGCTCCAGGTACCAGGCCAGCATCCGCGCCGGCAGCACCGTCACTCCCTCGCGCCGCGCCGGCACCGACCCGACCAGCCAAGCCTCGCTGAAGATCAAGAGCGCCTGCACCTCCATCCCGGTGATTCGCTCGATCAGCTTTCGCTCCGCGTAGGCCTGCTTCAGCATCCGCGACTCGATTCGGTCGATCCTGATCCTTCCCCGATTGGCTTTTGTCTCGATCGTGAAGATCCCCCCCGGTCCGACCACGACGTGATCGACGTTGCCGCGCCCGGATATGGCGACATCGTGGATCGCCATCCAGCCTTCGCCGGCAAGCCCGTCCAGCACCGCCCCGACGCTCTCCTCGCCTTCCGCTCCCCGCAGCCGGCGATCAAATTTGGGCTCAGACACGCGATTTGCGATGACCATCGCCCCGATCACCGCCAGCTCGACCCCGATCAGGGCCGCGCCGCGCAGCCCAAGCAGCGGACCAGCGCTCAGCAGGATCAACAGCAATAGCCCGAACACCACCAACATGCGCGTCGCCAGCTCGTGAGCGTGCGAACGGGCATGCTGACCGGCCGCCCGCGGCTCGGTATTCAGCGATTCGATCTCCATCGATCACCTAATCGGCTTGCCGCGTATGCCTCATGAGTCCTGTAACGACAAGGAGTGGCGTTGGATACGACTTTGCCGTATCGTCTCGCGGCGTGTCGTCGATCCGGTTTCGTCTCCTCGTCTCGCTCTTCGCCGCCCTCGCTTTGCTTGGAGTTGCCGCTGGCCAAGCAAGCGCATCTCCGGGCGCCTACCGGGTGCTGATCGTCGAAGCAGACGAAAAACCCCCCCTTGAATTGCAGAAACAGCTCGCCGCCTTCCCCGACGTCGCCTCAGTCGAAATCCTCGATGCCGGCGAAGAAGGTGGCACGGAAACCCCTACCGCCGCGAAGCTCGAGGGTTATGACCTTGTGATCAGCATGAGCGATGACCGCTACCTGGATCCGACGGCCTATGGCAATGCGCTCGCCGACTATGTCGACTCCGGCGGTGTCGTCGTCCAGTACGCCTACGACAATTGGGAAGGCGCCGGCTCGGGACAAAACGGACCCGCAGGGCGCTTTGAAAGCGGCGGCTATCCACCGTTTGTCCCCGGAAGCAATCCCAATAACCCGGCCCTGACACTCGGCAGCTTCGACAGCGCAAGTCCCCTCATGGAAGGAGTTTCCGCTCTGCAGTCCGACGGCAACACCGAACCGACACTGGCACCCGGCGCGACGTCGGTCGCGAAGTGGTCCAACGGGAAGGAACTGGTCGCCTACAAGGGCAGGGTCGTCTCAATCAGCGCCAATGTCGCCGGGGAGTCAACCTGGAGCGGTGATTTCGCCAGGTTGACGGTCAATGCGGTTCGCTGGCTCGGACGCCACACGCTGACCGTCGCCAATTCCAACCCCGCTGGAGGGACGGTGACCAGCAGCACGGGAGGTATTAGCTGCGGATCGACATGCAGCGCGGCCTTCGTCTACCAGGCGCCGGTCTCTCTCGCTGCGGCCGCCAACCCGGGCTTCGCATTTGGCGGTTTCTCCGGCGCCTGCACAGGAACCTCTTGCAGCTTGACGATGGATGCCACCAAGAGCGTCAGCGCCAACTTCTTCTTGTTCAGCCTCGGCAAGAAAACGAAGCTGAACAAGAAGAAGGGAACCGGTCTGCTGGCCGTCAACCTCGGCGGAGCCGGGAGCGTCGCCCTAAGCGGCGCTGAGGTCAAGGTCCAAAGCAAGACCGTGCTCGCCGCCGGCAAGGTGATGCTTCCGATTTTGCCGAACGGCAAGGTGGCAAAGAAGCTGAAGAAGCGCGGCAAGGCCAAGGTGAAGTTCGATGTCACCTTCACACCTAGCGACGGCTCGGCTGCCAGTCTCGGTAAGACCGTCCTGCTTCGCTCAAGTTCGTCGTCCAAGCAGCGGTAGGCCCGCTCGATAGGGATCGTCGAAGCTCTGGGAGTCTCCTCTCAACTCACCGCGCGACTCCGGGCTAGATTTCGTATTACAATTCTGCGGTGGAGATCCATCCGTCGGCACGCAAGCACGGTATCGCCGACGAGGACATCGAGCACGCGGTAGAGAACGCAATGAGCATCGACGAACAAGCCGACAAGTGCATACCCGCTTCGTTCCGTCCGCTGCGGCCCTGACCGCGTCTCGTTGTTGCTTCGGCCAAACGTGGGCCTCGAGCCTGGAACGGCCGCACGGAGCCCGCAGTGGCGCGAGACGGCGACTCCGCACCAGGTTTCCGGCTGCGGCTCGCGGAGGCAACCGGGTATGCACCAGCCGACAACACCCGCCTGTATCTGGAGCCGGCCCGCGACGCCGACCTGTTGGAGGTCTTGACGATTGTTCGTGAGGACGGCTCGGAGCTGGCGATCCACGCGATGAGAATGCGGCCGAAGTACCTCCCGTTGCTAGAAGGAGACTGACGATGGCGAACAAGAAGAGCTACGGCAAGACGAAGAGCGGTATCCCGATCACCGAGGAGCTCGTCGAGAAGCTGGCGACCGAGGCGGAGAATGGCTACGACGTTGAGGAGACCCTGCGCCGTCGTCCCGGCCGCCCGACGATCGGCTCCGGCCCTGCTGCGGTCGAGTCAGTCCGCCTCGACCCCGAGTTGCGCCAGGCGCTGGCCCATCGAGCCCAACGTGACCACGAGGCGACTTCGTCGGTGATCCGCAAGGCTTTGCGCGAGTACCTCGAGGCGAGCTGACCCAGGCTTCCCAAGCCGGGCCGCAGTCACCCGCAGGGCGGCCGCAGGCCGAGGCCGAGGAGCTTTCGCGACGAGCGCCTTGACGGCGGACCCGGCCCACAATCTTATCTGGTCGGCAGGCGACGCAGTCCGCCCTGCCGACCCACATGCAGCAGTCCCAGTCAACGCCCAAGCCTCGCCCGCGCCACGGGGTAGCCGCCTACGTCTCCTCCTCCACCTCCATCCTCACGATCAGCCCGTCGTTCAGCCAGTAGCGGTGCCGCACCCGCGAATCGCTCAGCAGCTCGCCGCTTTGCGCGTCGTGGACCACCTGGTGCACCTCGACCGTGACGCTCCCGCCCGCCTCCTCGCGGAACCCCTCGGGCTCGACCCGGCTGCAGATCGCCTCGAACTGGCGCCGCCAGTAGTCGCGGACCGCTTCCCGGCCGACACCGGGCCACCCTCCCAGGCATTGGGCCGGTCGACCTCGGGGTGCATCAGCTCGATCGCGGCATCGAGGTCGCGGGCATTGAAGGCCGCATACGCCGCATTCAGGACTCGTTCCTCTCCGGCCACCCGTTCATCCCCGGGCGCAAGCCCGCGCCAGCTCCCGCCAAGGCTCGACATCCCAATACCGCCGCGCGGCGCCCGACGTCGACGGCAGCACCCAGACTGCCGCGCCGCCGATCCGCTCCGGCTGGCGCCCGTAGCCGACCGTGCGCTCAAGAGCGCCGCGAGCTGCGTTTTTGCCGTTCGACGCGGGCCTGTAGGCCGGCGACGTCGAACTCGACCGTCCCGACCTCCTCGTCGGAGCCGTGCAGCACCTTGCAGATGTCGGTCAGCCCGATCCCGAACTCCGCCAGCCGCACGAATTCGGCTGGCGCCACCTGCACCGGCGTCAGCCCGATTGCGTGCAGCGTCACCCAGAATGAGTTACCAGGCCCCGCGTAGTACGCACCGGCCCTCGCCGACGTCGTGCCGGCAGCAGTCCCGCAGAACACGACCCTTAGGCCAGGACGAAGGATGTCGGGCAGCACGTCGGCAGCCATCCCTCCACGCTACGTGCCCTCGACGACGACGGCCACCCCATGCTCCACTCGGAGGATGCGCGGCCATTTGTGCGGGTTTCGCGCCGGACGCTTCGGCAGGATGGCCGACGTGCCAGAAGACCCAACTGCCATCAAAGAGCTGGGCCTGCTGCTCCAGACGGCGATGATCGCCCACGAGGCCATCTTCGAGATTCGGCGTGAGCTGATCGCGAGCGATCAAGGCAATCCCGAGCAGGCCCAGCTCCTTGAGGAGTCGGCGCGAATCGCGACGGTCGAGCTGCCCGGTCTCTCGGCCACTGCCCGCCAGCTCTCCGCCAAATGGCGGGATCAGGTCTTGCTCGACGCCGAGGGAGCGACGCAGACGCTCGCTGAGCTGAAATCCGAGTTGGCGCGCATCAAGGTCGACGCCGAGTCCTTGCTCGACCGGCAGTTGCAGATCGCCGCCCGGATGGACTCGATGGGAGGCGGTAGGGCTACGCTGAAGCGAGGCGAGAAGCCGCCGCCTGCTCATAACGGTCAGCCAGCGCTAGGGCCGCGTCGCGATAACCATCGATGTCGGTCTGCGCCGCCTGGGCGCGAAGCTCCTCGGCGCGTACGGAAAGCTCCCTCGCGGGCTGGGTGGCGTCCTCCAAGCGCTTTTCCATCAGCTCCAGCGCCCAACGATGCTTGTCAGGAAGGTCCGGCCACACGCGAGTTTCCATTGACGGAAAGTGTAGCCCGCCCGCAAGACCCCGCAAGGCGGGCGACCATGCCTCGCCCGCCATCGCGGCGGGTCGGTCGCGGTGTAGAGCGAGTTCGTCGTCGCCGCCTTGCCGGCGCTATCACGCGACGGCGTTGGCCAGCCGCTCCGCCACGCCCCGCGCTTCCTGCGCAGACATCACCGGTTTGCGCCGCCCCAGGTACCCCGCGAGCATTCGCGCCGGCAGGACCGTCACCCCTCTGCGTCGTGCCGGCACCGACCCGACCAGATAGGCCTCGCTGAACACCAGCAGCGCCTGAACCTCCATCCCCGAGATCCGCTCGATCAGCTTGTCCTCGGCGTAAGCCTGCTTCAACCACCTCGGGTCCAGCCGATCGACCGAGATCCGTCCTCGATGGCTCTTCGTCTCGATCGTGAAGATCCCCCCCGGTCCGACCACGACGTGATCGACGTTGCCGCGCCCGGATATGGCGACATCGTGGATCGCCATCCAGCCTTCGCCGGCAAGCCCATCCAGAACCGCCCCGACGCTCTCCTCGCCTTCCGCTCCCCGGATCCAACGATCGAACCGCAGGCCGACACTTCGATCGGCGATCACCAGCACCCCGATCATGACCAGTGCCACCGCGGCCAACGCCCATTCGCGCATCCCGAGCACCACGATGGCGAAGAGGAGCAGCATCACCGCGCAGCCGCCCACAGCCAGCATCCGTGTCGCGATCTCGCCAGCGTGCGCCCGGGCATGCTGTCCCGCCGCTCGCGGTCCCGACTTCAGCGATCCGCTCTCCATCAAGCACCGGATTCGGCTTGATCGATCCAGACCATGAGTCCTGCACGGCGTTGGTCGGCACGCGGTCCTCCGCCCGGCACCTGCCTACGATCGCCGCCAGGTGACCGGCATCGTAATTGGCGGGATATTCGCCCACGCACTCTCTGGCGCCGTCGCGGTTCTTGTGGCCCTCACGGGGCTCTTCGGTGGCGCCGCGCACTATGCGGCAATCCTCGCCGGGCGCTCCGAACGCGATGTCGAGCGGGCCACCGGAATCGGATTCTTCTTCGGCTTCGCCCTCGGTGTCCTTGTCCTCGACGCTCTGACCTGATCTACACTTTCTCCTATGGCCATCCGCATCGCCCTCTTCGCCATCCCGACCGCTGCGGTCGCCGGGCTCGTGCTGTTGCTGAACGGACTCGACGCGAACGCCGGCATCGCCGTCGCCGCCCTCGGCGTGGTCGCGGTGTTCAGCGGCGCCGCCCTGGGTTACTTCGCAGACCGGCTGCCTGACTTTCCACGCGCGCGTCGTAGCCAGCCCGGGGGCGGCCACCGCCTCGCCGGCGTCCACGACGCTCATCACTGAGCTCTCCTTCATTCTCAGCTCGCGACTGCATGCGCCGAAGTCAACGTCAAGTTGACTCAGCGGCCCTTGGCCGGTCACACCCAACGATCTCCGGCGATCTTGCGACTGACCCAACCTCTTACTATCTGCCTTGCAACTGCCGCCCAAAAGCGCACCGGATGCGCCGGCGAGGTGTCTACTCGTCTGACTTCGGCCGGACGGCCTCGATCGTGAGCCCGGTGGCTGCCACGCCGATGCAGGTCAGCTCGGCAGCAGTTCCAGAGCCTCTACGTGCGCCGGCCGCATCGTGCCGAAGTGGCGGTGGTCGAGCGTCGCGACCTTCGACTCGCCCAAACGCTCCACCAGCGCCAGGACGCTGGCGTCAACGACCCCCACCTTCAGGTCTGCGTAGGTGCGCTGAAGTTCGTGAGAGCGCTGCAGGTCGCCATGCGTTGGGTCCTCCACTCTGTAGGCCCCGCCCAGCAGGTCTTCGACGAACGCGAGCCAGACGTCCAGGGTCAACCGCTCGTGGCACCAGTAGTCGACCTCTGCGAGGACGAGCGTCGGGACGATCAGGTCCTCGCGCGAGTCGGTGATCAGCCTGGCGCACGGCCGGTGATCGGGATCGGCGGCGTCGAGTGCCGCCAGCAGGGCGCTGGTGTCGAGGACCAGCGCCACCTACACCGGGCGGCGGGCAACCGGCTCGGTTGCTGTCTGCGCCGCGCTGCGGCCATCGCTGGAGCGCCCCAACCCGACCCGGGGGCGATGCCCCGCCCTGATTGCGACGGCCTTCTCCTCGACCGCCTCCGCGAGTACGGCGCTGAGACTGGCTCCTCGCCTGCGCGCCTCGCTCTCGAGCGTCGCGAGCGCCTCTACGTCGGCGCTGAGTGTCGTTCTACGATTCATGATTCACGATGCTAGCACCGGGTGCAATTGCTTTATTGCCCTCGACCAACCCTCCAAGCCCCCTGTATGAGGACACCGTCCGGGCCGATACAAGGCACATCGCCCGCGCCCCGCGCCAAGCCCCCGATGCCCTTGCCCGGCAAATGCCTTCACCGCACAGCACGCCACAACGCGAGGCCACTCAGGCCCAGGTCGCCGAGCGTCTCCGCGCCCAGCGCGCCCGCGCGATCGGAGCCGCCGACCGCGACGGCCTGCCGATGGCGGCGATCGCCAAGGTCCTCGGCATGTCCCATCGGCGGGTGTCCCAGATCGTCAGGAGTTAGGGAGAGGAGGGGGGAGAGTTACCTCGCCTCGGCTCTTATGAGCAGACCCGCCCCGTTCGCGGCGGGCACTGGAGAAGCAACCCACGCTCCCGAGAGAGCTGTCCCCTATCGCCCACCCATCCCACTGGTCTGTGAGTGCCATGGTTGGACCCATACAGACAAACGAGCCCGTTCAAACGACCTTCTCAGCCTGGCGCTCCGGCGAGATCCGCACAACGTTCCAGGCCAGGCCGAGCTTCTCCATCGTGGCGATGATCAGCGCCGAGGGGTCAAGCTCCCAGCGTTTCAGACCATGAACGGCGGATCGGGGAAAGGCATGGTGGTTGTGGTGCCAGGACTCCCCCAGCGAGGGCACGGATAGCCAGAACACGTTGGTCGAGCGATCGTCGGTCTCAAAACGGCGGCTACCGAGGAAGTGGCAGACCGAGTTGACACTCCAGGTCACGTGGTGGACGAAGAAGATCCGTACCAACCCACCCCAGAGCAGTCCCGCCGCGGCCCCGGCCAGTGTCCCGCTGACCAGGTACCCGGCCAGCGTCGGAATCGCCAGGCTGAGGTAGACGAGCCCGACGAAGCGGCGACCGATCATCCGCATCCCACGGTCCTCATAGAGATCCGGCGCATAGCGCTTCCAGTCGGCACGCCCCTGTGTTGACATTAGCCAGCCGGAGTGGGCATGCCACAACCCGGCCAACACCCCGAGCACGCCGTCGCCGTGGCCGATATGGGGGCTGTGCGGGTCGCCCTCTTCGTCGGTGTGGGCGTGGTGCTTGCGATGGTCCGCGACCCAGGAGATCACCGGGCCCTGGACCGCCATCGAGCCGAGCACCGCGAAGACGTACTCAATCGGCTTTGAGGTCTGGAAGGAACGGTGGGTGAGGAGTCGGTGATAGCCGACCGTGATGCCGATCGCGGTCAGCAGGTAAAGCGTTGCCGCGATCGCCAGATCGGCGGGGTTGACCAGGTTGTTCCACAACAGCACGATCGCGGCGATCGTCGCGGCGAAGGGGAGCACGACGGCTCCCAGATTGGCGGTCTTCTCGATTCTGGTCATCTCGCCCATGACTCACAAGGTAGATGTGTTTGGCCAAGATGAATTAGCCTTGAGGCCAACTTGTTTCCCGATTTCTTATCACTGAAGTGATAGATACCGATGCAGAGCCCTGGCGCGGCCTCCCGGTCGCCGCCGCTGAGGTGATCGAGCCCGAGCTGAGCGCGGTCACCGAAGAGATCCTCGCCACGATCGCCCGTGAGGTGCCCGAGTACGCGCGGCCACTGGAGGGAAGCTTTGGCCGCGGCATTCAGACCGGGGTCGCCGAGGCGCTGCGCCAGTTCGTCGCCCTAATTCGCGATCCCGACGCTGGCCGCAGGCCGGGCCGCGAGGTCTACCTTGGTCTCGGCCGCGGCGAGTTGCGAGGAGGTCGGACCCTCGACTCTCTGCAGGCCGCCTACAGAGTGGGGGCGCGGGTCGCCTGGCGGCGCTTCGCCGCAGCGGCTCGCCGGGCACAGCTCGATTCCGACGTGCTGATCTTGCTCGCCGAGGCGATCTTCGCCTACATCGACGAGCTTTCCGCCGACTCCGTCGAGGGCTACGCCGAAGCTCAGACCGAGGTCGAGGATCTGCGCCGCCGCCGCCGAGTTGAGCTGGCGACGCTGCTCCTGCGCGACCCACCGGCCGATGAGGGCGACCTGCGCGCGGCGAGCCGGGCCGCGAGCTGGCCCCTGCCGCGCACCGTCGCGGCGCTGGCCTTCGCGGAGGCTGACTTGAGCACCCTTGCTGGCCGCCTGCCGCCCGATTTGCTGATCACAGCGGTTGGCGAATTCAGTTGCGCCCTGGTTCCCGACCCCGCCGGCCCGGGCCGAATCAAGGGCATCGAGCGAGCGGCAGCGGGTTTTCGACTGGCCCTGGGGCCGGCCGGGCCTACCTCGCAACTGGCGGCGTCCTGGTCATTGGCCCGCGCTTTGCTGCGGGCCGCCGATGGCGGAGCCGTCCGCGCCGAGGGTCTGGTCTGGGTTGACGAGCATCTCGGCGACCTTCTCCTCTTCGAGAGCGCCGCCCTGCTCGAGAGGATCGCCACGCGGCGGCTCGCCACGCTTGAGCCGCTCACCGAGAAGGCGCGGAGCCGGATGCGGGAGACGGCCCTCGCCTACATCCGCCACCGCGGCAACGCCGTCGCAATGGCCGCGGCCCTGCACGTGCACCCCCAGACCGCCCGCTACCGCACAGCTCGCTTGCGCGAGCTGCTTGGCCCCCAGCTCGATGATCCCGACGCGCGCTTTGAGCTGGAGGCGGTGCTGCGCGTCGGAGTGGCCGGCTAGGACCCTCGAATGCCTTCGCCGCCGAGCACGCCAAGCGCGAGGCCACCCAGGCCCAGGTCACCGAGCGCCTCCGCGCCCAACGCGACCGCGCGATCCGGGCCGCCTATCGCGACGGCCTGCCGATGGCGACCATCGCCAAGGTTCTGGACATGAGCCACCAACGCGTTTCTCAGATCGTCCGGAGTTAGCAAGAGGGGAGCGGAGGGGAGAGTTCTCCGGTCCCGGCTCTTAAACAGAGACCCGGCCCTCCGGAGCGGCCTGGAGAAACACTCCGACCCCGCGAACCCGAGAGAGAGAGCTATCCATATCGCCCGCCGTTCCGACCGCAAGGGATTAGACGTCTGGTCGAACTGAGCGAATCGGTCGAAGGGCGGCGCAGCGACCTAGCTTCCGCCAGCGATCACCCCTCCCAAGATGCGGCTGACCGCGCTGGTACGGTCGCGCTCGGCACAGCACAGCAAAACCGGTCAACTGCATAGGGAGGCTCTGAATGGCGGCTAGAAAAACAAGCAAAAAAGCGGCGAGCAAAGCGAAAGCGAAAACGGCCAGAAAAGCCAAATCTGTGAAAACTAAAACGGCTAAAACGGCGAAACGCACGAAAGCGAAAGTCGCGAAAAAAGCGGCGGCGGCGAAATCGACAAAAACCA
>JBAVAR010000094.1:0-19848 GCA_049585815.1 Solirubrobacterales bacterium
TCTACCATTGGTCGGACGGAAAACAAGCTAAACTCTTGGCTACAAATGAGCGCCTGAAAAACCCCCAGCCCCGCATGACGAGCGGGATCGGGGGCGATCAGAGGGCCGGTATTCGGGGTAACTTCGGCCTAGTCGCGCTGCTTGCGCTTGCGCCGCTCGCGGCTGCTGGGGCTCTCGGGTGCCGCGCCGTTGCCGGCTGCGCTTGGCTCGGGCTCCTCGGCATCCGACGGGGGGTTGAGGCTCGCGGCGGCCTTCTCGCCGGGGGTGGGCCAGGGAACTGCCTCACCGGTGTTCCACGCCGGTGGGCGGCCGCCGGGAACCCTACCCAGCAAGAGCAGGCCCAGATACACGAACCAGAGCAGCGCAAACTGAAAGAAGAGGAAGGAGACCGCACCGAGCGCCATTCCCAGCGAGCCCCAGAAGCGGCTGAGCAGGCCGGTGCGCATCGCGTATAGGGCGGTGTAGAACATCCCGACCACAAAGCCGAGCTGGCCGGCGATCCCGAACCCCGCGGCCAGGGGGCGCAGGGGCGCGTGGTCAATCGCTTCAGAGGCAAGCTTGTTGGCGTGTTCGCTGCTGAGGGAGATCCTGTGGGCCGTCAGCCGCGGCAGTTCGTTGGCGACGAAGGTCGAGGCGGCGTGCAGGGTAGAGACCCCGCTGAGGATCGCGAGCCCGGCGAGGAACAGCGGCGCCGCCACGACCACCCCGACCAGCTGCGCCCGCATCTTCTCGCTGCGCACCCGGGCGGCGCGAAAGAGGTAGTAGAGGGGCAGCGCCAGCAGAGCCACACCGATCGCCTGCAGGATGCTGGAGATCATCTGGGCGGCGCGGTGGTTGTTGACGTCCTGCAGCAGGGTGGCGTCCCCGCTGCCGGTACCGACCCCCTGGGTGACGATCACGATCGCGCCGATCACCAGCAGGACGGCCGCAAATGCCGCCAGCGCCGCCGGGACCGACCAACGCCGCTCCCACTCCAGCACCTGCTCCTTGCCTGGCCCCATCCGCCCTCAGCCCCGATCGTGGAAGTAGAACTGGGGCAACGCCCCCTCGATCACGTCCTGCGTCATCTTCTGCGCCACCTCCAGATCACCGGTTCGAACCGCGATGTCATCGAGGGTGACGATGCCGGCAAGCCGCTCGCCCTCGATCACCGGTAGGCGCCGCACCCGGTGCTGAACCATCAGCGCCGCCGCCTCCTCCAGCTCCATCTCTGGGTCGGCGGAGACCAGCGGTCGGGAGGCATGATCGCCGACCGGTGAATCGGCGGGGGCATTCTCGGCGCAGATGCGGATTGCCAGATCGCGGTCGGTGAGCATCGCCACCGGCGATCCGGCCGGGTCGACGATCACGACCGAACCCACCCTGTGATCGCGCATCAGACGGGCCACCGAGACCGCGCTTGCCTCCGCCGTCGCGGTGACGACGCCCGCGGTCATGATCTCGCTCAGGCGCACGGGCCGTACGCTACCGGCATGAACGCGACGAGGCGCACCCCCGTCGTCCCGCTGGAGGCGGGACTCGGTCCCGACAACCCGCCCTGCCCCGCCTGCGGTGAGCCGCTGTTCGGCGCAATGGCCGCGAGCGACGGCCTGCGCGGGACGGTCAGCCGCTGCGAGAGCTGCGGCCTCGGGGTGGTGGGTGACGACGCCAGCGCCGAGGAGGCACTGGCGCAACTGGACCGCCTCGAGCGGGACGGTGCGCTGCGGATCTCAAACCGGGCGAGCTTCGCCGCATCCCTGGGGGGAGCCGGCTGGGCCGGGTTTCAGCCCGGCGCCCGCTACCTGTTCACGGTCGAGTCGGTGCGGCGCCTGGTTGCGATCCGCGATCAGGTAGTTCGGCGCCGGCGCTGGGCACCGGCGCGTGGGCTGGCAATCGCCTGGCAGACCCTGCTCAACAGCCTCACCTTTGGCCACAACGCAGCCTTCGGGGCTCTGGGATGGGGAGAAGGGACCCCCGCCGGGGCGCCGTGGCAGCGTCGGATCGACGCCCTGATCAGCGTCGCGCTGGCGATTCCGGCGCTGGTCGTCGCGCTGGCGATCGAGCTGGCTGGCGCAACGGTTGGCCGGGGCTCGGCGATCTCGATTCGCCTCGAACTGCTCTAGGCGGTTAGGAGAGCCCCTCGCGGGCCTCGCGTACCAGCGTCACCGCCTCCGGGAAGAGGACGCGGATCGCATCGCGCACCTGCATCGCCTGCTCGTCAGGACTGCCGCTCAGATCGATCTGGCCGATCGAGGCGACGGTCATCTCGACCGCCAGCTTGATCGCATTGTCTGCCCAGGCAACTCGCTGGGAGGACTGCATCTGCTCAGAGAGCTCCTCCATGCGGGCACGAAACTCGTCGGGATCGCCGAACAGGTTGAAGGGGCTGCCCTCCATGGGGACATGAAAGCAGAGGGACCGAGCTGGCAGCACGACGGCCTCTCCGCACCCGAACACTCATGGAGTACTCGCCTCGGGCCCTGCCAAGGGAGATCTGGTGGGCGGCGGCGGTCACCGCGTGGCGGCGGGAGCCGGGGCCGCCTCCCGCTCAGAGTCCTCCTGGGCTTGGCGGATCAGCCCTCGCCAATCCGTGGTGCGGAAGACGAGCAGGATCGCGGCGAAGCCGAGGACCACCGACCAGGCGGCCATCGCGATCTGCGTCCCGACCGAGAAGGAGAGCACCGCGGTGCGCGAGGGCCCCGACAGCGTCGCCACCAATAGAGCCTGCTGGGCTCCGGCGCCACCCGGGGTGAGGGGGATGATCGTGGAGATCGCCTGCACGCTCATCACCAGCATCACGTTGCCGACCGAGCCGGCGATCCCGAACGCCTCGAGAAAGAACCAGAAAGAGGCAAAGCGACAGCACCAGCCGATCCCCTGCCAGGAGGCGACCTCGCGCAGGTAACGCCGCGGCTGGGTGAGAACGATGAGGCCCTGACGGACCCGGGCCCAGAAGCGGCGCACGTGGTGGGCTAAGAAGTAGATCGCCACCGCGATCGCGACCAAAAGCGCCCCGGTCGCGATCGCGAAGGCCTGCGGATGGTCGGCCCAAAAGGAGATCTCGAAGGCAGGTAGGTGCGGTAATTCCGGCAGACTGGGCAATAGGCCCTGGCTGCTCGCGTAGAGGAGGACGAGCACGCCCGCGGCGATGTCGAAGACGGACTGGACGAAAAAGGAGGAGGTGACCGCGGGGTAGGAGGAATGGGGGATCTGGCGCTTGACCAGGAAGACCTTGGTGACATCCCCTGCATGGGCGGGGATCACCGCGTTGATCCCCGCCCCGGCCAGGTAGGCCGCGAGGAGGCGGTTGAAGGGGATGCGCTCCCCGGGGTAGGCGGCGCGCAGCACATTGCGCCAGGACCAGGCTCGGACCACCTGCATCGCCAACAGGAATCCCAGGGCGAGCGCAAACGGCGTCCAATGGATGTCGGTGAGGTTCTTGAAGAACGCCGAGGCGGCGTTGAAGAACGCGTTGAAGCTGGAGGTCAGATCGGCTGACTGCATCGCAGTTACACTAGCCCGCTCGTGTCAGAGGCCGAGACGCAGACACCGTCCACCCCGATCACGCACGACCCAGCTGATGAGGCGATGTGCGCCCGGGCCAGGGAGCGCTACACGGCCGACCGCAAGAGCCGCCTGCGCCGCCGCCGCAAGCGCCACGGCGCCCTTCCGAACCTGATCATCATCGGCGGGCTGAAGTGCGGGACCACCAGCATTCACCACTACCTCGGCCTGCACCCCCAGATCCAGATGTCAAAGCCCAAGGAGCTCAACTTCTTTGTCGAGGAGCTGAACTGGGACCTGGGGCTCGATTGGTACGCCAGCCGCTTCGACAGCCGCTTTGGGGTGCGCGGAGAGTCCTCGCCCCATTACACGAACCTGCCCCGCTTCCAGGGGGTGCCCGAGCGGATCCACCGTCACTGCCCCGACGCACGACTGATCTACATGATTCGTGACCCGATCAAGCGCATCCTCTCCCACTGGGTCCACGCGACCGGAGCCGGCTATGAGACCCGGGAGATGATCGCGACCCTCTCGGCGCCGGACTCCTCCTACATTCACCGCTCGATGTACTGGATGCAGCTCGACCCATACCTCGAGCTCTTTGACCGCCAACAGATCGAGATCGTCACCCAGGAGGAGCTGCAGACCGAGCGCCAGGCGACGATGCGCAGGACGTTTGCCTTCGCCGGTGTCAACGAGGACTTCACATCCGAGCAGTTCGATCGCGAGTGGGAGAAGTCGGCGGCCAAGCAGGGGGACAAATACCAGCTGATGGAGAGGCTGATCAAACTGCCCGGCCTGCGCTCCTTTGACCGCAATTTCGACCGCCTGCCCGAGTCGATGCGCTGGATCGTCGAGAAGGTCGTCCACGATCCCGACAAGCCACCGGCCCCCAAGCCGCAGCTGCCAGATGAGCTCTTTGAGACCCTGCGCTCCCGATTTGGGGACGATGTGGCCGAGCTGCAGAGGTTCGCCGGTCGCGAGTTCGCCGGCTGGTACCGCTACACCTAGGCGTCGCACTAAGCTGGCGGGCGGTGCGGCGGCTCCTGCCCGATTCCGGCCCAACCACGGTGGAGCGCCAGCTCGCCGCCTACCGCCCCTGGCAGTGGCCACACGAGGCGCGGCCGTTTGTCGCGGTCAACTTCGCCACAACCGTCGACGGGCGAGCGACGATCGGCGGCGTCTCCGGTCCGATCGGATCGCGGGCCGACACGGCGATGCTGGCAGGGTTGCGGACCAGATTCGATGCGGTGATGATCGGGGCGGGGACAATGCGCGCCGAGCGCTACGGGCGCCTGATTTCAGATCAGCACACCCGCGAGCGTCGCGAGCGTCTCGGGCTTCCCCATGACCCACTGCTGGTGATCATCAGCGGACGGCTCGATCTGCCGTGGGAGGCGCCGCTCTTCACGGCCGGAGGAGGAAGGGTGCTGATCTTCACCGCCTCAGAGGCCGAGCCACCGGCGACCGCGACCTCGCTTCGAATTGTCCGCCACGCGGGCAGGGTCGACATCGCCGAGGCCCTCCGCCAGCTGCGCCAGCAGCGCGGCATCCGGGCGCTGCTCTGCGAGGGGGGACCGCGCCTGCATGGTGAGCTGGAGAGCGCCGGCCTGGTCGATGAGCTCTTTCTCACCCTCGCCCCAAAGTTGGCGGGGGGTGAGGCTCCCCGCATCCTCGAGGGCCAGCTGCCCGAGGTCGCCGAGCTGGAGCTGGCCTGGCTTTTGGAGCAGAACGGCGAGATGTTCGCGCGCTACCGGCGGCACGCCGAGAGGCCTGAAACTGAACATATAGTCACGCCCTAGGCCGGTCGCCCCAACCCCGAGGAGAGGAACGCAAGCGAATGGACTTCAAGCCAAGCCCTCAGGTGGAGACCCTGCGTGAGCGCATCCTCGACTTCATGGACGAGCGGATATACCCGCAGGAGCGGGAGATCATGGTCGCGCTCGACGCCGAGGTCGGTCCCGGCGTGCCCTACCCAGAGATCCTGGTCGAGGTCCGCGAGGCGGCCAAGCGGGAGGGTCTGTGGAACCTGTTCATGCCCGATGAGCGCTACGGCCCGGGACTGACCAACTGGGAGTACGGGCTGCTCTGCGAGGAGATGGGACGCAGCCCGCTCGCGGCCCCGATGGCCTTCAACTGCTCGGCGCCGGATACCGGAAACATGGAGATCCTCGCCGAGCATGGGACCGCCGAACAGAGGGAGCGCTGGCTGGAGCCGTTGTTGGAGGGTCGGATCCGCTCCTGCTTCTCGATGACCGAGCCGCAGGTCTCGGGGTCAGACCCGACCCTGCTGCAGGCGCGCGCCGTGCGCGACGACGAGGACTGGGTGATCGACGGCCACAAGTGGTTTACCTCCGGCGCGGTCGGCGCCGAGCTGGCGATCGCGATGGTCGTCACCGACCCCGAGGCGCACCCCTACGCGCGCGCCTCGATGATCTGTGTCCCCACCGACGCGCCGGGCTTCAACCTCCTCCGTCCGATCCCGGTGATGGGCCACGACCGCGGCCCGGGGCACTGCGAGATCCTCTATGAGGAATGCCGGGTGCCGGCCGCCAACCTGCTCGGTGAGCGGGGAATGGGGTTCGCCGTTGCTCAGGACCGCCTCGGCCCCGGCCGCATCCACCACTGCATGCGCGCGATTGGCACCGCCGAGCGGGCGCTCGAGATGATGTGTCGTCGCGCCAATGAGCGGCAGGCCTTCGGCGGCCCGCTCGCCGAGAAGCAGTTCGTGCAGGAGTCGATCGCGACCTCCCGGATGGAGGTGGACCAGGCCCGTCTGCTCACTCTCTACGCCGCCTGGAAGATGGATACCGAGGGCAAGCGCGCCGCCCGCCAGGCGATCTCCGCGATCAAGGTCGTCGCCGCCAACATCGTGATGAACGTCCTCGACCGCGCGATCCAGGTGCACGGCTCGCTGGGGATGACCGACGACACCCCGCTGGCGGCGCTGTGGCGGTTCAGTCGAATGCTCCGCCTGGCAGACGGTCCGGACGAGGTCCACAAGATGGTCCTCGCCCGCCGCGAGCTGAACCGGTGGTCAAAACGGGCGGAGGCGGAGGCATCCGGCGAGCTGACCGCCAAGCACGCCCCAAGAGCCATCTGAGGACCAGGGTGGGCGCCCCCGCCAGCGACACCGACCGAGGGAGTTCCCGCGGCTGGGGCGTGATCGTCTCCTACTCGCTTGTCTGCGCGGGCACGCAGCTGCTCTGGCTCACCTACGCACCGATCGACACCGAGAGCGCGCACTTCTACGGAGTCTCGGTCTCGGCGATCGGCTGGCTGGCGGAGATCTTCCCCCTCCTCTACGTGGTGCTGGCGATCCCCGCCGGGCGCCTCCTTGACAGTCATTTCCGTCCAGCGCTCGCGTCGGGTGCGGGGCTGATGGCAGCGGGCGGGGTGCTGCGCCTCGGCGGTCAGACCTTCGCCTGGGCGATGGCGGGCCAGCTCGCCGTCGCCGTCGCCCAGCCGGTGATTCTCAGCGCGGTCGGCAAGCTCGCCGGCGACTACCTTCCCGAAGACCAACGTCCCGCCGGCATCGCCGTGGGCTCGGCGGGAAGCTTCGCTGGCATGCTCTTTGCCCTCATCCTCGGCCCCACCCTGGGAGCCCACGGGCACATCGAACGGCTGCTGGTGCTTGAGGCCACCCTCGGAGTACTCGCCGCGCTCGCCCTCGCCGCTGCCCTGCGCCGGCCGGTTCGCGAGGGCGAGGAGCGCGCTGCGATCGAGGGCGGCGCCGCGCGGGCGCTGTGGGCGCTGCCGGCGATGCGCACCCTCTGCGGCCTGGTCTTCGTCGGCTTTGGGGTCTTCGTCGCCCTCGCCACCTGGCTGCAGGCGCTGCTGCACCCCTCCGGAGTCTCCGAACAGAGTGCTGGCGCCCTGCTCGTCGGGATGATCATCGCCGGGATGATCGGCTGCGCCGTCTTGCCTCCCCTGCTCGCTCGCCGCGATGCCGAACGCACCTTCATGCGCGCCGCAGTCCTGGTCGGTGCGTTCGGCTGCTTGGCCCTCGGCACTGTCTCACTGCTCGGCGCCCGCGCGGCGGTGATCGCGCTGATGGGCTTCTTTCTGCTGCCGGCACTGCCGATCGTTCTCACCGTTGCCGAGCGTCTTGCCGGCGCCGCCGCCGGCACCGCGGGGGCGATCGTCTGGATGGCCGGCAACCTCGGTGGACTCGTGGTGGCACTGGTCGTCCAGATCCTGGTCCACGACCCCTTCGCCGCGTTCCTCGCGATGGCGGCAATCTCGCTACTCGGCCTTCCCCTCGCCGCCCGATTTCCCTCGCTTGCCGGGGTTCTCGGTGGCGAGGGGCCTTCCTCGGCCGACCGGCAGGCGGCCATCCGCGCCGGCGGGGAGGTGGCCTAGCTGAGCTCGGCGCCGGTCGGTCAAGGAAGGGGATCCCCGGCCTCTTCAGCCGCTGATCGCGGCCAGTTCGGCCGGCCCCAACAACGCGACCAGCGCCGAGCCGTCGATGATCGCCAGCCCGCCCTTGCGCATCCTCGCTCTGGCTCCGGTGTGGCGGGCGAGCTCGGCGCAGAGGTCGGGCTCATGAGCGACAACGAGCACCTCTCCCCGACCGGCGGCAAGTCGGGTTAGGTCGAGGTTGCCGCCCGACAACTCCGCGAGCGGCTCGGGATCGAGGCCCAAGCGCGCGCAGGCAATTTGGGCAGTTTGGGCGGCACGCACCTTTGGGCTGGTGAGGCAGGCGTTGATCCCGGCGTCGAGCCTGGCCAGAGCCTCTCCCGCGGAACGTGCCTGACGCTTACCCTTGGCGGTAAGTCGGCGCGCCGCGTCATCGCCCCTGCCGCGCTCTGCGTCGCCGTGTCGAAGTAGGTAGATCACCCGATCGATCCTATGCGGGTAGGCTGACCCCGATGATCATCTCCACGACGAACGACCTGCCCGGCTATGAGATCCAGGAGGTGCTGGGCGAGGTCTTTGGTCTCACCGTTCGCTCGCGCAACCTCGGCTCCCAGATTGGCGCCTCGCTTAAGTCGCTGGCCGGGGGCGAGCTGAAGGGGATGACGAAGATGCTCGCCGAAGGTCGCGAGCACGCGACCGAACGGCTGGTCGAGGAAGCCGAATCGAAGGGCGCCGACGCGATCCTCGCCTTTCGCTTCGACACCTCCGAGCTCGGCACCACCTGGACTGAGATCTGCGCCTACGGCACCGCGGTCAGGGTGCACAAGAAGATCTGACGCTCGCGGGGACCTCGGAGCCTGAATCGATGAGCGACCTCCTCCCCACTCTCTGGCAGATCGATGTTTCGCACTACAGCGAGAAGGCACGCTGGGCTCTTGCGCACAAGCAAATCGAGCACCGCCGCCGCTCGCCCCTCCCCGGCGCCCACATCGCGGTCGCCCTCTGGCTGACCCGGGGGGCGCAGACGACCTTCCCGGTGCTGACCGTCGACGGCCACCATATCGGCGACTCGACCGCGATCATCGCCGCCCTGGAGGAGCGCTATCCCGAGCCCTCGCTCTATCCCGTCGACCAGGCGCAGCGGCGCCGCGCCCTGGCGCTCGAGGCCTTCTTTGACGAGGAACTCGGCCCGTCGATCAGGCTGCTCGCCTGGCACGAGCTCGGCAAGGACCCCGAGAGCTTCCGCGAGCTGATGGAAGCAACCGCCCCGGGGCCGCTGGCGAAGACGGCGGGCGTGGCCGCGGGCTATGCCCGCGCCTTCACCGGCATCCGCTTTGACGCCGGCAGCGCGGAGGAGGCTGAACGGGCCCGCGCCAAGATCCTCGACGCGCTTGACTACCTCGAGCAGGAGCTGGGGGAGAACGAGTACCTGGTCGGTGAATCGTTCACCGTCGCCGACCTCACCGCCGCCGCCCTCTTCTACCCGCTGGTCCTGCCTCCGGAGGGCCCACTGCCGGCCGACCAACGGCCGGCCCGCGGGATGGAGCGCTTCCGCGAGCCACTTGCCGAGCGCCGCGGCTTCCAGTGGGTCGCGGAGATGTTCCGCCGCCACCGCGAGCCCGAAAAACAGATGGTTGCCGCCGGGACGGGGTGAGGGCCGGCCCTCACCGCCTCGGCGGAGCCACCCTCACTGCTCGGAGCGCTCGCAGCCGATCAGGCCCAACAGGCCCCCGAACGGCAGGGTCCCTCGCCGCGATCCAGCCGCAGGTGCCGCGCTTCATCCCATCGCCGGGATGATCCCTCCTAATCGATGCCGCGGCGCTCTGCCTCATCGGCTGCATCCGCGAGGCGCTCGACCAGGCGGGCGAACTGGCGAATTCCCTCGTTCACCTTGCCGTACTGGCCAGCGGCATAGCGTGCATAGACCCCCTCGAGGATGATCGCCAGCTTCCAGTAGCCGAGGGCGATGAAGAAATCGAGGTCAGAGAGGTCGCGGCCGGAGCGCTCGACGTAGCGGGCGCGCAGCTGATCGCGGGTGGGGAATCCTGGGGCAAGGTTCGCCGGCTGGCCCAGGGCGATCGTCTCCTCTCCCCGCACCGGCCAGTAGGCCATCAGCAGGCCGACGTCTGCGAGCGGGTCGCCCAGGGTGCAGAGCTCCCAGTCGACAACCGCCGCCACCTCGCCGCCCGGGGTGAGGATCATGTTGTCCAGGCGGTAGTCGCCGTGAACTAGAGTCGCCTGGCCCTGCTCTGGGATTCGCGCCTCCAGACGGTCGTGCACTCCTTCGATCACCGCCAACTCCCGCGTCTTTGACTTCTCCCATTGGCCCTGCCAGCGGCGCAGTTGGCGAGCGACGTAGTCCTCCCGGCGGCCGAGGTCACCGAGCCCCACCGCCGTGGGATCGACGGCGTGGATCTCGACCAGCGTGTCCGCGACTCTCATCCCGATCGCCCACCGGTCCTCCGCCTGTGGGAATGCCTCTGCCTCGGCGATCCCCCGCAGAACCGGCCCCTCGACGAAATCCATCACGTAAAAGGGTGCGCCGTTGACGTCCTCGTCCTCGCAGAGCCCGACCACCGGCGCCACCGGCACCCGCGTCGGCCCCAGCGCTGAGACCACCCGGTGCTCACGCTCCATGTCATGGGCGGAGCCGAGGCGCTTACCGAGCGGCGGACGCCGCAGAGCCCAGCTCCCTGCGGCGGTGTCGCTCACCCGGTAGGTGAGATTCGAGTGACCACCCGAGATCCGCGTGAAGGAAAGCGGTGGTTGGGCTGCGGGCACATGCTCGGAGAACCAGTCCTCGATAGCCGCCCGGTCGATCCCCTCCGGCGCCTTCGCCGAGCCGTCGGCGGTGCCTGTAGCCTCGTCGCCCATAGCCGCGCAAGCATATGCCCGACGAGGTCTCCGGCTGAGCCCATCGCTGGCGAACAGGCTGAGGATCGGCTTTGCGATCTGCTTTGCCGTGCTGACCGCGATGGCGGTGATCGGCGTCGCCCGCTTCATCCAGGAGCGCCAGGACTTCGAGAGCTCAATCGAGCGCTCCTACCAGATCGAGATGGCGGCGCGGGTGCGGGTTGCCGAAGGCAGGCGGCCCGCCGCGTCCCGCGCCGCAATCGCCGCCCAACAGAACCGACGCCAGCAGTTGCAGGACAACATCTCGACCGACACCCGCAACACGGCGCTGCTGGTCGCGGCCGGGATCATCGCCGGGCTGACCGCGGCGCTGCTGCTGTTCAGTGGCTTGATCGCCTCAATGCGGCGGCCCCTGGAGGAGCTGGTCGCGGCGGCGGGGCGGCTGGCGGCGGGGGATCGATCCGCCCGCGTCAAGGTCGGCGGCCTTTCGGAGACAGCAGCTCTCGGCGCCGCCTTCAACGAGATGGCTGACGAGCTCGAACGCGAGGCCAGCCAGCGCGACCAGCTCGACCGGATGAAAGACGAGTTCGTGCTCACCGCCTCACACGAGCTGCGCAGCCCGCTCACCTCCGTGCAGGGTTTCGCCGAGCTGCTGATGCTGGAGCGCGAGAAGCTCTCCCCGGCACAGGCCGACACGGTCGAGATCATTCTCGACAACTCCCGCCATCTGGTGCGACTGCTCAACGACCTGCTCGATCTGGCGCGCAGTGACGCCGGGCGGCTGACGATCCACCCGGTCCTTACCGAGATCGGTCCCCTGGTCGAAGACGCGGTTCGGACGATGGGGGCGCAGGCCGAGGGGATGGGCCAGCTGCTCGAGTGTGAGATCGAACCGGGCCTGCCGCAGATCGAGGCCGAGCCCGACCGGATTCGTCAAGTACTGGTCAATCTGCTTACCAATGCACATGAGTACTGCCCCGAGGGAGCTTTGATCCGGGTGACTGCGGCGCGATTTGGTGATGAAGTGGAACTTGCCGTGAGCGACAACGGACCGGGCATCCCGGAGGAGCAGCTGGAACATATTTTCGAACGCTTTACCCGCGGCGACGCCGGGCTGACCCAGCGCGTCGGCGGCACCGGCCTTGGCCTGGCGATCTCGAAATCCCTGGTCGAGCTGCACGGGGGCACGCTCTCCGCCCAATCCAGCCCGGGCGAGGGCTCCACCTTTCGCGTCCGGCTGCCGGCGAAGACGCTCAGCCCGGGCGCGGGCCCCGGCCGCACCACGACGGAGGCCCGCTGATGGCCAGGGTGCTCGTCGCCGACGACTCCGAGACGATCCTCCTCCTGCTCCGCACCAGGCTGGAGATGGCCGGGCACGAGGTGCAGACGGCGAGCGACGGTCAGGAGGTGATGGACACCATGCACCGCGCCGAACCCGCCGCCAACCCGGACCTGCTGCTGCTCGACGCGATGATGCCGCGCAAGTCCGGGATCGACGCCCTGCGAGAGCTGCGCGCCGAGGGGGTGCAGACGCCGGCGCTGATCGTCAGTGCCCATCAGGACGGCGCCGATGCCGGGGCTCAGACCGACCTGCAGATCAGCGGCTACGTGACCAAGCCGATCGACTTCGAGCTGCTGCTCGCGAGCATCCTCGAGCTCACTTCCTAGCGACCTCGAGCCGGATCTCTTTGCCGTGGAGCTTCGTGCCGTCGAGGAACTCGACCGCGCGTTCGGCCTGCTCGGACTTCAGCTCAACGAAGGAGAAACGCTCCAGTACGCGGACCGAAGCGATGTCCTCGTCGGGGACGACCGCCCCCTCGCGCAGGGCCCAGCGCAGGTCCTCCTCGGTTATTCCGCTGCGCTCGCCGCGGTTGACGAAGAGCTTGGTGTTGCCCTCAGTGACCCCCCTGGCCTCCCCGTCCCCGTTCGCATCGCCGGCCTCCCGGCGCCGTGCCGGACGCTCGCGGCGCCGGGGTCTTGGAGCGTGCTCGAGGCGCTCCTCGGGGCTCTCCCACTCACCGATCGAGGTCTTCACATCGCGCTCGATGCGGGCGATCTCATCGCGCTGGGCGGGGGTGACGAAGGTGATTGCACGACCGGTGCGCCCGACCCGCCCGGTGCGCCCGATCCGGTGCACGTAGACCTCGGAGGAGTCGGGGACGTCGTAGTTGATCACGTGGGTGACATGTTCGATATCGAGGCCGCGGGCGGCGATATCGGTGGCGACAAGCAGCTTCACCCGGTGGTCCTTGAAGGCGATCATCACCCCATCGCGCGAGCCCTGGCTCATATCGCCGTGCAGGGCTTTGACGTTCAGCCCCTTGGCCTTCAGTGTCTTCTCCAACCGCGAGGCGCCGATTTTGGTGCGACAGAAGATGATCGCCTGCTCGGGCTCCTCGGCCTTCAGCAACTCCACCAAGCGCTCCGCCTTGTCCTTCGCCGGCACCTCGATGAAGGCCTGGGCGATCGCGTCGACGGTGAGCGTCTTCGGCGTGATCCGGAGGGTCGTCGGGTCATACATGTAACCCTCTGCAAGGCGCTGGACCGGCGGCGGCATGGTCGCCGAAAAGAGCGCCGTCTGGCGCCCGCTCGGACACATCCGGAGGATCTTCTCGACGTCCTCGATGAAGCCGAGGTCGAGCATCTCATCGGCCTCGTCGAGGACGATATAGCGGGCCGCTGTGAGGACCAGCGAGCGGCGCGACATCAGATCCATCATCCGACCGACGGTGGCGACGACGACCTGGGCACCGGCCCGCAGCTGCGCCTGCTGGGAGCGGATCGGGGCCCCGCCGAAGACGGCGACGATCTCCACATCGAGGTGCTCGGCGTAGGCGCGCAGCGCCTGGGTCACCTGGATGCAGAGCTCGCGGGTGGGGGTGAGGACGACCGCCTGCACCTCGTCGTTGTCGGGATCAAGGTACTGCAGGAGGGGCAGGCCAAAGGCGGCGGTCTTGCCGGTTCCGGTCTGGGCCTGGCCGATCACATCATGGCCGGCGAGCAGCTCGGGAATAGCCTGCTCTTGGATCGGTGTCGGCTCCTCGAAGCCGAGCTCGTCAATCGCCTGCTGGATCTGCGGGGAGAGCCCCAGGTCCTTGAACGCCGTCACTTCGAGGGGTCCAGGAGAAGCTTGCCGCTGGTCCGTCGGCCGATCAGATCTTCGTGGGCTCGGGCCGCCTCAGAGAGCGGGTAAACGCCTCCGATCGTCACCTCCAGCTCCCCGGCGGCAACCGCCCCGAGCAGCTCGCCGATTATCGGTGCGACCAGATCGCGGCGCAGCAGCAGATGCACCAGCCAGAAGCCGATCACCGACTTCGAGCCGCGCAGCAGGGCCGCCGTGGACACCTCACGCTGCTCGCGGGAGGCGATGCCGAAGACCACCATCCGCCCCAGCGGTGCCAGCGCCGCGAGCTCGGCGTCAAAGGCATCCCCGCCGCTCATGTGGAGGATCGCGTTGACCGGCTCGCCGTCGTTGGCGTCGAGGATCGCCTGCCGCAGATCCCCGGCCCGGGAGTCGACGGTGGCATCGGCGCCGAGCCGCTCGACCAATGCCCGTTTCTCCTCGTTGGAGGCAAGGCCGATCACCTTCGCCCCGGCCCGCTTGGCAAGCTGCACGGAGAGGCTGCCGGTGCCACCGGCCGCGGCCTCGACTACGACGGTCTCGCCTCTCTCGATTCGCGCGCAGCGCCCGACAAGCGCCATCGCCGTCAGCCCCTGCAACAGCAACGCCGCGGCCTTCTCGTCATCGACCTCGTCGGGGATCGGGACCAGGAAGCTCTCGGGAACCGCCACCTTCTCCGCGTAACCGCCCGCCGGGAGAATCGCCGCCACCCGCCGCCCGTCCGCCAGCCGCCCGCTCACCTCGGCCCCAGGGATCAGCGGAAGCTGCTGCTCGGCCAGGTAGTCGTTGCGGGTTGCATGGGTGTCGGCGAAGTTGATCCCGCTTCGCGAAACCTCCACAAGGACCATGCCCTCGCCCGGCTCGGGATCGGGTAGATCGACGTAGCGAAGTACATCGGGGCCACCGAACTCCTCGATCTGAATCGCCTTCATCGGCTGCGGAGTCTCGCAGGACAAGCACTAAGCTGCCGGCCGATGTCGCTGACCGTCGTCGGATCGATTGCCTTTGACTCGGTGAAGACCCCGTTCGGGGAACGCGAGCGGATGCTCGGCGGCACCGCGGTCCACTTCTCCCTCGCCGCCAGCTTCTTCACCGAGGTGCGCCCCGTCGGACCGGTTGGCGATGACTTCGGCGCCGCCGAGTTCGAGGTTCTGCAGCGGCGCGGGGTGATCGTCGACGACATCGAGAAGATCGAGGGCGGCTCCTCCTTCTTCTGGCGCGGACGGTATGAGTATGACCTCAACGTCGCCCACACCGAGGACACTCAGCTCAACGTTTTCGGCGAGTTCGAACCCAAGCTCTCCGCGGCCTCCAAGGCAGCCGACGTCCTCTTCCTCGCCAACATCCAGCCCGATTTACAGCGTCAGGTCCGTGCCCAGTGCCAGGTGGCGCACTTCAGCGCCCTGGACTCGATGAACCTCTGGATCGACACCGCGAGGGACTCGCTGCTCGCCGCGATCGGCGAGGTCGAGTGCGTGATCGTCAACGACGCCGAGATCCGCCAGCTGACCGGGGAGTCCAACCTCGCCCGCGCCGCCCGCGCCGTGATGGAACGCGGCCCGCGCGCCGTCGTCGCCAAGCAGGGAGAGTACGGAGCGGCGCTTTTCACCGCGAACGGCTTCTTCGCCCTGCCGGGCTTCCCCTTGGAGGACGTGCGGGACCCGACCGGCGCCGGCGACAGCTTCGCGGGCGGCTTCCTTGGCTACCTCGACAGCCACGAGGGTCCCCTTGACGAGGGGAGCCTGCGGCGGGCGATGGGTTACGGCACCGTCCTCGCCTCCTTCAATGTCGAGGAGTTCGGCACCGAGCGTGTCTCCCGCCTCACCCGCGAGGAGATCGACGGGCGACTGGCGACGCTGCACGGGATGACACAGTTTGAGCCGCTGAGGGCCCCCGCCGAGTAGTGGATCGGCGTTAACCGCGGGCAAGGGGCCGGGCGCTTCAAGCTGCGATACTGGCGACTCCAGCCAAGACCAGCTCGAGGAGGGGTGATGGCCACCGAGCAGCAGATCGGGAACGCAACCGCCGACGGGGCCAGCGCCGGGGGATCGGAGTCGCTGAGCGTCACCGACAACCGCACCGGCAGGACCTACGAGCTGCCGATCACCGACGGGACCGTGCGGGCGATGGACCTGCGCCAGATCAAGGTCTCCGAGGAGGAATTCGGCATGATGGCCTACGACCCGGCCTTCACCAATACCGCCTCATGCCGCTCGGCGATCACCTTCATCGACGGCGAGGCGGGCATCCTCGAACACCGCGGCTACTCGATCGAGCAGCTGTGTGAGCGCTCGACCTTCCTCGAGGTCGCCTACCTGCTGATCTTCGGCGAGCTGCCGACCGGCCCGCAGCTTGACCGCTGGACCTACGACATCACCCACCACACCTTCGTCCACGAGGACCTCAAGCAGTTCTTTGAGGGCTTCCGCTATGACGCCCACCCGATGGGGATGCTGCTCGCCGGGGTCGGCGCGCTCTCGACCTTCTACCCGGACGCAAAGCAGATCGACGATCCAGAAGAGCGCTACATGGCGGCGGTCCGGCTGATCGCCAAGGTACCGACCCTGGCCGCGTTCTCCTACCGGCACAACATGGGCCTGCCCTATGTCTATCCCGACAACGATCTCAGCTTCGCCGAGAACTTCCTCTCGATGATGTTCAAGAAGACCGAAGCCAAGCACCTGCCGAAGCCGGCGCTGACAAAGGCCCTCGACGTGCTCTTCATCCTTCACGCCGACCACGAACAGAACTGCTCCACCAATGCGGTTCGCGGCGTCGGCTCCTCCGACGTCGACCCCTACTCGGCGGTCGCGGCCGGGGTGGCGGCGCTGTACGGACCGCTGCACGGCGGCGCCAACGAGGCGGTCCTGCGGATGCTGCGGCGGATCGGGTCCCCTGACAACGTCCCCGGCTTCCTCGAGAAGGTCAAACAGCGCGAGGAGAAATTGATGGGCTTCGGCCACCGCGTCTACAAGAACTACGACCCCCGGGCGCGGATCATCCAGCAGCACATGGATGAGGTCTTCGAGGCCACCGAGTACAACCCCCTGGTCGAGATCGCGCGCGAGCTGGAGAGGCAGGCTCTCGAGGACGAGTACTTCACCTCCCGCAAGCTCTACCCGAATGTCGACTTCTACTCGGGCATCATCTATGAGGCGATGGAGATCCCGACCGAGATGTTCACGGTCATCTTCGCGATCCCACGCACCGCCGGGTGGGTGTCTCAGTGGATGGAGATGCACGAAGACCCGGAGCAGAAAATCGCCCGGCCGCGACAGATCTACACCGGCCAGCGGGAGCGCGCCTATGTACCGATCGCAGAGCGCGAGGGTCCCGAAAAAATCATCGGGCCGCCGGCGCGCAGACCGAAACGGCCGCGGCGCGGCGCCTGAGGAATCAGCCCGCCGCCTTCCCCCACTTCGCCTCCGGGGGCTGGGGCAATCACGCCTCCGGCGTCGATTTCAGAGAGTCAGATCGTGATGCCCCTCGATCGGCGACAGAAGTGGCGGCTGACGGTCAGGCACGCCTCCGACGTCGAGCACGAGGAGTTCGATGATCTGGACACGGCGATCGGGGAAATGCGAAGGCGCGCGGAGGCGGTTCGGGCCGAGGGGCCGCTGCCGCCCTCCTCGGCCCTGCGCAGCTTCGAACCCGAGGATCAGGTTCATGCGCGGCTGCAGATCTCCGGCAGGGGGCTGCTGCGCCGCCCCACCGCGGGGATCGACGTCAGGGGGGACGGAACTCTGGTCGCCTTCCGCGGCACCCTGGCGCGCGAGCAGTTGAAGCCCGAGGCCGGGACAACGCCCTTTGACGCGGTCCGCGAGACTCTCTTGGGACGGGCCCGATGATCGACTCCGAAACCGAGATTCCCAAGGGCAGCTATGCGGCAGGCAACCGGGTGAAGCTGCCTGCCAGGGCCGAACCGCCCTTCGTCGTCTTCATCAACGGCGTCGAACAGAGCGAGGACAGCGACTACCGGGTGCGGGCGGGGGAGATCGTCTTCACCCGGCCGATCGTCAAGGAGAGGGTTGGCGCGGGCCGCTGGCTCGCGATGTATCTGGGTCTCTTCGGCACCTACCGCAAGAATGAGACGGTCGACATCCAGTTCACCCGCGACGGCAGGACGACGCTGGTTGACGACCTCCCGGTCGAGCCCGGCTAGGGCTATTTGAACACGTAGAGGAGCAGGAACGCGATCAGCGCAAAGCTGGCGCCGGCGGCGATCATGCCCTTGTCCTCAGCGATTATCGCGGCGGTGGAGCGATCGTCGGCCCGGTCGTAGATCAGATACAGGTAGCGGAAGATCCCGTAGATCACCGGGGGGATCGTCAGCATCATGCGGCTGCCGATCAGGGGCGAGTTGACCGTGTAGATCGCGTAGCTGATCACGGTGCCGGTGGTGACCAGGGAGACCATCTGGTCAAGGAAGGGAAGTGAGTAGTGCTCGAGGACCGGCCGCGTCGAGGTTCCCTCGTGCAGCTCGGAGACGGCCTCCTGACGGCGCTTGGTGAAGCCGAGGAAGAGGGCGAGCATCCCGGTGCAAAGGACAAGCCACTCCGAGGCGTGGGCGCCGACGGCGCTGGCCCCGGCGGCGACCCGCAGGATGAAGAGGCAGGCCAGGGTCATCACGTCGATGATCACCACCTGCTTGAGCGCGATGCTGTAGGCGATCTGGGCGCCGCCGTAGCCGACGACCATCAGGCCCACCTGCCAGTTGACCGCGCCGAAGGCGAGAGCGATCGAGGCCGCCGCCAGCAACGGGGCCAGGACGATCGCGGCGCGCTCGGAGAGCTCGCCAGCAGCCAGTGGCCGGTAGCGCTTCTTGGGATGCTTGCGATCGAGCTCGACGTCCACCAGGTCGTTGACGAAGTAACCGGCACTGGAGATCAGGCAAAAGGCGACAAAGGCGATCGTCGCCTCCGCCACCTGATGGGGCTGGTTGAACTTGCCCGAGAAGAGCAGGCCGGCAAAGACCAGAATGTTTTTGACCCACTCGGTCGGGCGTCCGGTCTTGATCGCCGCCCGCAGCGGCGAGCGGCGCGGCACCACGGGCTCGGCGTCCAAGGCGCCCGCCCCGGCGCCGGCGGGAACGGTCGGCTGTTCGGAGGTGATGGTTTCCACGAGAGGGCGGGCAGCCGGTTTGCGCGGGCCGCCAGGCAATAGGAGTTGCGGTCGCGACAGGGTAGCGCCGCTCGTGGTCAGCGCCGCCCGGGCTGCTGAGATCGACGGTTAGGCACCCGGTAGGCGGACCGTGAAGCGGGCGCCGCAGGGGGCGATGTTCTCGACCGCTGCGCTACCTCCCATTGCCTCGGTCAGCTCGCGTACGATCGCCAGGCCGAGACCGGCGCCGTCGGGGGAGCCGCCGCCCGAGCTGGTGCGCAGGTGAAATCGCTCAAAGGCGCGGGGGATGTCCTTGACAGGGATGCCCGGTCCCTGGTCGCTCACCGTGATCGCACCGGGGCCAACCGAGAGCGTTACCGCCCCTCCCGGCGGGCTGACTCGAATCGCATTTTCGAGCAGGTTGGAGACCACCTGCAGGGCGCGGCCGTGGTCTGCCGTGGCCACCGCATCGCCGCCCTCAATCCCCACCTCGACGCCGGCCTCACGGGCGCGGGGGCGGAGCCGCTCCTCCGCCTCACGGACGACCGCCGCCAGATCGACGGTCTCCCGCCTCACCTCCAGCACCCCCTGGCGCAGCCGCGCCAGGGCGAGCAGGTCGCCGACCAGCCGCTCAAGGCGCTCCGCCTCCCGCCCGATCACCGCGGCGGCGTCGCGGGGCTCGATCGTGCGGTCCCCGATCCCCTCCGCGTAGCCGCGGATCGAGGTGAGGGGGGTGCGCAGATCGTGGGAGACCGAGAGCAGCACCGCCCGCTCGGCGTCGCGGGCCTGGGATAGCTGCGCCGCCATCGCGTTGAAGGCCTCCGCCAGCTCATCGAGCTCCTCGGTCCCCTCCGGCGGCACCTGCTCAGGCCGGCGCCCTGCGGCCAGCTCACCCGTCGCTGCGGCGAGCCGCCGCAGGGGCAGGGTGAGGC
>JBAVAR010000095.1:0-4413 GCA_049585815.1 Solirubrobacterales bacterium
GCTACCTGCCCTCCCCGCTAGAGCTCTACTCGGTGCGCGGCGTGCTCAACCTGGGCACCGGCGTCGGCTCTGATCACCAATACACCGATGAGTTCTACGGCAACACCAACGGCACCAACTACCGCACAGTCGTCGTCGACGGGACCGGGGCGATCAGTGAGTCTGAAATCAACGCCCCCTCCAAATACACCTGCGTCTATCCGCTGGTGAGGTAGGGGGCGAGAGCGAGAGATCGGAGGGGCGGCGCTCTCCGCCACGCCTTTCCAGCGCTACGAGCACTCGATGCCATCGCCAACTACCTGCGTCATCCCCGACCAATGCGACCCTGTTCGCATGGCTGGCATCGGCGGCCTGCATGGCTGAACCGAAAGGGAGGTGCAAATCATCGGCGAGATCGAGGACGGCGCCAACTACTACGTCGAAATCGCGGACCAGCGCGTGATGGTAGTGGTTGCCGAACATGATGGCCGTAAGTACCTCTGTACCGAACCGCCAAGGCCACCGAGAACGAGCTTCTGTCATTACGCCATCGCAAAGTGACGACACTGTGGGTGTCCCGCGATAGATTACTGGACACACTCTAGAATCTAGAGGGAGTTAGATGTACGAGCCGACCTTGTTTCGCGACCGCACGCGTCTTGCGCAGCTCGTAGCGGTCGGAGTTGTTCCCGCGCTTGCCGGAGCAATTGCCGGTGTCCTGGTCGGAGTCTCCAGCGGTGCCTACTGGGCATACGCTGTGCTCGTCGCGATCGGCGTCATCGTGGCCGGCTTCGAGCACCGAAACGGGTGGGGCGGGGCCGGCCGCGGTTTCGTGGCCGGCTTGACCTATGGAATTGCCCTCCTATTGGTCCACGCGATCATCGGCACCCACGCGAAGGTCTCACTCGGCAGCCCGCCAGCCTCACTCGCTTTGGTCACCGCGATCGCCGGCGCTCTGCTCAGCGCCCTCGGTGGGCGGGTCTCCCGCTGGCAGCGAGAGCGCAGAACCCTCCCCGGCTGAGCCTGGGCATACGTCCCGTTTCTCTGTTGGCTGGTCTGAATGAGATGGCCCGTGTCGTTGTAGGACCAATTGAGGTTTGAGATAGGCGTAGGCGAACCCGAAGACCAACCCCCGGATTGTGGGTGAGTGAGCGAATCCGGACTGGGGGAGAGGGGGCCAGACAGAAGAGGAACCGAAAACAGAAGAAGAAAAAGCCGAAGCCGAAAAAAAGCACAGAAAGGGGGTGGGTCGAAACCGGGCTATCCAACGTCTTACGGTTGAAATGACATCGCCAACCGGGCAGATATCGGTTCAGGTCCAGCGGGCCTTACAGGCCGAGCTGATCCCGGTCGGCCGAGGTCGCGACCGCCAGCTGGTCGCCTTCATCGGCCGCCACGGCATCGTCGCCATCGAGCATGTGATGGCCGCCCTCGGGGTGAGGCGCGCCAGGCCTACCGCCGCGTCGCCGCCTGCATCGAACGCGGCCTCCTCGAGCGCCTCGACCTGCTCACCGACGAGCCCAGCCTGCTCCGCGCCACCCGCGAGGGCCTCCGCTACGCCGGCCTCGGACTTCCGCTCGCCAACGTCTCCCCGGGAGGGGTCGATCACTGGCTGCGCTGCGCCACCACCGCACAGTGCGCGTGATCACGCAACTCTCCCCAGATCGGATCACAGGAATTCCCCAGGTATGAGTGCCGACACCACCCCCGCCGCGTAGCTGAGGCCGTAGGCCGAAGCGCAGCGGCGGGGGTGGGCGGCTCTTTCCGTCGGGGGCCATCGCGACGGTCGCGGGTGCTGAAGCCTGCGAACCGACGGGAGGCCCTGAGGGGATGCTCACAGAGGAGGATGACGTGGAGATTTACGCGCTCGCCAAGCGGGGCTGGTCGATCTCGGCCATCGCCCGCCACACCGGCCGGGACCGCAAGACGATTCGTGCCCACCTGCGCGAGGACCGCCCCAAGCGAGAGCGGCCGCCCAGCTGCCTGGAGCCCTACCGCGACTACCTGACGGCTCGCTTCGCCGAGGACCACCACGCACTCGCCACCGTGCTGCACCGCGAGCTTGTCGATCTCGGCTTCGAGCGCTCCTACCAGACGCTGGTCCGCGAGCTGCGTCGCCTGGAGCTGCGGCCGAGCTGCCCGGCCTGCCGCAGCGGCCGCCTCCCCACCACGGAGATCCTCCACGAGCCCGGCGAGGAGTGCCAGCTGGACTGGTGGGAGCTGAGCGAGACGCCTTGGGGCGAGAAGGCCTACGTCCTGGTCGGCGCCCTCTCGCACTCCGGGCGGGTGCGCGCGGTCTTCAGCGAGGGCCAGAGCTTCCCGCACCTGGCGGCGGCCCTGGACGGCGTCCTGCGCCGGCTCGGCGGCACCGCGAAGGCCTGGCGCACCGACCGCATGGCCACGGTCGTCGATCCCGACACGGGACGGCTGCGGCCGCAGTTCGCCGCGGTCGCCAAGCACTACGGCACGAGGGTCGACGTCTGCCCCGCCTACCGCCCGCAACGCAAGGGGGTCGTCGAGTCCGCTGTCGGCTACCTGACCCGCTCCTGGTGGCGCTCGGCGCCGGTGGCGAGTGCTGCTCAGGCCCAAGCCGACCTCGACCGCTTCTGCGCGACGATCGCCGACGCCAGACGGCGCCCGGGCGGCACGGTCGGCTCGGTGGCCGACGCCGAGCCGCTGCTCTCGCTGCCGGGCACGCCGTTCCCAGCGGAGCTGGAGGCCGAGCGCGTCGTCGACGCCAAGGCCCTGGTCAACTTCGAGGGCAACCGCTACAGCGTCCCGCCCGAGCTGCTCGGCCAGACGGTCACGGTCAGGGCCCGCCTCGGCGAGCTGGAGGTGGAGATCGTCTCCGCCGCCGGGCGGAGGGTGGCGCGCCACCGCCGCGCTCCGGCCGGCGCCGCGCAGACGATCCGCGACGCCGAGCACTCCCGTGCCCTGGAGCGGGCGGTGCTTGACTCCTTCACCTCCTCGCCTCCCTGCAAGCGCAAGGCCAACCGACCGCCCGGGGAGGCGGCGCTGGCCGCCGCCGCGAAGCTGCGCGGCGAAGAGGGCACCGAGGTCCTCATCGACCTCGGCCGCTACGCCGAGCTCGCTGGAGCGGCCCGATGAGCGTCTACTACGAGGAGATCCGGGCCCTGATCGACCCCGAGCAGGCAGATGTCTCGCCCGAGGGCAGCGTCTGCCAGGAGGTCAGCGTGATCATGACCCAGGACCCCTCCCGCCCGCGCCAGGAGCGCGGGCGGGAGGCGGCGATCGTGACGCTCGACCCCGAGCGGGCTCGCGGGCTCGCCTTCTGCCTGCTCTCCCTCGCCGAGGCGGCGGAGCGGATCGGGGGGAGGCGGTGAGCGGCAAGGCCGAGGCGCCCTACCAGCGCGTCCGCGGCCACCTCGCCCGGCTCGGGATGGACGCGGCGGCCGAGTGCCTGGCCGCAGAGTTGGAGACGGCCCAAAAGGAGAAGCCCTCCTACGCGGAGTTCCTCGACGCGCTGTTAGGTACCGAGGTCGCCGCGGTGGAGGCCAAGAGCCACGAGCGGCGGCTGCGGTTCGCCGGCTTTCCCTCCCACAAGCGCCTCGAGGAGTTCGACTTCTCCGCCCAGCCCAACCTCGACCGCCGCCTGGTCGAGGAACTGGCGACTCTGCGCTTCGTGCAGGAGCGCTCCAACGTCCTCTTCATCGGCCAACCGGGAGTTGGCAAGACGATGCTGGCGATCGCCTTGGGGCTTGAGGCGGTCGACGCCGGTCACCGCGTCTACTACACGACCGCCGCCGAGCTGGTGGCAAGGACCGCGAAGGCCGCGGCGGAGGGGCGCTGGTCGGCGACGATGCGCTTCTGGGCGGGGCCGGCCGTTCTGATCGTCGATGAGCTCGGCTATCTGCCAATGCCCGGCGAAGCGGCCTCTCACCTCTTCCAGGTGATCAGCCGCCGCTACGAAAAAGGGGCCACCGTCCTGACGACCAACAGAGGGATCGCCAGCTGGGGCGAGATCTTCGAGGACACGACCGTCGCTGCGGCCGTCCTCGACCGCCTGCTCCACCGGGCGACGGTCGTCCACATCGACGGCGAGAGCTACCGGATGCGGGCCCACCGCGAGACGCTCAAAGGGCTACGGGAGGGAGTCGCAGGGGGTGGGGAAATTCCGTGATCGTAAGTGGGGAATTTTCGTGATCCTTGACACAGATCCTCGGCGAGCGCTACGGCCACGACCGCATCCTCACCGAGCGCGAGCTGGTCTTGGCCGAGCAGATCGAGGAGCACCTGATCGCCTCCGCCAAGCTCGGCGAGCGTCCCAACGGGGCCCCACGCCTCCACTGTCCCGACCTGGTCATCCTCACCGAGGATCGCCCCGTAGCAATTGAGGTCGAGCTAACCCCGAAGGCACCGCATCGTCTCCGGACGATCATCCGCGCCTGGCGCCGCGCCAACTGGGTGGCCGAG
>JBAVAR010000096.1:0-7737 GCA_049585815.1 Solirubrobacterales bacterium
CGCTCCAGCTTCTCGGGATGGCGGACGAGCCGCTCCATCGCCCAGGAGAGCGCCGTTGCGGTGGTCTCGTGGCCGGCGACTAGGAGGGTGAGCAGCTCGTCGCGGATCTCGGCGTCGCCCATCGGGCTGCCATCCTCATGCCGGGCAGCGACCAACATCGAGAGGACGTCGTCGCGCTCGGCGAGGTCAGACACCGCTCGGCGCTCGACAATCTCGCGGTTGAGCAGGTGGTCGACCCGCTCGATGCGGCGCTTGAAGAAGGGATACCGGCGGATCCTTTGCGGCCCGAGGAGGATCATCGGAGCCAGCAGGCGCGGATCGGTGGTGAGGTCGAGGAAGTCGCGCAGTGCCGATCGCAGGGCCTCCATCCGGCTGCCGCCGTGGAGGCCGAAGACCGTCTCGAGGATGATCTCCAAGGTGATCGCCTGCATCCGCGGGCGCAGCGCATGGGGGGCGCCGGTGGGCCAGCTCTCAATCTCGCGGGCAGCGATCTCGGCCATCTTCTGCCCGTATTCCTGCATCCGCTCACCGTGAAACGGAGGCAGCAGCAGCTTGCGCTGACCGATGTGGGCCTTCTCGTCGAGCACGAGCACCGAGTTCTCACCCAAAATCGGGCGCAGGATCTGGTTGCCCTCGCCGGCGTGAAATACGCGGGGGTCGCCGGTGAAGACCCGCTTGACCGCCTCCGGGTCCGAGACGATCACCCAGGTGCCCTCGTAGGCGATGCGCAGGGTGAACGTGTTGCCGAAACGGGCGCGACACTGCTCGAGCATCCACTGGGCCCGACGAGACCAGATCAGAGTCTGGGCGGCGCGCGGCATGCGCGGACCCGGCGGGAGACCGGCTATGGCATCAGCCTGGGCGATGGTCGATAGCGTAGCCTGGCACTCCGCCGATGGCCTCCGTCCCACGCCTGCCGCCGCGCTTGGAGCACCGCATCGTGCGCGCCGCCTGCCGCCTGCCGCCGGGCGTGCAGCGGCTGATGTTCGGTAGCCCGCCCACGCTGGACGGGCAGATACTCGCCACCGACATCCATGTCTTGCTGCGCCTGGCTGATCTGGCCGGCAGCAGGTCGCTGACTGCGGGCGGCGGCGACCCCGAGCGGATCCGCGCGGAGCGGCGAATCGAGGCACGGATTACAGCTGGCCCCGCGACGCCGATGGCGCGTGTGGAGAGGTTGGAGCTGCCCGGACCAGCGGGGAAGCTGGCGGCGCGCCTGTATGTCCCGTTCGGACTCGGCTCAGACCCACCGGCGCTTCTCGTCTACTTTCACGGCGGTGGCTGGGTGATCGGGGATCTCGACACCCACGACGGGGTCTGTCGCTTCCTCGCCGCCCACGGCGGCGTGATGGTCTTGTCCGCCGGGTACCGCCTGGCACCGGAGCACCCCTTCCCGGCGGCAATCGAAGACGCCCGAGCGGCCTTTGAGTGGGCGGCAGCCCACGCCACGGAGCTCGGCGCCGACCCGCTGAGAATCGGGGTCGGGGGCGATAGCGCCGGCGCCAACATGGCCACCGTCATCTGCCACCTGACGCGCGATCGCGGCGGGCCCAAACCCGCGATGCAACTGTTGATCTATCCGGCAACCGACGCGCTGAGCGAGCACCCCTCGCGCAGACATTTCGCCAACGGGTTCCTGCTGACCGCCGCGGACATGGACTGGTTTCAGCGCTGCTATCTGCCCGACCCCGCGGATGAGGTCGACCCCCGAGCGTCTGTGCTGAGGGCGAGGGACTTCTCCAATCTGCCCCCCGCCTATGTGCTGACGGCTGGCTTTGACCCACTGCGCGATGAGGGTGAGGCCTATGCGGCCCGGATGCGGGAAGCCGGCGTGCGGGTGGCGCTACGCCGACATCCCGGCCTGATCCACAGCTTCGCCAATCTGACCGCCGTTTGCCGCACCGCCCGCGCCGCGATGCTCGAGGCCGCTGGCGCCCTTCGAATGGGTCTCGGATAGTACCCCCTAGGGGTATGCTGAGGCTGGATGACCGCGCCACCCAAATCACCCGGCTACCTGAAGAACAAGGACGCCCTGACCAAACGCCTGCGGCGGATCGAGGGCCAGGTGCGGGGGGTCGAGCGGATGGTCGAGGAGGACCGCTACTGCATCGACGTCCTCACCCAGGTGACGGCGGTCCAGGCCGCACTCGACAAGGTCGCGCTGGAGCTGCTCGCAGACCACGCTGCCCACTGCGTGAACGGCGCCGAGGGCGAGGAGCAGTCGGGCCGCACCGCGGAGCTGATGGGCGCCGTCAGAAGACTGCTGCGCCACGGCTGATTGCGCAGCCGAACCTGACCGTAGTCTTCGCCGCCGATTGACCACCAAGAGGCCTCAGCGAAAACGAATCCGAGCCGCAGGCCGAAACTCCAGTGCCGCACGGCGGTTATTCGAGGCCGTGGGCACTGGGCGGCAGGCAGCGAGCGCAAGGCGGCTCCGGGGGCGCCTGCTCGCCGCGGCGCTGGTCGGCGTGGGAACCTGCGCATTCGTTCTCGCGGGGGGGGAATCCGGTGCCGAGGCGGCGATCAGCACCCGCCGCCCCAACGTGATCGTGATCCAGACCGATGACCAGGATATGGATGAGATGTACCAGACGTTCACCAACCCACAGGGCCACCAGGTGCCGGTGATGCGCAACACCCTGCGCCTCCTTGGACACGGCGGCGTCACCTTCGCCAACTACTACGTCTCCGACTCGCTCTGCGCGCCCTCGAGGGCTACCTACCTGACCGGCGAGTACGCGCACAACAGCGGAATCGAGGGCAACAACCTGGAAACCGCAAGCGAGGGCGCCTACCCGAACTTCATCCACTCACCCGCCGATCACCACAACCTCGCGATCTGGCTGCAGGAAGCCGGCTACCGGACGATCCACATCGGCAAGTTCCTCAACCAATACGGGGAACCCCCGTACAGCACCCCCACCGAACAGCCGCCGGGGTGGTCCGATTGGGAGACGCTCAACAACGAGTCCTCCACCCACCACTTCTACGGCTACACGCTCGACGACAACGGGGTCGTGCAGGGCCCCTTCGGCAACATCGAATATGAACCCCGGGATCCGGTCACCTGCCCGCAGTACGCGCCACCGGAAAGCGGCGGCTGCAATTACCAGACCGATCTCCTCACCCAGCGGGCACAGGAACAGATCGAAACCTCGACCCAGCTCGGCCAACCGTTCTACATGGCCCTCGACTACATCGCCCCCCACGGAGACTTCCACCCGCCCTCGGGGCCCGAGCCGGCGACCCGCTACTACGGATCGCTGGCGTCGGTCAGAGCACCGGAGAAGCCCAACTTCAACGAAAGGGACACCTCCGACAAGCCGGCCTACATCCGCGCCCTGCCGCCACTTGACACCGGCGACCTCCACAGCATCGAGGTCGAATATCAAAAGGAGCTCGAGTCCCTGCGCTCGGTCGATGACGGGGTGAAGCGGATCGTCGACACCCTCAGGCAGGACGGACAGTTGGGCAATACCTACATCTTCTTCACCTCCGACAATGGCTACTTCGAGGGAGAGCACCGGATCAAACGTTCGAAGTTTCTTCCCTATGAGTCCTCGACCCACCTGCCGCTGCTTCTCCGCGGCCCCGGGTTGAAGCCGGGCACGACCTCGGATGCGCTCGTCGCCAACGTCGACCTCGCGCCGACGATCCTGCAGATCGCCGACGCCCACGCCGACAGCACCCTCGACGGCTTCTCGATGCTCCCCTATGCCGAGCACCCCGCCCGACTCTCAAAGCAGGCCGTGCTGCTCGAGTCATTCTTCGGCAGCAGCTCCGACTCCGCCGAAGCCGCGGCCGAAAGCGCGAAGAGCAACTCGGCGCCGCCGATCAGCTATGCCGGGATCAGGGTCGGCCCCTACAAGTACGTCGAATACATCGACGGCGAAGCCGAGCTCTATGACCTGCAGACCGACCCCTACGAGATGAGCTCACAGATCGACAACCCCGACTTCTTTCCGGTCCGCAACTACCTGGCAGAACAGCTGGCCCTCCTGCGCAACTGCGCGGGCAACTCCTGTCGATTGCCGATCGCCGAAGGCCTGCCGCCGCTGCGCCACAGCTGCAATCCGCGCGCCCTCGCCTGCGTGCAGCCGGCCGAGCCGGTGACCTCGACCGAAGGCGAAGGCGAAGGCCCGACCTCGCTCAGGGCCATTACTCGTACTGGAGGGCCCTGAGCACGTCGAGTCGCGCCGCGCGGCGCGCCGGTGCAATCGCCGCGAGCACGCCGGCGAGGGCGGCGAAGACAAGGAGGAGGAGGAGCGTCCCCACCGGGTAGGAGAGGGTGAAGCCTTCGCTCTTTAGCGGTTGGGCGATCAGGGCCGCGAATACGATCCCGAGGACCATGCCGAGGATCGCCCCGATCAGGGCGGTTATCACAGCCTCATAGCGAACCATGGTGCGGACCTGGCGGCGCGACATCCCGATCGCACGCAGCATCCCCAGCTCCCGGGTCCGCTCGTGGATCGACAGCGCCAGGGTGTTGGCGATCCCGAACAAGGAGATCAAGATCGCAAGGGCAAGCAGGGCGTAGACGAGCCGCACGAGGCCGTCGATCTGTTCTTCGCGGCTTTCCTTCAGTTCCTGCTGGTTCAGCACTTCCGCGGTCGGGAAGAGGCGCTTCGCCCCCGCGGTCAACAGCGCCTGCACCCGCGCGGCGCTTGCTCCCGGCGCCACCTTGACGAAGTCAATCGTGTCCTCGATCTGGTCGAAGGCGCGCGCCATCGCCGGCTGGGTGAGGAGGATGCTGCCGAAGACTTTGAGCTTCGAGGAGAACTCCCCGGCGACGCGGAAGGTTGGTCGCGCTCCGGTCTGGGTCAGGAACCTGAAGCGGTCACCGAGCTGGAGGCTATTTTCGGAGGCAAAGGATTCCGAGAGGATCGCCTCGTCGTTGCGCAGGTTGCGCAGGGTCGCCGGCGAGCCCTTCTTCCATTCGACTTCGACCGATTCGCCGATGTCCGGGGTTGGGGCGCTGACCTCGACGGTGTTCGGCCCTCCGAGGAGCTTCGCTTCGGCCGAGCGCACGGTGGAGACGAGTTGCACGCCGGGCACTTTGCGCGCTGCGGCCGCGGCGCCGGCCGGGATCGGCGAGAGGCCGTTGCTGTTCTGGATCACCAGACCGCCCTGGAAGTTTTCGTCAATCACCTGGGCGACCGTGCTCTTCAGGCCGGCGGCGAAGACGGTGACAAAGGTGACGAGAGCGAGGCCGACCATCAGGGCAGCCGCGGTGACGGCGGTGCGGCTCGGGTTGCGTTGGGAGTTCTCCCGCGCAAGGCGCCCGGTGAGGCGGCGCAGACGCTCCAGCGGCCAGCCTGCGATCCGCGCCAGCGGCGGGACCAGATGGGGACTGAAGAGTGAGACGCCGAGGACGATCGCCACCGCGCCCGCGCCGATCAGACCGGCCCGGGTTCCACCTCCACCGCTGCCAAACAATCCGACAAGGACGATGCCAAGGCCGGCCAGCCCGAGCAGGACCGCGAGCCCTGCAATCAGCAGCCGGCGGCGGCGGCTGCTCGGAGGGGTGTAGGACTGCAGGGCGGCGATCGGCGGTACCCGGGTGGAGCGCAGCGCCGGCACCATCGCCGAGACCAGGGTGACGACGGTACCGACCAGCAGTGAGACGACGATCGTGCGACCCTCCATCACTAGGCCGGTGGTAGGCAGGTCGAGCCCGATCGCCTTGAACAGGGCCTCGAGCAGAAGGGCGATGAGGTAACCGCCGCCGATGCCGAGGACCGCACCCAGCAGGCCGATCGCGGCGGCTTCAATCACAACCGAGGCGAGGATCTGGCGACGTGAGGCCCCGAGGGTGCGCAACAGACCGAACTCGGCGACGCGCTGAGCGACGGTGATCGAAAAGGTGTTGAAGATCAAAAAAGCACCGACGAAGACGGCGACGAAGCCGAAGACCAACAGGATGGTCTGCAGGAAACCGAGGCTTTCGTGGATCTTTTCCGAACTGCGGTTGGCATTTTCCTGGGCGGTCTCGACCTTCACCGAGGCCGGCATCTCGCGCTCGATTCGCCGTTTCAATGAGGTCGCCGAGACGCCGCCCGCCGCCGCCACCGAGATCTGGTCAAAGCGGCCGACCTCGTGGGTGAGGCTCTGCGCGACCGCCAGCGTCACCTGGGCGATGCTGGCGCCGCCGAAGGAAGCGTTGCCGAGGCGGGTGAAGCCGACGAGGCGAAAGGGCCGGGCATTTCCCTTGCCGATGATCCTGACCTCTTCGCCGAGCTTCAGCCCCGAATTTTCGGCGGACCCCTTATCGATCGAGGCTTCGGTCGGTCCCCGCGGCCGGTGGCCCTCGACGTAGTTGAGCGACTCCAGGCCGTCGGGCAGGGTCGAGGAGATGAACTTCGGGGCAAATTTGGTCCCGACCGCGTTGCCCTTGGAATCGAAGAACCCGCCCGGGCTGAAGATCGCCCCGGCGGCAAGCCTCACGCCGGGTGTGCTCTGAACCCGGGCAAGCAGCGAGGCGGGGATCGCCGGCACTTCGCCGCTGCGCTGTTCGACCGGGTTCTTCGCGGTGATCACGACGCTGGTCCCCCTCAGCGACTCGCTGAAGATTTCATCGAAGGCAGCGAAGATCGTGTCGGTGAGAATGTAGGAACCGGCGACGAAGGCGATCCCGATGACGACCGCGAGCGTCGTGCCCAGCGCCCGCGCCTTGCGCGCCCAGAGGCTCTTGACAGCGAGGCTAGTCAATCTGCTTCATCAGCTCGATCACCTCGTCGGTCGAGCCCGGTGCGTCATCGTGAACGAGCCTGCCGTCGCGAAGGGTGATCAGGCGGTCCGCATGGGAGGCCGCGGCCGGGTCGTGGGTCACCATGATCACCGTCTGGCCGAATTCATCGACCGCCTGGCGCAGCAATCGCAGCACATCCTGGCTCGATTTCGAGTCGAGGTTGCCGGTCGGCTCGTCGGCGAACACGACGGCCGGTTTGGAGATCAGCGCGCGGGCGACGGCGACGCGCTGCTGCTGCCCCCCGGAGAGCTCGGCCGGGCGATGGGTGCGACGATCACCCAGTCCCACGGTCCCGATCAGCCGCTCGAGCCACTCGGGGTCCGGCCTGCGCCCGGCGATCGAGAGTGGCAGGACAATGTTCTCCTCGGCGGTGAGGACCGGCAGCAGGTTGAAGAACTGGAAGACGAAGCCGAGCTTGTCGCGCCGCAGCTTGGTCAACGCGGCGTCGTCGAGATCGCTGATCTCGATCCCGTCGAGGCTCACGCTGCCCGAGGTCGGTCGGTCCAGCCCGGCGAGGAGGTGCATCAGGGTCGACTTGCCCGAACCCGAGGGGCCCATGATCGCGGTGAATCGTTTGCGGTCAAAGTTCGTGCTGACGCCGGCCAGTGCGTCCACCGCAGCGTCGCCCTCGCCATAGCGGCGGGTGACCTCCTTTGCGCTCACCACCTGCCCATTCGCGCTGCTCACAACCCCACCGTAGCGGTCCGGGAGAGCCGACTCCCGAAGGCATTTGGCGGGGAAAAATCCGCTCGGCTCGATCCCTACCGCGATCGGCCACTAGCCTGCGCCAAATGAGGCCAGCGGATCAATTCGACGGGTTCCTGATCGACCTGGACGGGGTCGTCTGGGTCGGAAGCGAGTTCGTGCCCGGAGCGGCGGCGGCGCTGGCAGACCTGATCGAGGCCGGCAAGGAGATCGTCTTCCTCACCAACAATCCAGCTAGGGCGGCGGCGGTCTACGCGCAGCGCCTGCGCGAGGCCGGAGTGCGG
>JBAVAR010000097.1:0-2812 GCA_049585815.1 Solirubrobacterales bacterium
CGAGCAAAGCGAAAGCGAAAACGGCCAGAAAAGCCAAATCTGTGAAAACTAAAACGGCTAAAACGGCGAAACGCACGAAAGCGAAAGTCGCGAAAAAAGCGGCGGCGGCGAAATCGACAAAAACCAAGGTCACGAAAAAAGCCAAAGCGAAAACCAAAAACGTAAAAGCCAAAACAACGAGAAAAAGCAAAGCCGCCAAAGGAACGAAAGCCCGCGCCAAAGCGAAAACGCCAGCGAAAAGCCGGCGGCGCTAGTTCGAGGCTCGCCCCGCGCAGGACGGCGCTTGAGTTCAACACCGCACGCTCGTTGATGTCAGACAGAGGACAGAGCGATGAAGCCAGCCCGGAAATGCCCAAGCGCGTTTGCCGGAGATGACACCAGCACTCAGCGCCGGTAAGTCGGTTGCATGGCCCCGAAGTGGACTGCATGAAAACGTCGCGAATGACGCGCCGATGGGCAGAGCAAACGGCATTGACTGGGAGGTCCTTGCCCGGATGGAAACCCACCCAATCCGCATGGTAATCATCGAGACGATGCGCACTGATCCCCGCGAGCCTCGTTGGTCGCCGATCGAACTCAGTCGGACTCTCAGTGTGTCGTTGAACACGCTCTCTTACCACGTCACCTACCTGCGCGATGCCGGTGTAATAACGGTGACACCTTCAGTGGTGCAGTCCATGTTGTAGCTGCGCTGGGTTGTTGGACTGTAGGCTGATACCACTCTTCCCTCCGCTCACCGTTTGAGTTATAGGCGTGCCAATAGGCAGCAAATAACTTCTCAGCAAACGGGCAGTTGGTGCCTGAGTTAGCCGAGATGTTTTGGTCGCATGCCCGAAGTCCGCCGCTTGTATTGGCTGCCTTCCGTTCGAGCCGTAAGAGGTATTCGCGCCGTTGACGAGCACGGACTTCCTCAGGGTCCACGCCTTGCGCCTAGCAATTGGAACTATTCACATGCTTCAGCCGCAGAACTCTCTCTTTCCGCAGCATTGGTTTCGTTGATGGCCCCCTTAGCACGAGTCGCCCTATCAGCTGCTACCCCCTCACGGATTCGGGTCACTTCGGCGTGCAGGTGACGCTCCGCTCTGTCTTCGCATTCTGCGCGATTGGCTCCAAATCCGCCGCATCCAGACACCGTAAAGCAGAGGAGACAGGCCAACAGAGATAACCAGCGCATTGGACGATGAGGGTAATAGAAGGAAGTGGTCTACTGCATGGTCCTAACCCCAGGCGACCGGTCTTGCGGCCCCGTCCGAGACGGGATCAAAGCAGCAACGGGTTGCTCACGTCCTCGATGAATTGCTGCGGCGGGCCCCCAGAGGGCCCGCCTATCGAGTCGGTGCTCCGAATCAGGTCCAAACCTTGATCCGCAGGTCGCGGCTGCTGGCAATCGGCTCTGATTCGAGATCAGACTCAGAAAGCTGGAAAACTTGACTCGGGTGGCCGCTGCTTGCCTCGCAATCCTCCCTGACAAGCGGGAGGGGCTGATTCGAAGTCCAGCACCGCCCATTTCGAGACACCGATGTCGTCTGACTCCAACCGGCCCAAATTCTTTGACGGCTTCTCTTCGGGCGAGAAGTAGGCCGGTTGATGCAGGCCGGAAGACGCCGGGTTCGTCTCAGTCGAGCGTTTCGGGCCCGATCGCTGGTAGTTTCTGGCGATCCTGCGCGCGCGCCTCAGATGCTGTCTTCTACTGGCGCTGGCTATCGCCTGGATGGCCGTAGTGCCTGTCGCGGTCAGCTCGGCGCGGCCGGCGATGGCGACGCAGTCCAAAAAAGGGAGGGGGAAGGTCAAGGCAACGAAGGTCCCCAGTTGCGCCAGCTTCGAAGGACAGGTCGCCTCGATAGCGCCTGGACCCTTCAAGGGGCCGGGCCTGACAGAGCTGGGTGGTGGCCACAGCCTGTGCTCGTGGTCGGGACAACCGACCGGCCAGTATGCGTTCGTGGTCACCGTTGCGGTCTTTCCAGCTCCGGCCACAGTAGGCAAGGACTTCCTCAAGCAAGCCAAGGTCGAGGAGATCGCGGCTGATCACAAGCCAGGCGGCTTCGGCGAGTACGTGACCGGAAACGCGCGGCGCGGACGTTTCTTCGAAGGGATGGCCGTTTGGGGCGAAGAGACTCCGAATAAGGAAACGGGCAAGTGCACGGAAGTCAAGGCAAACGGCGAAGAAGTCCAGACCCTGGCGATCGAGCCCAACCAAACCGCGCCGAGCTGCGCCGGCCAGCCGGGTACTGAAGGTGACTTCGCAACGGCCTACGGTTCGGCAATGCGCAGCACCGCTCCGATTATCGTTCAGATCAGCCTGGCCTGCCAGCTGAACACCTCCGGAGGGCCGCTCAGGCTGGCGCGCGCCGAGATCGCCGGCTTCTCCCGCAAGTACTGACCGCGCTCGCTGATCCAGCGGTTCCCGCGACCGGACTCAGGCTACGGCCCAGATCCCGCTCGGTCATCTGTCCCATGAGGCTGGGTCGCTGGAACCGGCGCTCAGTTGGGCTCGGCGGGCAAGCTGGCACACGGACCAATCAGGCGCTCACCCAGTGTCCCACGGATTCGTCGCGAACTCATCACCTGGAACATCACGCGCCTGACCCCGCTGCTACGGTCGCGCTCGGCATGAGCAACAACCAAAAACCGGTCAACTGCAGACGGAGGCGCTGAATGGCGGCTAGAAAAACAAGCAAAAAAGCAGCGAGCAAAGCGAAAGCGAAAACGGCCAGAAAAGCCAAATCTGTGAAAACTAAAACGGCTAAAACGGCGAAACGCACGAAAGCGAAAGTCGCGAAAAAAGCGGCGGCGGCGAAATCGACAAAAACCA
>JBAVAR010000098.1:0-39276 GCA_049585815.1 Solirubrobacterales bacterium
GGCCATCACCGCCGGGATCATCACCGCGCTCGTCTTCCCCGAGCGCGGCGGGCCGAGCACCATCACCGCGCTCTCGGGGTCGGCCGTCACCCAGCCGCCACCCCTGCCCGTCCCGAGGTAGGCGCCGCCGCCGAGGCGCGCGACCTTGGCGCGCGCGATCTCACCCGGCGTCTTAGCTACGGGTTCGATCGTCTCCTCGCCGGCCTCCCTCTCCAGCAGCAGCGATGCAAGCCAGCCCATCGGGATTCGCCCCGCGGCGATCGCGCCCAGCAGCTTCAGTGCGAACCAACTGAGGAGTAGCGCCCCAAAGCTCCAGGTGATAGCGCTCCCTCCGCCGGGATCGAGAACACCATGGGCGATCAGGGCGAGGAGGTAGTAGCCGACGAGCCTCCCCAGCCACTCCCAGGAGCGCCTACGTGGCGGCTCCATCCGCTGGTGGGAGGGGCCCCAAGCCCGGGTTGAAGCACTCCTTGACATTGCATTGACTTTACGTCAGAATGGCAGAAAGTAAATAGCGATGGATGGAGAGAGATGGCACGCAAACGTCCAAGCCGCGGGCTGATCGCCCAGATCGACAGCGAAATCGAGGAGCTCGACCGCGAGCGCGGCCGGCTGATCGCGGCGCGCGCCGCGCTAAAGCGCGACAGGGCCCCGCGGGTCTCCCAGGAGGAGGTTGCCGACTACCTCGCCGAGCACCCCGCCTCCACCTACATCGAGATCGCCGACGGTCTTTCCACGCTTCCGCGAAACATCGCCGCCCACTTAAACCGCGGCCGGGTGGCAGGGCGCTTTCAGAGCGAGGGCGGGCGCTGGAGCCTCAAGGGTTGAGGGCGATGGCCTCGGAAGAGACAATCTGGGCAGCTGGCGATGAAGGCAAGGGCACAGAGCCACCTGATCGGCCGCCGGGACCTGAATCCCGGCTGGGTCTTGTTCTACGCCGCCACCTTTGCCCTGGCGGCGCTCTGCGCCTGGATCCGTGTGCTCCTCGCCGCCTTCGTGCTAGTGATCCTCAACTGGCTCGCCGGGCTGATCTTCGGTACCGAAGCGAGCGAAGCAACCCTCAACGCGCTGGCGCTCGTGATCGGCTTCGCCCCGCTGGCGGTCTCACTCGCGACGCTGATCTATCCCTTCGGCGGCTGGTGGTTTCAACAGCAGCAGGGCGGTCGCCGACCCTCAGAGCGCGAGCGGGCGTTGTTCGAGTCGGCCTTTGCCGAGCTGCAGCGCTTCGACCCGGAGCTGCGCGCGCCGCGGCACTGGTTCGTGGTCGAGGACCCAGAGCCGAACGCCTGCGCCTACGCCGACGCGCTGATGATCAGCCGCGGAATGCTGGAGGGCCGCTCCTACCCGGCGGTGCTCGCCCACGAGCTCGGGCACCTGAACTCCTCCGATGCCCGCGTGAGCGCCGCCGTCTACCGGATGACGACACCGCCGCGGGAGCCGGTCGGATTTCCATTGCGCGTGATCGCTTTCCTCGCCAGCGGCCGGGCGGCGATGGCGCTGATGCGGACGCCGTGGGCGATCTACTGGCGCGCTCGCGAGAAGGCCGCCGATGCCTACGCGGCGGCTCTCGGACAGGCCGAGCCGCTCGCGGCCTACCTCGATACCCACGCGCTCGCGGGCGACCTGCCGACCCCGTTCAAGGCCTTCGGCGACAGCACCCACCCCTGGACCGAGCACCGGATCGAGGACCTGGAGGCGGAGGAGTTCGACGAGTAGGCGCGGGCAGCTCGGCTTCAAGAGGAACCGGAGTCGGGCGATGGGCGTGAGTGCGCCTGCGAGTTCCGTATCTGGGATCCGGGTTCGGCGGGCGGCCCCTCACCGAGCTCCCCGCCACGTCGCGGTTGATCTCACGCCGGAGGCGGTCGAGCGGATCGCGACTCGCCTGGACCAGCTGCTGCAGCGACAGGGGCGGGCCCAACCGGAGCTGCTGAGTGCCGGCGAGCTCGCCCGCCGACTGCGGGTCGAGCGCCCCTGGGTCTACCGCCACCGCGAGCTGCTCGGCGGGATGCGGATTGGCAGCGGGCCGAAGGCGCCCTGGCGCTTTGACTACGAGACGGCGGTTATGGCGATGCGTCGACAGACAACCCAGCACGCCGGTGGAGGTCCCGCAATGGCCTCGCGACAAAACCCCCCATACAAGGAGGAATCATGAGGACGCTTGCCACGATTCCCACCAGGGACGAGCAACATGCAGTGGGTCCGCGCAGCTCGGATCGACGCCTCCCAGCCCCAAAGTGCCGCAAATTGGTGGGTCGTTTTGGCACATTTCAACGTCTTGGGGGTATGCGCCCGAACCCACGATCTGGATCAACGGCCAGTCGCTCGCTCGTGGGCAACGGAGCTCGCGCGGCCCGCGGGGTCCATCAGGTCCGGGCGGTTGGGCCTCAGGTCGAACAGCCGCCCTCGTTTACACGGGAGGACCTGCTCACAGCAAACGACGTAGCCGAGATCCTCCAGGTCAAGCGATCGACCGCGCTCGATTACATGCGGCGCGGGGTGATACCCGCCCGCAAGATCGGTCGTCGTTGGTACGCACTGCGGCCTCGCCTCGATGCCCACATCGGGGACCTGTTTGAGACCGACCCCTACCGTCGTTAGCTATCCGCCCGCTCTCCCTCGCCCGTCTCGCTTGAGGTAAACGCCTTCGTCAGCTTTGCTGAATCATCAGCGCGCGGGCGGGTGTGCAGGTAGCGTTCCGTTGTCTGCAGGCTCGAGTGTCCAAGCAGTGCCTGCACCTGGATCGCATCGAAGTGGCGCACAGCGAGAGAGCCGAAACTGTGTCTGAGGTCGTGGAAACGGCGTCTGCGGACCCCAGCGGCGTCCTGCGCCGCCACAAAGCGCTTGCGCACCGTTGTTCTGTCCAATGGGCCTCCGTCCACCCGGCAGAAGACATAGTCGGCACGCCCAGTGAAATGCTTGCGACTCGACAGTCGTTTGAACGCTGCGACCGCCTGCTCCGCCAGCGGGACCGTCCGAAACTGACGTGACTTCGTCGAGTCGACCTCCACGCCGGCACTGACGGCACGCGTCACCGTCAGCAACCCAGCACCGAGGTCAAGATCGTGCCACTGAAGCGCCAGCAACTCACCGAGGCGCAGTCCGGTGAATGCCGCAATCACGAACAGGTCGCCGTCTTGCTCGTCCATGCGTCGCTGCTCGGCGCGGGTGTCGGCCGAGTAATCGTGGTCAGAGCGCTTTCGATGTAAGCCTTCCCGTGCAGCCTCGGCGATCAGCTCGACCTCCGTCGGCTCGAACACGTCGAGCGGCGCGGTTCCTGATTCCGGTCGTCTTGCCGTCGGAGAAACAGGGTTCTCCTTCAGATCGAATGTGTCCGAGCTCTTGGCGAACTCGAACAGCGCATGAAGCAGCTGTCGATGCTTGTTCACCGTTCCGGCGCTCATTTCCTCATGATCGAGGTTGGAAAGAAAACGCCTGACCTCTTGTGTACTGATCTCGGACAGGCGCTCCCCTCCGAAGGCCCGCATCACTCGGCCGCCTTTCCTGCTCTTTGCGGCTCGCGCTTTCGGCGCCGCCTTCGGGTCTGCGAGAAGGATCCGATACTCCCGCAGTGTCGATGGCTTCACCCGCTTCTCGTGCTGGAGGTGGTCGAGCCAAGCGGCTGCGGCGTCCTCGAACACCAGCTCACGATCACCAGGCGCGCCGTCAGATAGCTCTTCCTCGTCCGCCTCGATGATGGCTGCGAGTTTGATGTGCGCCCGCCGCTCATCCAGGCAGCCGTCCCTTACTCGGCCCGCCTTCTTGACCCAAGCTCCCGAAGGTTTTTTCTCAAGCCAAGCCCGACCCAGGCGCTTCTTGCGCTGGGCACCCCCAGAGCTCCTCCACTTGCCCTCGAAGTAGACCCGTCCTTGGTGCTCTCTCACGACCAGGAATCCCGTCGGCATCATTGGCGACATTGGGAGAATCTAGCAACCCGCAGAGGCGTGGGTACCAATATGGGTACCAAACGAATCTGCTCGTGCCTGACGAATCGGCCCCTCTACCAAGCCATTTCGTGCCTGAGCTGCCCTATTTAAGGCTATTTCTCCGCTTTTGCAAGGCGGAGGTCGCCGGTTCGATCCCGGCTGGCTCCATAATCGTCGCTCCGAGCTCACCACCCGGACGGCCTTATAAGATCTTGAGATTCCGGCTGAACAGTTTGGGACCTGATCTCGGCTTCGCAACCTTCCGGACTCCCCGTCAGTGATCCGCTGCCCAGGCGCCCCCGCCTCTGGCTGCGATTCCTCATCGCCTCACTTCTGATCGTCATTAGTACCGCCGCAGCGACCTCGATAGACGTTCTCGACTACCTGGGCGGAATCGCCAAGGCCCTGGCCCACAACGGGCGCCTGAGCAAGGTGGACAGGTTTCTGGCGCGTGCCTACAGCGGCGGGCCGCAGACGATCCTCCTGATCGGCTCCGACCACCGACCCAACAGCAGCACCTCCAAGAACGGCCTCTCCGACACGGTTCTCCTGGTCCGCCTGGACCCGAGCCAGAGCACGATCAACATGCTCTCGATTCCCCGCGATCTCAAAGTCGAAATCCCGGGCTACGGGATCGGCAAGTTCAACGCAGCCTATTCCGACGGTGGCCCCGAACTCTCTCTGCGCACGCTCAGGCAGGTGACCGGGCTCTCGGTCAACCACCTGTTCGTCATCGACTTCCAGGGCTTTGCCAAGGCTGTGGACGCGATCGGCTGCGTGTATGTGGACGTGGACCGCCGCTACTACCACTCCAACGAAGGCCTAGCGCCCTCCGAACAGTATTCGGAAATCAACATCGAGCCCGGCTACCAGAAGCTCTGCGGAGCGAGGGCGCTGGAGTTCGTGCGTTACCGCCATACCGACACGGACCTTGTACGAGAGGCGCGCCAGCAGCAGTTCCTGCGCGACGCGCGTCAGATGGTCACAACGGAACAGCTGATCGACCAGCGCTCGCAGCTGATCGACATCTTCACCAAGTACACAACCTCAGATCTTCACTCCACCGAACAGCTGCTCGAACTGCTGAAGCTGTTCGTAGAACTGAGAAACGACTCGGTCAAACAGATCCCATTTCCCGCCGTCCTCGAACCCCTGGTGGCAAACCAGCCCAACTACGTGACAGCCAGTCCCGCGGCCATCCACCGGGTTGTCAGGCAGTTCCTCGGCACGCCGACCCTCACGGCGCCGAGCGAACCACGTTCTCCGCTGTCAGGGGGCGGCCGCAGGCAAGCCTCTCCCAAGAAGCCCCCTGCAATCAGGGCCCCGTCCTCGGCCGGTCTTTTCGATGCCGCCGAACCCGGCGCCCAGATGGCATCGAGCCTCCAAAACCACCTCCGCTTTCCGGTCTTTTATCCCAGGATGCTCCCGGTCGGGTCGACCTATGCCGAACCACCGCGCACCTATGGGTTGCGCGATCAGAGCGGTAATCGCCACGCCGCATACAAAATGGTGATGGAACTGCCCACCGGCGCCTACACCGCCTATTTCGGGCTGCAGGGAATCCGCGGCTGGCCGAACCCACCGATCATCAGTGGGCCCAGTGAATCGGTGCGATTAAGCGGGCATCACTTCCAGATCTTCACCAACGGTGGCCACATCCGGCTGATCGCCTGGCACAGCGGCAACAACGTGTACTGGATCGACAACACCCTTGTCGGGGTACTCAGCAACGGCCAGATGCTCGGCGTCGCTCGCTCGCTCGCCGAGCTTGAGCCTCGGCACCGAGCCCTCAGCCGGTGAGTGCGTGCTCGGGCAGGTTCTGGTCTGCGTGGTAGCTGCTGCGGACGAGAGGGCCGGCGGCCACCGACTCAAAGCCGATCTCCACTGCCGCTCTCTCCAGCGCGGCGAACTCCTCCGGGTGCCAGTAGCGATCGATTGGTAGGTGATTCTCGGTGGGGCGGAGGTACTGGCCCACGGTGAGGACCTGGACGCGGTGTTCGCGCAGGATCCCGAAGGCCTCGACCATCTCCTCAAAGGACTCACCGAGCCCAACCATCAGGCCGGACTTGGTGATGAGCCCCTCGCCACCCATCTCCTTCGCCAGCCGCAGCACCCGGGCCGAGCGCAGGAACTGAGAACCGCGGCGGGCCCTCGGGTAAAGGCGGGGCACGGTCTCGACGTTGTGGTTGAAGACGTCGGGGCGCTCGTGGATCACCTTGGCCAGCGGCATCTCTTGGCCGCGGAAGTCAGGGGTGAGTACCTCGACCTTGCATCCGGGTGCCATCATCCGGATCGAGCGGATCGTGCCGACAAAGGCGCTCGCCCCATAGTCGGGAAGGTCATCGCGATCGACTGAGGTGACTACCGCGTGGCGCAGGCCCATCCTCTTCACCTGGTTTGCCACACGCAGCGGCTCCAACGGGTCATTCCAGCTCGGCACGCCTGTCTTCACGTTGCAAAAACCGCAGCGTCGAGTGCAGACGTCGCCGAGGATCATGAAGGTTGCCGTGCCCCGCTCCCAACACTCGCCGACGTTGGGACAGTTGGCCTCCTCGCAGACGGTGTGAAGGCCCTCGCCGCCGATCTCAGCCTTGAGGCGGCGGTAGGTCGGCCCGCCGGGGGCAGGTACCTTCAGCCAGGGCGGCTTGCGGGTGCGGCGGAGGGAAATGGCGCCGTCGGATACCGTTGATCCGCCCGGCTTGGCGCGGGAGCGGGTGATGTGGATGCGCCCCACCTCCTCGGTGCTGATCTCGGTCATCGGACGCCGAGCCTAGCGCTGTCGAGCCCCAGGGCGGCGGGGTCGGCCGGGGTCGGGTCACGCTCAAAGGCCTCCCCGTAGCGGGCCGAGACCGTGTTGGCGAAGGCGTCGAGATCCTGCTCAGAGCCAAGCTCGCGCCCGAGGGAGGTGACCTGGCAGCCCTCGATCCCGCAGGGCACGATCCACTCGAAGGGCTGCAGGTCATTGTTGACATTTATCGCCAGCCCGTGCGTGGTGACCCCGCGACTGACGTGAACGCCGATCGAGCCGATCTTGCGCGCCTCCTCGCGGGTCCAGACGCCGGTGAGCCCGTCGATGGTTCGGGCCTCGACGCCGTACTCGGCCAGCGAGGAGATCGCAACCCGCTCCAGGCGCCGCACGTGCTCGTGGACATCGTCGCCATACGGCTTCAGCGACACGATCGGATAGGCGACGAGCTGACCGGGCCCATGGTAGGTGACGCGGCCACCGCGATCGGTCTCGCGCACCTCGATGCCCTGCATCTCATACCACTCGACGGCCATCGGCAGCTCCTCAGCACTCGAGCGGCGCCCTCGCGTGTAGACGGGCGGGTGTTCGAGCAGGAGGAGGACGTCTGCAATCGCGCCCTCCTGGCGCGCCTCCCTCAGCCAGCGCTGCGCCACGCGCGCCTCCTCATAGGGGACCAGGCCGCACCTCACCACCAGGACTTCTGCGCTCATTCTCGAAATCGTTGCACGACGGCGCTCTATCCTTGCCCCACTCCCATGGCCCAGTCCAAGGCCCTCCGACCCGAATGGCTCCCGGCCGTGGCTCTCAGCGCGGTGCTCGCCGCTGCGATGTTGGCCTGGAACCCACAGGTCGGCGACCTCGCCGCGCAGGTCTTCCGCACCGAGTTGTTTCAGCGGGCGGGGCTGGCGATCTGGAACGGCTCCTGGTATGCGGGCCATTACCTGCTCACCTACAGCGTTCTCTTCCCACCGTTGGCCTCGATATTTGGCCCGCAGTTGGTGGGAGCGCTCGCCGTCGTCGCCTCCTCCTACTTCTTCGATCGCCTCGTGCGCGAGCGCTGGGGACCTGCGGCGCGTTGGGCGACACTCTGGTTCGCCGCCGGGGTGGTGACCCTGCTCGCCGATGGGCAGCTCACCTTCGCACTGGGGGTGGCGTGCGGGCTCGCCTCGCTTCGCTTTCTGCAGGCGGGCCGCTCGAAGTCGGCGCTCGCCGCCGCCGCGGGCTGCGCCCTGGCCAGTCCCGTCGCCGCGGTCTTCCTCGCGGGGGTCCTCCTTGCCGGGACCCTGGAGCGGGGGCGCCCGTTTGGCAGGATCGCGATCGGGGCCGCCGCCGTGGCGCTCGCCCTGACCGCCCTCCCCAACCTCGCCTTTCCTGAATCGAGCCAGTTCCCCTTCGCCTTTTCCTCCTATCTGGCGATTCCACTTTGGTGTGGCGGTGCGCTCTACCTAACCCGGAGCCTGGCTCGCGAGGAGCGAGGGCTGCGCTTTGTCCTGGTCGGCTACGTGCTGGCCTCGACCCTGCTCTGGCTAGCGCCGAACCCGGTCGGCGGCAATGCCGTGCGGCTCGGCGCACTGTTCGGCGGCCCCGTGCTCGCCGCGGTCATCCTCGCCCGCCGACCCCGCGTCTCGGCCTGGGTGCTGGCGGCGGTCATGCTCGGCGGGCTCTACTGGCAGGTGACGGCGAGCGTCAGCCAGATCGTGCGCAGTGCCGGTGATCCCTCGACCGCGCCCTCCTACTTCCAGCCGGTCGCCAGGTGGCTGCGCGGCCATGGCGCCCAGGGCACGCGAATCGAGGTACCGCCGACCGCCGATCACTGGGAGTCGGCCTACCTCGCACCCCAGTTCGACCTGGCGCGGGGCTGGTTGCGCCAGCTCGACACGACGCGGGACGACATCTTCTATGACGAAGGTCCGCTCACCAATCACGCCTACAGTGAGTGGCTGCGCCAAAACGCCGTCTCCTACGTCGCTCTCCCCAATGCGCCGCTCGACTACTCCTCCCTGGCGGAGCGACGGCTGATCCTGAGCCGGCCGCCCTACCTCCTGCCGCGTTGGCGCTCGGCCGAGTGGAGCGTCTACGCGGTGCGCAACCCCGACCCGATGGTCCAGCCGCTGGGGGGGAGCAGCGCACGCACGATCTGGGTCGGGCGCCAGGGTTTTGGCCTCGACGTCACCCGTCCGGGCCAATTCCTGATCCGGGTCAACTACACCCCCTACTGGTCGATAGAACGCGGCGCCGGCTGTCTGCTGCGCCGCGGCGATTGGACCCAGGTTCGCGCCGCCCACGCGGGAGTTCTGCGGGTGGCGGCCGACTTCTCCTTGGGTGGCGCCTGGGGCGCCGTCACTGAAGAAAGGGAAAGCTGCTCAAAGGGCTAGGGCGAGGGGCTCCTCCAGAAGGGTGCGGATGCCGGCGAGGAACTCCGCGCCATCGGCCCCGTAGAGGATGCGGTGATCGCAGGCGAGGGTGACCTGCATCAGGTGAGCGGCGCCGATCTCACCATCGCGCAGGACCGGGCGTTCCCTGATCGCGCCGACGGCGAGGATCGCGGCCTGCGGTGGGTTGATCACCGCCGAGAAGCGATCGATCCCGTACATCCCGAGATTGGAAACTGTGAAGGTTGCCCCAGAGAGCTCGGGCGGGGTGATCTCTCCGTCGCGCACCCGTTGGGCCAGGGCGCGTGACTCTGAGGCGATCTGTCCCAGACCCTTGCGGTCGGCGTCAAAGACGGTGGCGACGACGAGGGCGTCCTGGCCGGCGACGGCCACCCCGACGTTCACCCGGGAGAAGAGCTCAAAGCGCCCGTCACGGTAGGCGCCGTTGGCCCGCGGGTGCTGGCGCAACGCCAGGGCGCAGGCCTTAACCACCATGTCGTTGAACGAGGGAACCACGACTCCATCTCCCGCCCCAGCCTTGATTCGTGCCCGAGCCTCCACGGCCCGACTCATATCGACCTCCGCCTCCAGATAAAAGTGGGGCGCCGTTGCCTTGGACTCCGCCATCCGCCGCGCGATTGTCGACTGCAGCTTGCTCAGCTCCCGGTAGGTCGTCTGTCCCTTGGCCGTCTCGGGAGCCCCGGATAAATTCTCTCCGGCGGGCGCCGGGGCCCTCGCGGCGGGCACCTCGGCTTGCGCCCTCTCGATATCGGTCTTGACGATCCGCCCACCCGGCCCGGACCCTCGTAGCCGAGACAGGTCGATACCCCGCTCCTTCGCCATCCGCCGAGCCACCGGTGATGCCTTCTGGCGAGCGCCTGCGCCTGCGGTGCCGGGCGCCTCGGTTGCCTTGGGCGGGGGTAGCGGGGGGGCGGTTTGGGTCAGGGAGGAGCCCGCCGCCCCTTCCGGCGGGCGGGGACTAGCCGTGATTTGCTCAGCTCCCGCTCCCCCCTCTCCGACCCGCGCAATCGGCGCCCCGATCGGCAGCGTCTCGCCCTCCGCGGCCAGGATCTCCATCAAGGTTCCGGCCACGTCGCTTTCATATGCCATGTTCGCCTTGTCGGTCTCGATTTCGACCAGCTCATCGCCCACGGCGAGCGCATCTCCGACGCTCCTTAGCCAACGCAGGATCGTGCCCTCCTCCATCGAGTCCGACAACCGCGGCATCACGACATCTGCCATCAGATCGCGCCCTCCAGCGCGGCGAGCGCCGCCTTTATCACGTGCTCCTCGTGGGGAATCGCCGCCTGCTCCAGCCGCTTGGAGTAGGGCATATGCACGTCGGCACCTGTCACCCGCTGCACCGGAGCGTCGAGATGGTCAAAGGCCTGCTCGGTGATCAGGGTCGAGAGGTTTGCGCCGACCCCGCCGTGCGGCCATCCCTCCTCGACGATCACCGCCCGGTTGGTCTTGCGCACAGATTCAAGGATCGTGTCGAGATCCAGCGGGCGCAGGGTGCGTGGATCGATCACCTCCGCCTCGATCCCGTGCTCGTGGGAGAGCTGGGTCGCGGCCCGCTCGGCCACCAGCGCCATCTTCAGTACGGCGACGATCGTCACGTCCCCGCCCTCCCGCCGCACCGCCGCCTCGCCGAAGCCCAGCACCAGATCATCCTCATCGGCAACCTCCCCGCGCGTCCCGTAGAGGCTCTCGTGCTCGATGAAGATCACCGGGTTGTCGTCGCGGACCGCCGCCTTCAGCAGCGCCTTGCCATCGGCCGCGGTGGATGGACAGGCGACCAGCAGCCCGGGCACCTGGAGGAAGAGCGCCTCGAAGCTGTGGGAGTGAGTCGGACCCAGCTGGTGCCCGCCTCCTCCCGGCATCCGGATCACCATCGGTACCTTCGCCTGTCCGTTGAACATGTAGGGGATCGCCGCGGCGTGGTTGACGATCTGATCGAGCGCCAGCAGCGAGAAGTTGACCGTCATCAGCTCGACGATCGGCCGCAGGCCGGCCATCGCCGCGCCGATCCCGGCGCCGACGATCGTGTTCTCGGAGATCGGCGTGTCGCGGACGCGCCGCTCGCCGAACTCCTCAAGCAGGCCCTCGGTCACCTTGAACGCCCCCTGAAAGACGCCGACGTCCTCGCCCATGACGAAGACCGCCTCATCGCGGCGCATCTCCTCAGCCATCGCGTCGCGCAGGGCCTCCCGCATGCGGATGCTGGCCATCAGTCCTCGAGCTCCTCGGCAACCTCCGGCTCGACCCCCTCGTGGGCGTCGCCGCGCTCGGCCGGATTGGGCCGGGGTCCGTTCGCCTGCCCGGCGTAGGCTGCCCCCGCCTCGGCCAACTCGCGCGCCGCCTCGGGCATCCGGTCCTCATGCTCACCGCGATGGGGGTGCGGGCTGCGCTCGTCCACCGCGTACCAGGCGGCGGCGCCGTCGAGCACGTAGAGATTCTCATAGAGGGTGTCGAGCGGCGGTTCGGGCGAGGCGTCGGCGAATCCGACCGCCGCCAGCACCTCCCGCTCGGCCGTCTCGCGCACCTCCCGCACCTCCCGCTCGCCGAGGACCCCGGCCTCCACGCAGCGCCGCGCGAACGCCTCGATCGGGTCCTTCTGCTGCCACTCCTCAACCTCCTCGCGCTGGCGGTAGACCTCCGGGTCGGCGGCGGAGTGGCCGCGGTAGCGGTAGGTGAAGGCCTCGAGCATCGACGGGCGCCGCTCCTCGCGGGCGAGCCGGATTCCCTCCGCAACCCCCTCTCGCACGGCGATCACGTCCATCCCGTCGACCCGCTTGCCAGCGATCCCGTAGCCCTCCGCCTTCTTGGAGAGGTTGGTCTGGGCCGAGTGGCGCTCAACCGAGGTCCCCATCCCGTAGAGGTTGTTCTCGACCATGAAGAGCATGGGCAGCTTCCAGAGCGCCGCCAGGTTCATCGTCTCGCCGAAGTTGCCGGCGTTGGAGGCCCCGTCGCCGAACATGCAGACGGTGACAGCATCCTCTCCCTTGTACTCGGAGGCGAGGGCGAGGCCGGCGGCGATCGGTAGATTGCCACCGACGATCCCGTAGCCGCCCATGAAGCGATGCCCACGGTCGAAGATGTGCATCGAGCCCCCCCGCCCGCCGCTGGTCCCGTCGACCCGGCCAAACAGCTCGGCCATCACCCGCCTGGGCTCGGTGCCACGGGCGATCGCGTGACCATGGGTGCGGTAGGTGCCGATCAGGTAGTCCCCCTCCGCCATCACCGAGGCGGTGCCGACGATCGTCGCCTCCTCGCCGATCGCAAGGTGCAGAAAGCCCCCGGCTTTGGCCCGCTGGTACTGCCGTCCGGCCTCCTCCTCGAAGCGACGAATCAGCGCCATCCGCGCGAGCAGCTGATAGCAAGTGGCGGCGTCGGGTAGGTCGGCCATTCGGGTTGACCTTAGCTTGCCGCTTCGACCGCTTCCTCCAATCGGTCATCGCCCCAGAACACCTCGCCACCGATGGTGATGGAGGGGACGCCGCTCACCCCCAGCCCCGCGGCGCGGTCGGTGGCCTCGCGCAGCGCGTCCTTAACGACGGCTGTCTGCACCGCTTTGAGCAGCGCCGTCGGATGCAGCTCGCAGGCGGCCGCTGCGAGGAGCACGTTGTCGTGGTCAGAGAGATCGCGGCCGGCGGCGAAGGCCTGACGGAAGGCGGCGAGGGAGAAGGAGACGGTACGGCCGGTCTGTTTGGCGAAGGTCGCGACCCGCATCGCAAACAGAGTGTTGCCGGGCCAGGGGTCGGGCCAGGTGAGCGGCACCAGTCCGTAGGCCGAGGCACGCCGCTCGACCTCCGCCATCCCCCCCTCTCGTCCGGGGCCATTGGCCCAGGAGTCCCGGTCAAAGTGCTTGAACAGGCCGCCGAGCAGGATCGGCTGCCACCGCGGCTGCTCCAGTTCGGCGTCGGTGAACAGTCCGCTGATCCGCTCCGCGGTGAGGTAGGCGTAGGGGCTGCCGAGATCGAAATAGAAGGTTGCGCGGGCGGCGCTCAAGCGTGGATCGCCCAGCCATCGACGGCGCGCGCCGCGTCGAGGATCGCCTCGGAGATCGTCGGGTGGGGGTGGACGATCCGTGCCAGCTCCTGATAGCCCCCCTCCAACGCCATCACCGCGACCAGCTCGGCGATCATGTCGCAGGCGCGGTTGCCGACGATATGGGCGCCGAGGATCTCGCCGTAGCTGGAGTCGATGACGAGCTTGACCAAACCGTCTTTGTCGTCGTAGACGGTCGCCGCTCCGACCCCACCCAGTTTGAGCTTGCCGACCTTGACGTCGTGGCCGGCCCCCTTGGCGGCCGCCTCGGTCAATCCGACGCTGGCCACCTGAGGCTGGCAGAAGGTCGCCCCGGCGACGAGGTTCTGGTCGACCGGCTCGGTGGGGGCGCCGGCGGCGTGCTCCACGGCTACAACGCCCTCCTCGGATGCCTTGTGGGCGAGCGCCTTGGCGTTGACCAGGTCGCCGATCGCGTAGACCTTTGGGTTGGAGGTGCGCTGGTAGGGGTCGACCCGGACCTTGCCGTTCTCCTCCAGCTCGACTCCGGCCTCGGCGAGGCCCAGGCCCTCGGTGTCGGCGCCGCGGCCGCCGGCGATCAGCAGATAGTCGACCTCGGCTGACTGATCGCCGTAGGTGAACCGCACCGAACTCTTGCCCGCCTCGACGTTCTGCACCGGGGTTCCGGTGGAGATCGTGATGTTCTGCTTCTTGAAGGCGCGCTCAACGACGCGGACGACGTCCTTATCCTCGGCGGGCAGGATCTGGTCGAGCATCTCGATCAGCAGCACCTCTGCGCCGAAACGACCGTAGGCGGAGGCGATCTCACAGCCGGATGCCCCAGCGCCGACCACGGCGAGCTTCTTGGGCAGCTCCGGCAGCGACCAGGCACCCCAGGTGTCAAGCACCCGGTCACCGAACGGGGCTCCCGGGATCGGCAAGGAGACCGAGCCGGTGGCGAGCACCACCGCCCCCGCCTCATAGACGGCGTCGCCGACCCTCACCTTGCCCTCGGCGGTGAGCGAGCCGGTGCCCTCGATCAGCGTCACCTTGTTCTTGTCCCAGAGCATCCTGACTCCGCCCGAGAGTGATTCCGAGACGGCGGCACGGCGCTTGCCGAGGGCGTCCCAGTCAATCGAGGCGCCCTCCACCGTCAACCCCAGCTCGGCGCTGTTTTGCGCCTGGTCATAGAGCTCCGCCGTGTGCAGGACCGTCTTCGCCGGAATGCAGGCGTAGTTGAGGCAGCGCCCCCCTGCCTTGTCGCGCTCGATCACGGCGGTCTTTCGGCCCAGCTGGGCCGAGCGAATCGCGGCGACGTAACCGCCCGGGCCCCCGCCGATGACGATCGTGTCAAACGAATCAGCCACTGAACCCTGAGCCTATAGAAGGTCAGTCTCGGGGAAGGCGCTGGGGCATCTGGATTCTCGCCATCGCCTTGACCATGAAATAAAAGAAGCCGCCCGAGACGGCGAGAAGGCCGAGGGTGGCGAGGATCTGGGCCGGAGTCGCCGCCTGTGCGGCGAGGCCGAAGACGGCGCTGAAGATGAGGAAGACGAGGATCAGCTGGAAACCGAGCACCGCCCAGTAGCGGGCTCGCCACATCCCCCAGGCCATGATCCCCATCAGCAGAGCGGGAGCCGCGACCTGGGCCAGCTTCGGCTGGCCGCCATTGACATGGACCCCGGCCAGATAGCCGCCGACGATCGAGGCCGCGACCAGCGCCGAGAGGAGGGCTCCGATCGTCACCACCAGGGGGCGCTCGCCCCTGGCAAGCGGCTTCAGTCCCTCGCGGGCTTCGCGGTTTCGCTCCTCTGAGCAGGCGTAGCCGCGCTCGATGCGCTCGCGCGGGCTCGAGGTGGAGCCCCGCCGCTTGCGCTTGCGTGGCTGTTCATCCACCGGGAGCCGCCTCCCCGATGGTTGCCAGCGCTCTCCGCAGCGCTTCGGCCGCCGCGGTCGGGTCATCGGCGTCGCGGATCGCCCGCACCACGCCAAGTCGCCGCGCACCCGCTCTCAGCACCTCCGCGGCGTTTGTGGGGTCAATGCCGCCGATCGCATAGAAGGGGCGGGCGGCGCTGGCCGCCGCGTGCTCGATCAGGCCAAGGCCGACCGCCGGGCGGCCCTCTTTCGTCGGTGTCTCCCAGACGGGCCCGACGCTGATGTAGTCGACCGGCGCCAGGGCGGCTGATGCGATCTGCTCCTCGGAGTGGGTGGAGTGGCCGATGATCGCCTCGGGTCCGAGCGCCTCTCGCGCCTCCTCGGCGGAGATGTCGTCCTGGCCGACGTGGACGCCGTCGGCGTCGCAGGCGAGCGCCAGGTGGGGGTCGTCGTTGAGGATGAAGAGGGCGCTGTAGGTGTCGCAGAGGCGGCGGAAGGTCCGGGCAGAACGTTCGATCGCATCCTGCGGCAGTCCCTTCTCGCGCAGCTGCACGATGTCGACGCCACCGCTCAGCGCGGCCCGCAGGAGCGCCTCGGGATCTTCGCCACGCGGGAGCGCGTCGCAGACGAAGTAAAGGCGCGCGGTGCGCAGCCGCTCGCGGCGCAGAGGTCCGTCGGCCTCGGGGGGGGCAAGGCTCATCGGTCGATTATGGCTAGGAGAGGCCGCGAGATGGGTAGCATCGACCTCACACGGGAGCCGAGGAGGCTGAGAGGGTGGCAACGAGGTCACCGACCGTCTGGACCTGATCCGGGTAATGCCGGCGGAGGCAAAGGTTTGACCGAGAAGCGAAGCTACGATGCGATCGTCGTTGGAGCGGGAGTCATCGGGCTCTCCTGCGCTTGGTATGCCGCCCGGCGTGGGGCGCGGGTGATCGTGCTCGATCGCGCCGAGCCAGCGGCTGGCGCGACGCGGGTTGCCGCCGGGATGCTGGCGCCCGTCGGCGAGCTCACCTTCGGCGAGCCCGAGCTGCTCGAGCTGACCCTCGCCGCCGCGGAGCGCTACCCGAGCTTCATCGCCGAGCTGGAGGCCCAGACCGGACTCTCGACCGGCTACCTGCGTATTGGTGCCTTGCACGTCGCCCTCGACCGCGACGAGGCGGCCGAGCTCGGGCGCGTCTACGAGCTCCAGCGCTCGCTGGGACTTGGCGCGCAGTGGCTTTCACCGCGAGGTTGCCGAGGGCTGGAGCCCGGCCTCACCCCAGCCCTCAGTGGCGCTGTGCACGCACCGCAGGAGGCGGCGGTCGACCCGCGGGCCCTGAGCGACGCGCTGCTCGCGGCGCTTCGGGCGGAGGGAGTCGAGCTGCGGACGGGGGTGGAGGTCGAGGAGGCGCTGATCGAGGGAGAGCGAATTGTCGGGGTGCGTGCCGGCGCCGCGGAGCTCCGGGCCGCCTCCCTGATCCTCGCCACCGGCGCCTGGTCCGGGGATGCCAAATGGCTTCCAGGGGCTGCCCGTCCGCCGGTTCGCCCGGTCAAGGGCCAGATCCTCGAGCTGCGCGGTGCGGAGGGCGCCGCGCCCTGCGACCGGATCCTCGCCTCCGAGCGCGTCTACCTCGTCCCGCGGGCAGACGGTCGCCTGATCGTCGGCGCCACGGTCGAGGAGCGCGGCTTCGACACCACGGTCACCGCCGGCGGCGTCCACGAGCTGCTGCGCGAGGCCTACCGCCTGCTACCGGAGGTCGCCGAGATGGAGCTGGTCGAGGCAATCGCGGGCCTGCGGCCGGCAACGCCCGACAACCTGCCTCTGATCGGGCCCGGTGCCCTGGACGGTCTGATCCTCGCGACCGGCCATTACCGCAATGGCATCCTGCTGGCCCCACTGACCGCCGAGCGGGTTGCGGATGTTCTGGCGGCGGTGACGGTGTGAGGATCGAGCTAAACGGCGAGGAATGCGAGCTTCCGAGCTCCGCGACGCTTGCCGCCGCCGTGCGTGAGGCGGGCGTCGAGCAAGAGTTTCGCGGGGTCGCGGCGGCCCTCGACGGCGAGGTGATTCCCCGCACCCGGTGGTCGGCGACAGAACTGCGCGAGGGCCAGCGGGTGGAGGTGCTGGCCGCGATCCAGGGGGGCGCGGAGACCTGGCAGCTCGGGGGTCGGGAATGGTCCTCACGCCTGATCGCCGGTACAGGAGGGTTCCGCTCACTTGCACAGATGGAGGTCGCCCTGGCCGCCTCCGGTGCGGAGATCGTCACCGTTGCGCTGCGGCGGGTCGAGCCGGCAGCCGAATTTTCAGTGATCGATGTGCTCGACCGCCTTGGCCTCTTCGCCCTGCCCAACACGGCCGGCTGCTACACGGCGCGCGACGCTGTCCGCACCGCCCACCTGGCCCGAGAGGCATTCCAGACCGACTGGATCAAGCTCGAGGTGATCGGTGATGACCGCACCCTCTACCCCGATGGGGTCGAGTTGCTGGGCGCCGCCGAGCAGCTGGTCTCCGAGGGTTTCATCGTCCTCCCCTACACCAACGATGACCCGATCCTCGCCCGCCGCCTCGAGCAGGCTGGCTGCGCTGCGGTGATGCCTCTCGGCTCGCCGATCGGCTCCGGTGCGGGCATCCGCAACCCCTACAACATCGCGATCCTCGCCGAGCGAGCCGAGGTCCCGGTCATCCTCGACGCCGGTATCGGCACCGCTTCTGACGCTGCCCTCGCGATCGAGCTGGGCTGTGAGGCGGTGATGGCGGCCAGCTCGATCTTCGGCGCCCAAGACCCGGCGGCAATGGCCGCCGCACTTCATCACGCGGTCGAGGCGGGATATGCCGCCCGCCAGGCCGGTCGCATCCCCCGCCGCACCCACGCTGAGGCATCGACACCGATCGAGGGCCTGCCCGATCTATCTTGAAGGGAAAGCTGGCCCCGCGGGTTCAGGGCGACGGCGACGAAACTCCTCCAGTGCACCCTCGAGTGATTGTCTCGAGAAGTCTGGCCAAAGCTCATCACGAAAGATGAGCTCCGAGTGGGCGGCTTGCCAGAGCAGGTAGTTCGACAGCCGCCGCTCGCCGCCGGTGCGGATCACCAGCTCGGGGTCGTTCATATCCGGCGCATAGAGGTGGTGGCGGAACTCCTCCTCGGTGGTTCCCTCAAACTCCCTGGCGGCATGGATGATCTCGCTGCGCCCGCCGTAATTGAACGGGACGAAGAAGCAAATCCGCCGATTGGCGGCGGTCAGCTCCTCCGCCCATTCCATTTTCTCCACCAGGCTCTCGGGCACCGGGTCCCCGCGCTCGCCGATGAAGCGCAGACGAACGCCCTGCTCGTGAAGCTCCGGCGTCACTTTGTCGATGTAGTGGGCGAGCAGCTCGATCAGGGCGCTCACCTCCTGCGCCGATCGCGACCAGTTCTCGGTCGAGAACGCGTACACCGTCAGCTCGCGGATTCCCAACTCGACCGCGTCGCGAAGCCTTGCCCGGACGTTCTCAGCCCCCGCCCTGTGACCCGCCTGAACCGGCAGCTCCCGTTGGCTTGCCCAGCGGCCGTTGCCGTCGGTGATGATCGCGAGGTACTGCGGTTTCGCCCCGACAGCCATCTCAGATAAAGCGCATCGCGGCGATGATCGGACGCACCGCTGGGCCCAGAGACTTGATCATTCGGGAGCGGATCGGGGTGGCGTAGGCGGATCGCGCCCCCGGCGCGCTCAAATAAAAGCCCGCCACCCCGGCAAGAATTGCGCGGTGGCGTTGAGCCAGGCGCAGCCTCTCGGTCGCCGCAGCTGCGCACCGTGTGATCCAGGCAAGACGCTCGGCCGCCGCCAGGCTGTTCTCGTAGTAGGTCATGTAGTTGTGGGCACCCTCTGCGCGATCCTCGTCCAGATCGATCAGGTCGTCCAGCAACACGGTCAGGGCTCCGATCGGCGGGAAGTAGGCGCCCTCGATCCGCGCAGTTTCCTCGATCGTGGTCCCCGGGTCCGCCGCCGCCGCGATCAAGGCATGCACGTCTACCGAGGAACTGGCCCCCGCTGCGATCTCCCACCAGCGGTACCCGGGAGGACTCTCCAGACCGGATGCCCAGGCCCTCACTCCCGCGACCTCCCCGAGCGCGGCGGCATGGGTATGGCTCTGTCCTTCCCCACAACGCCCGGCGGCGCGCCGGGCTGCCTGCAGGGCGGCGCGCCCGGGAAGTGATCGTGCGATTCCCCGGCAGGTCGCGACGAGGCCCTCCAGATAACCGCCGTCCTCACCCTGGGGGTGAAGCTCGTACCAATCGCCCGCCGCCTCACCGGGCGAGAGCGCGTCGCTCAGCGCCCGGTGAAGTTGTAGGCCGTTGGCGAGGGGGTCGGCCGTCGGCTGCTCGCCCAGAATGTCGAGGTAATCGACGGCGACCTGAAAGGCGACCATCCCCACAACGGCGGCGGCACGGTTGGTTCGTGGTGCCAGCGTTGCGAGGACGGCGGTTGCCTCGGCGTTGGCGCCCTTCTCGCGCAGCGAGGTGAGGGCATGGCCTCGCAGAACGGGGTCGGGAATGGCTGCCGCGACACGACCCCAGCGCCGCAGCTCACGCCGAACCCGAGGGACGATCACTCCTCGATAGATGCCCAGAGCGCCCATTACAGCCGCCACTTCCTGGGCGGCGGTATGTCTAGGTCTCATTTGTCGGGCTTAAAGAAAGTAAATTTGCGCCTACAGCTTGACAGAGCGGTCCGTATCTGTTCTGATTTACTCAAGCCTGCGGAAAGCGCCTCTTCGGATGTGGCTGACCGCGGACTCAGTCGACTGAGCCTGGACCGTCCCGTCCACCCTGTGCGGCACGGTCCTGTCAAGCAAACGTAATAGGCCCGGGAGAGCTTCCCACTCTCCCGGGCCGTTTGCTTCTCACCCCTTGCCGTTCTCCCCGACCGCCAGTGCGTAGGCCTCCTGCGCCCCCAGGAACGGAGCCAGCGTTACGTATACGGCCGCCGGCACCATCTCCGCCAGCCGCTCGGCTCCCTTCTCCTTCACGTGGTCATAGAAGAGCGCGTACAGCGCCCCGCCGATCGCCTCGGCGGTGATCGGCGGCAGATTCGGTTTCAGCTCATAGCCGGGCGCCAAGAGGCCCTCCATCATTTCGGTCACCGACTCGCGCTGCTCCAGTGAGCGTTTCCCCGCCGCATACATCTCGACCGCGCCGAGCCGCGCGTACTCCGGCTCTCCCACACCGAAGGTGAACATCGCCTCCTGGGTGTCGCGCACCGCGTGCTGCCAGTCCGAGGCGCGACGGAAGGCGGGCATCGCCGCCGCAAGCATCTGTGCCGAGCCGCTGTCCAGAGCCGCGACCATCGCCTCTTCCTTGTTCGCAAAGTGCTCATAGAAGGTTCGCTGGGAGGTCTTTGCTCGCTCGACGATCTCCGCCACCGTCGTCTCCGGGTAGCCCTTTTCCCCCACCACTGCCGCGAGAGCGCGCAGCAATCGCTCCGGTGGATTTGAGGCAGTCTGGCGCTCCTCAAAAGGCCGGGCGCGGAGCGATCGTCGGCGCGCGACCTTCAGCGGGCCAGGAGGTGGCGGGTATCGGAAGATCCATTCCCAGAGCTGCGGCGCCAGCTCAGTTAGCTCGCTCTCCTCCCCCCGGTAGAGGCGCTTGTGGATCACCTTCTGGATCCCGCCGATCAGCGCGCGCACGATCTCCGGTGGCATTCCCTCGTGATCGGGGATCGAGTTGAGCAGACGCTCTACCAAAACCTCGAAGGAGTCCAGCGTCCGGTCGACCAGCGCCACGCCCTCCGGTCCCGCGGCGTACACCTCGACGAAACACATTTTCGAGGCTGCCGGCTGGGCCACGATCTGCTCGATTAGCGCTTCGAATGCCTGCTTTGCGATGTTCAGATCCAGGGGACCCTGGTCGTTTTCCAGGCCCACTGTCACTGTTCTAAGTGCCGGCTCCACCAGAGCTTCTATGGCGGCGAGGAAGCAGGCCTGCTTGTCGGAGAAGTGCCGATAAAAGGCACTGCGTGAGACTCCTGAGAGTTCAACAAGGTCGCCCACCGTGGCGGCGTCGTAGCCGTTCTCGGCCACGGTCGCGACCGTCGCGGCGAACAGTCGCTCGCGCTGATTCTTCTCAGCCTCCTCCCGGGGCGTGCCGCGTCCGGGCGGCAGCATCCTCTCCCGCAACTGACTGGCATCCCCCCAGGGCGTTTGCACCATCAGACGGGACAATATCCGGGGTCTAGCGGGTCTTTCAGCTCCATTGCAAGGGCCCAAATTCGTGGTACGCAGCCAGTTGGAAAAGCCAACAATCGGCAGCCGTCCCCTCCACTCAACGCCGCATTGTAGAGCCTTTTAACCGACCTCCAGAAGCTCGCAGAATTCGGGCAAGATGAGCGGCCGTTGACAAATCGGTCTGCATATGTCTCAATACCGCCGACCACGGAACAACCGATCCGTTTGCGAAACCAGGGTGTTCCTAGGCCAGGAGAAGAGAGATTGCGTTGACCCACACCGGGCCAGGGGATCCATGATCAATGGATCAGGCAAACGCGCAGCAGTCAGAGCAGAGGAGATTCGCATGAGGACAGGGTCCGGATTGGATCGGGGCTTTTCGCCAAATGGGCGGGTTCAGGAAGAACCGTTCTGGGTGACCTCTCGCCCCGTCCCCGGAGGGGGTCGGGCCTGCTTTGACGCCGAGCCAACCGGCACCCGCCGCCCCTCCGAACAGCGCCTGGAGGGCAGCGCGGCCGGCATCGGACCTTCAGGCAAGGTGATCGGGTTGTCCGCATCTGCTCTGTTCAATTCCGCCCACTGTCTTGGGCACCCCAATTCACGGCGGCCGAAGCGACTGAAGCGAGCCCCTCGACCACGGGTCTATGCACAATTGCAATCGCAGAGCGCGGAACGCACGGGAAAAAGGGAGTTCGGTTTCGAGAGCAGCGGCGGCAACGTGTGCCAGCGAGCCACCGCGAAGTGCGGCAGGCTGGATTGCCCACGCGGTCCCAGTTTCGTTCTCCGGGGTGCTGCACAGCGCCGTAATGCCACCGCCAACCGAGTAAACCCTCCAGTAGCGGTTCGTGAAAAGAGCAATGGCAGAAGGCGTTCTTGGCGTACACAGATCTCTCAGCAACATGCGCCGTCGTCAGTACTGACGACGGCTACATTGAGCCATCCACATCGACTAGCCAGCCGGGCAATCTCGGCAGGCGTTACCTCGCAAGGAGAATGAACTGATGTCACGTTTCAGGCACCCGCTTAGTGCAGCTCGGGAACCCTTCGGTAAAGCTGGTCTAATAGTCGCCATAGTCGCGCTCGTTGCGGCAATTGGCGGTACCGCGTTGGCCGCATCGAAGCTGAACTCGACGCAGAAGAAGGAAGTGACCAAGATCGCCAAGAACGAAGCGAAGCAGTACGCCAACTCTAACCCCGGAGCGCCCGGAACTGAAGGCAAGCAAGGACCCGAAGGCAAGCAAGGACCCGAAGGCAAGCAAGGTGAAAAGGGTGAGGAAGGGAAAAAGGGGGAACAAGGTAACCCTGGAACCAATGTCACGAGTACGGTCCTAGCAGCTGAAAATGGAACTGGCCACTGCGAAGCGCAGGGGGGTACCAAGTTCCAGGTGGGAAGCAATCCAGCGACCTTCGCCTGCAGTGGAGAAACTGGATTCACCGAAGCGCTTCCGTCAGGGAAGACTGAGACCGGCGCCTGGGCGATCGAAAACGTGAGTGGTTTTCCAAAACTCGCACTCTCGTTCACCATTCCGCTCGCTGCCGGCCTTTCAGGTGGAACCTGTGGCAACGTAGAAGGCTCGCCTCCCCATACGCCGGCGACTTGTCAGGTCCACTACATCAACTCGAGTGGCGACGAGGAAATCGAAAGTGTTTCAGGCGAACCTGAAGCATTGGGCGCCTCAAGTCAGTGTCCAGGAAGTGCCGCGGCACCTACAGCTGAACCGGGCAACTTCTGTATGTATGCATTTGCGGCCAACAACATTTCCGGCGCATCCAATGAGATGCACGATCCCGGCACCTACAGTCCTGGCACGGGTCCGACCGGCATACTGGCGACGCTCCAAGTGACGGGTGCCGGACCCAGTGGCTTCGGCACCTGGGCAGTGACCGCTCCTTAACGCAGGCAAAGTCTTCGCCCCTGGGTGCATCGTCACCCAGGGGCGAGGCTTCGCGATGTTCCACTCATACACCAACAGATACTTGAGATGATCAGATCGTTTGCCAAGACCACACCCTTCGGGGCTCGGACTCGGCTCGCGCCCTACAGCGCCGGCGCGGCACTTGCCTGTGCCCTTGTGCTGACGATGGTCTTTGCGGCCGGTCCGGCGCTCGCCCTGGAAACACACGCCTTTTCCGGCAGCTTCGGTACTCAGGGCTCGGGCGCCGGTCAGCTTTCCCTTGGTCCCGAAAGTGGGATTGCCGTAGTCAACGCCTCCGGCCCAACCTCGGGCTTCGTCTACGTCGGAGATACGGCCAATAGGCGCATCGATGTCTTCGATCCGGCTAAGCCGTCCGGTGAGCAGTTCATCCGCGCCTGGGGCTGGGGCGTGGTCAACGGCCGTGAAGAACTCCAAACCTGTACCGAAGCGACTGGCTGCGTAGCCGGGTTGTCGGGCATCAAACCCGGCGAGTTCAAGACACCGAACTATGTCGCCGTTGATGACTCTGCCGGGGCCTCCAAGGGCGACGTCTACGTGGCCGACCCCGGCGACAACATCGTTCAGAAGTTCGATCCAGAAGGCAACCTGATCGCGGGCTGGGGTAACAACGGAGCTGCAGGGGCACCCGATGGGCAGCTCGCCATCAGCCGCGTGCCCGACCCGCCGGCCGCGACTGGCGAAATTGCCGGAATCGCCGTCGACGCTTCCGGCAACCTCTTCGTCGCCGATACCCATGGCAACACGCTCAAGTTCACCGGCTCCGGCGAATACCTCGCGGCGAGTAGCTTTGTGAGGGAAGGAGTCGCCCAGGGCGGTGCGCTAGCCGTCGGCGGGTCGGGCACACTTTTCTACCTGACTCAACACGAAGGAAGCGTCCTCTCTCGTCTACCGTCCGGTGAATTTCTCGGCTACGTCGCTTTCACTCACAACACCGGCTTGGCCATCAATCCGGCCTCCGAAGACGTCTTCACCGACGGTGGCGGTCGCCGAATCGAGCATCATCCGCCTAGCTGCAACCCGTTTTCTTGCGAATTCACCGATAGCTTCGGCAAGGGCCACCTGTCTTCTGCGGCCGGGCTGGCCCTCGACACACTCGCTGGACCCTTCGAAAACGATATCTTCGCCGCCGACAGTGGCGACAACCGCATCGACCTCTTCTCCCCGACGGTCACTCCGGATGTCACCGACCTGCCTGCCTCCAACCTGAGCCCCGCCGGCGCCACTCTCAATGGCAAAGTGGATCCCGCCGGTGCCGGGGAAGTTACCGAATGCTTCTTCCAATACGTCAGCCAAAAAGCATTCGGGGAAACAGGTTTCGAAGACCTTTCCTCCGGCGGTGCCGAGCCCTGCGATCAGGCCACGCCAATTTCAGCGCCGATCGCCGTCACCGTTTCCGTTACGGGCCTGTACACTGAAACCGCATATCGCTACCGTTTGGTTGCCGCCAATGCCAACGGCCAGAACACCGGCCTGGCAGGGGCAGGTCAGACGTTCACTACGCTCCCTTCGGCAACTGCGGTCACCGGCCAGGCGACCGGGATAACTCCGACCTCCGCCACGCTGAACGCGACCGTCGACCCCAACGGCCACTCGGCTATCTCCGACTGTCGATTTGAATATGTCAAGGCCGCCTTCGGGGCGCCCTTCGACTTTTCCACCGCCACAGCGGCGCCCTGCGAACAGCCGACCCCGATCTCGGCGTCGACGCCCGTCACCGTCACTCTCCCCAATCTCTTCTCGACCTCCGTCTATCACTACCGCATATCGGTGACCAACTCCGATGGAACCACCCTTGGCGAAGGCGCGACCTTCTCAACGCCGAGCCATCTTTTCGGCACCACCTTCTCCGGTTCCGGCGACAACTCTCTTGATGAACCAACCGACGTCGCTATCAACCAGCAGAGCCACGACGTCTATGTCGCCGACCCTGCCCGACATCGCATCGAGAAGTTCACCACCGGCGGTGAATTCATCTTGATGTTCGGAAAGGGGGTCGACAAGACCACCGGCGGCGACGTCTGCACCGCCGAATCCCACGACACGTGCCAGCCCGGTACCAGTGCCTCAACCCCCGGCGGCTTTGTTGGCTTCGCCAAGGGACCTGAAACTGGTCCCAATCAATACGAAATCGTCAGCCGCCTTTTTCTAGCTGTTGACAATTCGTCAGGGGCGACCGGCGATGTCTACGTCGGAGATCCCGGCGACAATATCGTGTCCAAGTTCGATGCCGAAGGGCACCTGATCTCGAGCTGGGGCGTCTCAGGCCAACTCGATGGCTCGACGATTCCACGTGGGTCGCCATATCCCGGCCCCTTCGCTTTCATCAACGAAAACAACGAACCTAAGCCGTTCCCAGCCGTGGATGGCGTCGGCGTCGACAGCGCTGGCCGACTCTGGGTCCTTGCTCAGGGATCCGTAATCTTCAAATTTGCTCCCGACAGCAACTTCGACAATGCGGTTACCTTCACCAACCGGTATGGCGGACCTCTATCCAACAAGCTCAGGCCGGTCGGAATTGCCCTCACCGAAGGTGACGAATTCTATGCCAGGGAATACACCGGAGAAGGCGTAGATAGGTTTAACTCCTCGGGTACGGAATCGTCTGTGGGAGCGCAGGCCGGGCAGGTTCCAAATGGTCTGGGACTAGGTGTCGATCTTCCCACCGGAAATCTCTTTGTCACCGACGGTGGCTCGGTGCGGGAGTATGATCCGCGCACAGGCTTTCTGGGCGCCTTCGGGTCTCCTGAGCTGGACGCTGCTGAAGGGGTTGCCGTCGACAGCCTCTCCTCCGACGTCTACGTCGCCGATCGCGCCGCCGGAGATGTCACCGTCTTTGACGGGCTTACCCCAGCCGTCGAAACCGGCCCGGCCGAAGACTTCACACATACGGAAGCAACCGTCACCGGACACCTCAACCCTCTCGGCCGCGGTGAAGTCACTGAATGCCTTTTTGAATACGGGCTACATTCCGGCGAATACAGTCTGGGCACGGTGCCCTGCGAGCCCGGAGCGCCGTTTTCCGGCCCGCAGACGGTTCATGCCCGCCTCACAGGTCTCTCCACAGGATCCACACTCTATTACCGACTCCGTGCTGGCAACTCGATCAGCACGACGACCGGTCCCGAGCGCAGCTTCTCCCTTCCCTTCGTCACCGACCTGAAAACCGGGCCGCCGACCGAAATCACCAACATGTCGATCAAGCTGACCGGTTCGTACACCGCCGAACCTGGACTCGAGACCGAATACCACTTCGAATACGGCAAGACCACGGCCTACGGGCATCAGACCCCGGTCGTTGAAATCCCTGGCTCGGCCATGGGCCCCCAGCAGCTCGGCGAAACGATCGAAGGCCTGGCCCCGGGTGGGGTTTACCACTACCGAGTTGTCGCTGAGAACAGCCTCGGCGAAACACGGGGAGAAGACGAAACCGTGACCACCGCCCAGGCTCCGACCATCGAAGGTGTTTCCACCTCTGAAGTCACGGCCACCAGCGCTGTTCTCCATGCCCGTATCGATCCCCAGGGATCGCCGACTACTTATCATTTCTCCTATGGGCCGACCATCGCCTACGGTGAAGCCACTGCTGAAGATGAAATCACCGGAACCACCAAAGAACTGTTCGAACCGCGCTTGGTTCAAGTTCGCGTCGAAGGCCTCACGAAAGGCATCACTTACCACTTCCGTCTTTCAACTGAAAATCAGTGGGGATCCAGCACCTCCGAAGACCAGACGATCGAATTCTTACCGTCCACGTGCCCCAACGCCGCTGTCCGCCAGCAGACCGGGTCCGCTTACCTCCCCGACTGCCGTGCCTACGAGCTGGTCTCGCCAGGCGACGCCGCCGGCACGCTCCTCTTCCCCGGGGGACCCAACCCCGGCACCGCGACCAGCCCCTCTCGCTTCACCTACGTCGGTGCCTTCAGCACGCTGCCCGGTGCTGGTAACCCCATAAATACCGTCGGCGACCTCTACGTCGCCACCCGGACATCCAGCGGCTGGGTCTCCAAGTACATCGGCCTTCGCGGTGAAGAAGCCGGCTGCATGGGCAATCCACCGACGAGCGCATTCTCCGTCGGTGCCTCACCGGGCAAGATCCAGAACTGGGTCCTGACGGATCCGGATATGGACCATTTTCTCGACTGGATCGATGGAGCGCCGCTGGATTGCGCCGGCAGGGGAGGTCTCTCCAACGATTCCACTTGGGAACTCTCCGAGCCATCGAATGCCCCATATGTCTGGGGGGCTGACGGTACCCTTGCCGGGCGCCTTCCGACCAATCTCGACGACATTCAGGGAGCAGCAGCTGCCTTTGCCTGCCCCAAGCAGGAATCCGGCGACGTTTACTCGCTCTGTTCGGGCGAAGTCACCGCCTCCGCGGATCTCTCCCACTTCCTCTTCTCCTCCAACAAGCTCTCTTTCGCCGAAAACGAAACGACGAAAACCCCGGGGCTGACTGAAGCGCCGGGGTCCGCATACGACAACGACGTCGAAGCCGACTCCACGAAACTGATCTCGATTCTGCCGAGTGGCCAGAACATCCCTCAGGACCCGTCCTTCGCCCTCGTTCCACCAAAACATGTGGGCAACAACCCACAAGCCCCCGTGGAAGTGCCGGGCGGTAGGGAAGAGTACATCCGCTTCCCCGCCGTATCCGCCGACGGCTCCCACGTCCTCATGTCGACCGCCAGCGCACCCACTCCTCTCGAGTGTGGGTCAGAGCCGTGTCCGCCGTTCACGGATACCCCAGTTCACCTCTACATGCGTGTCGACGAAGCCGTTACCTACGAAATCGCAAATGGCGCGGCTGTCAACTTCGTTTCCATGACCCCTAACGGATCTCAGGTCTACTTCTTCTCCGAAGAACACCTCACCGGAGAAGATCTGAATCATGAAGGCACTTCCCTCTATATGTGGAGTGAGAATGGTGGAAGCCCGACGCTCACTCTGATCTCGAAGCCCAATCCCGGCAGCCCTCCCGAAGCCGGCAATACGGGTAACTGTGGGGCTTCCTGGGTCGAAAAGTGCGGGGTGCTTACGTACAGCGCTCAGACCTACTCCCAGCAGCCGGGGGGAGCAGGGGGGAACGGCCTTTCCGACAGCTCGGTCGCTAGCGAAAGCGGCGACATCTACTTCTACTCTCCGGACCAGCTTGACGGGGACCGCGGTGTGCCGGGTGCTCAGAACCTTTACGTCTACCACGAAGGCGCACTCAAATTCGTCGCAACCCTTTCCTCTGGACCCTATTGCATCACCCACCTGAGGTCAGGTACCCCCGAAACGACCTGCAGCGACGGCCCGATCGTGCGCATGCAGGTCACTCCGGACGGCTCACACATGGCATTCGTAACCGCGTCGCAGATCACCTCCTATAACAGTGCCGGTCACCTGGAGATGTACTCCTACACGCCGGCGACAGGCGCGATGGTGTGCGACTCCTGCAATCCGGACGGCCGTCCTGCCACGAGTGACGTGGCAGCATCTCAGGACGGCCTTTTCATGACCGACGACGGTCGGGTCTTCTTCTCCACGTCCGAAGCTCTCGTCGCGTCTGACACCAATTCGGGGGAGGACGTCTACGAGTATGTCGAGGGCCGTCCCAGATTAATCACGCCCGGAACTGGCACCGTCACGATACCCGGCGAAAACCTCGTCACCCTCGAAGAGGTGCCCGGCTTGGTGGGTGTGTCGGCAAATGGCACCGACGTCTATTTCTCGACCTACGACACGCTGATCGACGAAGACCACAACGGCAACTTCCTCAAGTTCTACGACGCTCGCACCAACGGCGGCTTCCTCCAGCCAACGCCGGCTCAGCCCTGCGCCGCAGCCGAAGAATGCCACGGTGTCGGCACGGAAGCGCCCAAACTCCCGGCACAGGGAACCGTCGCTGAACTCAGCGGCGGCAATGCTGCCTCGGGGCCGCACTCGAAACACCACAAAAGGCACAAGCGCCGACATAAGCGCCACCGCCGTGCCCACCCCTACCGAGGCGGAAAGTGATGCTCCACGTCAGCAGACGCCTCGGGTGTGCCTGTGCCCTCGCCTGCATGCTGATCGTCATCGGGTCGCTTCCGGCGGGCGCCAATGCCAGCGTTTCGATCGGCTCATTTTCCGCCGTTCCGTCCACCACGCAGGCCGGCGGACACCCGGACATCGCCGTGCGCTTCGGCCTCTCAAGCCGCGAGGTCGACCCCTCTCCATGCTCGTGTGATGACGCCAAAGACGTCGACATCCACCTGCCCCCGGGCCTGATTGGCAACCCACATGCAACCCCTCAGTGCAGTCTCGCGGCTTTCGCTGCGGAACAGTGTCCCATCGACTCCCAAGTCGGCGTCGTCGCCGCTTCAGTGTCGATCAGTTCCGGCATCGGTACCGGTCACGGCATCGACTTTGTCGCCCCCGTATTCAGCCTGATTCCGCCGCCCGGCGAGGCCGCTTTGCTCGGCTTCAAGAGCTCCCAGCTCGACACCCCCACCTTTGAGGTCGTAAGCCCTCGCACCAGCACCGACTATGGGCTGGATTTCGCCACGGACTCGATCGAGCACATCTTTCCGCTGGACGGCTTCGAACAACTGACCTGGGGAATTCCCGCGGCCCCGATTCACGATTACCTGAGGTTCGGCCTTGGCCAGCCCCCGACCACCTACGGCAGTGCGCTGGGCGGCCCGCAGCCTCCGACCTTCTGCAATCAAAACGGGGAAGCGAGCGGCGGAGACCCGGCCAGTGTGTTCCAGCTCTGCGCACAAGGCGAACGGCCGGCGCATCCGGTCGGTGCCGGTCCACAGGGTCCGGGTGGGCCCGTGCCCTCCCAGAGTCCCGAAACGCCCTTCCTGCAGGGTCCCACTACCTGTGGGGAAAACTCGCTCACTACCTCGATGGACGTTCTCTCTTACGACGGTGGCGAATCGCATGCCAACGGCACCTGGCCGGCCACCACCGATTGCACTCAGCTCTCCTTCAACCCATCGCAGGCAATCGAACCGACCACCACGGCGGCCGATAGTCCCTCCGGCGCAGAAGCCCACTTGACGATTCCTCAGTTTGAGAGTCCCTCGGTCCCCTCGCCTTCTGAGCTCAAAGCGGCAACGATCACGCTCCCCCAGGGATTCTCCCTCGCCCCCAATGTCACCAATGGCAAGGTGGCCTGCTCGGAAGCCGAAGCCAAGATTGGCGCGTACGGTTCCACCGAAGCGGGTCACTGTCCCGAAAACTCGAAGATCGGCACGATCTCGGTAGAAACGCCGGTACTGCCCGGACCGCTCCTCGGCGCCGCCTACCTCGGTGAATCAAAACCTGGGCAGCGCTTCCGCGTTTTCCTCCTCTTCGACGGATTCGGCGTGCACATCAAGCTGCCCGGCGTCGTCACTCCGGATCCCACCACCGGCCAGATCCGCCTCGAATTCCAAAGCCTACCCCAGGCGCCGTTCGCCGATTTCAATCTGCATATCTTCGGCTCGGAGCGCGGTCCCCTCGATACCCCCACTCACTGCGGCACGTACGAAGTCACCTCCGAATGGGTTCCGTGGGATTCTGCCCTCCCCAACCAGACCTCCAGCCAGTTTTTCGTCATTGACGAAGGGCCCGGGGGCACGCCCTGTCCGGGCAAGGACCGCCCCTTCAGCCCCGGCTTTCAGGCGGCTTCTGCCGTTAACACTGCAGGCGCTCACACTTCCTTCGCCATCAGCCTCCTCCGCGAAGATGGCGAACAGAACCTTGGGGCTTTGAAGGTTACTACCCCGGCTGGCTTCACCGCTGCCCTAAAGGGCCTCACCTATTGCCCCGACGCTGTGATCGCTGCCGCCGCCCTCGAAACCCACGCCGGCCTCGCCGAGCAGGCCGACCCTAGCTGTCCGGCGTCCAGCTACGTCGGCGAACTAGTCGCCGCTGCCGGTCCCGGCTCCCACCCCCTCTACCTCCCCGGTAGGGTCTACCTGGCCGGTCCCTATCAGGGCGCTCCCTTGAGTTTCGCCCTTATCACCCCGGCAGTATCGGGCGGATACGACCTCGGCGACGTCGTAGTCCGAGAAGCGCTCCATATCAACCCCGAAACCGCCCAAGTCACCGCTGGTGGGGCAGAACTGCCCCAGATCTTCCAGGGCATCCCCCTCCGACTGCGCCAGGTCTTCATCAACCTCAACCGCCCCGACTTCGCCCTCAACCCGACCAACTGCAATCCGCAGGAAGTAAAGGCTGAAGTCTTCGGCACCGAAGGTGCTGTTTCCAATTCCAACGAGCACTTCCAGGTCGCCAACTGCGCCGCGCTGTCCTTCAAGCCGAGGCTTGCCATCGGCCTCACCGGTTCCACTAAGCAGACCGGCAATCCAACTCTAACTGCCACTCTTACTGCCAAGTCTGGCGAAGCCAACATCTCCCGCACCCAGGTCACCCTGCCCCACACCGAGCTCGTCGATAACGCTCACATCTCAGACCCTTGCACCCGCGTTCAATTCGCCGAAGGCCACAACCCGGGCGAAAAATGCCCACCCGGCTCAGTCCTCGGTTTCGCTCGCGCCGAAACACCGCTGCTCGCAAAGTCCCTAGAAGGCCCTATCTACCTCCGCGCCACCGGCCGCGCTGGCCTCCCCGACATCGTCGCCACCTTAAACGGACAGATCGACATCACCCTCGACGGCCATGTCGACGCCGTCCATGGCCGCCTCCGCACCACCTTTGAAACCGTCCCCGACGCCCCCGTCTCCAGGGTCTTCCTCAACTTTGATGGTGGCCACAGGGGCATCATCGAAAACTCCCCCGGCGTCTGCGCTCACCCCCTCCACGTCATCGCCAAGATCGCTGGCCAGAACGGCAAGACCGCGAACCAAAACCCGGTCTTGAGCACACCATGTGGAACGCAGCACCGCAAGCGCGCCCATCTCTACCGCAATTGGAGGGGAGCGCGATGATCACCAGCTTTACGCGCTTTCTTGTCGGCTTGCGGCCCATCTGCCCGCGGCGAACCCGGGCGGCAGGGCGCGAAATTGCCCGGTGTGACCAGCGCGCCCCAGCGGGAACAAATTACTACGGTGAAATTGACGCTCTGGGGTTGCGGGGGGCCGCCTCGACCGCTTACTGTAATCCGACAAAGGCCTCTGTCTCTATTCGCGGCGGGGAGCCCTCTCGAATCCAGCGATGTGCAATCGGTGGGCCCTACCGCAAGCGGGGGGAGGGCGAGGAGGCAAACCCGCGCAGTTCTGTTTCAAGAGCGCTCCTGTGGCGCTCTTGGAAGCGCAATCTCGCCGTAAGTGTGACCCTGGTCACGGGGCTGTCGCTCATCGCGACGCCCCAGGCTTTCGCTCTTAGCAAACACACCTTCTCCACGGTTATCACCGGGTCTGGCTCCAATGCTCTCTCGGCTCCAGTCGACGTTGCCGTCGACCAGTCGACCGGCGACGTCTACGTCGCCGACCCCGGCCGCCACCGGATCGAGAAATTCGGTCCCTCTGGTGAATTCATCCTCACATTCGGCTCCGGGGTCGACGGGACGACAGGCGGGGACGTCTGCACCGCCGAATCGGGCGACGAATGCCAGGCCGGTGCTTCTGGCACGGAAGCTGGGGCTTTCATCGACCCCGACTACCTCGCGGTCGATAACACTGGCGTTCCCGGCCAGCAGGGCGATGTCTACGTCGGTGATTCGGTTCCCGGTGCCACAAATGTGCAGAAATATAATCCGCGGGGCGAAATCATCCCCTCCTGGGCGGACGGGGGCCGCCTCGATGGGACTCCAAGTCAGGCATTCGCCGGACTTTACGAACGTGGCGTCACCGGACTCGCCGTCGATCCCTCCGGTAAGCTCTTCGTCTACGCAGAAGAAACGCTATTCGAATTCGGCGCGAATGGCTCACCCAACGCTGCTTTTCAGCCTTCCGGAACGCATCTGCTGACAGATCTGTCTTCCAGCCTGGCGGTCGATGGCGCCGACAATCTCTATTACCCTGACGTCCTCAGTTCCGCCGTCTTCAAGCTCACTCCGCAGGGTGATTTCCTGGGCGAAGTCCTAGGCGGTGGAGGAACCGAAATCGGGCGCATCAGCATCGACTCTGGCACCCGTGAACTCTACCTCACCAGGCCAAGCGGCAAGGTCGAACACTTTCCGGCTTCCTGCGATCTTCCGGCCGACCCCTGTTCTCCCGCCGAGACATTTGGAGCTGGCAAATTGAGCAATCCGGGAGGAGTCGCGATCGACGAATCCACGGACACGGTCTACGTTGCCGATACGAATCACAAACGGGTCGCTGTCTTCACTGCGCAGCCTTACCTCCCGAAGGCGTCCTCCTCCGCGGCCGCTGACACCAGCTCCAGCGAGAGCCTGAGTGGCGTTGCCGACCCCGCTGGGGCCGGAGAAATCAGTTCCTGCAGCTTCGAATACACGCCGAGTTCCGCCTTCGACGCAGTTCAAACAGTCACCGTCTCCGGCGCAACCGGCGGAACCTTCACCCTGTCCATTACGTCGGGCGGCCAGACTACGGGCATCCCCTACAACGCCACGGCCCAAGAAGTCCAGGCCATCCTCGCGACTCGTACTGGGGCCGGGAATGTCGGCGTCACCGGCCCGGCCGGCGGTCCGTACAGGGTCGAATTCGAGGGGGCTTTCGCTGAAAGGCACTTCGCCCCGATGTTTGGCGACGAAACCCGCCTCACCCCGAACGGCGCCACGGTGACAGTTCAAACGGTCAATCCCGGAGGAGAAGGGTGGCCCGCCGGGACCAGTGTTTCATGCGAACCGCCGGCCCCAATCATCGGCTCGGCGCCCCAGCAGGTTACCGCGGAGGCCACCGGGCTCGAAAGCGGAACCGGGTACCACTACCGCCTCGGTCTCGGCAACGCGGCGGGGGCCAATGCTGGCTACGAACAGGCCTTCACCACACTGCCGGCACCTCCCACCGTCGAAGGCGAGTCGGTCTCAGAAGTTCACGCCGATACCGCCGCCTTTCACGTACGGATCAATCCTGGCGGCGGCGAATCCAGCTATCAGACGTCCTACCGCGTCGAGTACGTCACCCAGGGTCAGTTCGAAAAGAGCGAAGCAGAAGGCGAAGACGGCTTCTCCGCGGCAACTTTGGGACCGATCCTGATCGCGGGATCCGCGAAGAGCTCCCAGGGCCTGACCGCGTCTCTGAGCGGCTTGCCCAGCGGCACCATCTTCCACTACCGCATTCTTGCCACGAACGAATGCAAAGTCGGCATCCCGTGCGCCACGACGGGCGCGTCCCGCACCTTCGCCACGCTCCCCTTCCTGAGGGAACCGAACGAACCCTGTGGGAATGCGCATGTTCGCCAGCAGACCGGGTCCGCTGCGCTCCTCGACTGCCGGGCCTACGAGCTGGCCTCCGCCCCAGACACCGCCGGCTATGACGTCGAGTCCAACCTCGTCCCCGGCCAGATGCCGTTCGGTGCGTCCGGCGAAACCGAAGGCCGCGTCCTTTACGGCGTTCACGATGGCGGCATCCCCGGGACCGGCGAACCGACCAATCGCGGAGTCGATCCCTACGTCGCGGTCCGCGGCGCCAATGGCTGGACCACCAAATACGTCGGCATTCCCGCCGACGGCACCTCCGCCGAAGGCCCCTTTGGCTCGCCTCTCCTCGAAGGTGACTCGGAGCTCGACACCTTCGCCTTTGGCGGCGCCGGCCTGTGCGCACCCTGCTTTGGCGATCACACCACGGGCATTCCAATCACTCATCTGGGTAGCGAAGAACTGATCCAGGGCATGTCTCAGACCGAAGGCCCGGACCCCAACGCAAAACCTGACGGTTTTATCGCCAAGCATCTCTCCGCCAACGGCGAACACCTCGTCTTCGGCTCGACTTCCCGGTTCGCGCCCGGCGGCAACGATGGGACCGGGGACGTGTCGATCTATGACCGTAATCTGACCACCCGTGAAACCAGTGTCGTCTCCAACGCGCCGAGCGCTGCGAACGGACCTGTGCCATTGCCCTGTCTGCAGGGCGCCGGCAAGTGCGACTCGGCCGAAGGGGACGCCAACGGTATATCGGAGCTCGGCATCTCGAGCAATGGCTCACGTATCCTGCTCGGCCAGAAGGTCTCCACCGACGCCCTCGGCAACGTCTACTGGCATCTCTACATGGATGTGGACGATGCGGTTTCCAGCATCGATCTCACCCCAGGCGTGCTCGCCGAACCCGCAGAAGTCCCTGCCTTCTCGGAAGGTGTCCTCTTCGACGGAATGAGTGCCGACGGCTCCAAGGTCTTCTTCACCACCGCCGACCGGATGCTGCCCACGGAAGACACGGATTCGAGCCCCGATCTTTACGAGGCCGAAGTTTCAGGGAACGGGGTCGCCAGCCTGCACCTCATCTCTATTGGCGCGGAAGGCCCGAGCAACAGCGATGCATGCATGCCGGGCGCCAACTCCAACGGTCCACACTGGAACGTCGTCGGCGGGGCTGCGAACTGCGGCGTCGTCGCGGTCGGCGGCGGCGGCGGGGTGGCGTCCTCGAGCGGGAAGATCTACTTCCTCTCGCCCGAGAAATTGACGTCACCGTGCGCCTGCGCCGAACCTCTGCTCCACGAACCCGTGCAGGGCCAGCCTAACCTCTACGTCGCTACCCCGGGCTCGGCGCCGGTCTTCGTCTCAACCCTCGAACTGGAAAACCCGCTCGTGCTCGACGCGGTCGCCGAAGGCGGTACCAGACACACCGCTGACTTTCAGACCACCCCCGCCGGCGTCTACGCAGCCTTCTCGTCCGCCCTCGCTCTATCGGGCCAGGAAGAAGAAACCGCCGGGAATCCGGAGATCTACCGTTACGATGCCGCCGCGAAAGCGCTGGATTGCGCATCCTGCACGCCCACCGGGGAACCCTCGAGCTCCGCGGCAAGTCTCGCGGAGAACGGCCTCAGCCTCACCGACGACGGCCGTGTGTTCTTCACCACTCCCGGTCGCCTTGCCGCCGCCGACACCGACGGCGTCGACGACGTCTATGAGTGGGAGCCGCTGGGAACCGGCAATTGCCGGGAGTCCAGCGCCAGCTTCAGCCCAAGGAGTCGCGATTGCCTCGCCCTAATCTCCACAGGGACTAGCGCCGTCGCTTCCGGCCTGCTCGGGGTCAGCGCCAACGGCGCCGACGCCTTCTTCTTCACTCGGGACAGCCTCGTAGCTCAGGACAAGAACGGCCCCACGGTGAAGATCTACGACGCCCGCGAAAACGGCGGCTTCCCATTCGTCCCGCTCAGCGCGGAATGCAGGGCTTCTGACGAGTGCCACGGTCCGGCGAGCGTGGCACCCCCGCCAATGTTGGTCGGCAGCGAAACGGGGACGCCCGACAACTACGAAAAAGAAAAGCGCAAGCGCTGCAGGAGGGGCCTCCTCCTCAAGCACGGTCACTGCGTGCGCAGGTTGCACCGCAAGCACCACAAGGGAGGTCGAAAGTGAGCGCCTCTCGCCTCCTGCGCGCAGCCCTCGCCTCGTTCGCGGTCGCGACGGCAGCACTGGCGCTGCTGGCCACGCCGGCTTTCGCCAGCCAGGGAATCGAATTCTTCACCACCGCCCTGTCCAGCAATTCGGCTGGCGATCACCCCGACCTGACCACCTTCTTCGAACTCGAAAAGCCGGGTGCGCCCGAAGCCGCCCGCAACATCGTCTTCGATGCCCCGACGGGATTCTTCGGCAATCCGCGGGCTGCCATTCAGTGCATCCCGGCAGAATTTGCGCTCGACCGATGCCCACCCGGCTCCCAGGTCGGCCTGGTCACGATCCGCGCGAACTACGAAACCAACCCCGATTACCTGCTCGGCACCGCCCCGGTTTTCTCGATCGTCCCCCAGGAAGGCGAAACAGCCCGCTTAGCCTTTGTGGTCCCTACCCTTGATATACCTATCGCGATTCCCGTCACCGTGCGCACCGCCACCGACTACGGCCTGCGCTTTACCATCTCTGACATCTCCCAGCTGACGCCGCTTGCATCCGCAAAGCTGACCCTCTGGGGATTCCCGGCCGCCGACAGCCACAACCTCGAACGCTTCCCCAAAGGATCGCCAGGCAACCCGACGGGCTGTCCAGGGCAGCAGGGCCCGGAATGCATCCAGGCGCCAACTCACGCTTCAATCGCCCCACAGCCCCTGACCGACAACCCGACGACCTGCACGGGCGAATCCTTGCGTAGCAGCCTCGAAGTTCAGACCTATGCCGACCCCCTGCACCGCTCCCGCAAGGAAGCGACCTATCCACCGATCGAAGGTTGCGAACACGAGGTCTTCAACCCGGTCCTCCAGGCGTCCCCGACCACCGAAGAGACGGACTCAGCTTCGGGGCTGAACATCGACCTCAAGTCCCCCCAGTTCCTCAGCAAAGCCGCCCAGCCCTCCGAGATCAAAGCCGTCACAGTCAGTCTGCCCGAAGGATTCACGATTAACCCCGACGCCGCTGACGGCCAGACGGAATGCAGGGAAGTGGAAGCGAACTTCGCGACGGAAGCCCCAGCGCAGTGCCCCAACACTTCGAAGATCGGCACCTTTTCTATCGGCACGCCTGCGCTTCCCGCGCGGCTTGAAGGCGCGGTCTACCTGGGGGAACCAAAGCCCGGAGATCAGTACCGACTCTTTATGGTTGCCTCCGGTTTCGGAATGAACGTGAAGCTGATTGGATCGGTCAGGCCCAACCCGATTACCGGCAGTTTGGTTGCCGAATTCCTCGATCTCCCGCAGGCCCCATTCGAAGACTTCCAGCTGTACCTTTTTTCCGGCGAACGGGCTTTGATGGCTACACCTACAGCATGCACCGTCTACTCCGTGAACGCTACTTTCTTTCCTTGGAACTCCACTTTGGCCGAACAGGAAACAAGCCAGGTATTCAGCCTCGACTCGGGTCCCCACGGGAGCAAATGTCCCGGTCAGGCTCGACCTTTCACTCCAAGGCTTGAATCCGCGACCGCGAACCCTACCGCCGGTGCCTTCTCCAACTTTGCGCTGAAAATCAACCGCGAAGACGGAGACCAGGACCTCGCCCACTTGAATTTCTCTATGCCACCGGGTCTCTCCGCCAGTCTTCGCGGCATTACCTATTGCTCTGACTCTGACATCGTGGTAGCGGCAGCGTCCTCCGGCCGCACCGAGCAGGCTAAACCCAGCTGCCCCGTATCGAGCGAAATCGGCACCTCAAACGTAGCGGCCGGCCCCGGTGTACTCCCATTCCACGCGACGGGCAAGGTCTACCTCGCCGGCCCCTTCCAAAGCGCGCCGCTTTCTCTCGTAGTGGTGACCCCGGCGCTTGCCGGTCCCTATGACTATGGCACTGTGGTCGTGCGCGTCGCTGTTCACATCGACCCTTTGGACGCTCACGTCACCGCTGACTCGGAAGCGATCCCCGAGATTCTCGGCGGGATCCCACTTCGGATTCGCTCGATCCAGGTGAACGTTAATAAGCCCAATTTCATGATCAATCCGACGAACTGCTCTGAATTCCACACCACCTCTGAAGGTGTGGGAGATCAGGGTACTGCTGTTAGTGTTGCCTCGCCTTTTATTGCTGTCAACTGCATGACCCTCGGCTTCGATCCCAAGATGGCCATCGCCCAGCTTGGTGGCCACAAGTTCACTGCCCGCGGCAAGGATCCCGCCCTGCAGTTCGACCTCAACACCACCGCCGGCGACGCCAACCTCAAATCGGTCTCGGTGACGCTGCCGAAGGCCTTCGAGATCGACCAAGCTCACCTCGGCAACCTCTGCTCCCGCTCCCAGCTGGAACGCGAACACTGCGCCGGGCGCCAGCCGATCGGTTTTGTCAAGGACGAAACGCCGCTGCTTGAAAAGCCCCTGGAAGGACCCGCCTACGCGGTATCGGGCTTCTCCAATGGGAAAAGCGTCCTGCCCCACATCGCCTTCATCCTCGGCGGCCAGGTCACCGTTGTGCCCCAGGCCGAATCGATGACGCTGGGTGGCGGGCGGCTGAAAACGGTGGTCCCGGTGATCCCCGACGTGCCGATCGGCCACTTCCGCTTCACCCTGCTGGCCGGCGCCCACGGCTACATCTCAAACACCGAAAGCCTCTGCGCCGCCAAGCCGATCGTGGCCGTGACACTGAACGGCCAAAACGGCAAGACACTGACCCAGCAGGTGAGGACGAAGACCGCCTGCAAGGCAAAGCGCCACAAGCGCGTGCGCCATGAACGCAGCAAGAAGCACCGAGCCAAGCACCACCGGAAAGGATCGGTGCCCTCTTGATGCGGCGCTGTATAGATGATGGAGGTAGGCCCTCCGTGGTCGCCTTGCAGGA
>JBAVAR010000099.1:0-14179 GCA_049585815.1 Solirubrobacterales bacterium
GGGCCGAGCCATAGGCGGCGAGCGCCGCCGCGGGCCGCGGGGGGAAGGAGCGGGCAACCATATGGTGGACAAGGTCATATGCCGCCTCTTCTTCTCGCTGGGGCACCGGCGAGGTGCCGCTGGGGGGCGTCGGCTGCCCCACCGCAGGCGGCGCCGGCGGCACGATCGGGACCACCGGCGTGGCGTAGACCGGCGGCGGTACAAAGGGGGTTGCCACAGCGAGCAACGGCGCCGGAACGACGGGGGCGTGTACCACCGCCGGTGACGGAGCGGACGCCGGAGGCGGCGGCGGCGGGGGCGGAAAGGGCGCCGGACTTCCCGCCGGCAGCGGAGCGGGACCCGGAGGCGGGGTAGTTGTGACTGCAACTTCGTGGATCGGCTGATTGGTCAGAGGAGTCGTCCCGCAGGGGCGCTGGACTGCTCCGCCAAGCACGGTCACCTTCTCTGAGTAGGCGAGGCCGCCGGTGGAGACCGTGACCGTCGTCGTGCCGGCGTTAAAAGCACAGAGCAGGCCAGAGTGCGGGTCGAGCACAGGCTTTTCGTTGACCAGCAGCACGTTGCGGGGATTGGGCGAGCCGGGATCGGACTCGACGAAGTCGGCGATGTCGGGATTGGATGAGGAGAAGCTGTATTCGGGGAAGATTCCCGAGGCGCATCTCGTGCCCTGGCACTCGGTAGGGATCGGCACATAGGGGTCGGGCCTGATCCCTTCACAGGTTCCGGGGGCAAAGTTGCCGCTGCACTCCCCCCCCGCCAAGGGCCGGCGGGCGAGGGCGTCAAAGAGCGCCGGGTGGCTGCGGCGCAGCAGGGTGCCGTCGGTCGCATCGATCGCAAGGGCGCCGATGTCGGGGATCAGGCGAGCGCTCACCGGCGCCACGTTGGTCGCCGCGTTTCGCTGGGTCACGTTCACCGAGGCCAGCAGGAAGCCGCTGGCGCCGACAAAGTCGGTTTCCTGTGGGCGCTGGGGAACCAGATAACCGAGGGTTCCACTGCCGAAGGCGGGGATCGAGCGCCCGCCAGCGGTCAGCTGGTAGGTGCGGTTCTGTTCGGGATAGTCGAAGAAGTAGGCAGAAGCACCGCTGGGGCGGCCACTCACAGCACAGCCCTGGGGGTGGGCGCCGTCGACCAGAATCGGCACCACCTCCGAGGCGTCTTCGGCGGCGTTCGGCGCCTCGCCGGCGAGGTCGCGGTCCCCGACCACGATCGCCGGCGTGCTCTTTGCCCCTGCTTCGGCGAGCTGCCCCGCCAACCAGCAGCGCTGCGGCGCGCCCAACGTCGGGGCCGAGTAGTCGAGCACGATCACCCGCACCGCCCCCCCCGCACCCGCCGAATCAAAGGAGTAATAACCCTGGCCGGGTCCGGCGTCAGACAGCGGTTCGACACCGGTGCCCGGCGGCGCGCTGCCAAGTGGGGCTCCAAAGCCCGCGAAGGCCGCCGCGAAGGTTGCCAGCGAACCCTTGCCGTCAATGTCTGAGGAGGCGGGCGCGGCGAATGCGGGCAGCGAGCCCGCCGCCGAACCCAACCGCCGGGCGTAGGCGCCCTCCTCGCGACCGAAGGCGAGCGGCCCGATCTCGGCGGCGAGGCGTTCAGAGGAATTCGGGCCCTTGCCTTCGGCGACACTTTGGCCGGTGTAGAGGAAAGCGTGCAGTCCGGCGATTCCCGCCGCCCTGCCCACCGCGGCGCGCAGCCAGACATCGGGGCCGATCCCCGTTCCGGAGAGATCAGCGCACGGCCCAGCGCACTGCGCGTTGCCGCCGATCGCAAAGCTTGCCATGCCGGATTCGGCCCCGACCGGCGCTTCGGTGGCGTTTGACGGCGGGGTGGCCTGCGTGCCGTAGCGCATCACCCCGGCGGTCTGGATCGCAGCGCCCTCAAACCCCAGCGAGGTGCCGGTTTCCCCACCCACGGCCCAGCCCTGGCTGCCATCGGGGCTGATCAGCAGGGCCAGCATCGGGTCGGGGCGGCGGGGCAGGTCATAAAGGCCCTGGCCAGCCACCTTGGGCGGCAGCGGGTAGTCCTGATGCTCTTCATCACGCCACCCGTTCGCGATCTGGCGCGTCACAAAACCGCTTCCCGGGAGTGGATAAGGGGAGGTTAGGAGTGGCGCCTGGCCGGGAGGCGGTTGGTCAAAGACCTGTTCTTCATCGGTCCCCAGGTCGACTTCGCCCTCCCCCAGCGCACCCTCCCTAGGGGAGACCGAGACAACCGCGCGCACCTGGCCGCCTTCGCGAAACGCCGCCAGCGCAGCCGGGTAACCGGTAGGCCCGCTTGGCGCCGCCTGCCAGGGGGTCGCGGGCCCTTCGCGCTCGATCAGCGTGTCTTCACCGGATCCCGTTTCTTCTTCGGAGACGATCGCAGCACCCCCGTCGGGAAGCCCGGCGACCCGCTCGGGAACCGCGCCGGCGAGCGCCTCCTTTGCGCCTTGGTCGGCCTTCCAGCCCGAGCCATCGTTGACCAGGACTCCGCCGCTGTATGTGGGCCTTGCCCCGCCCATTTGGACGGGCATCTTGTAGGTCGCGATCGCCTCTTCGCCGGCGAAGGCGATCGAGGTGAAATTGACTTCGGGGTTGACCGCAGCTGGGAGCTTTTCCTGGGTCCACTGGCGCCCGAAACCAAGCAGCACCCCCTGCTTGCCGACGGCATAACCGCGATTTGGATCGTTCGGGTCAAAGGCGATCCCGGTGAAATTGGCACGGGCGAGATTGGGTGGCTCGCCGGGGTCGGGCGCCCACAGTTCGGTCGCCTTCTGCCACACCCACATCGCGGCGCCGTCGCCGACCGCATAGGCGCGGCCCGTTTCGGGCCAAGCGACCGCGCGCAGGGTCGGCGTCGCGCGGGCGCCGGATCCGCTCAGAAGCGATTCGGCGATCCAGCCCTGGCCGGAGATGTAGCGGGCCACCTCGCCGTCGGCCCCCACCGCGAGCGCTTCGGAGCCAAGGGCGCCGACCGGGGCGCCGGGCTGGGCGGCGATCGCGGTCAGGGGACGGCGAAACGGAACAGGCCAGGATGCCAGTCGGTCCGGTTCTGGAGAGCGGGTGAGGTGGACCGGCGGAGTGGCCCCCAGCCAACCTTCACCCGATTCTTCAAGCGCTGCCCCTTCGGCGGCGCCGGCGTTGCCGCCCGCCAGTGACTCGCGCGTGAAGGTGGTCCCTTCCAGCTCGAGGACTGCCCCCTCTCCCAAACCGGTGATCTCGCGCTTGCCGTAGGGCTCCGATGAGCCTTCTGCAGACCAGGCGAAACTGCGCCCGCCCCCCGCCGCCAGTTCGGAGCCCAGTTCATAGGTGCAAAGTTCTCCGGCTTCCGGCAGGTCACACCAGGAACCCGTCACCTTGCCTTCGCCGATGTCGTAGTAGAGGGTCGCATCGCTCCCTTCCCCACCGGCGCTCAGCCTGGCGTCCACCCAGACCCCGGTGGGGGTGACGGTGAGCGGCTGGCCGGCGGTGCGGGCGGCGACGGTGACGGTGAGCGGCGGGGCCGGAGACGGTTGGGGAAATGAGGGAGCCGCCTGCGCGTAAAGCGCGCCGAGCGACCCTCCCAGGCGCTGCTGGCGCCAGACCGCTTCCCCGCCCGGGCCGCCGCCCGCTTCGCGCGAGAAGAGCTCAATCCCTTCACCGGAAACCGCCCCCTTGGCCAAGAGCCAGGCATTTTCGGTGCCGGTGGCGTCGATCGCCAGCGCGTGGAAGGAGGAGGACGGCGCCGTGCAACTGGGTCCGGCCGCGAAGCCGCTGCAGATCGGCTCGCGCTGCCAGCTCGCGCCGTCATAGCCGAGCACCGCTTCGGGGGCCACCCCGCCTTCGACCGCGGGGACGACAAATGCACCGGTCCCCCCGCCGGGCTCTTCGACCGCCACATCGAGTACGCCGGCGGAGCCTTCGCCAGAAAAGAGCGACTCTCCGGAGTGCAGCTGGGCACCGGGCTGGGGGACGGCATGCAGATTCCCGCCCGGATTGCGGACGATCAGCATCTGTTCGGATTCGGTCTGGGCGAGTACAGCCACACCGCCCGCCGGGGTCGTGCGCCCGGCGAGTGCGCCGGGGGCGAATTCAAGTTCGCCAAGCGGCTGTTCGCCGGGGCCAAAGGGGCCCGGCATCGTTTCCCAGCCGTTGGAGTCGGTGTAGCGGACGATCTTCGGTCGGCCTCTGGCGAGTGCCCAGGCCTCGCCGGGAGCCTCCTGCGGTGAGACGCCGAGAAAGCGCCCGGCGGGAGAGCCGAAGACCGGCTGCGCGACCAGTTCTCCGCCGGCCGCACCGGCGCCAGCCGGCCGCGCCCAGAGAACGCCGAGGACAAGCGCCGCAAAGAAGGCGAAGAAGAGCAGGCCGCGGGAACGGCGGGGTCCGCGGACGCTCATTTGCCCGCCTTCCCCTTGATCGCGTGCGCCTGGATATCGAGCTTGGTCGGCCAGCGCTTGGGGTCAAGGCGCAGGCGCAGACTGCGCTGCCCCTTGGCCATCGTGTAGCGCGGGGTCTCGGCGACGACCCGCCGCCTCCGCTCCGCTACAAGCCGGACGTGCGCCCTGTGGCGGAGCACGAAGCTCAGTTCCAGCACCGATCCGCCGATCAGCCGCTGGTGGACCTTGGCCAGCAGCGTCCGGGAATGCTTCGGCGGCGGTGGTTCTTCTTCGTTTGGCGTCGGCGTGCCTTCGGTTGAGGAATTTTCACCGGAGTTATCTTCGGGCAGCGAGATCGGCGCTACGCTGGGCAGGCTTTCATCGGGAGGGCGGTAGGAGACCAGGGTGTGCAGGGCCGGGTCGGTGTTCTGCGGCAGGCTGGTGCCGAGGTGAAAGAGCCAACCATCTTCGGTCGCCATCCAGCACTGTTCGGCGGCTGGGCATGCGATCGGCCCGGCGGGCCCCTTGCGGCCGATCCCTTCCCCCGGGGCAGGCAATAGGGTCGGTGGGTCGACCTTGCCGTCGGCGTGGATGCGGGTGAGGCGCGCCGGGGAGGACGCTTCATCGGAAGGTTCGCTGAAGGAGACCCAGGCGTCCTCACCACCCGGATCGGCGGCGGCGCCATCGACCCGGTCCCCTGGCGCAAAGGATCCACTCCCTTCCAGGGAGACCTGTTCAAAGCCCCCACCGCCAAGGCGCAGTGCAGTCACCGCCGCCGGTTCGGCTTCAGCCCCCGCGATCGCCCACAGTTCTTCGCCATCGCCCGCCAGGCGAAAGCCCTGAAGCTGGCTCGGCTTGGCGGCGCCGCTCCCGTAGGAGATCGGCTGTTCGGGTTCCAACGGAATGAAGTAATCGGTCGCTGCCCCTTCGAAGAGCTGGTGCAGAAAGCTGGGTTGGGTGGCCGACTCCGCCGGCGCGATATCGCCTTCGCGGACCTCGACTCCCTCATAGAGGTTTCCTCCGTGAAAGGCGAGACTCGTGACCGAGCGCCCGGGGTCTTCAATTTCGGGCTGGGGGGCGGTCAGCGAGGGAACCGCGGTCAGCGAGGTCCCGTCCCAGTGCAGGTGGAAGGCGCCGACGTTGGTCGTGCCCGGCAACCGTTCGCCGGCAAACCAGCAATCGTCGGGACCCGAGCAGGCCGCTGCGTCCAGCGGCAGGTAGGACTTGGCCACGCCGACGGGCTCGGCGTAGGAGGCAACAACCTTGCCAGCTTCGAAGTGACAGAGGGAGATGTGGTGGGGCGGGGCGCTGCCCGTCTGCTGACCGGCGGGCTGGTCAGAGATGGTCCAGAAGTCATCGGGCCCCGCCCACGCGATCCGCCCTTCGTGGCCGCCGCAGACGGTCGAGTAGCGATACCAGCCGGTGCCGTCATAGGCGTAGAGGCCGGCCGGGTTGCCGCCGTTGCCGGCCGTTATCAGCATCCCCTCATTTGGCGCCCAGAACTCGATATCGCCGATTTCGCCGAGCGCTGAGGGGACTCCGATCCCGGCGGCAACGGGCTGCTCGGAATGCCATTCTGAGGCGCTCGCCGCTGCGGGAGTGAGCGCCAAACCGGCCATGGAGAGGAGAAGAAGCAGGCCAGAGCGTCTCACCGCCGACCTCCGTGCCCGCCGCGATGAACGTGGAAGCGGACTTCTAGCTCGCCATGCAGGGGCCTCCCCCCCGCTCCGCGGAAGGCGACCCGGGCAGTCGCGTAGAGACCTTCCCGGGAGCGCGCCAGGCGGCGGTAGCGGCGTGGCAGCACCAGGTTCAGCGCCGCTGGGCCAGCGGAGGTGACGGCCGCCCGCATCGCATCGAGCCGTCGCGGCGGCTCGCCGGGGACGAGCGCGGTTTCGACCCGCGCCCGCAGCGAGCCGGCGCCTGGCACCGTCGCCACCAGCCGTACAGCCCCATCGGCGAGCGAGGATGCGCTGAGAGAGAGTTGCCAGTGGGGCTCTATGGCAAGCGGCGGTGGTGGTGGTGAGATGCTGACCGCGCCAGGCCCGCGCTGGGCTTCACTGTCTTCCAGCACGAAGACATCGCTGGCTTCGTTGCCGTCGCCTTGGACCAGGTTCGATGCGGTCGAGGCAAACGCGATCTGGTCGCCGCCGAAGGAGGGAGAGGTGGCGCCGTAGCCCGCCTGGCCAGACTCGTTGGGGGCAAGTGAGGGTTCTTCGGTCCCACCATCACCGTGGGTCAGTCGCTGGAGAGTCTCGCCTTCGAGGCCGATCAGGTATAGCTCGACCAGGCCGAGCGAGCTCGGCGGAGAGCTGACCAGATTCGGCGGTGCCAGCGGGAATTGCTGGCGCGCGGTGGCGAAGGTGATCCGCTTGCCATCGGCGGAGATCGCGAGGTCATAGATATGACCGTTGAGCGGGACGTATGGTTCGCGGTTGATCACGGCTGCCGGGTTGTTGGTGTTGACCGCCACCTCGCGAGTGAGCTGGCGTACGGCCTGGATCCGGCTCAGCCCTTCACTCATATCGACCACGAAGACATTGCTGGCTTCGGTCGGGTTGCCGATCAGTGCCACGGTGCTGCCGTCGGCGCTCAGCTGCGGGACGCCGTCGACCCCAGGAACTCCAAGCCAGCCCTCGGCGGCGTTGAGATCCGTGTTCTTCTCCGTCAGGTCAGAGAGGGGATTCGAGGGTTCACCGCCGACGATCCGCCGCGTCGGCGCTTGCGGACCGTCGGCAACCCGCCGCCAGAGCGGCTCGTCATAGGGGTAAGTGCTGGCGCTGTCCTCTTCAGAGATCGCCCGAGCTTCACCGGCGAGCAGCGGGACCTGTTCTTGGAGATCCGCGCCGAGCCAGGCGACCGTTGTTCCGTCGGAGCTGAGCGCCGCACCGTCCAGCAGCGGCAGCGAGGGCATGTCGAGTACCGCACCTCCGGGAACAGGCACACCTGGTTCCATCGCACCTGTTTCCGAGTTGCGCCGAACGCTGACCAGCGTCGTCCTCCGTTCGTCGAGGTCGCGCAGATATACCTGGCCGCCGTTGATGAATACGACTTTGCGCCCGTCGGCGCTCAGGGCCATCCGTGGCGAGGCGAGGGAGCCCCCGCTCAGCGCCTGCGAGGAACCTTCCCCCACCGAGGCCAGTTCGTAGGTCGGGGGAGAGGTGCTCATGTCGGCAACGTAGACATCACTGGAGTGCGGTTCGGTGTCCTCGGCGGGATCTAGCGGGGCGCTTGTGGTGAAGCTGACGTAGCGCCCGTCGGCTGAGATCGAGGGAGCCCTCGCGTCGGCGGCGGACTCTTCTTCTTCTTCGTAAGCGCTGCCGGCCGCGACCGTGGCCACTTCGCCAGTTTCTAGGTCCTTGCGAAAGACGCCCCGCCGGCCGTCGATCGTGCCCTGGAAAGCCAGATAACGGCCGTCTGCGCTGATCTCCGGAGCCAGGGCTTCTTCGGCCTGTTCGGTGGCGCTCTTGGAGACGAGCTGGATCGGACCGAGTTCTGCCGCCGCGGACCCGGCGCAGAGTAGCGATAGGAGAACCCCACCCAGCGCTGCAGCGATCCACCGCCAGATCCTCATCGGACCGCCACCACAAAGTGCCTCCTCACCCGGTTGCCGACCTTATCGACAGCACTGACGCGGACCGTGTAGCGGCCCGCGTGGGCATAGGTGTGGCGGAAGCTGGAGCCACCACGGGCCCGCGTGCCGTCGCCGAAACTGATCCGGGTTGAGCCGGTACGAAGGCCGGAATCGGGATCGCGAAGCCGCAGGGCGACAAAGCCGCGCGCCCGAATCACCCGCAGCGCGACGCTCGGAGGCAGGCCGTCGACCCGCAGCTTGTCTGTCGGGCTGAGCAGCTCCTCGCCAAGCCCGTCTGTCGCCAGCACCTGCACCCGCAGCACACCGTCGCCGAGCATGGCCGGGCGCAGCCGGTAGCGGAATCCGCTCAGACCGCGTTGCGCGATCCGACCGTCGATCACGACTGCGTAACTGAGACCACCAACAGCGCTGGGGGCTGGTTGCCAGCGAAGCAGCGCCCGATCGGGTCGCACCCAGCCTTTCGGCGCCCCGACCGTGAAGGAGGCGGGAGGCGCGCTGACCCTCTCGGCGACGATCTCATAGTGCCCGGCTTCTCCCTGGCGAAAGCCGATCAGAGCATCTCCACCCCCTGAGCGGCCCACCGAAAGCTCACCCACGGGACCGACGCTGGTGCCTGAAAGGAGCCCCGTCTGAGCGGCTCCAGAGGCAAATTCCTGGCGCACCGCGGCCACCGGCTGACCCTGGGTATCGAGAGCCGGGTAGGCGAGGACGCCGCCGCCTTCGGGGTCAAGCGCGGTGATGGTTTCAGCCCCGGGCTGGACCGGCGGACCGGGCGGAGTCGAGAGCGCCGTCAGCGCCCCGCTCGCATCGACGGAGACCTGGTGGACCTGCGAACCGGAAGCAAAGGCGAGGCGCAGCCCGCCCTGCTGTCCGCCCTTTTCGGTGGCCGAGACGCCCGGCGGCCCGAGCGCCCCGCCTCCCCGGTAGACCAGCGCAGGACCACTCAGGGAGGCGGCCTGGCCGGCGTAGTCAGGTGGTAGTGAGTTGAGAAAAAGGCGCGGGCCGGTCGATCCGGAGGCGGCGATTCGAAACGCCACCCGCGCCTGGCCAAGGGGGGTGAGCGCTAGCGCGAAGGCATCGGCGTCGCCGGTCACCTGCGCCCCTTCCCAGCTCGATGGACTGACTTCAAGCACCGGACCCGGGGTGGTACCGAAGATCCGCCGTATCCAGATGCGCGCGGTGCCGGTCTGGTCGGGCTCCTGCCAAACGACAACGGCGTTGCCATCGGTCCCGGCTCCCGCCTGGGGGCCGTTGGTCTCACTCGGGGGGCGCATCGAGGCTTCGGGGTTGCGATTGATCGCGCCAAGTCGCGACCAGCGCTCCCCCACCAGACGTGCGACCCGGATGTCCGCCATCACGTCGCCGGGCCTCAGCTGCACCGCGGTGGAGAACCCGTTCTGGTTGAAGTTGTAGGTGATCACCCGGTAGGCAACGATCGCCTGGCCGGGCGCGGTCCCCGAGAGTGAGGGGTCCACCCCGATCCCTTCGCCGACGTTGGGATCGACCAGCAGCGAGGGGCCAAAACCTGTGGCGCCGGCGCCGATGCTCGCCGAGTAGAGACCTCGCTGGATCTGGCCGTGCACGGTTGCCACCTCGGTCACCCAGACGACGAGCAGTTCGCCGCCTGGACCCGCCGCGATCCGGGGCTGGCTCGCTTCGTAGGGCTGATCCCAGTCGACCCGGACAGGAGCGCTCCAACCTCCATCGCCATAGCGACTGGCGAAGACGTGCGGTATCCCTTCGACGGCTTTTGTGTAGACAAGGCCGCCGGTCCCATCGGAGGCCATCGCCACACCGCCGAAATCGAGGATTTCCGATGACGGTCCGTCGACGGTGAGGGGAGGGGTGATCAGCGCCTGAGCTGGGGCTGGCGCCATCGCGAAAGTCCCGGCGGCGGCGATCGCCGCCGCTGCGGCTAGCGACCGCGCCTGTGTGCGTGCCTTATGCACTTAGCCTTCTTTTTGCCCTTCAGCCTCTTGCACTTCACGAGCGCTGACGTCTTCGGCTTCCGATGGTGGTGGTGCGGCAGTTTTTCCCCATTCGGTTCGCTCCCGGGCGGGGGACCGCCGCCAACCTCGGGTTCGATCGGAGCCACAGTGAGGATGTTGCCGAAGCTCGCTTTGACTTCTCGCGCTTGGCTCATCGTCACTTCGCATACCCCGGCGCCGCTGCAATCGCCGCTCCAGCCCTTGAATTCAGACGCCTTGGCGGGGATCGGGACCAAGGTGACAAGGGTGCCTTCTTCAAAACCCCGTTCGCAGATGGCGCCGCAGGCGATGCCGTCCGGAATGCTGGTGATGAGCCCGGCACCCGTCTCTGAGACCCTGAGCATGAATCTTGGCGTCGCAACCGGCAGGTATTCGGCGCTGAGCGACTTCGCTTCGCTCATCGTCACTTCGCAGGTCCCAGTGCCGGTGCAGGCGCCGCTCCAGCCCTTGAATTCGGAGTGTTCGGCGGCAGCCGGAACCAGGGTGACGATCACGCCCCGCTCATATTCGGCTTCACAGCTCGCTCCGCAGTTGATCCCGCCTGGGGAGCTGGTCACTGTACCTTCGCCGGGGCCGGTGTCAGAGACGGAGAGCTTGAACCTGGGCTTGATCGCAAATTCGGCGCTGAGGGACCTCGCTTCGCTCATCGTCACTTCGCAGGTCCCAGTGCCGGTGCAGGCGCCGCTCCAGCCCTTGAATTCGGAGTGTTCGGCGGCGGTGGCGCTGAGCGTCAGGACGGTGCCGTGGCTGAATTGAGCTGCACATGTGGCGCCGCAGCTGATTCCGGTGGGCGAACTGGTGACCGTGCCCTCGCCTGTGCCGGTGTCGGAGACCGTGAGCTTGGGCTTGGCGGCGAATTCGGCGCTCACCGCCCTGACCTGGCTGATCGTCACTTCGCAGGTCCCACTGCCTGTGCAGGCGCCGCTCCAGCCCTTGAATTCCGATCCTTCTGTCGGGGCGGGTGTAAGCGTGACAATCGTGCCTTCTTCGTATTCTGCTTCGCAGCTCGCTCCGCAGGCGATACCTCCGGGGGCACTGGTTACGGTGCCTTCACCTGAGCCGGTGTCGCTGACGGTGAGCTTGAACTTGGGCTTCGACCCAATAACCGCTAAAGTCCGCTCCACATCTGGTGGACTTCCAAATGGCGCACCGCTCAGCTCGATCTTTAGCCGGATGGTAAATTGTCCGGACGCTATGTACTTATGAGTAACTGTTGCTTCGGCTTCCATCGCCGGTTCGGTACCAGATTCAGGCGTAGCTTCGACAGTTTTTTTTGTGCCGTCGCCGAATTCCCACGTTAATTCACGGCGGAACCCATTGAACAGTTCAGAGTTGGTGGCGCTAAAGGAAACCAGTTCGCCTTTTTCAACCGTCACATTTTCTTCTTCCTTGCCATTGATGCTAAATTTTGCGGTCGGAACGGCGCAGCCGCTGCCACCCGGGCCAAATGTCAGTATCCTGCCACCGTACGGTGGGTTGATTCCACCTTCTGGGGGTCCGTAGTCGAAGACCACGAGCTTTTCGCCAGTCGTTGCGATTCCAGCGTCGGGCGTTGTGATCGCGCACCGTTCTGTACCTCCGCCGTACAGTACCTTCGTAGCGTTACTGGCAAGCGCATAGCCCCGAACCAAGACGTCACCAGCTTCTGTGGATGTCGATGCTTCAATGCTTTCCTTCCAATAAAGGGTGTTGCCATCAGGAGACACTGCGAGCTCCGGCCCCCCAAGGAGCTGAGTGCCCGTTGCAGGACTGAGGAAGCCAGCGTACCAATCCTCCGCTTCTGCAGCGGCTGCAAAGCCGGGAACTTCTTGTACCTTGGATAGTTCTGGAGGTAGTTCCCAAGCCCTGGTAAATTGAGAGCCTTCCGCCATCGGTCCGCCCGTGACTGTGTAGGTCACCCCATTTGGACCCACCGCAATCGAAGTCGCGGCTAAATGGCCTCCGTCGGGTTTAAGAGTGTTGTTAGTGTCAACAAAGCGTGCGCCAACCACTCCCGCCGTGGTAATCCTCTGCACGACGGCATGGCCTTCACTGTTTTCCGCAAGAATCACGAGGTCACCATTTGAAGGATCAATCGCTATCGACTGCGGGTTATACAGCGTTTCTCCCCCCGTTGGCAACGACAGGGCGGCTGGCCCGTCACTAGGTGGTACAAGCGTGGGTCCTTCTGGTTCAGTCGAATAGATAAGAATTCGACGTGCACCGAGGGTCGTTCCAAAGGTTTTGCATTCGCCAGCTGGTTTCGATACTCGACAGGATTCGATGAGATAGAGGAGATGCCTACTTGCGTCAATGGCAATTCCGTGCAAACTTACGATCTTCGTTTCTTCAGGATTAGAAAATCGGGGGATCTCGACTGATGCTTCGTAAACACCGGTTTCGGAAAACTTCTGCAGTCGATAGTCCTTGAGATTTGCCGAAAGGTCACCGGCATAGATGCTGCCGTCGACGGGATCCACGCCGAACATTGCTGGGTCATAGAACTGGCCAGGTTCAGTACCTGGTGTTCCCCACGCTTCACCGATTTGACCAGAAATTCCCGCAGCGGCCGTCGCAGGAAGGACGAGGGCGGGAATCGAAAGAGCCGCGACGGTGAGGAAAAGCACTGCCAATCGGTCGTGAGACCAGCTTTTGACTCGGCTCGAGTAAGCAGCAAGCCGTTCCCGTCTTCCAATTTCAGGCATATTGCCCCTTATCCTGTCGAGCAAGGACTAAATAGTTGTGAAGATCGGGGGAAAGTTCTGAACTGGGAATCCCACTCTGAGCAAATTGCCGGGGCATCGGGCGCCGAGGTATCGTGTTAGAGCCGATTCGAGCCTGGTGTCAATGCCGGTTGAAAAGTGGACCACCCCAGCGGCCGGAGCGCTGGGGAGTGCGCTCTCCGAGGAAGGCTCGTCCTCCCGCCTGCGGAGCCGAGCCCGTAGGGCGAGGCGAAGCAGACGGGAGTGCTCAGTCCCTTGGTGCCGGAGAGCCCAGGTCCTTGTCGCGCAGTCGGTAGCTGTCGCCTTTGAGGGCGATGATCTCGGAGTGATGCTCGTCGTCGATGAGGTCGGCTACATCCCCTTTGACCCCGAGGCGGCCAACCTGACGGGTGCTCCGGCGTTTCGCTCGACACGTCCGAGCGCCGCCGCCAGGTTGCCCCTGGAGAGAAACGTCTCCAAGAGATTTCCCGGTTCGGCGGCGGGGTGAGGCTCGACCTCGCCGGGCGCCGGGAAGCCGCTTCGCCCTTCGCGGGGAGCTTCGGGCTTCACCCTAGGCATCCATTGCGCGAAGGCCCCACCGAGGCGGGGTTGGCTGCTGTGGCCTCCGCGAGCATGGGCATACGTTGCCTCGGCTTCGCGTTCGGCCCTTCATGGCAGATGATCCCGCCGCTGTCGGGTCGGGGGAGGCCGCAGACCCACGGTCCGCTACCTCCGCCCGCCCTTCCGAACCGCTCGTGCGGTTTTCCCGCAAGCGGCTCTCACCGGGCATAGCCCCTCCGGCGGTAGTGGTCCTCCATGCTCGGAATCAGCTGCAGGAGGTTGACCAGTCCCAGCTCCCCGTAGAGCCGCCGCTCCGGCAGGTGACGCCATCCGGCGTTCCGCCAGCGCTTGTGTTGGTGGCTCCAGACGCGCATCACGATCCAGCGGTTGAGGCGATTGAACTGTCGGCGCACGTGGGCGCGCCGGTAGTAGTTGCCCCAGCCACGGATGATCGGGTTGAGCTCGTCCAGCACCCCTTCGAGGTCTTTGGGGTTGCGCCGGTTGGTGGCCGTGCGCACCTTGTCCTTGAAGCGGCGGACCGAGCGGTCGGTTGGGATCGCGTAAAGGCTCGGACCTCCGGCCTTGTGGCTAAGTCCCTTCCCACGCCCGATCCGATAGCCCAGGAACTCAAAACCCCGGGCTATGTGAACGATCCGCGTCTTTTCGGTGTTGAGCCGGAGACCCAACTCGTCCTCCAGCACTGCGCGGGCGCTCGCCAGCGCCCGCTTCGCTTCCGTCTGGGAGCGGCAGACGATCACCCAATCGTCGGCGTACCGCGTCAACGCAAATCCCGCCTGCGCCATCCTCTCGTCGAAGACGTGCAGGTAGATGTTGCTGAGCAGGGGTGATGCCACCCCGCCCTGCGGCGTGCCGGCTACCGCGCTCTCGTAGGTGCCGTCCCGCAGTGGGAACGGCGCTCTGACTTGGCCCCACCGCGGCGGTCTCATTTGGCCCCACCTCGTCCGATCGCAACCAAAGCCTTGCGGCTCCTTGAGAGCCACAGACGGAGGTCGCAGAGGGGATGGGATCC
>JBAVAR010000100.1:0-3822 GCA_049585815.1 Solirubrobacterales bacterium
CATAAGGGGTGGCTATGATGACCAGACGGGGCGTTGCGGGAAGAGCAATTTCGCGTCATTGCCATGCCGGGGAAAGAAACCGCTCCATGCCGTATTGCGCACATTTTTGGGCATTGCAAGGACACGGAGGAGCCTACCCTGGCGGCTCCGTGGCCAGGGAGCAATCCATCCACGCCGGCAACCCGTCGTCCGAAGACCTTGCGTTGCGGACGGCGGTGAAAAAACCGGATAAATTCGCCGGTTTAAAATGCGGAGGACGAAAGGAAGCTATTATTCGAGGTTGGCGGGAGAGAACTGGAGGCGGAGTTATGGCTCTACGCGGTCTTTCATGCGGTAGCTTTTGCCTTCGATGATTGCGGTTTCGGCGTGATGGAGGAGGCGGTCGAGGACTGCGGAGGTGATGGTGGCGTCGCCGTTAAAGATGGAGGTCCATTGTTTGAAGGCTTTGTTGGTGGTCAGGACGATGGAACCGCGCTCGTAGCGCTGGCTGATGACCTGGAAGAGGAGGTCGGCGCCGTGCTGGTCGATGGGCAGATAGCCGACCTCATCGAGGATGAGCATCGCTGGAGCGAGGTAGCGCCGCAGCGCGCCCTTGAGTTGGCCGCTGTGCTGGGCGGCGCTCAGGGTATTGATGACGTCAATGGCGTTGGCAAAGAGTACGTTGTGTCCGCGCTGGCAGGCGGCATAACCCAGCGCGGTGGCCAGGTGGGTCTTTCCGAGGCCGACCTGGCCCAGGAAGATGGCATTGGCTTTCTTCTCGATGAACTCCAGCCGGTAGAGTTCCTGGATTTGAAGGCGGTTGATTTTGGCGGGCCAATCCCAGCGGAAGGTGTCGAGGGTCTTGATCACCGGAAAGCGGGCGGCCTTGATGCGGCGGGCAACGGCGCGGTCGTTTCGAGCGGCGGCTTCGCCCTCGATGACGCGGGCGAGATAGTCAATATGCGTCCATTGTTTGGCGGCGGCATCGCCAGCCATGGCTCGGCAATGAGCTTTGGCATAGGGAAGTTGCAGGTAGTCGAGATGGCGGTCGAGCAGGAGATCGGATTGGAGCGGTTGTTTGATGGTGGCTGCCATGGCTTTTGTTTAGGTTGCGGATTGCGAGCAGAAAGGCGGTTCGTAAATGGCGAGGTCGGCCAGGGGCAGTTCCAGTTCCAGGAGGTCCTGCCGGCGGGTGAGGTGGAGCGGGCCGGGTTCTGGCCGGAAGCGTTCGCGTTGTTCGAGCAGGTTGGCGATGTAATCGCTGCTGAAGGCTTGGAACTCGAAGGCGTCGTCGATGGCCCGGGCTACTTTTTCGCGGCCGTAGGCTTCGCTTAGGGCCAGGATCTTGGCGATATGCTGGCGCGGGTTGAGCCGGCGTTCCTGAAGCTGGATGGCGTATGGCTCGGCGCGGGGACTCAGGGCGTAAAAGCTCAGGAGCGCTTTGGCGTGGCGGGCTTTGCCGCGCTGCTCCAGCAGTTCCTTGAGGTGATCGGGGTCCTCGAAGTCCTGATGCCGGTCGTAGCACCGGGGATGGGTGGCCACCAGTTTCTCGCCATGGTAAATGCAAAGCCGTTGGGCAAAGCTTTTGAGGGTCAACTGTTGGGATGCGTAGAGGCTGGGCACCGAGTAGCGGTTGGTGTCGAAGACGACCCGGCAGCGGTTGGTGACGCGCACGGTGCGGGTGATGCCGGTGTCCGGCGGCAGCGGGGTGAGCGCTTTGAGATGCTGCTTTTCAACAAGGAAGAGTTCGGCGGGCGGCTTGCGCGTCTCGCCGTGGATGCGGACGTTGGCAGTCGAGTCCATCCATTGGCGCGCGGCGGTGTTGAGCGCGCCGAGGCTCGGGGGCAGTTCCAATCCGGCCAGGAAGTTCTTTTTTACATAGCCCACGCCGTTTTCAACGCGCCCTTTTTCATTGGCCTTTCGCACGTTGCAGGCGCGCGGCTCGAAGCCGTAGTGCGCGGCGAAGTCGAGGTACCGCGGATTGAAGGTCGCCCCCTCGCCGTGGGGATGGTGCAACACGGCGCTTTTGAGATTATCGATGAGCACGACGGCCGGGACCCCTCCAAAAAACTCGAATGCGTTTTGGTGGGCGCCCAGGAAGTGCTCGGTCGCTTCGCTCAAGGTAAACTCGACGTAAAGCATCCGGCTGTAGGCGAGCACCATGATGAAAAAGGAGAGCCGCCTGGTGGTGGACCCGAGCGCCATGTTCCCGGCGTAACCCCAATCGACTTGGGCGCACTCGCCTGGAGCGAATGCCAGGGTCAGGAACGCCGGATTGCGCACGGGACGGACCCGGCGGACATACTCCTTGAGGATGCTGTAGCCGCCGGTGTAGCCGGCCTCATCGCGCAGCCGCTGCAATATCTGCGCGGCGGTGTAGGGGTGGGTTTCCAGCCAGCGCACGATCAGCGGCTTGTGCGCGTCGAGCTTGCTGGGACGCGGCCCCCGACAGGCACGCGCGGTGAAGCTCTTGCGTCGCGCCCATTTGGCCACCGTCTCGGGGCGGATGCGCAACTCGCGCGCGATCTGCGCGAAAGAGAGCCCGCGTTCGCAGTGATATTGCCTGATCTTGCAGTAGAGATCATAGGACATCATGGCCGTTGCCCTCCATTGCCGGCCTCGAACATCTGGCGAAGCACGGCGCTGATGGCCAGCGGCTCCCCGGAACCGCTGCGCTGCTGGCCGCAAGCCGGGCGCGGAGCCGCCGGGGAGCCCTCGCCCAAGCCGCTTTGCGGCAGGCTCAGGACCTGATAGAGCGGCGGCTCGTAGGCGATGAGACCCGCCTCAAGCAACCGCTTGCGGGCCTCGCGTAGATCATCCCGGTTCATGGCGAGCAGGCTGGCGGTGGTGCGCTCAGAGTAATAACTCAACCCCTGGGCATCAGCCGCCGTCGCCAAAAGAAGGTAAAGAGCCAGCGCATGGGGACCGCAGCGGGCGCCGTGCCCATCGCGCAAGAGGCGCTGATCAATCCAACTAAAGCGGTGCGGCACGCGCCGCAGCCGTTCGGGGCAAAGGAGACGTTTTGTTGTCATAGGCGGCAGGCATCCAGACGGCGGTAACCGAGCCGAGGATGTCCTGGCCCTTGCGTATCAGAAGACGGCTTGCAGCGGATATGTCCTCTTGTAACACACTGCCGGTCATAGTGGAGATAAGTCCCACCACCAGAGCAGCTTGCATGGGGAAGACATCTTGTAACGCATGGGAACTCTCCGTCTCCGCAACCTCTTGTGGCTGAGGCGATTGACTGGGGCAGACATCTTGTAACGGTCTTTTCGCGGAGGCCGCCTTTTTGCGCGAATAGCCCGGATGCGCCGCGCGCCACTCGCCTACCCGCCTGGAGTTTTCCGGGCCGCGGAAGTAATTTTGGTTGCCCGATTTGGCCAGCCAGCGGCGCTGGCTCTGGCGCTTGCTCTCCCGTTGGCAACCGGGCTCAGCGCAATAGCGCTGATGGCGCAGATTGCGTCGGTCGGGAACATAGAACGTTTTGCAGTGCAGACACTTTGGTTTGGCGGGAGGCTTCATTGGCGGACTCGGAAAATCGAGTCCGCCCAAGGAAAAAAAACCAGATTGGCGCTGAAGAAATCAGGCCGGAAGAAGAGTGAAGAAAACGAAGAAGATAAGAAGAGCGCTGTGCTGAAGCGGACGAAGAAAATCGACCCGCCCCTCCGCATTTCAAACCGGCGCCTTTATCCGGTTTTCAGAACGCCGCTGGCAGCAATTTCCCGGTAGCTGAATCCCTTCCACCGCAAGGTGGCTAACACGGGGCAGAATTCGTTCAAATCCCGGTAGTTTGGCTCCTCTTCCGCCTCACGCAGCAAGGCACCGGGAGGGTGCATTTCCAAA
>JBAVAR010000101.1:0-22873 GCA_049585815.1 Solirubrobacterales bacterium
CGCGGGCGCTGGAGCTGCTCGAGCGCATCCCCAAGCACGCGTAGCCACGAACGAGACAGCTGCCGCGGCGGGGATCCTCAGTGTTTAAGCCTAATTTGCGCTGGCGGTGGGGGGTAACTTCGGACTAGGAGCTCAGCCGAGCGGGTTCAGTCCGGGTGGTGACTCCGCCTGCTCGCTGGCCCGACTTCGCTTTCGCTGAGTACGGATCTCGCTGAGGATGCGCTCCAGCCGCGGCTCCTGGGAGGTGTCGACGTGGGACATCGCCGCGGCTACGGCGGGGTGGATGGCGGCGATTCTCTCGTGCATCGCCTGGGCTATCGCCCGGTAGGTGGGGTGACCCTCACGACCAGAGCGCAGCTCGATCAGGTGCATCGCCTCCCGGGCGTTGAGGTCCAGCGTGTAGCGGATTCGATAGGCGAGACTGAGTGCGTAGGGTGCCTGTTCGGTCAGGCCGGCGGCGAGAAGGCGCTCATGCTCGGCTCGGGAGATCTCAAGGGCGCGGTCAAATTCGGCGCCGGCACCCGCCTCGCGAATCTCCTCGGGCACCCCCGCGCCAAGATCTGTCCCGAGACGCTGCCACTTGCAGGTCAGCATCCGGTGTCGCTGGAGATCGCGAAAGGCGCCGTAGTCGGAGACGATCTCAAAGCGGTAGCGCAGCGCCTCGAATCCGCGGCCGGGTCGGTGGCGGCGGTTGGTGCGCTCTCCCACCAGCGCGGTGAGGAGCTCGGCCCGCTCTGAGCGGTCGAGGACGTCGATCCGAGCGAGGATCTCGGTCTCCGGCCTTGCCGATGACTCGAAAAGACAGGCGGCGAGCAGGTCCTCCTCGCTGCCGTCGACATGGACGAGCTCCACCGCCGGAGCGTCCCCGCCCTCGCCGCGGCGGTCGAGGCCCAGCCGCGCGACCCAGCTCTCGGTCGCCTCGCGCCGGCGCTTGAGGTAGGTGACCCACTCGCCCCCGCGATCGGGGCGCTCGACCCGGGAGACGAAGCTCGGCATCGTCAGCTGCAGCTCGCGCAGGATCATCGCGCCGTACTCGCGCGCCTCCGGCAGAGGGGAGGCCATCAGCCGCAGGATCAGCTGCTCGTAGGCTTGCCCGGAGGCGAAGATGCCGACGTGACTCAGGGTCGCGGCGGGAAGCAGGCCGCGCAGAAGGTCGAGTGCCTTGGCGCGGATCGAGCGCTCCCAGGCCCGCTGCGGCTCACCCTCACCGCGCGGCCAACGCTCGGCCGCCCAGGCCTCGACCTCGCGCAGCGAGCGTGAGTAGATGGTGAACAGCTGATCCATCGCCACGGCGAAGTCGACACCGAGGCCCTCACCGCGGTAGTAGCGGTATCCGCCGCCGGCGTCCTCGGGGAGGGGTCTGTCATAGGGGATGTAGCGGGTCGATTGCTCGAGGTAGGCCGCGAGGCGGCCGCGCTGCAGGGACTTGGTGAGGATGTTGGATACCCACTCACAGGCAACGTGGGCGCCCCCAATTTGGGCGATCGAGTCATCGCCATAGCCGAGGAACACCCGCTCATAGAGCCTTGCTGCTCGCTCCCCCTCCTCCGCGTCGAAGGGGTGCCCGGCTGCCGGGGCATCGGCCGCGAACTCGTCCAGGTAAAGACGCCGAACCGTCCCCGAATACCGTGAATAGCGGGCAAAAAGCGCACCCTTCACCGTCTCCGGAAGGTTGACGAGGGCGAACACCGGGCGGTCGAGGTTGGTGAAGTGGGGAACGAGGGCCGCCCTCTCCTCGGGGGTGAAGGGCTCGACTGGGTAGCGCATCGGGCGATCCTAGCCTGGCGATCCGACGAGGATCGATCGGCTCGAAGTCCCTTGATTGCGGGTCGCGTGCACTGCCGGGAAGCTGGCGCTAGAGGAGCGCCGCGCCGGCGTGCTGGGCGAACTCGACCAGCGGTTGGGGGATGATCCCGAAGAAGACGACGGCCGCCGTCGCCAGCGAGGCAGGAATGAGGAGGTAGGGTCGGCGGCCCGCCTGAGGGTCGATCGGATCGGCCTCCGGGGAGGCGCCGGCGATCGCCGGGGTCGCCGCCGCCGCGGCCTCGCCCCCGGGCCGCATCCACATCGCCGCGACCACCCTCAGGTAGTAGGCGAGGGAGATCATCGTTCCCACCGCGATGAAGACCGCCAGCCAGGTGTAATTGCCTTCTACCAGCGCCTCGATCAGGTAGAGCTTGCCGATGAAGCCCGCGGTCGCCGGCAGGCCGGCCAGTCCGAGCATCGCGATCGTCAGCGGCCAGGCGAGCAGCGGGCGCTCGCGGCCCAGACCCTGAACGGCGCGGATCTTGTCGCCGTGGGGGGTCTCGCGCTCGCGGGCGATGATCACCGCGAAGGCGGCGAGATTCATGAAGGCGTAAACGGCGAGGTAGAAGACGAGGGCGGCGACCCCCGCCCTCGAGGCGACCACGATTCCGCCGAGCATGTATCCGGCCTGGGCGATGCCGGAGTAACCGAGCAGCCGCTTCAGCGATGACTGCCCGAGGGCGCCGACGTTGCCGACCACGATGGAGATCGCGGCAAGTGCAGCGAGTGCGGGCTGCCACTGATCTGCCTGCGGCGCCAGGGCGACGTCGAAGAAGCGGATGAAGACGGCGAAGGCCGCCGCCTTGGTCGCCACCGCCATGAAGGCCGTGATCGGGGTCGGGGCTCCCTCATAGACGTCCGGCGTCCACTGGTGAAATGGGGCGATCGAGGTCTTGAAGGCGAGGCCAACCGCGGCCATCGCGATCCCGATCAGGATCAGCGGGTCGCCGAGCAGGCCGTGCCGGGCGATACCCGCGGCGATCCCAGTGAAATCGGTCGAGCCGGTGCCGCCGTAGAGGAAGGCCATCCCATACAGCAGCGTCGCCGAGCCGAGCGAGCCGACGATCAGGTACTTCAGTCCCGACTCCAGCGAGCGCTCGTGACGCAGGTTGGTTGCGCAGAGAATGTAGAGGGGGATCGAGAGGGTCTCCAGCGCAACGAAAAAGCTGACCAGGTTCTGAGCCTGCGCCAGCATGGTCATGCCGAGGACCGAGCCGAGCAGAAGCGCGTGGTACTCGCCGTGCCCAGCCTGCTCGGCAGCGGGCTCGCCGATCGAGAAGAGGACGGTGCAGATTGCGGTGAGGACGGCGATCAGCGAGATCGAGATCGCCAGGTCATCGAGGCGCAGGGCGCCGGCGACCAGGTCGGTTGCCTCGTTCCATTGCCAGATCAGCAGGCCGGCGGTTGCCGCGAGGACCAGCAGCGTCAGCGCCGGAGCGCTACGGCGCAGCGGTTTGAAGACAGCCGTCAGCAATACCAGGCAGGCCCCGACGCTGAGCGCGATCAGCGGTGAGAGTCCGGCGTAGTCGAGGTGGGGGGCGTGGAAGTTCACGGTCCATCCCTGCGGCTGGCGGTCAGGGTCGGTTGCGCCGCCGTCGATGCGAGCTGGGCAGGTGCGGAGCCGGTCGAGGCCCCGCTCGTCGCCGCCACAGACTGTTCGACCGAGGTATTGGAGCGATGCAGGATCAGCTGCGGGTAGAGGGCCAACCCCAGGATGCAGAGGACCAGCGGGGCGAGGACGACGCCGTCGCGCCAGGAGATCTCCCTTGAGGCGATCCCATCGGGCTTGCGGTTGTGCATCGTGCGCTGGTAGAGCCGCAGCGCATAGTAGGCCGACATCGCGACGCCGCTGATCGCGACGAAGGCGAAGACGATTTTTGATTGAAAGAGGCCGTTGAGGATGTAGAACTCGCCGATGAAGTTGGCCGACCCGGGCATCGCGAGGGTCGCCAGGGTGATGATCAAAAAGAGCGCTGCAAGCACCGGGGCGCGCAGCGCCATCCCGCCCATCTTGCGCAGGTCCTCGGTTCCGGTGCGCTCGGCAAGGATCGCGACGATGACGAAGATCGGAGCGACGACGAGACCGTGGTTGACCATCTGCAGGATCGCCCCATCGGCGCCGTCGGCACGGAGGGCGAAGATCCCGGCGGTGATGAAGCCGAGTTGAGCCACCGAGGAGTAGCCGGCGATCAGCCGCACATTGGTCTGGGTGAAGGCCATCACCGAGCCGTAGAGGATCGAGGCGAGGGCGATCACCAAGACCACCTCCTGGAACTGCACGGTTGCGGCCGGGAACAGCGGCAGCACGATCCGCAGGAAGCCGTAGGCGCCGACCTTGGCCAGCACCCCCGAGAAGACCACCAGGGCCGGTAGGGGCGCGGCGCGGTAGGCGTCCGGCATCCAGCCGTGGAGGAGGAAGGCCGGCATCTTGACCAGGAAGGCGGCGGCGAAGAACCAGAAGATCCAGCGCTGGCTGCCGTCGCTCAGTGGGTGCTTGGCCAGCGCCCCGATCGAGAAGGTGATGTGGCCGCCGTGGGCGGAGAGGATCGCGGTGGCGATCGCCCCGACCAGCATCAGCAGGGAGCCGATCAGCGTGTAGACGATCATCTTCAGCGTCGCGGCCGAGGCGGTGACGCCGTCGGCGCGGTCGGTCCCCCAGGCGCCGAAGAGAAAGTAGAACGGGACTAGCATCAGGTCGAAGAAGAGGACGAAGAGGAGCAGGTCCTGGGCAAGGAAGGAGCCCAGGGTGGCGGTCTCCCCGAGCAACATCAAAAAGAAGAAGAGCTGCGCTCGCGGCTGTTCGCGGAAGGCGGCAAACGCCGTGGCACCGGTCCACAGCACCGCGGTGAGCAGGATCAGGAACACGTTCAGCCCATCGACGCCGAGGCTGTAGGAGACGCCAAGGCCAGGTATCCAGCTCACGTTCACGGTGTCCTGGAGGGAGCTCGCGCTGGAGTTAAACCCGGCCAGTACCGCGATCGCCAGGCCCAGCGTCGCCGCGCACCCCGCCGTCGCCCACCAGCCGGTTGCTCGCTTCGGCAGGAAGAGGCCGACAACGCCGAAGGCGAGCGGTGTCCAGAGCAGGACACTGGTCATCGGATCGCCTCGCTCGGCGCGGTGATGAGGGAATCCCTGCCTTCGCCTTGGGCGCTCAATTGGAGCTCAGCAGGAAGTAGAGGGCGAGGCCGGCGAAGCCGGCGACCAGGAGCAGCGCGTAGCTGCGGACGAAGCCGCTTTGCACCGTGCGGACGACCCGTCCGGTGCCGCCGACCACCTCCTCGGTGCCGGTCACGAGCCCATCGACGACGAGGCGCTCGAAGGTGCGGTCAGCGAAACGCCCCACCGCCAGCGCCGGACGCACCACCAGCACATCGATCAACTCATCGAAGTACCACTTGTTGATGAGGAATGTGTGGACCGGCCGCAGGCGCCGGATCAGCGCCGCCGGGGTCTCCGGCCGCACCACGTAGAGCCAGTAGGCGATCCCGATCCCGGCCAGTGAGATCGCCGCGCCGATCGCAAGGCCCTCCCACGATGCCGCCACGGAGGGATGGATCGCCGCCAGCGGCGAGTCGGCGAACACCGGTTCGAGGAACTTTGTCACCAGGTCATCGAGACCCGGGACCTGGATGAAACCGGCAAACAGCGCCAGGAAGGCGAGCACCCCCATCGCGATCCTCATCGCCAGCGACTGCTCGGCGATGTGGTGCTCGGGACCGGGAAAGCCGACGTCGGTGTCCTCCTCCTCGCCCGTCGCCGGATTGAAGGGGTGGACATGGCTGAGGTGGCCGCTGTCGATCAACTCCTGCGCCTCCCTGCACGGCCGGCCGGGCAGGACCCGGAAGATCAGGCGGAAGGTGTAGATCGCGGTCAAGAGCGCGCCGAAATAGCCGAGCACGGTGAAGATCAGGTACATGCCCCCACGCGCCGTCGCGTAGGCGAGGATCTCGTCCTTGGAGAAGAAGCCCGAGGTGCCGGGGAAGGCGGCCAGCGCGAGTCCGCCACAGAGCATCGTGATCGAGGTGAAGCGCATCGCCTTGCCGAAGCCGGACATCCTGTCGATGTTCTGCTCATTGCCCATCGCGGCGATGAGCGAGCCGGCGGCCATGAACAGCAGTGCCTTGAAGAAGGCGTGGGTCATCAGGTGGAAGAGGCCGGCGCTGTAGGCGCCGATCGAGACCCCCATGATCATGTAACCGATCTGGCTCATCGTCGAGTAGGCGATCGCCCGCTTTAGGTCGGTCATGACCAGGGCGATAGTGCCCGCCACAAGCAGGGTTGCCAGGCCGACGAAGGCGGCGATATCGGCGGCGGTCGGGGCCAGGACGAAGAGAATGTGGGTACGGGCAATCAGGTAGACCCCGGCGGTGACCATCGTCGCCGCGTGGATCAGCGAGGAGACCGGCGTCGGTCCCTCCATCGCGTCGGGCAGCCAGGTGTGGAAGGGGAGCTGGGCGGACTTGGCGAAGGCGCCGACCAAGAGCAGCAGGCAGATCGCCGTCACGCTCCACTCGTTGGTGTGGAAGACATGGGGTGCCCGGGCGAAGACCTGGCTGTATTCGAAGGTCCCCAGTTCGCGGAAGATCAGGAAGGCGGCGAGCACCAGGCCGATGTCGCCGACCACGTTGATCACGAACGCCTTCATCCCCGCTCGCGTCGCCGTCGTGCGCCGGTACCAGAAGCTGATCAGCGCGTAGGAGGCGAAACCGACGAAGGCCCAGCCGACAATCAGGAGGACGAAATTGCCGGCGAGAACCAGCAGCAGCATCGAGAAGACGAAGAAGTTGAGGTAACTAAAGAAACGGTGGTAGCCCTGATCGGACTGCATGTATCCGTAGGAGTAGAGATGGATCAAGGTCGAGACGCCGGTGACGATCAGGACCATGAAGATCGAGAGTGGGTCGACGAAGATCCCGAGCTTGATCTGAAGCCCGGCGGCGGTGGCGTATTCCCAGAGCGAGGAGGCGTGATGACGGGCATCGGGGGACTCGCCGAGCAGGCCGATCAGGGCAGCGACACCGCAGAGGAAGGCAAGTCCAATCGCGGCGGTGCCGATCGCGCCGGCGGCGCGGGCCGGGATCGAGCGGAAGCCGAGCGCGATCAAGATCGCGCCCAGCAGCGGGAAGAGCAGGACCAGCCAGGCCCAGGCGGTGATACTCACCCTCGCAGCTCCCTCAGGTCGTCGACGTCGAGTGGCAGCTTGCGGCGGAAGATGGCGACGATCAGCCCCAGGCCGACCACGACCTCACAGGCCGCGACGACCATCACCACCAGTGCAAAGATCTGGCCCTGCTGGTTGCCGACCATGCGGCTGAAGGCGACCAGGGCGAGGTTTCCGGCGTTCAGCATCAGCTCCAGGCAGAGCAGGATCACCATCGGGCTGCGGCGGATCAGGATCCCGACCGCGCCCACGGCAAACAGCAACGCCGAGAGGACCACGTACCACTCGATGCTCACGCTACCTCACCCCGCTTGCGGTTGGCGAGGACGATCGCCCCGACCGCGGCCAGCAGCAGCAGGATCGAAGATGCCTCGAAGGGGACGAGGAAGCGTTCCAGCAGCAGGCGGCCGATCGCGGCCGGGTTTCCGAAGCTGGGGTTGACGTGGGGGCCGTCGTGGCCGAGGGCGAGGAGCGAGGAGGACAAAACGGCGACCGATAGCTCTATGAAGAGGGCCGCGCCGAGGAGCCCGGCGAGGAGGCGCTGCCCGGGAATCGGCTCCCAGGCGGACTCTCCCCCACCGCCCACGTAGGCGGCGACGAAGACATAGAGGACCATCACCGCGCCGGCGTAGACGACCACCTGCGCCGCGGCGACGAAGGCCGCGGTGAGCAGGAGGAAGAGAACGGCGAGGGAGAAGAGATGGACGATCAGCGCCAGCACGCTGTAGAAGGGGTTGCGCAGGGCGACGACGCCAACCGCCCCGCCCAGCGCGCCGATCGCGGCGAGGAAGAAAAGCACGGCTTGCACCCCTACTCGCCCTCCCGTTTCAGCGGCGTGCGCTCGATCGGCTCGGCGAGCAGCATCTCCTTGGTGAAGATCAGATCGTCGCGGTCATAATCGGCCATCTCGTAGTCGTGGCCCATCGTGATCGCGTCAAAGGGGCAGGCGACCTCGCAATAGCCGCAGAAGATGCAGCGAGAGAGGTTGATCTCATAGACCGCCGCGTAGCGCTCGCCGGCCGAGACCCGCTCGCCGGGAATGTTCTCTGCGGCGACGACGCGGATGCAGTCGGCCGGGCAGGCGGCGGCACACAGCGAGCAGCCGACACATTTCTCCAGCCCGGTGTCCTCAAACTTGTGCAGCTTGTGGCGGCCGCGGAAGCGCGGATAAACCGACGTCTTCTCCTCCGGGTACTGGATCGTCAGCGGTCCCTCGATCAGGCGGGCGAGGGTCGTCTTCAGGCCGCGTAGGGTCTCGCCGAAGGCGCGGTAGGCGCCACCGACCCCGCCGGGCTCCGGCCCCCGCTGGACCTCCACCACGTCCTGATCTTTGAGGTAGCCGAACTCGCTCATGTTGTGGTCACCAGGATCGCCGTCACCAGCACGTTGAGCGTCGCCAGCGGCAGCAGCACTTTCCAGCCGAGACTCATCAGCTGGTCGTAGCGCAGCCGCGGCAGAGTCGCCCGCACCCAGATAAAGAGGACGACCAGCGCCATCATCTTTGCCAGCATCCAGATCGGGCCCAGCCAGCCCGGGCCCGGGCCCATCCAGCCGCCGAGGAACATCGCCACGGCGACCCCCGAGACAACGAGGATCTCCATGTATTCGACCAGCAGGAAGCTGCCGAATCGCATCCCCCCGTACTCGGTCATGAAACCCTGGACGAGTTCGGCGTCGGCCTCCGGCATGTCGAACGGGGTCCGGTTTGTCTCGGCGAAGCCGGCAAGCATGAAGATCGCGAAGCCGACGATCTGCGGCACGACGAACCAGATGTGGTTCTGGGCGCGGACGATGTCGACCAGCGAGAGTGAACCGCTCATCATGATCACGCCGAGCAGCGCCAGGCCCATCGACACCTCATAGGAGATCAGCTGCGCCGCGCCGCGCATCGCCCCGAGCAGGCTGTATTTCGAGCCCGAGGACCAGCCGCCGAGCAGCAGCCCGTAGAAGGCGATCGAGCCGACCGCGAAGAAGTAGAGGACGCCGATCGGGACGTCGATGCCGTAGAGGCCAACCCCGTCCTGCACGTCCCCCCAGGGGATGATCGCGAGGGCGAGGACGCCGGAGAGGACCGGCAGCAGCGGACCGAGGATGAACAGGGTGGGGATCGCGTTGGCTGGGCGGAAGGCCTCCTTGGAAAGCAGCTTGCCGACATCGGCAAGGGGCTGCAGGATGCCGAAGGGCCCCACCCTGTTGGGGCCATAGCGGTGCTGAAAGCGACCGATCAGCTTGCGCTCCAGCACCGTCAAGAGCGGCAGGATGCCGAAGATGACCGCGAAGATCACCAGCGACTTTACGATCATCACCCAGGTCGCTTCGACGTAGTAGGGGTCGGCGATCGGCAGCCTCATCGCCGAACCTCACTGACCTTCTCGATCTCGGCGCTCACCGGGCCGCCATTCAGCAAGACGTTGGCGTTGCCCTCGGCGGTCCCCTCGATCAGGAAAAAGGCGCCCTCCGGCATCCGCTCGCGGACCATCACCCGGGCGCGGACGCTGGCGCCATTCGCCCTGACGCTGACCTCATCGCCCTGCCTCAGGCCGAGGCGCTCGGCATCTGCGGGGGAGAGCTCCGCCCGCTGGGTCGGCGCCAGGAAGTGGAGCGGTGGATTTAGCTCGGTGATCGGGCCTGCCCACAGGTCCCGGTAGGTGCCGAGGAACAACGGGGCGGACCCCGAAACTTCGTGGGCATCCGCAGCTTGCTGCTCGGAGGGGCCCTCCCCATGGCGCGCCGAGGTCCCGGCGAGGGGTGCGGCAGCGGCGGTCGGTGCCGTCTCGGCGATTGGGAAGGAAGCAGCCGAAGGGTGGTCCTGCCAGCGGATGCCCCGTCCGCCTATCTCGGAGTCGGTGATCGTGGCGTAGAAGGGAACTGCCGCGGTCATCGCCGCGAAGGCCGAGGGTTGGGAGGCGAGCCCGTGATCCTGGCCCAACGCCGCGGAGAGCTCGGCCAAGACGGTGAGGTTGGAGAGGACCTCACCCGGAGGGGGAGCGCTGGGCCGGACCCGCTGCAGGCGGCCGTCGGGGTGGGTGAGGGTGCCGTCTTTCTCGGCGTGGGTCTCGAGCGGAAAGACGATGTCGGCCCTGGCGCTCGTCTCGTTTTCGAACATCGAGAAGGCAACGACGAAATCTGCAGCGCCGATCGCGGCCGCCCAGGCGTTGCTGTCGGGGAAGTCGCGGATTGGGTCAACGCCAAAGAGAAGCAGGGACTTCAGCTCCCCCGACTCAAGGCCGGCGCGGATCTCCTCGGTATTCCTCCCCACGGTGCTCGCGCCGAGACCCGGGCCGGCGTCGGGGAGGCAGCCTGCCTCGCGCAGGCCGCGGGCGTTGCTCACCTCGGGTATCTCGAGCAGGCCCGATCCGTCCCGCGCGGCGAGGTCGAGTGCCGAGGCGAGGTCGAGCAGGCCCCGCGCCGCTCCCTCACGGGCGATCCGGTCCCCCCAGATGATCACGACCCGCTCCGCCTTGCGCAGTGTCTCGGCCAGCTCGGAGACCTCGTCGTCCTCGTTGTGGGGGCGCCTCAAGCTTGAGGCCAGCTCGGAGAGGAAGCGGGCCCCGCCGCCAGGGGAATAGCGGCTAACCGCCTCGGCGCCGCCGTCGAGAGCGGTCGGGCGGTCGGTGGCGACGGCGAGCCTGGCGCCATTGCGGCGGATCGCCTTGCGTATGCGGAGATCGAGGATCGGCGAGCTGTGGAGAGGATCGGTGCCGAGCAGGAGGATCGCCTCGGCGTCGTCGATGTCCCGCACGCGGGCGGAGAGGTTCGGCTGGAAGAGCTCCACCAGCGCCTCGCGGGAGGGCCCGCGGGCCGGCCGTGACTCGATGTGAGCTGAGCCCAGCGCCTCGCGCAGAAGTCGCTGGAGCAGGTAGCCCTCCTCGTTGGAGGCGTCGCCGACGAGCGCCGCGCTCGCGCCCCCGCCGGCTGCCAGCCCCCTGGCCGCAGCTGCGATCGCACCCTTCCAATCGGTCGCGGCACCACCTTTTAGCTGCGGCCCCTCGATTCGCCTCGCGGCCCCGAACATCTCAAATCCGTAGCGGCCGCGGTCACATAGCCAACCGTCGTCCACCTCGGCGTTGTCGCGGCCCAGCACCCGTTTGACCTGCTCGTCGCGTACGGTGAAACTGACGTTGCACTGGCTCGGGCAAAGCGTGCAGACAGAGCCCGCCTGCTCGATGTCCCAGGGCCGTGCCCGGAAGCGGTAGGTGTAACTGGTCAGGGCTCCGACCGGGCACAGCTCGGTGATGTTGCCGTGGAAGGGGGCGACGTAGGGGCGGTCGTCGAAGGTGCCGACGAAGGAGCGGTCCCCGCGCTCCAGGAGCTGGAGTTGGGCGTCCTCGGCAACCTCCTGGCTGAACCGCACGCAGCGGTAGCAAAGGATGCAGCGCTCGCGGTCGATCGCGACCAGCGGCGAGAGCTCGACCGGCTTTTGGAAGTGGCGCTTGGGGTCGGTGAAGCGACTCCTGCCGGGTCCCCAGCCAATCGAGATGTCCTGCAGAGGGCACTCGCCGCCCTTGTCGCAGATGGGACAGTCGAGCGGGTGGTTGACGAGCAGGAACTCGACCACGGCGCTCTGTGCGTGCTTGACCTGGTCGGTCATCGTGTGGACGACCATCCCGTCGCGAACCGGGGTCGAGCAGGAGGTCTGCAGTTTTGGCATCCCCTCGATCTCGACCAGGCACATCCGGCAGGCGCCGACCGGGTCGCCGAGCTTTGGCTCATAACAGAAGACCGGGATCTCGACATCGCCGCGCCTGGCCGCGTCGTGGAGCATCTCGCCCTCGCTCGCTATGACCTCGCGCCCGTCGATGATCAGCGTGACCTCTTTGCCGCTCAAGCTGCCACCGCCTCGGCCTGCCCGGCCGCGATGACGGCCTCAAACTCGCCTCTGAACTTCTTCACCATTGCCCCAACCGGCATCGCCATCGAGTCGCCGAGCACGCAGAGGCAGTGGCCGATGATGTTCTCCTGGACCGAGGCGACGATGTCGAGATCCATCGGCGTCGCCTGGCCGCGGACCACCCGCTCCAGCATCTTCACCGTCCAGTTGGTCCCCTCGCGGCACGGTGTGCACTTGCCGCAGGACTCGTGGTGATAAAAGCGCGCTGTTCGCAGCGCCATGAGCGGGATCGAGACGGTGTCGTCGGCGACGATGATCGAGCCCGAGCCCAGCATCGAGCCGGCCTCCGCCATCGCCTCGAAGCTGTAGGGCAGATCGAGGCCCTCTGCGGCGCTGAGAACCGGTGATGAGGAGCCGCCCGGGTAGAAAGCCTTCACCTCTCGGCCCTCCTGCGGGCCGCCCGCTAGGTCAAAGATCAGCTCGCGGGTGGGCACCCCCAGCTCCACCTCGTAGTTGCCGGGCCGCCGCACGCAGCCGGAGACCGAGACCACCTTGGTGCCCGGCGACTGCTCGGTGCCAAAACCGCGGAACCACTGCGCTCCGTTGGCGATGATCCCCGGCACGTTGGAGAGCGTCTCCACGTTGTTGATCAGGGTCGGCCCGCCGTAGAGGCCCTGGACCGCGGGAAAGGGGGGCTTCAGCCGTGGGTTGCCGCGCTTTCCCTCGAGGGCGTCGAGCAGGGCGGTCTCCTCGCCGCAGATATAGGCACCGGCGCCGCGGTGGACAACCAGCTCCAGGGTGCGGTGCGAGCCGAGGATGTCCTCTCCCAGGTAGCCCGCCCGATAAGCCTCGGCGACCGCGGCCTCGAGGATGTCCGCCTGCTGGTCGTACTCGCCGCGGATGAAGATGAAGGCGCGTCCGGCGTCGGCGGCGAGGGCGGCGATCGCGATCCCCTCGATCAGCTGGTGCGGGTTGCGCTGCATCAACTCGCGGTCCTTGAAGGCGCCCGGCTCGGACTCGTCGGCGTTACAGCAGAGGTACTTGTCCATCTCCCCGCGGGGCAGGAATGAGGCCTTTTTTCCCATCGAGAAGCCGGCTCCACCGCGACCGCGCAGGCCCGAGTCCTCCAGCTCCCCCAGCACCTGGTCGGCCTCCATCTCCCGGTAGGCCTTCTCCAGGGTCGAGTAGCCATCGTATTTCCTGTAGCCGGCGAGGGTGCGCAGCTCGGGATCTTCAGCGTGCTTGAGCAGCACCCGGGTCTCAGGCATCGGGTCCCCCCGCCAGCCCCCGCTTGTCCAGCGCCTTCTCCGGCAGCACATCGGCGCCGCTTCGCAGCTGCTCGATCGCGAGGATGACCTCCGCCGGCTCCAGCGGCCCGAAATAACGCTCGTCGATGGAGGCCATCGGTGCTATGTCGCAGGCCCCGAGGCACTCAAACCCGGTGACGAATACATCCTCACCCTCAGCGGCGAGCGTGAAGGCATCGAGCAACCCATCGCCCCCCCGCATCCAGCAGCTGATGTTCGTGCAGACGGCGACCTTGTGGGTGGCGACCGGCTCCGTGTGCAGCAGGTCATAGAAGCTGGCAACGGACGCAAGGTAGGCGGGCGTCACCCGCATCACCGCCGCAGCCTGGCGAATTCCCTCCGGAGTGCACCACCCATACCGCCTCTGCACGGCCCACAGTGCGGGGATCGAGGCAGAGTGCCGGTCGGGGTAGCGCGAGATCAGGGTCTCGATGTGCTCCCGAAGCTCGGGCGGGCAGTCGACTTCGTGAAGCTCGGGAACGCCCTCCGGCGGCCGATCGGGGACGCGCCCCTCGGTGAGAGCCGGATCGAGCGGCAGGTGGTTCATCGATCGACGCCGCCCAGGATCGGGTCCAGCATCCCCAGCGAGGCGATCATGTCGGCGATGTATCCACCGACGGACATGTCCCGGAACGCCTGGAGGTTGACGAAGGATGGGTCGCGGAAGTGCACCCGCGCCGGCTTTGCCGAGCCGTCGGCGAGCACGAAACAGCCCAGCTCCCCGCGTGGGGACTCGATTGAGTAGTAGGCCTCGCCGGGTCCCACTCGGTAGCCCTCGGTGACCAACTTGAAGTGGTGAATCAACGACTCCATCGAGACGGGCAGCTCCGAGCGCGGTGGCAGCACGTACTTGCGGTCGTCGGCGATATGGGGCCCTTCGGGCAGCCCATCGAGCGCCTGCTCGATGATCCGCACCGACTCGACCATCTCCGCAAGCCGCACCCGGTAGCGGTCATATCCGTCACCTACCGTGCCCACCGGGATCCTGAAGTCCATCTCCGGGTAGGCGAGATAATCGAAGGCCTTGCGCAGGTCCCAGGGCTCGCCGGCGGCGCGCAGCAGCGGCCCGGTGACGCCCAGCTCAAGCAGCCGCTCCCGCGAGACGATCCCGACCCCCTTGGTTCGCGAGAGGAAGATCTCGTTGCGATCCAGCAGCGCCTCATACTGCCCGACCCGAACCGGCATCTCGGCGATGAACTCGCGCAGCTTCGCCTCGAAGCCGAGCGGTATGTCCTCGATCACGCCGCCGACCTGGAAGTAGCGGGTGTGCATCCGCTGCCCGGTTGCCATTTCGAACAGGTCGAGGATCCTGTCGCGCTCGCGGAAGCAGTACCAAAGCATTGAGATCGCGCCGAGGTCAAGCGCCGTCGTCCCCAACCAGACCAGGTGGGAGTGAATCCGGTTCAGCTCGAGGAAGAGCGTGCGCAGGTATCTCGCCCGCGGCGGGATCTCCAGCTCGACCAGCCGCTCGACCGCGCCGCAGAAGGCCTCCATCTGGAAGAAGTAGGAGACGTAGTCCATCCGCTCGACAAAGGGGATGACCTTCCAGTAGCTCTTGTCCTCACAGGACTTTTCGATCCCGGTGTGGACGTAGCCGATCACCGGCTTCACCTCTCGCACCACCTCGCCTTCGAGCTCGACGATCAGCCGCAGCACTCCGTGCGTTGCGGGATGGTGGGGCCCGATGTTCACCGTCATCACCTCGGTGGTGATCTCGTCGCCGAGGAGCTCAACCATTTGCGTGTTCGTTGTAGGTGAAGGTCACCGGCTCGCCACCGATGGGAAAATCGCGACGCTGGGGCCATCCGACGTAATCGTCGGGCAGGAGGATTCGGGTCAGGTCCGGGTGCCCGCGGAACACAATCCCGAAAAAATCGAACACCTCCCTCTCTTGGAACTCAGCAGTGGCAAAGAGCTCTACGCAGGAGTCGATCTCGGGCAGTTCCCCACCCTCCTGAGTGAGCGCCGGGTCGGCAAGCATCGCCTTCACCCTCAGCCGCTCGACCCTGTCGCGATTTAGCAACTCGTAATGGATTCCAAAGCGTGGCTGGGCCGGGAGGTAGTCCGCGGCATGGAGGGAGGACAGGAAGCCGTAATCCTGGCCGGGCGCCTCGCGCAGCCAGCGCAGAACCTCGAGTACCTGTCCGGGGTCAACGACCAGGCTCGCCTGCCCGTGGTCGAAGCTGGTGGCGAGGACGGCGCCGGGGTGGTCCTCTTCGATCTCCCCCCGGATCAGCTCGAGCCCGGGGGCGTCAGGCACGGATCAGCTCCCTGGCCACCTCATAGGCCGCTGCCTCCTCGGGGCTCGGGGCGCTGCGCGGTCCACCCCGCGCCCACTCCTCGCTACCGACCGCGTTGTAGCGCTGGCGCCAGCCCGGATCGGGATTGCCCTGGATCTTGCGCTGGAGCTTGGTGAAGCCGTAGAGGACCGCCTCCGGCCGTGGCGGGCAGCCGGGGATGTGGAGGTCGATGGGCATGAACTTGTCCGCCCCTTGGACCACCGCGTAGTTGGCGAACATCCCGCCGCTGGAGGAGCAGGCCCCCATCGAGATCGCCCACTTCGGCTCCAGCATCTGGTCGTAGAGGCGCCGAACAACCGGTGCCATCTTGATCGATACCCGGCCCGAGAGAATGATGAAGTCGGCCTGGCGGGGGGAGGCCCGCAGCGCCTCGGCGCCGAAACGGGCGAGGTCATAGCGCGCCGTCACGATCGAGATCGGCGCCTCGATCGCGCAGCAGGCGAGGCCAAAGGTGAGCGGGAACATCGAGTTAGCCCGCGACCAATTGAGCATCTTGTCGAAGTTGGTCATCACGACCCTCTGCTCGACGTGGCGCTCCAGCTCCTCGCCCTCGAGGTCTCCGCGCAGCATGTCGCGCGAGCGCAGCTGCCGCGAGCGCATCGTCTGGCGTTCTACCTCCAATCCAGTGCCCCCTTGCGCCAGACGTAGACGAAGGCGACCATCAAGAGCACCACGAAGGTGATCAGCTCGCCGAGCACGAAGACGCTGTCGGCGCCCTTCAGGATCACCCCGACCGGGTAGAGGAAGACGACCTCGATATCGAAGAGGATGAAGAGCATCGCGATCAGGTAGAAGCTGACGCCGAAGCGGAAGCCACGCACGGCCTCGACCGGGATGCCCGACTCATACGGCTCTGCCTGGCGGCGGCTCGCTGCGGTCGGCCGCCGCGGACGGCGGGGGCCGATCACGTGATTGAGCATCGCGAAGGCCGTGCCCACGAGGAGGCCGAGACCGGCGAAGACGAGAATCGGGAGGTAGCTCTTCAGCACTTGAATCTGGTTGGACCGGGCGGTTTGCGCGGCGCTCTCGCCGCGTCCCCACCGCCCGCAGCCGCTGTTATACACCCTTTGTGACACATTGCCACATAGTGCTTTTCCGCATCAGCAAGCCGAAACCCGACCACTTCGGGAGGATTTAGGTGATCGCAGCCCATGTCGTCGTTGGCTCCGCGGTGATCCTCCTCAACCTGATCGCGGGCGCGGTCGGCGGGATCGCCTGGTATCGCAGTCGACCGTCAATCCCCTTCTGGTACCTGCTGCGCGCCGCCCAGGCCTCGGTCTTCCTGCAGGCGATGCTTGGCGGCCTTCTCGTCTTCACCGGCCACAAGCCGGCGGAAAGCCTGCACTACCTCTACGGCATCATGCCGCTGGTCGTCTCCCTCCTCGCCGAGGGCGCCCGCACCGGGGCGGCCCAGCGCGAGCTCGGCGGCGTCGATTTCGAAGCGCTCCCCACCGACTCCCAGCAGTCGCTGGCCCTCGCCATCGTCCGGCGCGAGATGGGCATCATGGCCGTCAGCTGCGGCGTGATCTTCTTTCTCGCCCTCCGTGCAGCCAGCACCGGCGGTTAGCGGCAGCCGATCGGGGGGGGGACAGCCGCCGGCTTCGTCATCCAAGCGGCCGGTAGCGGCCGCTATGGAAGATCAGGGGATCGCCTTCGCCCGTCTCCAAGGCGCTCACCTCGCCGGTGACGATCACGTGGTCGCCGGCCGCCACGACATCGCGGAGGTTGCAGGCGACCCAGACCAGGGCGCCCTCAATCGCCGGGATTCCGTCCCGCGCACTCCAGCTGACCCCCGTCCACTTTTCGGGGACCGGGGCCTTGGTCGCAAAGGCGCGGGCGATCTCCTCCTGGCCGGCGTGCAGAACGCTGATCCCGAACCGATTGGCGGCCTGTACGGCAAGCAGCGTGCGCGAGCCGCGGTCAAGGCAGGCCAGCATCAGCATCGGCTCGATCGAGAGCGAGCAAACGGCGTTGGCCGTCGCCCCGGCGGGGCCCTCAGCCCCGCTTGCGGTAACCACCATGACGCCGGTCGGCAGCAGGGCCATTGCGGCGCGGAAACGAGTCGGGTCGGGAGGCGGCATCGTCGGAGAGCTGGATCGTCGCCAGACAATATGATGCGCGCCCCGTGCGCCCAGTTCTGATCACAGCCATGGCGGCCGCCGCCGCCCTCGGGCTGGTGGCCTGTGGCTTTGGCCAGCAGGGGGTCGCCGTCTCCAAGAGCAGTCCCCTCTACCCGGGCGCCGTCGCCTTCGCTACCCACTGCTCCGGTTGCCACACGCTGAACGCCGCCGGCACCCAGGGCACCGGCAATCGGGGGGAGCGGACGCAGGGGCCGAGCCTCGACCAGCGAACCGAGACCTACCAGGATGTCCTCTTTGCGATTCAGAACGGCGGCTTCTCCGGGGCGATCATGCCCCAGAACATCGTGGTCGGACACGAAGCCGAGCAGGTCGCACGCTTCGTCGCCAAGTACGCGGGTGATGAAGCCAACACCACGCCGCGACCCGGCGAATCCTCCTCCTCGCCCTAGCGCAGGTCTGCAGTGCTCGACCTGAAGCTGATCCGCTCTGACCCCGAGCGGGTCAAGCTGGCGCTGGCTCGCCGCGGGGCGGCAAGCGGGGTCGACGAGCTGCTCGCCCTCGACGCTCGCCGCCGCGAGCTGTTGCCCGAGGTCGAGAACGCCCAGGCCGAACGCAAGGCGATCTCCAAGCAGATCGGCGAGGCCAAACGGACGGGCGAGGGGGCCACGGACCTGATGAGCCGGGTCGGGGAGCTGAAGCAGACGATCGAGTCCGGCCGGGCCGAGCTGGAGAGGACCGAGGCCGAGCTGGAGAAGCTCGCGGCCGCCCTCCCCAACCTGCCCGACCGCGACGCTCCGGACGGAATGAGCGAGGAGGACGCGGTCCTGATCCGCGAGGTGGGTCAGCGGCCCGAGTTTGGCTTCGAGCCACGGGATCACCTGGAAATCGGCACCGAGCTGGGCCTGATCGAGATGGAGGCGGCGGCGCGACTCTCCGGTTCCCGCTTCGCCTATCTGAAGGGTGACCTGGTGCTCTTGGAGCTGGCGCTGATCCGCTATGCGATCGAGCTGGTCCGGGCCGAGGGACACGAGCCGGTTGTTCCGCCCGTTCTCGTTCGCGAAGACGCCCTGTACGGAACCGGATTCCTCCCCGGTGACCGCGACCAGATCTACGAGGTGCCCAAGGACGATCTCTTCCTGGCCGGCACCTCAGAGGTGGCACTGGCCGGGCTGCACGCCGGCCAGATCCTCGACCCGCAAGCGCTGCCGCTCCGCTACTCGGGCTTTTCCACCTGTTTTCGCCGCGAGGCGGGCGCAGCCGGCCGCGACACCCGTGGCATCTTCCGCGTCCACCAGTTCGACAAGGTCGAGATGTTTTCTTTCGTGGAGCCCTCGCAATCGCCGGCTGAGCATGAGCGGCTGCTGGCGATCGAGGAGCGGATCCTCGCCGAGCTGGAGCTTCCCTATCGAGTGGTCAGCGTCGCCGCCGGCGACCTCGGAGCCTCGGCTGCGAAGAAGTACGACTGCGAGGCGTGGATACCAAGTCAGGGTCGCTATCGCGAGCTGACATCGTGCTCGAACACGACCGATTACCAGGCGCGGCGGATCGGTTGTAGGTATCGCCCTGCCGACGGCGAATCTCTCCGCACCGTGCACACGCTGAACGGCACTGCTGTGGCTGTCGGGCGGACGATGATCGCTTTGATCGAGAACCGACAGGAGCGGGACGGAGGATTCACGCTACCCACTATTCTGCATTCCTACGGTGCGCCTGAGAAGATTGCGTCACGATGAGCACTAGCGTGCGGGAGGCAAAGCGCGTCGTCCTTTGCGACGACCATGAGATTGTGCGCGAGGCGATCAAGGCGCGGATGTCCAACTCGAACACGGTCGAGATCGTCGGCGAGGCCGGCAACGGGCGCGACGTCGTTGACGTGGTCAAGGAGCTTGAGCCCGATGTCCTCATCATCGATGTTGAGCTGCCAAAGCGCGACGGGATCGAGGCGACCAAGGAGGTGCTCAAGGCCCGCCCCCGGACCAAGGTGATCGTCTTCACCGCCCACGCCCAGCCGGACCTGCTGGCGCTGGCGCTGCGCGCGGGCGCCTCCGGTTACGTGCTGAAGTCGGCTCCCGCAGAGGACATCGCCCGCGCGGTCAAGGCGGTGACCGGCGGCGGCACCTTCCTCGGCGGCGACTTTGCCGGAGGCAAGCCGTCCGAGGTCGAGAAGCTGCTCGAGCTCTCCCCCCGCGAGCGCCAGATCCTCGAGCTGCTGGCCGAGGGGCTGCGGGTAAAAGAGATCGCCGAGCGGCTGGCGCTCAGCCCGGCGACGGTCCACACCCACGTCCGCAACGCGATTGCAAAGCTCGAGGTTGATACCCGCACCGAGGCCGTCGCGCTGGCTGTGCGCTTCAGCTACCTCGGTGCCGGCGGCGGTTCCGTTTAGATCTTCTCAAGCGTCAGCGCGCAGCCGTTGATGCAGTAGCGCTGGCCATTTGGTCCGGGACCGTCTTCGAATACGTGGCCCAGATGGGCGTCGCAGTGCTTGCAGACAACCTCGGTGCGCCGCATCAAGAGGCTGTTGTCAGGACGCAGCGCGACGTGCTCGAGGTTGACCGGCTCCGTGAAGCTGGGCCAGCCGGTGCCCGAATCGAACTTGGTGTCGGAGGAGAAGAGCTCCGTGCCGCAGCAGACGCAGCGGTACATCCCCGCGCTCTTCTCGTCCACGAAGGGACCACTGAAGGCCCGCTCGGTCCCCTGCTTGCGGGTCACCTCGAACTGCTCCGGCGTCAGCTGCTCACGCCACTCCTGCTCTGACTTCTCAATCTTCTCCATGATCTAAGCCTAGAGGGCGCGCCAAGCCCCATTCGCCTGCGCTCCATACGATGGCGCGCGTGCCATCATCCTTCTATGAGCCGCGCGGAGACGGCTTCCTCGCCACCGAGTTGACGCGAGGTCCGTGGGACCCGAGCGCGCAGCATGCGGGGCCGCCATCGGCGCTGCTGGGGCGTGAGATCGAACGGGTTGAGGGCGGTGAGGGGTTTCAGATCGCGCGGATCACCTTCGAGATCCTGCGGCCGGTTGCGATCGGTCCGGTCCGGGTTGCGGCCGAGGTGGTGCGTCCCGGGCGCAGCGTGCAGATGATCGAGGCCTTGCTCTTGGCCGGAGATCATGAGGCGATCAGCGCCCGGGCCTGGCGAGTGCGAAAGGGAGAGGTCGAGATACCCCAGGCCGCACTCAGCACCCCCGCCCCGCCTCCGGGCCCCGAGCAGGGGAGCCGACCCGGATTCTTCGATACCGGTCAATCGACCGGTTACCACACGGCGATGGAATGGCGGTCGGTTCGCGGCGGCTTTGAGGAGCCCGGTCCCGCGACGGTCTGGATGCGGATGGGATGTGAGCTGGTGGCCGGCGAGCCCCCGACTCCACTGCAGCGGACCCTGGTCGCCGCGGATGTCGGCAACGGGATCAGCGCTGTTTTGGACTGGCACCGCTACCTCTTCATCAACGTCGACCTCAGCGTCTACCTCGAGCGGATGCCCGAGGGCGAGTGGGTCTGCGTCGATGCACGCACCCTCCCCCAGGCGAGCGGCAACGGGACGGCTGAGTCGGTCCTCTCCGACGAGCGGGGCCGGATCGGCCGCGCCGCCCAGGCCCTGCTGATCGCCGAACGCGGCTGAGTCGGGTCGGGCGAGGCAATCGGGTAGGGGTCGCTATCCGACGGCGCGTCCGGGCGATAGAAGGGAAGGAGTTCTCCCGGCGATCGCCACCGCGATCGCGATCGAGGCAAGGACCGCGATCCCGGCGGCGAAGAGGAACGCTCCCTCGTAGTCGCTCAACGCCGCGACGACACCGGCAAGCGGGGCTCCGAGGCCGACCCCGCCGTCAAAGAAGGCGGTGAAGGTGCCGAGGGCAGCACCCCGGCGGGTCTCGGACACCTGATCGACCACGATCAACGAGAGCGAGGGATAAAGCAGGGAAAAGGCGGCCCCCATCGCCAGCGCGCCGAGCAGGGCGAGCAGGAGGCTGTGGGCGACTGCGATTGTCGCCAGCCCGAGCGCCTCGGTCACCGCCGCCAGCGCCGCCACCCGTGCCGGCCCACCGCGGTCGGGGAGATCGCCGGCGAGCAGGCGGGTCAGCACGACCATCGTGGCGAATGCCCCGAACACCAGCGCGCCGTGGCCGATGCCGCGCGATTCAAGGTGCAGGACTACGAATGCGGCCATCGTCCCGTAACCGATCGAGCCGAGGGCGAGGGCGGCGCCAGGCCGAATCGCCTCGCGGGCGATCAGCGGATGGTGCTCGGTGTGCTCTGGCGGGCGGAATGGGTCAGGCAGCTGCGAGGCGATGAGAGCTCCCAGCAGCGGAGCTGCGCCGGCAAAGAGCCAGACCGCGGTATAGCCGGAGGCGTGGAGGAGCAGCTCGCCGATCAACGGGCCGATGCTGAGCCCGGCCCAGACGGCGAGGCCGTAGAGGCCGATCACGCGTCCGCGGCGATCGGGCGGCGCGAGGTCGACGATCCAGGCCGAGCCGGCGGTGAACATCGTCCCCTCTCCGGCGCCCAGCACCAGGCGCGCTGCGATCAAGCCGGCCACGCCGGACGGCAGCAGGTAGAGAAAGCCAGCGCCAGAGACGAGCAGAGCACCACCCACGACGGCCGGCTTGCGGCCGCGGCGGTCGGCAAGGCGCCCGGCGAAGGGGCGCAGCATCAGGCCCGTGATCGCGTAGCACCCGATCACGACACCGACGGCAACGTTGCCGGCCGCGAGCGGACCGTTGACGTAGCGCGGGAGCACCGGCAGCACCGCGCCGACCGCGAGCAGGCCGCAGAAGGTCACGGCGAAGATGCCGGCAAAGGCGATACCCGGTCGCGCGATTGTCGGCGCGGCGGCTCCGCTGTTCTCGCTCACCGCAACAGCTCGCTGAGGTCATTGATGACAAGGTCGGGTTGGGGGTCGGCGAGGTCGGCCTCCTCGCGGGAGGTCGAGCCGCTGAGGGCGAGGATCGTTGCCAACCCCGCCCGCCGCCCACCCTCGATGTCGGAGGCAATCCGGTCGCCGATCATCGCAACCCGCTCAGCGTCGGCGATCAGTCCGCGTGCCATCTCAAACATGCATCGTTCCGGCTTGCCGCCAATCTCAGCCGTCCTTCCGGTCGCCGTCTCGACCGCGGCGAGAATCGCGCCGGTTCCCGGCCAGGGACCGCCGGGCATCGGTAGGTTCGGGTCGCGGCTGGTCGCAAACAGCGCGGCACCGCGCTGCAGCGCCAAAGCCGCGGTGAGCAGCTCCCCGTAATCAAAGCCGCGGTGCCCGGATACCAGCACCGCGTCGGCCTCGCGCCCGGCATCTCCCTCCAGCGTCCGCAGGCCCGCCGCCCGCGCCGCCTCCCAGAAGGCGGGGGCGCCGATCACAAACGCCCCGGCACCCCGTCCGGCCGATGCCGCCGCCAGA
>JBAVAR010000102.1:0-3195 GCA_049585815.1 Solirubrobacterales bacterium
CCTCCAAAGAGTCAGAGCCGACCAAGTACTGGCTCTCCAACCTGGGGGCCGACACGCCGCTCAAAGAACTGGTGCGTCTCGCCAAGCTGCGCTGGCGCATCGAGCAGGACTACCGCGAGTTAAAGGACGCCCTCGGCCTAGACCACTTCGAGGGCCGCACCTACCGCGGCTGGAACCACCACGTCACGCTCGTCTCCATCGCACACGCCTTCCTCAGCCTGGAGCGAGAACGCTGCCCTCCAGCCAGGGCGGCAGCCTGACCCTCTTCGGGGCCCTCCGGGAGCTGCAAGGGCTCCTGGCCTGCTGGCAGGGCACCTGCCCCACATGCCGCAGAGAGCTGCCGCCCGACCACCCGCTGCGGGCACCACCGAGCTAACGGAGCACTACTAGTGACCTGAGTCGTTAATCCGTTGGCAATAGGCCGCGAGGCTGTCGAGAATCTCGTCTGCGCTCTTGTGCCAGACATAGGGCTTGGGATCGTCGTTCCAGTTGGCTATCCAGGTGCGGATCGAGGCGACGAGGTCCCGAACCGAGCGATGGGATCCACGCTTGATCCACTTCTCGCTCAGCTCGGCGAACCAGCGCTCGACCAGATTCAGCCAGGAGCTGTAGGTCGGAGTGAAGTGCAAGGTGAAGCGCGGATGGCTCCTCAGCCAGCGCTCAATCGAAGGGGTCTTGTGGGTCGAGGAGTTGTCGAGCACGACGTGGACCTGGAGGCCCGCGGGCACCGAGCGCTCGATCAGGTTGAGGAACTTGCGGAACTCCTCGGCCCGGTGGCGAGGTGTCATCTCGGAGATCACTTTCCCGGAGGCGAGGTCCAGGGCGGCGTAGAGGTTGGTGGTCCCGTTGCGCACGTAGTCGTGGGTCTGCCGCTCGGGCACACCCGGCATCAGCGGCAGGATCGGCGCCGAGCGCTCCAGCGCCTGGATCTGGGACTTCTCATCGACACAGAGGACGACCGCCGCTTCGGGCGGGTTGAGGTAGAGCCCGACGATGTCGCGCACCTTCTCGACGAACTGTGGATCGGGCGAGAGCTTGAAGTGCTCTGAGCGGTGGGGCTTCAGCCCGAAGGCCCGCCAGATCCGGCTGATCGCGGTCTGGTTGAGGCCGGTTGCCTCCGCCATCGATCGGGTCGACCAATGGGTGGCGTTGAGGGGCTGCTCCTCCAGGGTCTTCACGATCACCCGCTCGACGTCTTCGTCGTCGATCTTCCGCGGCTGACCCGGGCGCGGCTCGTCGTGCAGACCGTCGATGCCGCGGAGAGCAAAGCGGCCGCGCCACTTACTGACCGTGTGGCGCGAACAGTCCAGCCGCGCGGCGATCTCCTTGCTCTGCTGCCCCTCGGCTGCCGCCAGCACGATCCGGCACCGCAACGCCAGCGCCTGGGCGCTCTTGGGCCGGCGGGCCCAGCGCTCGAGCACCTCGCGCTCCTCGTCTTTCAGCACGACCTCTACCGCGTGTCCAGCCATAACCGCCTCCAATCGTCGCTTGCGCTGGCGACGACTTCGACGTCGGCCGGAATGAGCCTGCGAACTAACGACTCGGGTCACTAGTCCGAAGTTCCCCCAACCAAAACGAAGCGTTCCCGCCTGCCGACTGGGTTTGCGGTCCCGCCGAGCTGTCTGGGTGGTGACTACGCGACGACCGGCGCCTGTTCGACGAGCTCAAGCGCCCGGGCCTGAATCGGGGTCGGCTCGGCGAGCTTCTCGAAGCGCGCCTCGGCACCGGCGAGGCGCACCGTGTTGCGGGTCAGGGTGCCAAGCTCGGCGATCAGGCTGCGGTAGCTGTGGCAGGGCTCGCCCGAAGCGGTGCGCTTGCTCTGCGCCTTTCGCTGGGCTGACGCCGAGCGGCTTGCTTTGGCAACCGGGTCGGCGGCGATCGGCGGCGCCTCGTCCTTGAACAAAAGCGGCGCCCAGGCCTCGCGCAGATGCCAGGTCAGGTAGTAGGCGAGCATGCAGAGAAAGACGTGGGCGCGGACGCGGCTCTCGAGGTGGTGGTGGATCGGGCGGATCTGGAGCTCGGGACCCTTGAGGGTGCCGAAGGCGCGCTCGACCTGCTCCAGCCCCTTATAGGAGCGGACGACCTCGGCGGCGGCCAGCTCGTCCTCGGGGGCGCTGGTGCGCAGGACGTAGAAGCCGTCGAGGGCGGCCTCGGCCTCGATCTGCTCGCTCCTGCGGGAGAAGGTGAAACTGGCGTCGGTGATCTGGACCTCGAAGTGCTTTTTGACCCTGTAGCGCTTGAGGGCGGGACCGACAGCGAGGCCGATCTCGGCCGCTCCGACAAGGGTGCCGGCCTTGACTCGCTCGGCGAGCGTCTCCAGCTCGGCTTCGGTCGCGTCGAGCAGCTCGGAGCGCTTGCGGGTGCGCTCGGCCCCAAGAAGCGGGTTGCGGCAGACGATCAGCCGCTCACCCGGGTAATCCTCGGGGGCCGAGATCTCGGCCAGGTTCGCCTCGTCAAAGAGCGAGGGCTGCAGGTGGCCGTCTTTGACCAACCGCTTGATCTGGGGCGCCTTGAGCGCGGTGATCCAGCCCATCCCCTCGGTATTTGTGAGTGCCTCGATGTTGGCCTTGGTGACCATGCCGCGGTCGGCGACGACGATCACCGTCTTTAGGCCGAAGCGCCGCTTTAACTTCTGCACCTGAGCGCTCAGCGTCTTGTTGTCGTGAAGCTCGCCCGAGAAGACCTCGACCGCGAGCGGACGCCCAGGCTTGTCGCAGAGCAGCCCGTAGATGATCTGCGGCGTGCCGCGGCGGCGATCGCGCGAGTAGCCGAGCTTGGCCAGCGGGCACTTGCGCCCCTCGAAGTAGGAGGAGGAGACGTCATAGAGGACCAGCTCGCCGTCCTTTAGGTGGCGCGCGGCGAGGCGGTCCTCGATTTTCTCCTGCTGCGCCAGGAGCCAATCAAGCGCCGCGTAGAGCTCGTCCTCATCGGCCCCCTCGACCTTGAGCTCGCCCGCCAGCGTCGACTGACCAAGGGCGCGCGAGGTCTGAAGCTTTGAGCCCGGCGCAAGCACCCGCTGGCAGACCATCGCCAGGCACAGATCGCGCTGGCGCGAGGGCTTTCGGTCCAGCAGCCGCGCCAGCTCGAGCCGGCGCGCCATCCCAAGCGCCGCCTCGACGTGCCCGGCCGGCAGCGAGCGCTCGATCTCAAAGGCCCCGTCGGCCGCGATCAAGACTTCGCCGCGCAGCGTCGAGC
>JBAVAR010000103.1:0-8446 GCA_049585815.1 Solirubrobacterales bacterium
GGCGTGAGCTTGGACCCGAGGGCGCCCGTTCACTGCTCGCCGCCTGCAACGAGCCGGCCGAGGTCGCGATGCGGGTCAACCTCCTGCGCGCCGAGCCCCGGCAGCTGCTCTGCAAGCTCCGCGAGGCCGGCGTCCGGGCGCGGGCCCCGCGAGCGACCTGGCCGCTCGCCGCGGCGGAGGAGCTAATCATCGAGGGAAGGAGCGGAGAGACTGTCGCTGGGTTGATCGAGGCGGGCGAGCTGACACCGCAAAGCCGCGGCTCTGCCGCCGTGGTCGAGGTGCTGGATCCAATTGAGGGCGAGCACATCCTCGACCTCTGCGCGGGCCCGGGAATCAAGACCGGCCAGATCGCGGCCCGGATGGGTGACCGCGGCGAGGTGATCTCGGTCGAGCTCGATCCGTCAAGGGCGGCGGAGGTCGCCGCGCAGGCGGCGCGCTTGGGCCTGCGTGGCCTCACCGTGATCGAGGCCGACGCCGGCGAGCTGGAGCTGGCGTCGGGATTTGACCGCATCCTCCTCGACGCGCCCTGCTCGGATCTCGGCGCGCTCGCCTCGCGCCCCGATGCCCGCTGGCGCAAATCCCCGCGGACGATCGAGCGGCTGGTCGAGGTGCAGCGGCGGGCACTGTTTGGCGCTGCGCGGCTGCTGCGCCCGGGCGGCGTTCTCGTCTATGCGACCTGCACGATCTCGCGCGCCGAGAACGAGGACCAGGTGGCCGCGCTGCTCAACGCCTCGCTGGCGGGGGAGCTGCCCGCGCTTGAGCTCGAGGACCTCGGCGCCTGCGCCCGGGGTCTGAGCTCGCCCCTGGATCGGCGATCTCTGCAGTTGCGCCCGGATCGCGATCGCACCACCGGTTTCTTCATCTGCCGCCTGAGGCGCCATGATGGGACGCTATGAGCGAGGTCGGTGAGGGGGATAGCCCGCTGCGGCGGGCTCCGTGCCCGGGCTGCGGAGAGCCGTGGCTGCGACCCACTCAGCTCCCCGGTCGCTTTCGCTGCGTGTACTGTCTGCGCCGCTTTGAGCTGGTCTCCCAGTGCCCCAACTGCGGCGAGCACCAGACGATCGCCAGGATGAGCCACACCGAGGACATGCAGTGTCAGACCTGCGGTGCCTCGATGCTGAGGCCGGTATGAGCGAGCGGATCAAGGAGCTGATTGGCGAGCGGCGCGTTGCTCCCTCGATCCTCTCCGCGGATTTCTCGCGGCTCGGCTCCCAGGTTGCCGAGGTGATGGATGCCGGGGCGCGGGTGATCCACGTCGACGTGATGGATGGTCATTTCGTACCGCCGATCACGATTGGGCCACTGGTTGCCGGATCGATCGCCGACCAGGTCCACGCGGCGGGCGGCGCGGTCGATGTCCACCTGATGATCGAGGCCCCCGAGCGCCACCTGGCGGCCTTCGCCGAGGCCGGCGCCGACTCAATCACCTTTCACGTCGAGGCCACGCCGCACGCAAACCGCACCCTGGATGCGATCCGCGGCCTCGGCTGCCTCGCCGGCGTGGCGATCAATCCGGGCACCCCAGTCGAGGCCGTCGCCGAGCTGGCGGGCTTCGCCGATCTCGCCCTCTGCATGACCGTCAACCCAGGCTGGGGCGGCCAGGCGTTCATCGAGGCCTCGCCCGGCAAGGTCTCCCGCCTCGCCCCCCTGATCGGCGCCGCCAAGATCGAGGTCGACGGTGGCATCGATGCCACAACCGCCGCGCCGATGGCCGCGGCCGGAGCTTCCCTCTTCGTCGCCGGCTCGGCGATCTTCGCCAGCCCCGACCCCGCGAGGGCCTACCAGGAGATAGCTGCCGCGATCAGCTGAGGCGCCGCCGCCGGTTCGCTCGCGGCAGGGTGCAACCGCGCAGAGCCGCGCAGAGGGGGATGGGGCCGGCCGATCAGACGTTCTCGTCGATCATCGCCAGCTGTGCCTCCAGCTCCTCCGGGGAGCCGGGCCTGACCGCGTCCTCGGCGCGCTCGTGGGGGCGGCGGTAGACGTAGTAAAGAAGCGAGAAGAGGACGCCCGCCGCGAGCAGGAAGCCGACCTCCACGCGGCGGAACTCGTTGCCGATCAGGGGCACGAAATTCCAGCCGATGAAGAGCGCCGCGCAGCCGATCCAGCGCGAGGCCGCGCGGCGCACCTGCCCCTGGGCAACGCAGGCCTGGTTGACGGTGACCGAGGATAGGTAGAGCCCCATGCCGAGGGTGACCAGCAGCAGGCCCTCGCGATCGTAGGTGAACTTCTTGCTGAAAGCGATCTGCATCGCCTTCGGGCCGGCGAGAGCCATGAAGGCGAGGGCCAGCGCGGTGAAGGCGGCGAGGCCGAGCAGGACCATGCGCACCGTCTGGTGGAACTCGCGCTCACCCTCCTCGCTGGCGCTGGTGTGGAGTTTGGTCAGGTGGGGGAGGATGCTGGTCGAGACCGCCTGGAAGAGCTGCAGGGGCGCGCGGGCGATCATCAGCACGTTGAAGATGAAGCCCGCGGCGGCGGCGCCCTGCAGCGCCCGCACCACCAGCGGGCCGGTGTTGAGGAAGGCCTGTTCGCTGAACATGATCAGGAGCACCGCGGCGGCGAATCCCCCGCCGGCCTTGAGCGAGTAGTTCTCCTGCCCGGCGTCCTCGCCGACCCGCTCGGGCGTCTCGCGGCGCTCCTTCTGCGCCCGGCGGGCGAAGGCGAATGGGACCACCAGGAGGCTGAGCGCGGGTGCCGCGGTGATCCCGATCGCGACCGCCGATTGTCCACTGAGGATGCCGATCGCGACCATCACGGCGAAGATCGTGCGGAAGCAGGATTCGGAGAGGATCAGCGCCACGAACAGGCCGAAGCGCTGGTTGCCGGCGAGGAAGCCGCGGGCGAAGTAGCTCGCGGCGTAAAAGAGCACCGAGGAGAAGAAGACCCAGTAGAGCGCTTCGTTGCCCTCCAGCAGGCCGTTTTGGATCGGTCCGCGCAGCGCCAGTGCGGTGACGGCGAAAAAGAGTGAGAGGCCGAACTGGATTGTCGAGGCGACGCGCATCGGCTGCCCGGCCGCCTGCCCCTTGGCCACTCGCTCGGAGATCTGGCGGGAGAGCAGCTGTTCGATCGGCCGGTAGAGCGTCGAGATCGTGATGAAGACCGCCGACCAGAGCACCGTGATCTGGCCGTAATCGGGTTTGGAGAGAACGTGGGAGGCGATCAGGAAGTAGGCGTAGGTGACGACCCCGGTGAGTCCGACGCCGACCGCGAGGAAGCTCGCGGTCTTGCCGTAGTCGGCCGAGCTCTGCGCTGCACCGCCCGGCTTCGCCCCATTGCCTGCGGTAGCGCTCATAGCGGGCGCTCCGCACCGCGCTCGTAGTGGGAGGGCTCAACGCCGAGCGCCAGCTCCACCCGCCGTACCCGCTCGAACACCCGCTGCGTCATCACCCGCTGGCCGGCCAAGAGATCGCCGATCACCCCCAGCGCGAGCAGCTGTACGGCGGCGATGAAGAGGACCGCGCCGAGGATCAGCGACTGGATGTGGCCATTGCTGTTGCCGTTGAGAACCCAGTCCAGCAGAAACGGCATCCAGGCGGCGATCGCCGCCACGAACACGACCAGGCCCGCGGTGGCAAACACCCGCAGCGGCTCATAGCGGGCGTAGATGCGCAGGATCGCCAGCGAATTGCGGCGGACGTAGGAGCCGGTTGAGTCAAACAGGCGCGACTCGCGGGTCTGTGGGTTGACGCCGATCGGGACCTGGTCGACCGCGATCAGCATCTTGCCGGCCTGAATCAGGCTCTCCAGCGTGTAGGTGAATTCATCGACGACGAGCAGCTGCAGCGCCGCCTCGCGGTTGTAGGCGCGAAAGCCGGAGGTGGTGTCGGCGATCTCGGTACCCGAGAGCCGTCGCACCACCCAGCTGCCGAGCCGCTGCAGCCCCTTCTTTGCGCCGGAGAAGTGCTCGATCTGTGAGACCTGCCGGTCGCCGACAACCATGTCGGCCTCACCGGCGAGGATCGGGGCCACCAGCTTCGGGATGTCGGCGCCGCGGTACTGGTTGTCGGCGTCGGTGTTGACGACGACATCGGCGCCCAGCTTCAGGCAGGCGTCGAGCCCGGCCTGAAAACCCGCCGCGAGGCCCTTGTTGTTAGTCAGCCTGACGATGTGCTCGACCCCGCAATCGCGGGCGACCTCGACCGTGCGGTCGCTTGAGCCGTCATCGACCACCAGCAGCTCGATTCCCTCAAAGCCGTCGATCTGGCGCGGCAGGTCGGCGATCGTCGCCGGCAGGGTCAGCTCCTCGTTGAGGCAGGGGATCTGGATGATCAGCTTCATCGCGACGGGTCAGGGTATCTGCGGTATCGGCGCGCGGGTCCCCCCGGGGCTGGGCGAAGCGGGCTCGCGCGCGGGGAGATCGAGGTCGCGCCCGCGGGCGCCCTGGGTCAACCCAGCCGATCCTCAGGCGCTGAACGGGCCGCGCTAGGATTCGTTGATTGACCAGTCAATCAGTCCGATGAACTCCCAGCTCACAGGCACCGATCAGGCGCATCTGGCGCGGGCGTTGGAGCTTGCCGAGCGGGGGCGAGGGCGGGTCAGTCCGAATCCGCTCGTCGGAGCGGTGCTGGCCCGGGAGGCAGTGGTGATCGGCGAGGGGTGGCACCGGGAGCTGGGCGCTCTGCACGCCGAGGTGGCGGCGCTTCAGGACTGTCGGGCGCGGGGGGCAGATCCAGCCGGGGCGAGCATGTACGTGACGCTTGAGCCCTGCGCCCACCAGGGGCGCCAGCCGCCGTGTGTCGATGCGATTCTGGAGTCGGGCCTCGCGCGGGTGGTGATCGCGTCTGAGGATCCGAGCGAGTGGGCGGGGGGACGTGGGCCGGGCGCCCTGCGCGATCGCGGGGTCGCGGTGGAGTTTGTCGACGGGGAGCAGGCCGCGGCGGCGCGATTGCTAAACCAACCCTTTCGAAAGCACGCCCGCACCGGGTTGCCGCTGATCACCCTGAAGCTGGCGATGTCCCTCGCCGGTCAGACTGCCACCGCCCCCGGCGAGTCCGGCTGGATCTCCGCCGAGCCGAGTCGAGCTCTGGTTCATCGCTGGCGCGCCGAATCGGATGCGATCGCGATCGGCATCGGGACCGCCCTCGCCGATGATCCGCTGCTCACCGCCCGCAGCGAGGGGTCCCCCCGCCAGCCTCTGCGCGTGATCTTTGACCGCCGCGCCCGCCTGCCGCTCGACTCACGGCTGCTGCTCACCCTCGAGCAGGCGCCGGTGATCCTCATCGCCTCCCCGCAGGCAGACCAAGCGCGCGTCGGCGCCCTGCACGATGCGGGCGCGGAGGTCCTTCTCTGCGATGGGGTCGAGCCCGCTCTGGCTGAGCTGGGCCGGCGCGAGATCACCAGCATCTTCCTCGAGGGGGGCCCCACCCTCGCCGCCGCATTTGCCGCCTGCGATCAGATCGATGAGTCGCGAACCTTCATCGCCCCGCTCCTTCTCCCTTCCGCCTCCCCGGGTGAGGCCCCTGGCGGGGCCGGGAGGGATGGGGGGCAGGGCGGGGAGGAGGCGGGCGCTGTCTTTGGTTCGCCAGCGCGGGGATCTGTGATCCGGGCGAGCGCCGCCGTCGGGATGGAGATGATCGGCGAGGATGTCCTGATCAGGGCGCGCTTTAGGGAGTGGTGAGGATGTTCACCGGGCTGATCGAGGATCTGGGCAGTGTCGAGAAGATCGACTCGGGACCCGAGGGCGCGCGGCTTTTGGTCGCCACCCGGCTCGGCGGTGAGCTCGGCAGCGGCGACTCGGTTGCCCTCAACGGTGTCTGCCTGACCGCGACCAGCGCCGATCGCGATCGCTTTGAGGTCGAGGCGATGAACCAGACGCTCTCGGTGACCTCGCTGGGCGGGCTTGCGGTCGGCGATCGGGTCAACCTCGAGTTGGCGCTCAGGGCCTCCGATCGCCTCGGCGGGCACATCGTCCAGGGCCATGTCGACGGCACCGCGGCGGTGCTCTCGGTTGAGGCAGATGGCTTTGCTCAGCGCCTGCGGGTGGGGCTCGCCTCCGCACTCTCTCGCCAGGTCGTGGCAAAGGGATCGATAACGCTGGAGGGGGTCAGCCTCACCGTGGCGGCGCTTGGGGAGGATTGGGTCGAGGTCTCGCTGATCCCCGAGACCCTGGCGCGCACCAACCTCGGTGAGGCCAGGCCCGGGCGCCGGTTGAACGTTGAGTGCGACCTAATCGGCAAGTACGTGGAGAGGTTGATGCAACCATTCGTTGGAGAGGAGCGAAGCTGAGCGATATGAGCGAGACGCAGCGAACAGATGCAGCCGCAGGCCCAGGGTCAAAGGGGTCCTTCTCGACCGTTGAGGAGGCGATCGAGGACATCCGGCGGGGGCGGATGGTGGTCGTCTGTGACGATGAGAACCGCGAGAACGAGGGCGACCTGACGATGGCGGCGCAGTTCGCGACGCCCGAGGCGATCAACTTCATGGCCAAGGAGGGGCGTGGGCTGATCTGCCTCTCGCTCACCTCCCAACGTTGCGAGGCACTCGGCCTCAACCTGATGGCGGCAAAGAACGAGGCGCCGCTGCAGACCGCCTTCACCGTCTCGGTCGAGGCCCGCCACGGGGTGACCACGGGGATCTCCGCCCACGACCGCGCCCACACGATCCAGGTTGCGATCGACTCCGCTTCAACGCCACACGAGCTGGTTCAGCCCGGGCACGTGTTCCCGCTCAAGGCCAAAGACGGCGGGGTGCTGGAGCGCGCCGGGCAGACCGAGGCCTCGGTCGATCTGGCGCGCCTGGCCGGACTCACTCCGGCCGGCGTGATCTGCGAGATCATGAACGATGACGGGACGATGGCCCGGGTTCCCGACCTGGTTCCCTACTGCGAGCGCCACGGTCTGAAGATGATCACGGTCGCCGATCTGATCGCCTACCGGCGTCGCACCGAGAAGTTGGTCGAGAGGGTCGTCTCGACCGCCCTGCCGACGGAGTTCGGCGACTTCACCGCGGTCGGCTACCGCTCCCTGGTCGACGACAAACACCACGTGGCGATGGTCAAGGGTGAGGTCGCGGGCGCCGCGGATGTGCTTGTTCGCGTCCACAGCGAGTGCCTCACCGGCGACGTCTTCCACAGCATGCGCTGCGACTGCGGCGAGCAGCTGGCGGCGGCGCTGATGATGATCGAGCGCGAGGGGAGCGGTGTGCTGCTCTATCTCTCTCAGGAGGGGCGCGGGATCGGCCTGCTCAACAAGCTGCGCGCCTACAAGCTCCAGGAGCAGGGCGCCGACACGGTTGAGGCCAACCTCAAGCTGGGCCTGCCCGCCGACCTGCGCGATTATGGGATCGGCGCCCAGATCCTCGGCGACCTCGGCCTGAGCAGCATCCGCATCCTCACCAACAACCCGAAAAAGATCGTCGGTCTGGAGGGCTACGGCCTCTCGGTCACCGAGCAGGTGCCGATCGAGGCGGTGCCAAACATCCACAACGAGGACTACCTGCGGGTCAAGCGCGACAAGATGGGCCACTCCCTCCACCACCAGGGTCTTGCCCTCGATGAGGAGATGATCCACGACGAGGAGCGGCGCGGCTCGGGTGCCGCCGCCGAGACCGGCTCGAGCGAGCGGGGCACTCGGTGATCGCCGGGGTCTTCCTGGCCGCGGCGCCGGGCTCGGAGTCAGGTGATGCGGGCGATGGCTGAGTCCACCGCCTTCCTTGAGGAGTTCAGGGCCGATGAGCGCGCGACGCTCGCCCCGCTGCGCTTTGCGGTCTGCGTCGGTCGCTTCTATGAGGAGCTCGCCGAACGGCTTCTGCGCGGCGCCAACGAGGGGTTTGAGATCGCCGGGGTGCCGGCCGCATCGGTCAGCCAGATCTCGGTCCCAGGCGCATATGAGCTGCCCTTCGCCGCCAAGCTGCACGCCGAGAGCGGCGTTTTTGCCGGGGTCGCCTGTCTCGGCGTCGTGATCCGCGGCGAGACCGACCATTTCGATTTCGTCTGCGCGGAGGCGGCCCGCGGCATTCAGGACGTCCAGCTGCAGACCGGGGTGCCCTGCGCCTTTGGGGTGATCACCTGCGAGACGATGGAGCAGGCGCTCGCCCGCGCCGGTGGAGGCAAGCGCGACCAGGGCCGCAACGCCGCTCTCACCGTCGCCCGCATGGCGCTGCTCAAACGCCAACTCGCCTGAGTGGCTACCATCCCCCCTCCCCGATGGCCAAGGTATGCCACAGCTGCGGCAAGGGACCGGCATTTGGCCAGTCCCGCAGCCACTCGATGGTCGCCACCAAGCGGCGCTTTGATCCGAACCTGCAGAAGGTTCGGATCAAAGAGCGGGGCCGCACCCTGCGCGCCTACGTCTGCACGCGCTGCCTGAAGTCAAACAAGGTGACGAAGGCCGCCTAGTGACCTGAGTCGTTGATCCGCTGGCAGTAGGAGGCGAGGCTGTCGAGGATCTCATCGGCGCTCTTGTGCCAGACGTAGGGTTTGGGCTCGTCGTTCCAGTTGGCGATCCAGGTG
>JBAVAR010000104.1:0-11198 GCA_049585815.1 Solirubrobacterales bacterium
GCGCCACCGATGGCGCGCAGGCGCACCGCTACTCCTTGAGCACGTAGCCCGCTCCACGTTTGGTGTGAAGCAGGCGCGGCTCGCCCCCCGCCTCCAGCTTGCGGCGCAGGTTGGAGATGAAGACGTCGATCGTGTTGGTCGCCGCCATCGGGTCATATCCCCAAACCTCGTCCAGCAATCGCTCGCGCGAGACCACCAGGCGCTGGTTGCGCATCAGGTACTCGAGCAGCTCAAACTCGCGGTTGGTCAGCTCGATCTCACGCTCCCCGCGCTGCACCTCCCGGGTGTCGGGGTTGAGCTGCAGGTCGCCGACGCTCAGTGACGCGGCGCCGCGCGGTGGTCGGCGCCGCAGCAGGGCGCGGATGCGGGCAAGTAGCTCCTGGCGCTCGAACGGCTTGACCAGGTAATCGTCGGCGCCGCTGTCAAGGCCCGTGACGCGATCCTCGGTCTCGGCCCGGGCGGTCAGGATCAAGATTGGCACGTCGCCGTCGGCCCGCAGCTGCCTACAGACCTCGACGCCATCGAGGCGGGGAAGGCCGAGGTCAAGGACGACGAGGTCGGGGACGAAGCCGGCGGCGACGTCGAGGGCCTCCACGCCGTCGGCCGAGGTCCGCACCTCATAGCCCTCGTTGCGCAACGATCGGCGTAGGACGTCGGCGATGTCGGTGTCGTCCTCGACCACCAGGACGCGCCCACCCGCGGGTTCGCTGGTCAGCATTCGGTTGATGTTAGCCACGTCCCTTCGTGGCCTCAGGTGGTTTTACTGCGAATTTAGAGCGCAGGGGAGGGGGGCTGGGCGTCGAAGCGTCTCGAATATGTTCGTACGCAAGAAGCGGGGCAGGCCCGTGCGCCGCGCCAAATCCAAACCGCGTGTTCGCCGGCCCCACCTTCCCGAGGGGCTGCAGCAAAGGCACCTGGACATTCTCGGGCTGTTCCTAATCGCCGCCGGCGTTTACCTGGTCTTTTTACTCTTCTTTGGCTGGGGTGGGGGCAAGGTGGGCTACGGGGTCGAGACGGCGCTCACCTTCCTCTTTGGCGCGGTGGGGGCGCGAATCGCAACGGTTCTGCTGCTGATGATCGGCGCGGTCTTGGTCACGGGAACCTCAATCTCATCGATCCTGCGTGGATTGGGCAGGGCGATGCGACGGATCTTTCTCGGTGGGCGCGAGGTGGCAGAGACCATGGTCAGGACTCGGGCAGATCGCCGCGAGGTGAGGACAACGGCCGCTCAGACGCAGGTCGGGCCGACGGATGTGATGAGCGCTTACCCCGAGGGCGATGAGGATTTCGAGCCGACCGTCGCCCTGATCGAGGAGCCATCCGAGGAGGCCGAGGAGACGCTGGTCGAGGCGACAACTCATGACTTTGACGCGGAACTGGTCGAGGCGGAGGTCCAGGGTGAGGAGGGCCTGGGCGTCGGCACCGACGCCGTCTCCCGGCAGACGGCCCTGACCCCGATGGGGCAGCCTCGGGGGGTCACCACCTCAGAGGAGATCGACTATCGCCCGCCGCCCGCCAAGGTGCTCGAGAAAGGCAAGGGTGACAAGGGCCCGGATCCACGCGACCACGAAGCAATTGGGCGGAAGCTGGTCGAGACGCTCGGTCACTTTGGAGTCGAGGCGAGGATTGTCGGCGTTGTCAGCGGTCCCCATGTTTCCCGCTATGAGCTGCGCCTAGCACCCGGCATCAAGGTCAAGAAAGTGACCGAGCTTGCCAACGACCTCGCCTACGCGCTCGCCTCGACAGACATCCGCATTCTCGCTCCAATCCCGGGAAAGCAGGCGGTCGGAGTCGAGGTACCGAATACGCGGCGGCGAATCGTCCGCCTCGGAGACATCTACGCCGGGCGTCCGGAGAAGACCTCTCCCTTGGTCGCCTGGCTCGGCAAGGGGATCGACGGCAATGCCGTCTGGACCGACCTGGCAAAAATGCCGCACGTGCTGGTCGCCGGTACCACCGGTTCGGGCAAGTCCGGATGCGTCAACGCGATCCTCTCCTCGATCCTGATGCAGGCCTCCCCCAACGAGGTGCGCCTGGTACTGGTCGACCCCAAGCAGGTCGAGCTAAACCACTACGAGAACATCCCCCATCTGCTGACTCCGGTGGTGACCTCGCCCCGCCTGGCCGCAAATGTGCTCGCCAACCTGATTGGCGAGATGGAGAGTCGCTACGCAATCATGGGCGAGGCGCGCTGCCGCAACCTTGGCGAGTTAAACCGCGCCCGGATCAAGGCTGGCGAGGCGCAACTGCCGCACATCCTCTGCGTGATCGACGAGCTCGCCGACTTGATGATGGTTGCCCCCGCCGAGGTCGAGGACTCGATCATCCGCCTCGCCCAGAAGTCCCGCGCCACCGGCATCCATCTGGTGCTGGCCACCCAACGGCCCTCGACCGACATCATCACCGGCACGATCAAGGTCAACATTCCGGCGCGGATCGCCTTCGCCGTCTCCTCCCAGACCGACTCGCGGGTAATCCTCGATCAGGGTGGCGCCGAGGCGCTCCTCGGCCAGGGGGACATGCTCTTCCGCGGCGCAGGAACCTCGAAGCTGCAGCGCGTGCAGGGGGCGTTCATCACCGAGGAGGAGATTGCGCGGATCGCCAGACACTGGGCCAAGCAGGGTGAACCGGAGTTCGAGGAGGAGCTGCTGGAGACCCGCGAGGCGCCAGCCGAGGACGGTGCAGAGGGTGACTTTGACCCCGACAGCGATGATCTCCTCGATGAGGCGATCCGTCTCGTCGTGCAGACCGACACCGCCTCGGTCTCAATGATCCAGCGTCGCCTCCGGGTTGGCTACACCCGCGCCGGTCGGCTGATCGACATGCTCGAGCGTCGCGGAGTGATCTCCGGCTATGAGGGGTCCAAACCCCGCCAGGTGTTGATCGGGGAGGGCGATCTTGCCCGGGTCCTCGGCCCTGTAAAAGGGAGCGAGGAGTCAGACTTGGATCCTGCCTCTCCGGTGCCATAAGCCCCCTCCGCGCCGGTCATCCGTGGGCCTCCCCGCAGGCGGGTATGAATCAAACCTGGAGTCCCCGTAGGAGAATGGGTCGATGGAGACGGGAATCGGTAGCACGCTGCGCGAGGCGCGAGGTCGTCAAAAGATTGGCCTCGACGAGGTTGAGAAAGCGACCAGGATCCGCCTCCGCTACCTGCGGGCGATGGAGAATGAAGAGTGGGACGTCCTGCCCGGGGGCACCTATACGCGCAGTTTTGTCCGCACCTACGCCTCCTTTCTCGGGCTCGATGGCGAGCGCCTGGCCGAGGAGTACCGCCAGCAATCAGGGATCACAACGTCGGGGGAGCGCGAGCCCTATTCTGAGCCCGTCGCCTCGCCTTCCCGGCGCCGATCGCGCCGGCGCGGGCCCTCGACCCGCACCTGGACGGCGATCCTCAGCGCCGGACTGATCGCGGCCCTTGTCGTGATTGGCCTGACCACGGGTGGGGAAGAGGGCACGGTCCCGCCCCGGTCCTCCCGCCGCCAGCACGGCGCCTTCCACGCCCGGGCCCTCGTCCCCGTCGGGCGCAGACCACGCGGAGTCTCACTGCGGCTCACCGCCAACGCCGAAGTCTGGGTCTGCCTGATCGACGCCTCCGGTAAACGCCTGATCGACGGCCAGATCCTAACCGCGGGTTTGGGGGAGGGAACCTTCCACTCCGCTAGCTTCACCGTTTCCCTAGGCAACGGCGAGGTCTCGATGATGATCAACGGGCAGACCGCAAGGATCCCGGCAACATCCAGCCCGGTTGGCTACTCGATCGGCTCCAGCGGCAGGCTCGAACGGCTATCCGAAGGCGAACGGCCAACCTGCGGATGAAGCCGCGTTCGGTCATCTGCCCCGCTCCCGCCCGCCCGCAGTGGGGTCAGAAGTGGCTCCAAATGGGAAGCCAAGACGGGGACTGGGTTTGATCCGGGCGGGGATAGTGGTGACCGGAACCGAGGTCCTGACCGGGCGGATTGCCGATCGCAACGGGCCCTGGGTCTCCGAGCGCCTCGCCGAGCTCGGGGTGGAGGTCGCCCACATCCTCGTCGTCGGCGATCGTCCCGCCGATCTCGAGGCGGCCCTGCGCTTCATGGCGGCCGAGGGAATGAACCTGATCGTCACCACCGGCGGCCTCGGTCCCACCGCAGATGACCTCACCGCGGAGGTTGTCGCCCGCTTCGCCGGCCGCGAACTCGTCCTGGACGAGGAGATGGAGGAGAAGATCGCGGCGATCCTGCGTGGCTTTGTCCGCCGCTTTAACTTCGATGAGGAGGCGGTTCGCGCCGCCAATCGCAAGCAAGCGATGATCCCCGATGGAGCGGTGGCGCTCGATCCTGTAGGCACGGCCCCGGGCCTGGTGGTGGCGGCCGATGGGCGGGTCGTGATCGTCTTGCCGGGCCCGCCGCGTGAGCTCCGCCCAATGTGGACGGCGGCCCTCGCCGCCCCCCCGGTGAGCGAGGCCCTCGCTCGGGCGACGCCCCTACACGGCTACACCCTGCGGATGTTCGGCATCCCGGAGTCAGAGATCGCCAAGAGCCTGCGGGAAATCGAAGCGGGCGGGGCGGACCTCTCTGCCCTGGAGATCACAACCTGCCTGCGCCGCGGTGAGATCGAGATCGACGTCCGCTACAGGGACGGCGCCGGGGTGCAGGCCGAGGGGCTGAAGGCGGCGCTGCGGGAGCGCCATCCGCGCAACCTATTCAGCCTTGACGGAGAGACGATCGACGCACAGGTGGCGGGGCTGCTCGCCGGGCATCGGCTGGCCTTGGCGGAGTCCTGTAGCGGCGGCCTGCTGGCGGCGCGCATCACCGATAGACCGGGGGCATCCGCCTACATGGCGGGGGGCGTGGTCGCCTACTCCAACGAGGCAAAGGCGGGGCTGCTGGGCGTCGACCCGGGTCTGATAGAGACCCACGGCGCGGTCTCGCCCGAGGTGGCCGAGGCGATGGCGATCGGCGCGCTGGAGCGCTTCGGGGCAGACGTTGCCGTCTCGATCACCGGGATCGCCGGACCCGGGGGGGGCAGCGAGCTCAAGCCGGTCGGCTACGTCTGCCTCAACGCCCGCCTGGCCGGCGGTGCGGCGCTGGCGCGCGAGCCGGTGATTCCCGGTGGCCGCAACGATATCCGCGAACGCTCGGCGCTGGTCGGTATGCACATGCTGCGAATCCTGCTCGGCGGCGGCGAGTCCCCTCTGTAGGCGGGTCCGCGGCTGGAGAGCTCGCGTTTGGTCGCGGTGGGGTGTGGCTCGGCGGGTCCGCGCCTGGCGTCCGGGTCACGCTCTACCGTGATCAGTCCAGCCAAATGAGGTGAAGAGAGAGATGGCAGACAAGAAATCGACTTTGAAGGATGCATCGGCGAAGGAGGCGCGGGCCAAAGACGCGGCCCTGGAGAGCGCGGTCACGCACATCAAACGGGAGTTCGGGGAGGGCGCCCTGATGCGCCTGGGCTCAGGCAGCGCGCTGCCGGTCGAAGCGATCCCGACCGGCGCCCTCGCGCTCGACCTCGCGCTCGGCATCGGTGGAGTGCCGAGGGGGCGGATGGTCGAGATATTCGGCCCTGAGTCCTCGGGAAAGACGACCCTCGTCTACCACATCATCGCCGAGGCCCAGGCCAGGGGTGGGGTCTGCGTCTTTATCGACACCGAGCACGCGATGGATCCGATCTATGCCCGGGCGATCGGTGTGGACACCGATGAGCTGCTCGTCTCTCAGCCCGACTTCGGCGAGCAGGCGCTGCAGATCGCCGATCGTCTGATCGCCTCCACCGCGGTCGACGTCGTCGCGATCGACTCGGTCGCAGCGCTGACGCCGAAGGCCGAGCTGGAAGGGCAGATCGGCGACACCACCGTCGGTCTTCAGGCTCGTCTGATGTCGCAGGCGATGCGCAAGCTGGCAGGCAATCTCAACCGCACCAACACCGTTTGCATCTTCACCAACCAGATCCGCGAAAAAGTCGGAGTTCAGTTCGGGTCTCCGGAGACCCAGCCGGGGGGACGGGCGCTTAAGTTCGCCGCCTCCCAGCGTCTCGATATTCGTCGCATCGAGACCCTCAAGGAAGGCACCGAGGCGGTCGGCAACCGGGTTCGGGTCAAGGTGGTCAAGAACAAGGTCGCGGCGCCTTTCCGTCAGGCCGAGTTCGACATCGAGTACGGGGCCGGCATCTCACGGGAGGGCGGCCTGATCGATTTCGGAATCGAGCAGGAGCTGGTCCAGAAGTCCGGAGCCTTCTTCTCCTATGGGGACATGCGGCTCGGCCAGGGGCGCAACAACGCCAAACAGTTCCTCGCCGACAACCCGGAGGTTGCCGCCGAGATCGAGGGGAAGGTTCGCTCCAAGCTCGGGATCGACGGTGATAGCGCCGAGGCCCAGGCGCCGCCCTCAGCGGAGCAGCAGGCTGCTTAGAGCCGCTTTCAGCGGATAGGATTCCGCTCCCGCATGAGCCACGAATCACTCTTCTTCGTCTTCGGGATCGCTCTCGCGGTTTCGGCCGTGCTGGTCAGCCTGCTGGGCCTGCGATCTGAACAGTTTCCTGGCCGGGCCTTTCCGCTGGTCGTCCTCTGGTTCGCGATCCTGGTCGGCGGGGCGACGACCTTTGCCGTTCTGCACGGCAAGGATGAGCAGAAGGCAAAGGCCGCCGAATATCAGAGAGCCGGAAGGGAAATCGAAAAACTGGAGAGCGACGCTCCGCGGAGCACCGCGACCACCGCTACATCTAGCTCCACCGCCAAATAGCTCCCGGCGGGGCGCTAACCTCGCTTCGATGAGCGACCCCAAGAGCTACCACCTCACCACCTTCGGGTGCCAGATGAACGTTCACGACTCCGAGCGGATGCGAGGGATGCTCGAGTCGCTGGGTTACAGGGAGGCCAGCGACCGAGACGGCGCTGACCTGATCCTCTTCAACACCTGCTCGATTCGTGAGTCCGCCGACAGTCGCTTCCTCGCTCACCTGGGCGAGGCCAAGCGACTCAAGTCCGAGGATCCAGAGCGGGTTGTCGGTGTCGGCGGTTGCTGGGCGCAATCGGTGAAGGACGAGGTCTTCCGCCGCTTCCCCTTCGTCGACGTCGCCTTTGGCCCGGGCCAGATCCACCGGCTGGCCGAGTTTCTCAACTCCGACTCGCTCAGCGCCCAAGGCTACTTTGAGTTTGAGGACTTTTCAGGACATCTGCCTGCCCGACGCGAGCGTGAGTTTCAGGGTTGGCTTCAGATCTCGCAGGGTTGCAACTGCGTCTGCGCATACTGCATCGTTCCCTCCACCCGTGGTCGCGAGGTCAGTCGTGAGCCGAGCGAGCTGCTCGCCGAGGCGGAGGCGCTCGCCGCCGACGGGGTGCGCGAGATCACCCTGCTCGGCCAGAACGTCAACAGCTACGGGCGCGACCTGCGCGCGGAGCAGCGGATCGACTTCGCCGCGCTGCTCGCAGGGGTCGATGCGATCGAGGGGATCGACCGCATCCGCTACACCAGCCCGCACCCGAAGGACATGAACGAGAAGGTGATCCGGGCTCACGCCGAGCTGCCCGCCCTTTGCGAGCACATCCACCTGCCGCTGCAGTCGGGCTCCACCGCGGTCCTCAAACGGATGCGGCGCACCTATGACCGGCGCCGCTACATGGACCGCGTCGCCCTGATCCGCGAGCACGTCCCGGACTGCGCATTGACCACAGACATCATCGTCGGCTTTCCCGGCGAGAGCGATGCCGACTTTGAGCAGACGCTGGCGGTTGTCGAGGAGGTCGGCTACGACGGGGCCTTCACCTTCCTGTTCTCGCCGCGGCGCGAGACCGAGGCGGCGAGCTTGGAGGGTCAGGTTCCGCACCAGGTCAAGGTCGAGCGGATGCAACGACTGGTGGAGGCGGTTCAGCGGCGGGCGAGAGAGCGTGCGCAGCGCTTCGTTGGCCGTGCAATGGAGGTGCTGGTCGAAGGCACCAGCCGCACCGACCCGACCAGGCTGCGGGGGCGAACGCGCCACAACAAGGCTGTCAACTTCGAGGGTTCCGCCGCAGCCGGTGAGCTGATCGAGGTCGAGATCGAGAGCGCGACCTCGCAGACCCTGGGAGGGGTGGCGGTGAACCCCCTAACCCGGCTGCTTCGTCGTTAGCGGGTCCTTTCGGTGGCCGCGCATCGCCGAACCGGGAAGGATATTGCGCAGCTCGGCGGTTCCCCCTCCCCTTGAGGGTGCTCGCGATCTTCGGGCCCACCGGCGTCGGGAAGACCGGCGTAACGGTCGCACTTGCCGAGGCGCTGCGGGAGCGCGGCGAGGACCCGGTGGCGATTTCCTGCGACGCGCTACAGGTATATGAGGGATTGGGGACCCTCACCGGCGTCGCCACGACCCAGCAGCGGGGCAGGCTGGAGCACCGGCTGGTTGGGTTCGTGCCGATAACCCAGCCCTTTTCGGTCGGCGACTACATGCGGATCGCCCACGCGGAGATCGACTCGGCACTTGCCGCCGGAAGGCGGCCAATTGTGGTGGGCGGGACCGGCCTTTACATGCGGGCGGCCTTGGCGGAGCTTTCGCTGATCAAGCTCCCGCCCGGGACTGAGGACTCCGAGCTCTGGTCGGCCGAGACCCGTCACCCGACCGCGATATTCGGCCTCCAGATGGACCGCGCCAAGCTTTATGAGCGGATCGATGCCAGAACCGAGGCGATTGTCGCCGGTGGAGCCGAGCAGGAGGTTCGCCAGGCCGACGCCTCCGGTCCATCTCGGACAGCGCGCAAGGCACTTGGCTTTGAAGAGCTGCTGAGCGGCGACGTCGAGCAAATGAAGAAGCGCTCACGCAACTACGCCCGCCGCCAGCTCACCTGGATGCGGAAGATGGCCGGAGTCCGCCTCATCGATCGCACCGGGCGCGGGGACGCGGAGATCGCGGCCGAGATAGCCGCTGCTCTTGATGAATAGGCTGCCCGCTGGTGAGATTTGAGAAGTGGCAGGCGCTCGGAAACGACTACCTGATCCTCGAGGCGGATCAGCTGCCGTGGGAGCTGGGCGAGGCGCGGATCCAGTGGCTCTGCGATCCGCATTTCGGAATTGGGGCCGACGGCGTCCTGCTGCTCTCCGCGAGCGATGACCCTGATCTCGTCGCCGAGCTTCAGATCTTCAACCCCGATGGCTCTGAGGCTGAGCTGTCGGGCAACGGGGCGCGCGAGGCGATCCTCTACCTCCGCCGCCACGGCTGGAGCGCCGAGGACACCTTCGCGATCGGCACCGCGGCCGGCCCGATCGTCCCGACGATCACCTCCGATCTCACCTGCTCGGTCCAGATGGGTCGAGCCACGACGCGCTCCAAGGACTTCCCCTCGGGTGGAGCTGACGGGCGGGGGACGCTCACCGCGGCTGGGCGCGAGTGGGAGTTCCAGCACGTCTCGATCGGCAACCCCCAGTGCGCGATCGTGGTCGGCGCCGAACTCGAGCAGATCGACATCGGCGCGGTCGGCGCGGAGATCGAATCCCACCGGCTGTTCCCCAATCGCACCAACGTCTCATTCATCGCGATCAGCGGCAATCGGGTGCGGGCGCGGATATTTGAGCGGGGGGTCGGGGAGACGCTTTCCTCGGGCACCGGCGCCAGCGGCGCCGCGGTCACTGCCCACCTGCGCGGGGGGACGGGTCCGTTCATCGTCGAGCTCGACGGTGGCGAGCTCGAGGTCGAGGTCGACGCCGAACTCGCTGTGCGCCTGAGCGGATGGGCCGAGCCGGTCTTTGCCGGCGAGGCGTCCCCCGAGCTGCTGCAGGCGCTCGCCAGCCTCTAGATTCCTCGCCGATGGGAATCGCAGATCCGTCCAAGCGCCTGGAGGCGATGCCTCCGTACATGTTCGCCGAGCTGGAGCGGCGGGTCGCCGACAAGCGCGCCGCCGGAGTCGACGTGATCAGCCTCGGCATCGGCGATCCCGACCACCCGACCTACCCGCACATCGTCAAGGCGATGCAGGAGGCGGTCGCCGACCCGGCCAATCAAAGCTATCCGAGCAATCGGGGTCGGGCCGAGTTTCGCCAGGCGTTCGCCGAGTTCTATGGACGGCGCTTCGGGGTTGAGATCGACCCCGAGACCGAGGTGATTCCGGCGATCGGCGCCAAGGAGTGCATCTACAATCTCTGCTTCGCCTTCCTTGACCCCGGCGATGTGGCTCTCGCCTCTGACCCCGGCTACCCGGTCTACACCGGCGGCCCTATTCTCGCCGGCGCATCGCCGCAGCTCTTGCCACTGGTCCCCGAGCTCGGCTTTGCCCCAGACCTCGGCGCGATATCGGCCGAGGTCGCCGCCGCCGCGCGGCTGATGTTCCTCAATTACCCGAACAACCCCAGCGGAGCGGTCGTTCCTGACGGCTTCTTTGAGCTGGTCGTCTCCTTCGCCCGCGAGCACGAGATCCTCGTCGTCCACGACAACGCCTACTCGGAGACGACCTACGACAACTACGTCGCACCGAGCTTCCTGGCGACCCCCGGCGCCAAGGAGGTTGGGGTCGAGGTCTTCTCGCTTTCCAAGGGCTACAACATGACGGGCTGGCGCTGTGCCGCGATTCTCGGTAACCGCGAGGCGATTGAGACCTACTGGCGGCTGAAGACCAACGTCGACTCCGGCCTATTTGCCGCCGTGCAGATGGCCGGCGTCGCCGCGCTGGGCGGCCCGCCGGGACCGCTGGAGCGCATGAATGAGACCTATGCGCGCCGCCGTGACCTGGTCATCGCCGCGCTGCGCGAGATCGGCGTCGAGGTGCAGGCGCCGAAGGGGACGATCTACGTCTGGGCGCCGGTCCCCGATGGTCACACCTCGACCTCCTTCTCGGAGATGGTCTTGGAGGAGGCGGCGGTGATCGTCTCGCCGGGTTCGATGTACGGACCCAGCGGCGAGGGGTTCTTCCGGATATCGCTGACCACCCCAGACGATCGGATCGAGGAGGCGGTAGCGCGGATCACCGAGTTCCTGAGGCCCGCTTAGTCCAGTAGCGCTGAAGCCCTCTCCACTGGTACTGGGGGGGGACGCACTGGATCATCTCTGCGGCGGCCTCCGCACTTGAGGCGTGCGCTGCGACCAGAGCCCGATGGTGCTCCTCATATGCTGCCTCCGGAAGGTCCCGCGCCCGTTGGGCCTCCTCCTGGAGGCGCTCGCGGACGAGTGCAAGGTGGGGGGCGGGATTCTTCACCGCGCCGAAGTGGGTGAGCGCCAGCCGGCTGGGTCTCCAGCTCTCGACGATGGCGATCGAGTCGATCCAGGTG
>JBAVAR010000105.1:0-1825 GCA_049585815.1 Solirubrobacterales bacterium
CTCCAGGCCCGCCCCCACCACGGAGGCCGCCGGCCTCAGGTCCGGCGCTTCCCCCGCTTTTCTCGCCAGCATTCCAGAGGGTCGCGCCCGACTCGCCCCAATTGGAGTGGGCCATGTTGCGGAGCATCTGCACATTGCTGACAGCCTGTACCCCGCTCATCGCGCCGCCGCCAGCCGAACGGCGACCGTAGGCGGCACTCATCGCGCCCTCGGCAAACGGCACGAGCTTGAACAGGACGAACGGGGCAAAGCAGGCGAGCAGCATCAGCGCCGAGGCGGCGAGGATGTGCTCGACGCGGCCATCAGTTTCAGCGACTAGCCCGGCGGCAAGCGAGATGATCGAGACGATGACGAACTTCGAGCCGATGATGACCACCAGCAGCTCCCCGGTGCGCCGCAGCGCGCCGGTCCAGCGCGGCCAAATCGACGCCGCCAGCGCCATCGGCATAAACAGGGCGACGACGTAGATCGCCGCGTCGCGCATCAGCAGCTCAAGCCACACCATGAAGGCGGCGAAGGCGCCGATGATCGCCGCCAGAAAGGTGACGAACAGCGGCACCTCCACCGTTCCGGCCGCCTGACCAACCGCCGCGCCCGCTGGTTCACCAGTGGCGGCGCCATCGACTTCCTTGCCGACTTCGCCCCCGGCTTCGCCGAGGCCGGTGATCGCCGCCTTGAAAAAGTGCTCTGAGTTGTCGTGGCTCGCGGTGGCGATCGCGTGGCACATCCCATCGGTGGCGACGAGCAGCAACTGCACCACGGCGTAGGCGACGCTGGTGGAAATGAAGGCCAGCGGCAAGTTGATTAGGACGACGCGGGCCAGCAGCCCGGCGTTGCCCTGGGCTAGTCCCTCCAACACGGCCAGCAGCAACATCGCCAACCCCATCAGCGCCGCGATCTGCGCCATGCGCCCGTACTGGGCGAGGAAGCCCTTGGTCGTCAACTCCGGCGTCGTCGTTTCCTCGATGCCCTTGACGACCTGCCCGATCAGCCAGCTCGCGCCATCGGCAACCCAGGTCGTGATCTGTTCGAAGATCCCGTTGCCGACCCCCTTGAGGGCATCGGTGATCGGCGCGGTAACGGCGCCAGTCACCTCGCCGCTCACCGCGTTGCAGGCGTCCCCGACCGGATTCCCGCCCCCGACGAGACCGCCGGTGATCGTGCCGACACCTTCGGTGACGACCCCCACCGGGGCGCTGCCAACGTCGCAGATCGGGTTGGCCCGGGCGGGCGGCGGCGAAGGCTGCGCGACGACGATCAACGTCGCCAGCAGGCCAGCGAGGAGGGCCGCCGCCAGGCATCTAGGGAGCCAGCTCATAGCTTTCAAGGCCCTGCGCCAGGTCGATCACGCCGTAGGCGCCGAGCGGGCCAGGCTTCGTAGCCAGCTTCGGCGTTGGCCCGAAGCCGCCCCGGGTTTCATCGATCCGCCAGCGGCCTTCCATCCAGACAAGCGCGGTGCGCGTCAGGCCGAAGTAGGCGGCCGGTTCCACCGCTTCGGCGTTGCCGAGCAAGGTGAAGCCCCAGGTGAGGACGCGGGCGCGACCGGCCTCGAAGGACTCGACCCGGTAGCCAATCGGGATCGCCGAGTAGAGCGTCTGTACCCCACGCCGCACCCCCGCTCCGATCGGTCCACCAGCTAGGCGATCGGCGCCGGGCGAATTGGCCGCCAGCATCGTCGCCGCGTAGTCGGGCGTCGCCACCGCTTCGATTCGTGATTGCAGGACGCCGGGCCGCAGGACCGCCGGGCTGGCGAACGCCCGTTGATAGGCGGCAACCGCCTGGGCCGCCCCGCGGGGCGAGTCGGGGAACGAGATCGGGACGCCGG
>JBAVAR010000106.1:0-3539 GCA_049585815.1 Solirubrobacterales bacterium
GCGGCTCGCCGCCGAGGCGGCGGCCGAGCTGGTCGAGGAGGGGATGGCGGTCGGGCTCGGCACCGGCTCGACCGTCGCCCACCTGCTGCCGGCACTCGCGCAGCGCGGCCTGCGCGGGATCCGCTGCGTCGCAACCTCGGTCGCGACCGCGGCCCAGGCGCGGGAGCTGGGCATCCCGGTCGAGGAGTTCGGCATGCTGGAGCGCCTTGACATCGCGATCGACGGCGCCGACCAGGTGGCTCCCGACGGCTGGTTGATCAAGGGCGGTGGCGGTGCCCACCTGCGCGAGAAGATCGTCGCCGCTGCGGCCGAGCGGTTCATCGTCATCGCCGACTCGCGCAAGCCGGTCGCGGCGCTGAGCGCGAGCGTCCCTCTTGAGCTTTTTGCCTTCGGTCTGCGCTCGACCCTCACCCGCCTCGGCGAGCCGGTGGCCCTGCGCGAGGCCCCCCCCAGTCCCGACAACGGGCTGATCGCCGACTACGAGGGCCCGATCGGGGACCCCGCGGCGCTGGCCGCTCACCTTGAGGCCGACCCCGGCGTCGCCGCGCACGGCCTCTTCCCGGCGGATATGGTCAGCGAGGTACTGGTGGGGACGGGGGCCGCCATCGAGCGCCTCAGGTTTGACTGACCGCGAAGGAGAGAGCAGATGACCAACTTCACCGGCCTTGAGATCGCCGGCCGGATCGCCACCCCCACCGACTCCGACTGGGAGGAGGCGCGCGCCGCCTGGAACCTGGCCGCTGACCAGCAACCCGCCGCGGTCGCCTTCGCCGAGAGCGCCGGCGATGTCGCCGCAACGGTGCGCTTTGCCGCCGAGCATGGCCTCAGGGTCGCCCCCCAGGGAACCGGACACGGCGCCGCCCCGCTGCCGTCGCTGGAGGACGCGATCCTGCTCAAGACCGTGCGGATGCGGGGCATCGAGCTCGATCCCAGCACCGCCAGGGCCCGGGTCGAGGCTGGTGTGCTCGTCGTCGAGCTCGCTGAGGCGGCCGGCGCCCACGGCCTCTCCTTCATGCCCGGCTCCTCACCGGATGTGGGGGTGATCGGCTACACGCTCGGAGGCGGGCTCAGCTGGCTCGGGCGCCGCCACGGCTTTGCCTGCAACCGGGTCGCGGCGATCGAGCTGATCGGCGCCGACGGCGAGGCGCGAACGGTCGACTCCGCCAACGACGCCGACCTCTTCTGGGGGCTTCGCGGTGGCGGCGGCGGCTGTGCGATCGTCACCGCACTGCACTTCGACCTGCTGCCGATCGCCGAGGTCTACGCCGGCGCGCTCCTCTTCCCGGCCGAGCTTGGCGCCGGCGCCCTGCGCGCCTACCGAGACTGGACCGAGACGGTCCCCGAGGGGGTCACCTCAATCATCCGCTACCTCACCCCACCGGACCTCCCCGACGTTCCCGAGCCGATCCGCGGCCGGCCGCTGCTGACGATCGGTGCCGCCTGCATCGGCAGCGCCGAGGAGGGAGCGGCGGCGATCGCGCCCCTGCGCGAGCTGGGCGATCCGATCATCGACACCTTCGCTCAGATCCCCGCCGCCGGGCTCTGTCACATCCACATGGACCCCGACCACCCCGTGCCGGGTATCGGCGACGGGCACCTGATCGGCACCTTGAGCGATGAGGCGATCGATGCCTTCGTCGCCCTCGCTGGCCCGGATTCGGGCTCGCCCTTGCTCCTCAGCGAGCTGCGCCACCTCGGCGGCGCCCTGGGCCGTCCGGCGCAGGAGGGCGGCGCCCTCGCCGAGCTCGGAGCCGGCTTTGCCATGTACAGCGTCGGGATGCCGATGGCGGCGGGGATGGACGAGGCGATCCGCAACCACCTGGCACAGATCGAGGAGACGATGGAGCCCTGGATCGCCGGCTCCTACTTCAACTTCACCGAGCGCCCCTGCGATGTCGACGCGATCCTGCCGCCCGAAACCTGCGCCCGCCTCGCGCAGGTGAAGCGCAGCTGGGACCCGTCCGGCCGGATCCTCGCCAACCACACCGTCTCCCTCGGCGAGGTCTGACTCAAGCCTGGAGGGAGACCAGCCTGAGGTAGGCGGGATCCTGCTCGCCGAGGAGGTTGGCGATCGTCGCGGCCGCCCGTTCGATGTCCGCGGGAGTGGCGAGGGCAATCGCCTCGATATCGGCCCAGTCCTTGGTGCGATCGAAGAAGGCCTTGAAAATCGTCAGCGAGGCGCAGTCGAGCACCGGGATCTCGCGCCCCTCGAGGGGGACCCAGACGACACCGGCCGCCACCGCCCGGTGAAGCGGAAGGTTATTTAGGAAGACGTCCACCGGCGTATCGCCCCACCAGAGGCGGGTCTGTCCATCGCGGAGGACCGCGGCGATATCGGCAGGTTCGACCGAAACCTGCTCCGGCAAACTGGCCAGGACGGATTTCGCCTTTGCGGTGTCGGCGAAAATGTTGACATCGAGATCCCGTGTGCCGCGCGGCTCCTCGACGCAGTAGGCGAGGGCGATGGCCCCGCCGAAGGCGTGGCCGAGGCTGGCCCGGGTCAGCGCATCGTGGATTGCGAACAGCTTCTCGATAAGCGTGCTCACCGGGCCGCCTCCCCCGCTCTGACCCGGTCGATCAGCCGCGGATACCCAAGCTCCTTACGCGGCCGGTAGGGCAGCGCCTCGGCCAGCTCCAGCACCTGGGTGAGAATCCGGCCCGCCCGTGCTTTGTCCAGTGGCGCCTGGCGCGGCGCGACGGTCAGTTCGCTGCCACCGGCGGCGGCCAGCCTGGCGAGGGTGTCCGCGCCCGCCTCCCGGTGACCGTGAAGGTAGGCGTTGAGCACGGAGCGCGGCAGCCCCGCCCTGCGCGCCAACTCTGCCTGACTTAGCCCACTGCGGCGCCAGATCCGCTCGGTCAAGGTGGCGGACGGAGTCGGAGCGACCGGCTTCGCTTTCAACATCTCGGGTTTATGTTAGCGAATACGCTAACTTTGACCGGCCGCGGCTTGGTCCGCGACGACAACCATTGATCCGTTCTCGACCTGGCCGGCGGGAATCGAGCGGTCACCGGCGAGGAGCTTGGCCAGGGGGTCCCGCTTCGCCGCGCCGCAGATCAGCCAGACGATCTGGCGGGCCTGCGCCAGGGCGGGGTAGGTGAGGGTCATGCGGTGGTGGCCCTGGTAGGCGGTCTCGGTAAGAGCGACCCGGCGATCGCTCACCTCGAGCACAGGGTCACCGGGGATCAGGGAGGCCGTGTGACCGTCGGGTCCGAGGCCGAGGTGGACGAGGTCCAGGGGCGCGGGCAGGGAGCGTTCATACTCGCGGGCGGCGGCGTCGAGGTCGCGCTGGGTGACCGGCATCGGCCGCAGCACCGACTGGTGATCGATCGAGAGGCCGAGCACGAGGTGGGTGAGGTTGCGCTCTTCGCTGCCCGGGGAGGCGATCCGCTCATCGACCTGGAACAGCTCGGTCTCAGCCCAGGGCATCTCCTCCAAGTCGCCGAGAATCGCAAGCATCGCCCAGGGCGAGCGCCCGCCGCTCATCGCCACCGAGAAAGAGCCGCGTGCGGCCGCCGCCGCCTGACCCGCGGCGGCAATC
>JBAVAR010000107.1:0-3202 GCA_049585815.1 Solirubrobacterales bacterium
GCCCGACCCGCCGCGCCGTAGAGCGCGCCGTCGCCAAGATGCGGCCGGGGAGCGCGTCCGGGTCACCGAGGTGGTGGGGCGGTGAAGCACTCCCACCAGACCAAGCTCAGCCAGATCAGCACCCACCTCTGGGGGGTCGGCATCCCGCTTCTGATCGGCGTCGCCGCCGGTGCGATCCTCTTCTTTGCCCTGCGCCGGGCGCGGCTGCGCTTCACCTGGGCACTGGTCGGCGCCCCGCTTGCTTACCTGACCTGGCTCGTGCAGTGGCAGGCCGGCCTCGGCCTGGCGATCGCCACCGCGGCGGCGCTCTACTTCGGCGTCAAAACCCACGACGAAGCGATCCAGCACGGCGGCGAGGAGGCGCGGGCGACACGCGACTCCCTCGGCCCGCTGCGCTGGGCTCACTCGCTCCTCGCCGGCTCCCGCGCCCAGAAGAGCCGCGTCAAGGACGGTCGCCTGGCGATCGGCACCACCACCCGCGGCGGACCGTGCCGGGTGCCGATCGGCTCTGCCGGCTGCGCCGTCCACGGCCTGATTGCCGGCGCCACCGGCTCGGGCAAGACGGTCACCGAGGCGGCGATCACCCAGGCCTACCTCCTCGGCGGCGCAGGCGGGCTCGCCGTCGCCCCCAAGCCTGACGCTTTCTTGCGCGACACCCTCAAGGATGCAGCGGAGCGAATGGGAGTGGGCTTCTGGGAGTGGAGCCCCACCGGCCCCCTTATCTACAACCCCTTCGCCAGGGGCGGCCCGACCGAGATCGTCGACAAGATCCTCGCCGGGCAGCGCTGGACCGAGCCTCATTATGAGATGGCGACCCAGCGCCTGCTCGGCATGGTGCTCTCGACGATGCAGGTGGCGGGGCTCTGGCCTCCGACCCTGTCTGAGATCGTCGCCCACATGGATACCGAGCGCCTCGATCATCTCGCCAGCAAGGTCGGAGGCCAGACCGCCGAGCGCGTCTCCGCCTACGTCGACTCGCTCTCGGAGCGTGCCAAGGCAGATCTCGGCGGTGGCCGCGACCGCCTCGCGGTGCTCGCCGACTCCGAGCTCGGCCCCTGGCTCGATCCGGCCCTCGGCGCTGGCGAAACGCTTGACATCGCCGCCGCCCTGCGCCGCGGCGATGTCGTCTACTTCAACCTCGACGCCGACCGCTACCCGAAAGCCGCCAAGCTGATCGGCTCCGCGCTGATCGTCGACCTGATCGGGCTCACCGCCGATCACCAGCGCGACCCGCTTCGCGCCTTTCTTTTGATCGACGAGTTCGCGGCGCTCTCCACCGAGCAGGTATCGCGGCCTTCGCCCGCGCCCGCTCGGCCGGGCTCAGCATCCTGCTCGGCACCCAGAGCCCGGCCGACCTGCGCGCCGCCCGTCCCGAGGATCAGAGCGACACCCTGACCGCGCAGATCCTCTCCAACATCGCCTTCGCCGTCATCCACCGCATCGGGGATTCCGACTCCGCCGAGCACCTCGCCCGCATGGCGGGAACCGACCCCTCCTGGTCGGTCACCCAGCGGATCGGCGCCAACTCGCCGATGCTCGGAGTGGGGGACGGGACCCGCACCCGTGAGCGCGAGTTCCTCGTCGGTCCCGACCAGCTCAAGCGGCTTCGGGTCGGCGAAGCCATGGTGATCGAGCCGACCGCCAAGCGCCCGGCCCAGATCGTGCGGATCTGGCCGCCGATCGCCTGAGCTGCTTGCTCAACTGAGCCGTCGACTATGAGCCGCGCCGTTTGGCTGCTGCGTCGACCCCCTGCTGCCAATCGCGCTCCGAGAAAGGGGGGGCGAAACAGCCCGCCTCCCCCCTTATCGAAGGGAAGGAGAAGCACCCCGCCGCGCAGCGCAGCGTGGCCGACCCAGGAGGTTGTGTCCTTGCCCCAGAGCCCTCATCGGCGCGATCACCTTCCGCCTCTCGCGGTCGAGGACCGGGTCCACCAGCGCACCGTGCTCGGCTACGTCCTCTCCCATCACCCGACCCGCTTCACCCAGGGCGAGCTGACTCGCATCCTCGCCGTTGACCCTGAAGACCGCGACCATCGCCAGGCGGTGATCGCAGCGATCGAGGCCCTCGTCGCAGCCGGCCTCCTTCGCCGCGACGGGCACTACGTCTCACCGACCCGCGCTGCCATTCACTTCTACCGCCTGGCGCGTCGCACCTAGCGCCCAAGTGCGCCGGCTCCCCCGAACTCTCGCGCCGGCGCGTGCCGGTTGACCTGCGACAGCCGGAAGCTACTGGAGCGGTGTCTAACTGGGCGCGTGACCTGCAGAGACCTCGTAACGGTTGTGCTTCTCAATCTCCTACCACGGGTGAGTGAGTCGAGAAGCGCTGGTCAATCGAACTCCGCGACCAACAGACGCAAGCCCAGATCCAACTCGGGCGTCTGCTCACGCAGCTGCCCGTAGCGCTCATTCCAAACGCCGCTCTCGAGGTCCGCCCGCAGTGCTTTGAGTCCTCGCTCCGCCTCCTCGGGCGCGATCAGGTGCCAGACCGAGCTGCCCCGCCTCACCTCGGGGTCGAGGTGCATCTCAGGTCTGTCCCAGAGCGCGCAGAAGAAGCCGTCCTCGCAGAGGCGGGGGACTGGGACCGCCTCGACCCTGGCGCCTGGTAGCACTGCAACAAGCTCCTCTAGCGGGGCATCAGCTCGGTGTGGATCTCCAGCAGACCGGGGATGTAGTCCCTCACCATCCACATCTCCGCCATTGCTGGGCCGTCGAAGCTGAGGACGAGGACCCGTTCACGTGAGACCCGGATCATCTCGGGCCAGGCCCGCTGCGACATCCGCCCAGTGTTGGACGGTGATGATCGCCATCGCAGCGTCGAAGCTGTCATCGTCGAATGGCAGGGCTTCTGCGCTTGCCTGCACGACCGGGGCTGAACCGGTCGGTCGTTGGGCGATCATCTCCGACGAAGGCTCTACCGCAACCACTTCGCGGTTGGGAGGCTCGTAGGAGCCAGTACCGGCGCCAACGTTGAGGACCGAGCGCGCGGCGCCAAGCGCGGCTTCGATGCGGGCGGTGATCCGTGGGTCGGGATGACGCACATCCCCGTAACCGCGACCGATTTGGTCGTAGGCAGCCTCGGTCACGGACCCACTGTATGCGAATGCAGGCGCAGGACTTGCCCTCCTCGTCGCTGGCTTTACGGCCGCAGCTTGGCACCGGCCGTCGAGCCCTGCAAGCCCTGAAGGGCTCCCTGCGGGCTCGGG
>JBAVAR010000108.1:0-1759 GCA_049585815.1 Solirubrobacterales bacterium
GCGGGCGCTGGAGCTGCTCGAGCGCATCCCCAAGCACGCGTAGCCACGAACGAGACAGCTGCCGCGGCGGGGATCCTCAGTGTTTAAGCCTAATTTGCGCTGGCGGTGGGGGGTAACTTCGGTCTAGAGGCGGGCACGTGGGAAGTCGTTGGTAAGGGGGACAAGCCCGATGTCTTTGTGCTGAACGCACCCCTGCTGCGGATGTTCAAGATCTACCGTCGCTGGCAGCTTGCGGAGGCTGAGCGGAATCCCGCTATGCGCGATGCCCTAAGCGACCCTGAGACCGCCTATGTCCTTCTCACGCGAACTGGGAAGAGGACTAGCCCAGAGTCCGTCTACAAGATGCTTCGCTGGCACGCGGTGCGAGCGGGGGTCGGCGTATACAAGACGACCGGGCGCTGGGATGCGCCCGGAGGGAAGGCCTCCAGGGTCTCGCCGCATTCGCTGCGTCGGGCCTGGGCAACGATCGCCCTGAACGACGAGGAGCTCCCAATCGATGTCGTATCCGAGGTCCTCATGCATCGGGAAATATCAACGACTCGTCGACACTACGCGCCGACGAAGCCCCATCGTGCCCAGGCAGCGTTGCTCAACATGCGCGTCGCTTGAGTTCCTATAGCCCCGGGGGATGTCGCATCTGGAATCCGGCAAGGTAGGAGGCGGAGAATTCGTCTTCGCCGATCCAACCTGGACCCTTGCCGGGAGCGACGCTCCCCGAGGTGCCCCAGTAGCGCTCGCCAGGCGGCGTCACTCCCGTCGAGAAGCGGATGAAGGTGTGGGCGTCGGCGCCGTAGGGCTTGACGAAGATCGTTACCCACCGGCCCGGTCCTGGTTCGCCCCAGCGGACCAGGAGGGTCGTGTCCATCGTCGGGTTGCCGAAGCCACCGACCTGGAGCAAGTGACTGACGGCGCTCGAACAATCGAAAGGGCCGTTGGGGGGAGTCGGCGAGGAGCCGTGGGAGCCACCCCAGACGTATTCCGAGGTCGAGCGGAGGGCGCTGAGGCGAGCGGCGTCGGCGACCATCCGCGCGACGGCCTCGTTGGGCGCGCTCGCCGCCACAGCGCAGCCGGTGCCGCTGGCGGTCTCGATCGTCCCGTCGCCGGCGAAGCGGTGGGCGTGCGCCAGGACCTCGGCGACGTACCACTCTGCATGGTTGTAGCTGAAGATCGCCGCGTGCCAGTCCTGCGGAGCGCCGGAGGCGCGCAGCAGGCGGGCGGCGGCGAAGATCGCGTCCCAGGGGTTGTAGGGGTCCTTTGTGCCGTCGCCGTTGCCGTCGACGCCGAAGGCTTCCCAGCTCGAAGGGAGGAACTGCATCCAGCCTTCGGCTTCCGCCGAGGAGACACCGAGGTTGGTTCCGAAGCCGGTCTCGACCCAGTTGATCCCGGCGAGGATCGACGGCCCTTCCTCCCCTAGCCCGTACTTCGCCGCCGCCTGCTCGTAGATCGGGACCAGGCGCTTCGGCACCTTCGAACTGAGTGCCCCGCCGGATTCGGCTCCGCCGCAGCTCGGCGAGGCGCCGAACATCACCGTGACCGCGAGGAGGACGCCGATCAGGGCGGCGAGCATCCCGAGCGGCAGGCCGAGCGGCAGCTTCGGCGCGTGCGGTGCGGGGAGTGAGCCGGCCTCCACGGCACCCTCAGCTCGGCGGCGAGATGGTGGTGACTCGCCAGCGCGAGCCTAGTTTCCGAACGAGGAAGCCGACCGAGAACGGCGGCGAGCGACTGTCGCCGATCTCGACCACGCCGGCCAGCACGGCAC
>JBAVAR010000109.1:0-1743 GCA_049585815.1 Solirubrobacterales bacterium
GCGCCGAACTGCTCGTCGAAATCGAAGCTCGAGCGCCGCGAGAGAACGTCGCGCAGCGCCCGCAGCCGCCGCTCCAGCGAGACGGTCTGGCGGATGTGGCTGAGGTCGACCTCCGGCGGCAGCGCCAGCAGGTCGCCGAGCGCGGCGCCGAGCGCCTCGGGGTCATAGGTCGCGGTGGCGGCCTGCAGGGCGACGCGGCGCAGCTCGGGCGGCAGCGGCGCCGAGCGGTAGAGGTAACCACGGGCCGCCTCAAAGCGCTCGAGAAGGGCGCCGGAGGCGTCGCGATAGCGGCGATACTCGAGCATCCGCGCGAGCAGCTCCTCGACCGCCTCCTCGGGGCCGAGCTCCTCGATCTCCTCCTCGGCGCCCGGCAGCATCAGGCGCGACTTGAGCTCCAGCAGGGCCGCGATCAGGACGAGGAACTCGGTGGCAACCTCGAGCTCCAGCTCCCCCTCGCGCTCGAGGTGCTCGACGTAGGCGACGACGACCTCGCTAAGTTCGACCTCGAGCAGGTTGACCTCTTCGCGCAGGACGACGGCCAAGAGCAGGTCAAACGGCCCGGCGAATACATCGAGGTCGAGGTCAAGCGCGGCGACGCTCACGGTTCCAAAATTAACGCGGGACGCCGACACCCATGCGGCTGCGGACTTCCGCCAGCGTCGCGGAGGCGATCTCCCGGGCCGCCTCGGCACCCTGGGCCAGGATTCGCTCGATCGCCGCCTCGTCCGGGCGCAGCTGCGCGTAGCGCTCGCGCACCGGCGCCAGCAGCTCGATCACGCCGTCGGCGACGGCCGCCTTGAACTCACCGTAACCGGCGCCCTGGAACTCGCGCTCGATCGCCGCCTGGTCGGTGCCGCGGGCGACGGCGAGGATGTCGATCAGGTTGCTGATTCCGGCCTTGCCCTCGCCGCGGCGGACCTCGCGGCCGGAGTCGGTGACCGCGGCGCCGAGCTTCTTGCGGATCGCCTCGGGCTGCTCGAGGACCAAGACCGTCCCCGCCTCGGTTGACCCGGTGGTCGACATCTTGCGCTCGGGCTCCTGCAGATCCATGATCCGGGCGCCGACCTCCGGGATCCGCAGCTCGGGCTCGACCAGCGTCTGGCCGAAGCGCTCGTTGAAACGGCGGGCGATCTCGCGCGTCAGCTCGATATGTTGGCGCTGGTCCTCGCCCACCGGGACCTCGCTGGCAGCGTAGGCAAGCACGTCGGCGGCCTGCAGAACGGGGTAAAGGAAGAGCGCCGCCGAGACCAGCTCGCGCTGGCGGGCCGACTTCTCCTTGAACTGGGTCATGCGGTTGAGATCGCCGTGAGCGGTCACCGCGGAGAGCAGCCAGGTCAGCTCGGTGTGCTCGCGGACATCGGACTGGCGAAAGAGGATGCAGCGACCGGGGTCAAGTCCGGCGCCGAGCAGGATCGCGACCGTGTCATAGAAGCGCTCGCGCAGTTCGACCGGGTCATAGGCGACCGAGAGGGCGTGCAGGTCGACGATGCAGAAGATCGCCGGTTCACCGCGATCCTGGCCCTCGACGTACTGGCGGATCGCCCCGATGTAGTTGCCCAGATGCTTGCGCCCGGTCGGCTGTATTCCGGAGAAGACGATCGGCCGCGCCATTGCAGGCCCAGCCTAAGTCATTGCGCCAGCGGCCGAGGAGCCGGGATCGGGGCGCTCAATCGTCCCCCTCACCGCGCTCAGGCGCCCGCCGATCCGGGCTCGGCGCAGTCGCCATCGAGACCGTGGCCGCAC
>JBAVAR010000110.1:0-1697 GCA_049585815.1 Solirubrobacterales bacterium
ATTCGGTGTCGGGGCCGGACGAAATCGAGTAAATCGGAGAGGCCGACTGCCTCGGCTGTCGCTAGTTTGGTAGCCATGCCTCCAACGTAACCGTGCGGGCCGTACGCGACCCTCAGCTGTCACATGCATCTCTAGCCGGGCCGGCACGCGTTGACTCACTAAAAATGCCCGGTTAGCTCTTTCGTTGCCTCAGATGAAAATGCCCGCGTGCGGTGTGTCGTTGTGGCCCGGAAGGGGCGTGCTGAGCTACCGCCGGATGATGGAGTTGACGTTGGCGCAGCGCACTGCCGTGACGAGGGTGATTGCGGTCCGCTACCGGCGGGCGGGCAACGCGGAGAAGGCAAAAATTCTTGACGAGCTGTGCGCTACCACGGGGTGGCATCGTGATCATGCGCGTAAGGCGTTGCGCCTGGCGCGGCGCCCGCAGCTGGTGAGTACGCGGCGGCCGCGGCCTGCGAAGTATGGGCCCAAAGCGGTTGCCGCGCTGGTGTTGTGCTGGTCGGTGCTGGGGATGCCGGCCGGTAAGAGGCTGGCGCCGGTGCTGGGTGAGTTGGTGGCGGTGCTGCGCCGGTACGGCGAGTTGGACATCGACGAGGACACCGCAAAACTGCTGGCAGGGATGTCTGCGGCCACCATCGATCGCCGGTTGGCCCCCGAGCGCAAGAAGTACCTCGCCAGGGGACGCTCACGCACCAAGCCCGGCACCCTGCTCAAGAGTCAGATCCCGGTGCGCACGTGGGCCGACTGGGACGATGCGGTCCCGGGTTTCGTCGAGATCGACCTGGTCAGCCATGACGGCGGGCACGCGGTGGGCGAGCATGTCTGGACGCTGACGGTGACCGACATCGCCACGGGCTGGACCGAGAACCGCAGCGTGCCCACTAAGGCCCGTAAATGGGTGATGGCCGCCCTTGATGACATCACCGCGGTGATGCCCTTCCCGATCCGTGGGATCGATTCTGACAACGGTTCGGAGTTCATCAACTTCCACCTGCTGGACTGGTGTGACAAGCACCAGATCACCTTCACCCGCTCGCGAGTCGGCAACAAGAACGACGGCTGCCACGTCGAGCAGAAGAACTGGACCACTGTGCGCACCCTGGTCGGCTACCACCGCTATGACACTCCCGCAGAATTGGTCCTACTCAACAAGATCTGGACGCTGCAAGCCTTGTTGAGCAACTTCTTCTACCCCCAGCAGAAACTCGTTTACAAAGCCCGTGACGGCGCGAAGATCGTTAAGAAGCACGACACCGCAGCCACCCCGCACCGCCGGGCACAAGCACATCCGAATCTTCCGACGACCGCTAAAGCGGACCTCACCCGCGCCTACCTCGACATCAATCCTGCCGCCCTGCAACGACACATTCAGGCCCTGGTCAATGAGCTACTCACCTTGACCATCACCAAGGCCGGACCCAAGCGCAAAGCCCCACCCAAGAAGGCGCCAGCAAACGATGCGACGAATCAGCTCACGCGGGCATCCGGCATTTGAGGCAACGAATACCGCCGCGGGCATATTGACATGAGGCAACAGGCGGGTGCCTTAGTGCCCACCTCCGAGCGAATTCCGTGACGCCGTCCAGGTGTTGTCGCTACGAGGCGGGCAGAACGGCACGGCCCCGACTTTCTGTGACGCCTGGGGAGCAGCTGGTCGAGGCGCCACCAGAGACGTCGTGATCGGAACGCCCACGTAG
>JBAVAR010000111.1:0-3108 GCA_049585815.1 Solirubrobacterales bacterium
TCTCGTCACTCCCTCTCGACCTCCGCCTCTCGCGCTCGATAGGAGCGCTCAGCGTCAGCCGCGGTTCGGACAGAGGTGGGGCCAGTTCAGATGTCGACAGTGGGGCCAGTTGCGATGTCTACACCCACCGTCCGCTCCACGCAGAGCTCGGCCGGGAACGGTGTCGCCGGCAGCGTCAGCAGCGGCTCGGCGTCGGCGAGGGAGCCGACCGTGCCTCCCTCTCGCCGACGGGCGTCGGCAATCGAGGTGCAGAAGCGGTCGAGGTCGGCCTGAGCCTGGGCCGGCGAGCTGACCGGCGCCGAGCGCCACCAGGAACGCGCCAGGTAGCCGATCCCCGACTCGACCACTCCCTTGCGCTGGGGACGGCGCGGTGGGCAGATGTCGACGGCGACGCCGTAGTGCTTGGCGACGGCGGCGAACTCCGCCCTGATCCGGCTCGAGCCGGGCGCCACGACCGTGGCCATGCGGTCGGTGCGCCAGGCCTTGGCGGTGCCGCCGAAGCGGCGAAGGACGCCGTCCAAGGCTCCAACGAGGTGGGGGAAGCTCTGGCCCTCGCTGAAAGCGGCCCGCAGCCGTCCGGAATGCGAGAGCGCGCCGACCAGGACATAGGCCTTCTCACCCCAGGGGGTCTCGGCCAGCTCCCACCAGTCCAGCTGGCACTCCTCGCCGGGCTCGTGGTCTATCTCGGTGGTGGGAGCACGGGTACCAGTGCGGCAGGCCAGGCAGGGTGGGCGCAGCTCCAGGCGGCGCAGCTCGCGCACCAGGGTCTGGTAGGAGCGGTCGAAGCCGAGATCTCTCAGCTCGCGAAACAACACGCTGGCGAGGACGTGGTGGTCCTCGGCGAAGCGAGCACTCAGGTACTCGCGGTAGGGCTCCAGGCAGCTGGGCGGCCGCTGGCGCTTCGGGCGGTCATCGCGCAGATAGGCGCGAACGGTCTTTCGATCGCGGCCGGTGTGGCGGGCGATGGCCGCGATCGACCACCCCCGCTTGGCAAGTGCGTGGATCTCCACGTCGTCCTCCTCTGTGAGCATCCCCTCAGGGCCTCCCGTCGGTTCGCAGGCATAGACACCCGCGACCGTCGCCGAGGCCCCTGACGGAAAGAGCCGCCCACCCTCGCCGCTCCACTTCGGCCTACGGCCTCAGCTACGCGGCGAGGGTGGTGCTGGCGCTCATACCTGGGGAATTCCTGTGATCGGATCTGGGGAGGTTTGCGTGATCGCGCGCACCGCCTTTGCTGCGCGTGAATTCTCGAAGGTTTGTGAGCGTCTGAGCACAGCGAATCGCGGTGATTTGCGGAGACCCCGCGGATCCGGGCGCCACTCCGGTGACCGGTGTAGCGCGGCTCTAAGGGCGCTGATCGGCCACTCTCCAATTGTGGCAGCGGGGCGCCGGGCAGCCGACGGAGACATTGAAGGGGTTCGGGTCAAGGGCGCTATGGCTTTCGTCTTGTTTCGACCATCCGGTGGAGAACCAAGCTACTTTGCGATGAAGCGGGAAGGTGGGGCCTGGAGGGCGATCAGCCTCGCACCGGGAACTCCGCTCAACAACGGGGAGCACTAGAGAAATCGCGGTGGCGGACTCTTCTGGATCTTGACGCAGACTATCTACGCCGTGGTGTGACCTTCCACAGATAGCGGATTACTTCGGAACTCTCACCGTCCGCGGTGTCAACGGCTTGGACTTCGAAGGAGTGCTGTCCTGTTCGCAGCCTGTGGAAGCTGATCGGTGACTCGCATCGCGCAAACGGATGCTTGTCGAGACGGCATTCGAAGACGCGTGCTGCGGAGTTTCCGCTGAACTCAAACATCGCCGCTCGCTTCGTCGTTCGCCTGGCGGGATGGCGAATTACAAATCCCCGGGGGGGAGGCAGGATCGGCAATACGCCTTCCCCTTTCAGGGCGGAGGACTGCTGGACCTCGGGGGCGCTGTCCAGGACTTGCAGGGACGCTTGGTGACTGCCCATGGCGCTAGGCAGGAATGTGACATCGACCGCACAGCTACCGCGGGGCGGGATGATCAGTTCAGCTTCACAGCTGCCGCCTGTGATTCGAAACTGACTGGCGTCCTGTTGCTGCTCGCCGACTAGCGTCATTCCATAGAGGGTTATCGGTTCGTACTGGCTGGTGTTGATGACGGTGACTTGCTGAGGCGCTGCGGCCGCGCGGCCCACTTCGCGTACGCCAAAGGCGAGCGAGGGCGGCGACAGGACGACAACCCGTCCTGAACCTTCAAGTTCAGTCACAGCCGATGCCGACTGCGTCGTGTCGACGACCGTGAGCGTGCCCTGCTTGAGTCCCGGAAGGATCGGGTTGAAGGTGACTTTGATCGTACAGCTTTCTCCCGGGCCCAGGGTTCCGCAGTTATTGGAGTCAATGGCGAAAAGTTCCGGATCAGCGCCTTCTGGGTCGCTCCACGAGAGCTTGATCAGGCCAACCGTCAAGAGTGGCTTGCCGGTGTTGGTGAGAACGAAGGCGGCTGGTGAGGAGGCGCCCAGATCGAGTCCCCGGGTGCCGAAACTGTAAGTAGCCGGAGACAGTTTGAATTCAGCCCCGGGGAGCTTGGTGCGGCAGACTTCTTTGCCGCTCGGATCTTCGACTTTGCAGCTTGGCGGGGTGGTTTCCGCTTTGGCTAACGAAACGCTGCAGAGCATCCCCAGCGCTGCGATCGCCAATACCCGACGGATCACCTTTCGCAGCCGTGTCCCCCTTGGGTCCGAGGCCGGTAAAACCATCACTCGCCACTATAGAGATCGTGGCGCCTGAGACAAAGCCGAATTCACATTGCGTTGGGGCTCCCTATGGGCAGGTAGGGGTTGGCGCTGCGCCAGCAGCATCACGGCCTCACCGACTTCCCCTCAAACGAAAACGGCCTCCGCTCGGGCAGAGGCGTGAGGTGCCTCAGTTTTTAACAGCATCCGACTCGGGGGGGATAAGTGCAGATTGCCGCTCCGCCTGCCCGGAGCTATCCTGCGATCAGGCAGACTAGTGGTCCATCCGGTTAATTCGTAGTGTCATGTATTTAGGACTTTGCCGGTGTAGGTCCATTGGAATGGCCTGGCGGTCTGGTTGTAGGTCTCGACGAAGCAGAGCATCTGCTCGGCGAGGTCTG
>JBAVAR010000112.1:0-11259 GCA_049585815.1 Solirubrobacterales bacterium
GCGTCAAGCTGCACCGCTGCCGCGACCTCGAGGACGCCGTTCGCCGCGCCGGCGCGGCGGCGCGGCGCGGTGAGGTCGTCCTGCTCTCGCCCGCCTGCGCCAGCTTTGACTCCTTCCGCGACTTCGAAGAGCGCGGCGAGCGCTTCCGCCAGATCGTCGAGGCGCTGCGGTGAGCGCCCGCGCCCTCGCCCTCCCTCGCCTCGGTCAGGGTCGGGTGAAGCGGAAAAAGAAGAAGCGCTCGCGCGCCGCGGCGCCCTCGGCCGAGTACAACATGCTGCTCACCGCGACCCTCTGCCTGCTTGCCTTCGGGGCGGTGATGGTCTTCTCCGCCAGCTCGACCACCGAGGTCCTCAGCAACGGCGGCCTCTCCAGCAGCGCCTACTACCTGAAGCGCACGCTGATGTTCGGCGCGGTCGGCCTGGTGATCATGCACCTGACGGCCCGCCACGGGCTGGCCCTGGTGCGCCGTCTCACCCCGGCGATCCTGGCCCTCTCCCTCTTCCTCCTGCTCGCCGCGCTCGCGGTTGGATCAAGCGTCAACGGCGCCAGTCGCTGGATCGGTCCGGGTTCGCTTCAGCTGCAGCCCTCCGAGCTGGCCAAGGTTGCCCTGATCCTCTACGGCGCCGACATCCTCGCCCGCAGGCCCAAGCGCGCACGCTCGATCGCCGGCTTCATGCCCTATCTGCTGATAACCGGCTTTGCCTGCCTGCTGATTCTCCTCGAGCCCGACCTCGGCACCGCGATGGTCGTCGCCTTCGCCGTTGGCGCCACCTTGATCGCGGCCGGTGCCCGGCCCCGCGACCTGGGCCTGATCGCCCTCGCCCTCGGCTTTCTGGCGCTCTTGCTCACCCTGGTCGAGCCCTACCGGATGGCGCGTCTCACCGACTTCCTCAACCCCGGGTCCGACACCTCCGGCGCCGGGTTCCAGGCCGCGCAGGCAAAGATCGCGATCGGCTCCGGTGGAATCTTTGGGGTGGGGATCGGCAACGGAGTCGGCAAGGCCTATTACCTACCGGAGGCCCACACCGACATGATCGCGGCGGTGATCGGTGAGGAGCTTGGTCTGATCGGGATTGTCGGCATCGTCGGGCTCTTCTCGCTGTTCGGTTACGCCGGACTGCGGGTGGCCCAGCGGGCGAAGGACAACTACAGCAAGCTGCTGGTCGCTGGCCTTACCTCGCTGATCCTGGCCCAAGCGACGATCAACCTCTTTGCGGTGATGGGATTGGCGCCGCTGACCGGAGTGCCGCTGCCCTTCGTCTCTTATGGCAACAGCAGTCTGCTGGCGACGCTGTTTGCCGTCGGCCTGATCCTCAACGTCGCCCGCGGCGGGACCGCCGGCGCTGGCAAACTGCGCGTCGTCGAAGGCGGGCGTGCACCCGCGCGTGGAAGGAGTCGATCTAACGGTGGCAAGAGCGCCCAGAGTCGTGGTGGCGGCGGGGGGAACCGCCGGTCACGTCGTGCCGGCCATGGCGGTCGCCGCCGAGCTTCGGGCTAGCGGCGCCGAGGTCAGCTTCCTCGGCGCCCGCGGCCGGATCGAGGCCGAGCTCGCACCGGCGGCGGGGTATGAGATCGACCTGCTGCGGGTGCGTGGAATCGACCGCCGCCACCCGCTGCGCGCGGCCCTCGCGATCGGCGAGGCACTCGCCGCCGTCGTTACCGCGAAGCGTCTGATCGCCCGCCGCGGAGCCGACGTCGTGCTCGGCGGCGGCGGCTTCGTCGCCGGTCCCGCGGGGTTGGCTGCGATCCTCTCAGGCATCCCCCTCCTTCTCACCGAGGCAGACAGTCACCTTGGTCTCGCCAACCGTCTGCTGGCCGCACGGGCGCGGCGGGTCTGCCTCGCGTTTGCGATCCCCGGCCGCGAGGGGGAGCGCTACCTGCTGACCGGGAGGCCGGTGCCCGGCGCCGTGCTGGAGGCCGAGCGCGGCGCGGCGCGGCGCCGGTTCGCGATCCCGGCTGAGGCCCGCTGCCTGCTCGTCATGGGGGGAAGCCAGGGGGCGCGCTCGATCAACCTGGCGGCAATCGAGGCTTTCGCCGAGCGCCCGGGTCGCGACTTTCACATCCTCCACCTCACCGGCCAGCGCGATTACGAATCGATCGAGCGTCGCCTGCGGGCGGCGCCTCACGGTGAGCGCTATGAGGTGCTTGCCTATGAGCCCGACCTCGGCGACGTCCTCGCCGCCTCTGACCTCGCGCTGGCGCGCTCGGGCGGCTCGATCTTCGAGCTGACCGCGGCCGGTCGGCCGGCGATTCTCGTTCCCTACCCGCACGCCACCGCCGCTCACCAGAGCGCCAACGCCGCCTGGATGCAGCGGGCGGGAGCGGCGCTGGTGATCCGCGATGAGGAGCTCAGCCCAGCAGGGTTGGCGGCGGAGGTTGGTGGCCTGCTCGATGACGGAGGGCGCCTGGCGGCGATGAGCCGAGCCTCGGCTGCCCTTGCCCGCCCCGACGCGGCGCGGCAGATCGCCGACGAGGTTCTGGCGGCGGCCCGATGAGGTCCGATTACCGGCCGTCTTCACCGGGCGGCAAGCGAGCACGGGTGAGGGGCCGGTGAGCGGCGGCTGGGCCTCCCGTCGGCTCCACTTCATCGGGATCGGCGGTGCCGGGATGAGCGGCCTGGCGCTTGTCTGCGCCCGGCGGGGGGCGATCGTCAGCGGCAGTGACCGGGCCGAGTCCGCAAATCTGGAGCGCCTGCGCGGCGCCGGGTTGGATCCTCAGGTGGGCCACGACGCGGCCAACCTGCCCGACGGGGCTGAGGTGGTGATCTCCACCGCGATAGGTGAGGACAATCCCGAGTTGGCGCTGGCCCGCGAGCGCGGCGTGCGGCCGATCAACCGCGGCGCGCTGCTCGCCGAGCTCTGCGCCGAAAAGCGGCTGATCGCCGTCGCCGGCACCCACGGCAAGACGACGACGACGGCGATGGTGGTCTGGGCGCTGCGCGCGATCGGTGCCGACCCCGCCTTCTTCGTCGGTGGCGAGGTCCTCGGCCTGGGGGAGGATGGCGAGCCGGCCAATGCCGGTTGGGGGGAGGGCGAGTGGGTAATCGCTGAGGCGGATGAGAGCGACGCCAGCCTGCTCAGGCTGCGCCCCGAGATCGCTCTCATAACCAACATTGAGATGGACCACCACACCCGCTGGGGTTCGCTCGTCGAACTGCATCGTGCCTTCGCCCAGTTCCTTGCCGGCGCTGGCGGGGTGGTGCTGCCGGCCGATCGCGGTCTCGATGACCTGCTCGAGACGGGTCGTGCCTCGATCGGCGCAGGGAATGAGCGTGGCGAGGGGGATCGGGTCATCGGGCGATTTGGCCTCGATCGGCCCGGGCCCCGGCAGCTGGGGCTGGCCCTTGCCGGGCAACACAACCTGCTCAACGCGCGCGCCGCCCTGGCCGTGATCGAGCTCGCCGGTTTTGATCTGGATCGCGCGGGCGCGGCGATCGCCGGCTTCGGCGGAGTGCGGCGGCGTCTTGAGTTCAAGGGTGAACACAACGGCGCCCGCGTATATGACGACTACGCCCACCATCCGACCGAGGTGCGCGCCGCGCTCTCGGCCCTGCGCGAATCGAGTCCCTCGCGTCTGATCGCGGTCTTCCAGCCCCACCTCTACTCGCGCACCAAGGCACTCGCTGAGGACTTCGGCGCGGCCCTCTCGCTCGCCGACGAGGTGGCGGTGCTCGACGTCTACCCCGCCCGTGAGGAGCCGGTGGGGGAGCTGGCCGGGGTCAGCGGCCTGCGCGTCGCGCAGGCGACGGCGGAGCAGATCGGGGGCAAGTCGGTCTGGTGGCTGCCCGAGGCAGAGGGCGTCATCAGCGCACTCGGTCCGCGCCTGGCCCCGGGCCAGGTCCTGGTCACGATCGGCGCCGGTGATGTCTTCAAGCTCGGCGAGGAGCTGGTCGCAAACGGGGGGGGCCGATGAGTTCCCCGCCAGCCGGTGCGCGGCCCGATTTTCCCCTCGCCCGCCTCACAACCGTGCGCACCGGCGGAGCGGCCGATTGGTTTGCCCGTCCCGCCAGCGCCGACGAGCTGCTCGGGCTGCTCAGCTGGGCGGCGCAGGAGGGCATCCCGGTAGGAACGATCGGGTCAGGATCGAACCTGCTGGTAGCCGACGATGGATTCCGGGGACTTGCGATCAAGCTTGACGGCGAGCTGGCTCGCATCGAGCGCGACGGCGATTGCATCCTCTGCGGCGGGGGTGCCCGCCTGCCCTCCGCCGCGGCCCGGGCGGCTGGCTGGGGTCTCGCGGGCCTTGAGTTTGGGATCAACATTCCCGGCAGCGTGGGAGGTGCGGTGAGAATGAACGCCAACGCCTACGGCGGGCAGCTCGCCGAATCCCTCGAGTGGGTGGAGATCGCCACCTCCTCGGGCCTTGACCGGCGCACCCCCGGACAGCTTGGCTTCTCCTACCGCAGCTCTGAGCTCGGCGCGGCGGAGGTCGTCTGCCGCGCTTCATTTCGGCTGCGCCCCGCCGCTCCCGCAGACCTCAAAGCGTCTTTGGCCCAGATGCGGGCAAGGCGTCGCGAGGTCCAGCCGGCGGGAATCAAGACTTTCGGCTCGACCTTCAAAAATCCCGGGGAGGAGCGGGCGGGTGGGCGCTCGGCCGGGCAGCTGCTGGAGGCGGCGGGCTGCCGCGGCCTGCGCCACGGCGGGGCCCGCTTCTCCGAGGTGCACGCCAACTTCGTCGAGAACCTCGGCGACGCCACCACAGCCGACGTCCTGGAGCTGATGGCAGAGGCCCGCCGGCGCGTCCACGAGTGCCTCGGGATCGAGCTGGAACCGGAGGTCCAGCTGCTGGGAGAGGTTGGCTGGCCCGGCGGCTGGGAACTGTGAAAAGGCGCCTTGTGGTCGGGCTCCTCGCGCTCGCGGCGGCGCTGCTCGTCTACCAGCTTCTGGCCGGCAAGAGCCAGGTCAACTCCCGCCTGCTCCAGACCGCGCCGACCGCCGCGATCGACACCGCCTCTGGCTTCGTCGGCGTCTCGGCCCAGGGTGCCGTCCTCTCCTGGCAGCCGCCGCCGAAGGAATCCTCGCTGCCCCTGTTGCCCGTGAAGAGGCCCCCGGCGAGCGGTCGCCTCAGCGGCACCGCGCTCCAGCAGGCCCTCGTCCTCGGTGCCGCGCCCGCCGCCCTGCGGCCCCACCTGAAGAGCAGCAGCTACGGGTCAACGGGGGTGGACGTGCAGCTGCGGACCGGGGTGGTGCTGCGCTTTGGCGATGCCGGTGAAAGGGCGAGAAAGTGGCAGGCGGCCGCTGCTGTGCTCGCCGACCCCGCAGTCAGCGCTCTCGATTATGTGAACCTGAGTGTGCCCGGACGGCCGGGGATCGGCGGCTCCGGCCACAGCCTGCCGCCGGTCCCCTGATCCCTCAACCATGGGGTTAGACTGGGCAAACCCTCAAGCTGGACTTGAGGATCGGCGCTGCAGGATGCCTCCCGGGCGTTTGACACTCGCGCTGGAATACCCTACGTTGAGCGCAATTTCCAAGGTTCCATCGATCCTCAGAACCCTTGAGCATCGCTGAAGCCTCGGACGGAAAAAAGGCTCAACTCAAATTCCAGTCCTCGCGGACTGGGCAGATACCGGCCCAAGATGGGCCGGGCTTGGAGAAATCGGGAGATGGAATCCACATACCTCGCGGTGATCAAGGTCGTCGGGGCCGGCGGTGGCGGAACCAACGCCGTCAGCCGAATGGTCGACGCCGGCATCCGCGGAGTCGAGTTTGTCGCGGTCAACACCGACGCCCAGGCGCTGCAGGCCTGCGACGCCGACATCAAGCTCTCGATCGGACAGGAGCTGACCCGGGGCCTCGGCGCCGGCGGCAATCCCGAGGTCGGGGCGGGCGCCGCGGCGGAGAGCCGCGATGAGATCAAGGAGGCTCTGAAGGGCGCCGACATGGTCTTCGTCACCGCCGGTGAGGGTGGCGGCACCGGTACCGGTTCGGCACCGATCATCGCCGAGATCGCCAAGGAGGAGATCGGTGCCCTCACCGTCGGCGCGGTGACCAAGCCATTTGAGTTCGAGGGCAAACGGCGGATGCAGCAGGCACTTGAGGGGATCGAGAAGCTGCGCAACAACGTCGACACCCTGATCATCGTTCCCAACGAGAAGCTGCTGCAGGCGGTCGAGCGTCGCACCAGTGTGCTGGAGGCCTTCCGCCAGGCCGACGACATCCTGCGCCAGGGCGTGCAGGGCATCACCGACCTGATCACGATCCCGGGGCTGATCAACCTCGACTTCGCCGACGTGCGCACGATCATGCGCGATGCCGGTTCGGCCCTGATGGGCGTTGGCGCCGCCTCCGGTGAGGCACGTGCGATCGACGCCGCCAAGGCGGCGATCACCTCGCCCCTGATCGAGGAGTCGATCAAGGGGGCGACCGGGATGCTGCTCAACATCACCGGCCCCGAGGACCTCGGCCTGTTCGAGGTCAACGAGGCGGCCCAGCTGGTCCAGGCCGAGGCCGATGACAACGCCAACATCATCTTCGGCTCGGTCGTCGATCAGTCGATGCGCGACGAGGTCCGGGTGACGGTGATCGCCACCGGCTTTGAGGGCTTTGAGCTGTTGGCTCGCTCCCCGCAGCGGGTGCGGCGTCGCTATGAGAGCCGCCCGCGGATCTCGGCCGAGGACACCGACATCCGCAAACTGCGGGTCAGCGACGAGGACATCGACGTCCCGGGCTTCCTCAAGGACTGAATACGCTGCGCCGGTGAGGCGCACCCCGCTCTACCCTCAGCACCTCGCCCTGGGGGCGAAGCTCGTCCCCTTCGCCGGCTGGGAAATGCCGGTGTCCTACGAGGGGATTCGCGCGGAGCATTCCGCGGTGCGCACCCACGCCGGGATGTTCGACGTCTCCCACATGGGTGAGGTCGAGGTCGAGGGGCCCGAGGCGCTGGCCCTCCTGCAGCGGGTCCTCACAAACGACCTGGCGCGCCTTGAGATCGGCGCTGCCCAGTACTCCTGCATATGCGAGGAGTCCGGTGGCGTCCTTGATGACCTGATCGCCTACCGGCTCGGCGGCGACCGCTATCTGCTCGTCACCAACTCCGCCAACCACGAGGCCGACCTCACTTGGCTCGGGCGTTGGAGCCGCGGGCTCGACACCATCGTTCGCGACGTCGCCGACCGCTACGCGATGCTCGCCGTGCAGGGCCCCCACGCGCGCGCGATCCTCGGCCGGGCGCTCGGGATTGAGCTGGCGCCGCGGATGCGGGTGGGCAGCGTTCGCATCGGCGGCCGACCGGCATTTGCGGCCGGCACCGGTTACACGGGCGAGGACGGGGTCGAGCTGCTGATCGACCCCGAGGTGGCGGCCGCAATCTGGGTTGAGCTGCTCGACGCGGGCATCGTCCCCTGCGGCCTCGGCGCCCGCGACACCCTGCGCCTTGAGGCCTGCCTTCCCCTCCACGGCAACGACCTGAGCGCCGAGCACAACCCGATCGAAGCGGGGCTCGGCTGGTGCTGTGCTGAGGCGACGGGGTTCATCGGATCGCAGGCAATCGAGCGCGCCCGGGCCGAGGGGCCGGCTGAGATGCTGGCCCCGTTTGTGATTGAGGGCGAGGGGATCCCGCGCCAGGGCAACCCGGTGATCGCCGCCGGCGAGCGGCTCGGCACGGTCACCTCCGGCACCTTTTCTCCCTCGCTGGAGGTCGGGATCGGGATGGCCTACCTGCGGGCGGATCTGGCCGAGCCGGGAACCGAGGTCGAGATCGACGTCCGCGGCACGCGCCGCCCCGCCCGGATAACTTCCAAACCCCTCTACCGCAAGGAGAAATGACGTGGCCGATGCGACCTACCCCGACGAGCTGCTTTATCACGATCAGCACGACTGGGCGCGGCTGGAGGGGGACGAACATGCCGTCTTCGGGATCACCTGGTATGCCCAGGACAGCCTCGGCGAGGTCGTCTTCTATGACCCGCCCGAGATTGGCGCGACGGTGACCAAGGACTCCTCCTATGCCGAGGTCGAGTCGGTAAAGGCCGTCTCAGAGGTGATCGCCCCGCTCTCGGGTGAGATCGTCGAGGTCAACGAGGCGCTCGCCGACCTCCCCGAGCAGATCAATGAGGATCCCTATGGCGGCGGCTGGCTGGTCAGGGTGAGGCTGAGCCACCCGAGCGAGACCGAGGCGCTGCTGGATGGCGCCGAGTACCGCCGGCTGCTTGACGCCAAGTGAGCGAGCATCGCCGCTGGCCGATTCTTGCGCAGGGAGCGGAGCAGGGAACCTTGTGCGCTGAGCGCTCTTCTAGCCTGTAGGGATGACCCGCTACACCTCAGCGACGCCGGAGGACACCGCGCAGATGCTCGCCGCGATCGGCGTCGACTCGGTGGAGGACCTGTTTGAGCAGATTCCCGAGTCGCTGCGACTGGACCGGGGGCTGGAGCTGGCGCCGGGGATGGCCGAGGAGGAGGTCTTCGAGCGCCTGGCGGGGTTGGCCTCCCGCAACGCCGATGCCGAGCGCCAGGTCTGCTTCCTCGGCGCCGGGATGTATGACCACTACGTGCCGGCGATCGTCGATGCGATCACCCAGCGCTCTGAGTTCCTCACCCCCTACACCCCCTACCAGCCGGAGATTTCCCAGGGCGGGCTGCAGGTCATGTTCGAGTTTCAGACGGCGATGGCGGAGCTGACCGGGCTGGCGGTCTCAAACGCCGGCCTGTATGAGGGGCCCTCCTCGCTGGCCTCCGCCGCCTACCTGGCGATCGGGGCGAGCGGGCGCCGGCGTCTGGTCCTCTCGCGCGGGGTCCACCCACACTCTCGCGAGACGCTCGCCACCTACGCCGCCGGCTTTGACGCTGAGATCGCGGAGGTCGGGCTGGAGGGCGGCCTCACCGACGCGGCCGCCCTCGCGCGGGCGGTCGATGGCGAGACCGCAGCCGTCTTTCTGCAGAACCCCAACTTCCTCGGTGCGGTCGAGGACGTCGAGGCGCTCGGCGCGGCGGCCAAGAATCACGGCGCCCTGCTCATCGTCGCCGTCGACCCGATGACGCTCGGCATCCTCCGATCGCCCGGCGAGCTCGGCGCCGACATCGCCCTCGGCGAGGGGCAACCGCTCGGCAACCGTCTGGACTTCGGCGGACCCTCGTTCGGTTTCTTTTGCACCACCGAGCAGCTGATCCGCCGCCTGCCCGGGCGGATCGCGGGCGAGACCGAGGACGTCGATGGCCGTCGCGGGTTCGTCCTCGCCCTGCAGACCCGCGAGCAGCACATCCGCCGCGAGAAAGCGACCAACAACATCTGCACCGCGCAGGCGCTGAACGCGCTGGCGGCGATGGTCCATCTCGCCTGGCTGGGCCGCCAGGGATTCCGCGAGCTGGGCGAGCTCTTGGTCAGGCGCACCGCCTACGCGCGCGAGCGCCTGGCCGCACTCGACGGGGTCCAGCTCCTGCACGATGCGCCGGTGGTGCGCGAGTTCGCGCTGCGGCTGGATGCCCCGGTTCACGCCGTGCTCGCCCAATGCGCCGAACACGGCATCGCGGCCGGCTACCCGCTCGGCCGCGAGTATCCCGAGCACCCCGACGGCCTGCTGGTCGCGATCACCGAGCGCCGTACGGTGCAGCAGATCGACGCCCTGGCCGAGGCGCTTGAGGCTGCGATCGCCGCCCAGCGCGTCGGGGAGAGGGTGGGGACGCCTTGAGCGAGCCGGCCCTCGAGATCCCGATGCAGCGCGAACGGGCAACGACAATCTTTGAGAAGTCAAGGCCCGGGCGTCGCGCCGCGACGCTGCCCGCCTCGGGGGTGGCGGAGCGCCCGCTCGAGGAGCTGATCCCCGCTCACCTCCTGCGCACCGAGTTGCCGCGATTGCCCGAGGTCTCAGAGCCGGAGATCGTTCGTCACTACAACCGCCTCTCGCGCCGCAATTTCGACCTCGACACCGGCTTTTACCCGCTCGGTTCCTGCACGATGAAGCACAACCCCCGGCTCAATGAGCGGGTGGCGGCGCTGCCCGGCCACGCCCGCCTGCACCCCGCGCAGGACCCGCTGGGCGCCCAGGGTGCGCTTGAGCTGATGTGGCTGCTGCAGCGCTCGTTGGCGGAGATCTGCGGCCTGCCTCACGTCAGCCTGCAGCCCTCGGCCGGCTCCCACGGAGAGCTTGCCGGCCTCCTCCTCACCCGCGCCTACCACGCCGATCGTGGGGTGCGACGGACCAAGGTGCTCGCCCCCGACACCTCCCATGGCACCAATCCGGCCTCGGTGACGATGGCCGGTTATGAGGCCGTCAAGGTCGCGACCGACGAGCGCGGTGGCGTCGATCTCGACGACCTGCGGGCAAAGGTCGATGAGGAGGTCGCCTGCCTGATGCTGACCAACCCCAATACGCTCGGCCTCTTTGACGAGAACATCGCCGAGATCGCCGGACTGATCCACGAGGCGGGCGGCACGCTCTACTACGACGGCGCCAACCTCAACGCGGTGATGGGGCGCTCGCGGCCCGGAGACATGGGCTTTGACATCGTCCACGTCAACCTCCATAAGTCCTTCAGCCAACCGCACGGCGGCGGTGGCCCGGGGGCCGGGCCGATCGCGGTCTCAGAGCGGATTGAGCCCTTCCTGCCGCGACCGCAGGTGGTAAGGCGCGAGGGCACCAACGGCAGCGGACCGGCCTTCGACCTCGATTTCGACCGGCCGAAGTCGATCGGACGCCTGCGTGGCTTCCAGGGCAACTTCGGAGTCTTTGTCCGCGCCTACTCCTACATCCTCAGCCTCGGCGCCGACGGGCTCGCCGAGGCGTCCGAGACGGCGGTGCTGAACGCCAACTACCTGAAGGCTCGCCTCGCAGAGGGCCGCGCCGGGGAGCGTCTTCCGGTCGCCTTTGACCGTCACTGCATGCACGAGTTCGTCCTCTCCGGTCAGCCGATGAAGCGCGAGCTCGGTGTGGCGACGCTCGATCTGGCAAAGCGCCTGCTCGACTTCGGCTTTCACCCGCCGACCGTCTACTTCCCGCTGCTCGTCGAGGAGGCGCTGATGATCGAGCCCACCGAGACCGAGACCAAGGAGAGCCTCGACGCCTTCGCCGACACCGTCGAGCGGATCCTCTTGGAGGCCGAGGAGGACCCTGACCTCGCCCGCAATGCCCCCTACACGACCCCGGTCCGGCGCCTTGACGAGGTGAGGGCCACCCGCAGGCCGGTTGTGCGCCAGCCGCGCTAGTGGTCCATCCGGTTAATTCGTAGTGTCATGTATTTAGGACTTTGCCGGTGTAGGTCCATTGGAATGGCCTGGCGGTCTGGTTGTAGGTCTCGACGAAGCAGAGCATCTGCTCGGCGAGGTCTG
>JBAVAR010000113.1:0-1716 GCA_049585815.1 Solirubrobacterales bacterium
CCACAAGGCAGCGCTCAAGCGGGCGAGCTCGGCGCCCACCGCCAGGCAGGAAAAGACGAAGCGAACAGCGAGAGACTTTCGCCGCAATTGTTGGAGCGCCATCCCCTTGAATACAGGTGATATGGGCAGGCGCGATCGACCCGACACGACTAGCGACACGACACCCATTCATAGGCCGTCTCCGTGATCCCGCCGCCGTGGGCCAAGGTCATCAGTGGCCGTCTGCCGCTTCGGCATGACCAGCGCCTCAATGTCTGCTTCGACCTCTATGCGCGGAGTGCCGTAGGTCGTGCGGGAAGCGGCGCGTACTGCGGCCGAATCGCTGGTCGGCTTCATGGGCAGCAGCGTGTGCCCGCTGCACCACGGCTGCACTGCCGAACCCGATACCAGCTGGGCGTAGCACTCAAACGCGCCGAGACCTTGAAGTCCTCCGGGTCTAGGGCGCTGCCAGCGGCGATGATTCGGGCGTCTTCGCTGGGAAGTCGGAAGGCGACCCGCGACTGGGCGTTCGCCAATACCGCCGAGCGCATCGCAGCGTCGAGCTGGTGCATGTACTGGTGGGCCAGCACGAACCCCGCACCCAGGCCTCGCGCCTGGGCCAGAGCATCGGCGAAATCGAGCGGCAGACGTAGGTAGTCCTGGAACTCATCGACGTAAACGAAGACGGGATGGCGGCGCTCCGGCAAGACCGTGGAACGGCCGAGGATGGCCTGCCAGAGTTGCGACATGATGAGGCTGCCGAGCAGCGCCGCCGTCTCCGGCCCGAGTTGACCACGAGCGAGGTTGACCAGCAACACTTTTCGCTCGGTGAAGACCTGGCGCAGATCGAAACGCGGTTTGGTCTGCCCGAGGATCGACCGCAGTTCCGGTCGCATCAGCAGCGGACGCAGCTTGTTCATGGTGGGCGCGATGGCCGTCGTGCGCTCCGCCTCGCTCCAGGCCTCGAACGCGCTCCAAAACGGCGCCAGCCCAATGGGATCGGCCACCTTCGGAACGACCCGACGGCGAAAGTTCGCATCGGTCAATAGCGGCACCAAAGCAGGCAACGACATATCCGGCAGCCGCGCCAAGCTCAGCAGCGAAGCTCCCAGAATGTCGGCTGTTCGTGGTCCCCAATGGGCGGCGTACAAGGCATGGAAAAGACCAAGCAGTTGGTCGGCTACCAGCTCTGGTGAGCGACCGGCGCGCTGGAGTGGATTCAGACCGACCGGCCGCTCCACGTCAGTCGGGTCGATTAGCACCACGTCCTGAATACGGTCGGATGGGATGCGCTCGAGGACATCGGCGATCAGATCGCCCTTCGGCTCGATGACGACCACCCCGCGGCCGGCACGGATGTCCTGGGCGATTAGGTTGAGCAGCAGCGTCGACTTGCCCGAGCCGGTAGGGCCTACGACGTGCAGGTGGCGCAGCGAGTCGGTGGCCGTGAGCGCCAGCGGTCGCTTTCGCCCTGGGGAAGTGCTCTCTCCAACGATACGTCCCGAACGGCGAATCGCCGCCGTCGCTGACACCTGGCGGCTGCTAACCCTGTCCACCGGCAACTCGTTGGTTCTGCCAGCCGGCCACGCTGACAGCACAGCCAGCTCGCTGACATTGAGCCGCAGCGGGGCTCGCCAAGGGATTACTGGACGGATGAAGCGCCTGGGATGGCTGGAGCGAACCCGGAAACCGACGCCGGGTGCCTCGGTGCTGCGCAGCGCCCCGAGCACCGCCCGG
>JBAVAR010000114.1:0-1590 GCA_049585815.1 Solirubrobacterales bacterium
TTCTTCGACGCTTGCCTCGGGCCAGGCAACGAAACCATCGGTACCACCGCCTGGGAGGTGGGCGCGGCCTTTGGTATGCACCCGGAATTGCTACGCCTCATCCGGTTGATGCAGTCGTCGCGGATGGGCCTTTACATCCATCAGGGCACGGACGACAATCTGGTCCTTCTCGAAGATATCGCCACTGGGGACGCGTGCCGCGCCATATCGCCGACTGGCTATTCTGGCAAGAGGGGCGAGCTGTGGTACGTGCGGGTGCTCCCGCCGGCAATCCCCGGCAGCTCGGAGCATGTCGTCTTCACAACTCCCTACGTCGTCCTGCATCCGGGAGCGCCCGATTGGCTGGCTTATTTCAGCCGCACCTTTGCCCACGATCCCCAAGCGCACGTGGAAGATTACGAACGTCACATGAAGTATGGGCCAACGCGGACATACTGGAACGATTACGTTTTCGAGGCCTACGTGAACTACCGCGCGGAGGTCATCTATCTCGCGGGGGTTCCCGATGTGCCACAGAGCCGACCGCACTCTCAGGTGAACGAAGAGCGCTTCGGGCGGTGAACTCTGGTGTAACATTGGCGTCCGACGAGAGCGGGCGTATGAAAAGCATGGATGCCGGCGAATGGCGGTTCAAAAGAGCGACCTCAGCGACAAGACGGCGCGGGAGGAGTTTGGCTGATGCAGGACGAGGTCGACCAGGCGATGGGGGCTGGTGCGCTTCACTACCCGAACCGATGGTAGGCGGAGCGGTGAGGGGAGTCGCCGGTTACCAAGTTCCGAGCGATCATCGAATTCTGGCCCAGCCCATCTTGGGATGTCTGCGCCACGAAAATCGACGCTGGAGCGTTGTGACATGAGCCTCATACTCCCCAAAGCCCCCCCAGCGTCTTTGTTGCGGAGGACATCCGCAGGCTTATCTCAATCAGGAACCATTGGAACCGTGTCGCCGAAGTTTCAAATCCGCTTATAGGAACAATATGAAAAAACCAACCATGACCTCCGAAGATTGTATCGACCGCCTGAACGCTTTTGTTGACGATCTTGCACGGAACGGCGCGAGCGCGGACGAAATCGCGGGCGCTCTTCTGAATGTTTTCGTCACGACTGCGAAGAAGGGCCGGCGGCCCTTGGACGCTCTTGAGGCCGGAGCGGAAGTGCTTTCAAACGCGGCAGAGCGCGCCTTCCAGCAGGCAAAGAAGGACCGAGCCGAAAAGAGGAGAAAGGATCGATAGGCTGCGGCCGGCGAGCCAAATTAGCGAATTCCCGAAAGGGTGAAATCGCTAACCGGGCAGTTTCCCTGTCGCCTTCAGGGCGGCTTCGATGGTTGCAAGCGGCAGCAGCAGGCTGAGAGGCTCATCCACCAGCGGCGCTGCGCCGCAGCCCGCGTACCATTTGGCTAAGGTCAGCGAGCCAAGTATCCGAAATATCGCCCACTTGCCGGCGGTGGGACAGGACAAGTCCGAATTCGAGAAGGTCGTCGGTCCTCGAATACCGACAATAGGGACCTTGCCGTCGATCAGCTTTTGGAGTCTCGCAATCGTAATTCCCATGACGCTTCTCTCCGAAACCGGGGATGAGGCGGGTTAAGCC
>JBAVAR010000115.1:0-1630 GCA_049585815.1 Solirubrobacterales bacterium
GGCTGTGTGAGAACGCGGGCTCGTGTCAGGAGCGCTGGAGCGTGGGCGTGTTGGGGTCAGGCGGCGATCGCCGCCATCAGTGGGGCTGCGCCGAGGATCGCGATCACCCGCTTCAGATTGTAGGCCAGGACGTGGAGGCTCATCTCGGTGCGGACCTTATCGAGGGTCCTGGTCTTGAAGTGTGTCGCTCCCATCCAGGCCTTGAGCGTGCCGAAGGGGTGCTCGACGACAGCTCGGCGCAGGCGCATGGCGTCGGGTCTTCGATCGAGCCGCTGCTGCATGGCGTCGATCGCCGCTTCATGCTCCCAGCGCTTGATCCGCCGCTCCTTGCCGCTCGTGCATCGAGGCTTCAGCGGGCAGGCGTCGCACTTGGTGGTCGCGTAGACGTGCATCGTCTTGCCGTCTTCGACCGTCGTGAAGCGGCGGCTCAGCGGCTCGCCGGCGGGGCAGCGATAGACATCGTCTCCGGGGAGATAGACGAAGTCCTGCTTGCCGAAGCGGCCGTTCGCAGCGGCACCCGAGGTGAGCGGCTTGGGCACGTAGGGCGTGACGCTGAGCGCCTCGCAGGCCAGTACCTCCTCGCCGTCGAAGTAGCCGCGATCGGCAACGACATCGAGGGCCTCGACCCCCATCGCCGCCTTCGCCTCGCCGGCCATCGTCGAGAGCTGGCCGCGGTCGTGGCCGACGTTGGTGACCTCGTGCGCCACGATCAGGTGATGCCTGGCGTCGACGGCGGCCTGCACATTGTAGCCCACCACGCCGCTGCCGCGACCGCTGGTCGCCATCGACCGCGCGTCCGGGTCGCTCAGCGACAGCTGCTTGTCCGGGGCCGCCTCAACGACCGGCTCCAGCGCCTTGAACTGGGCCATCTGCTCGCGAAGCTGGGCGATCTTCTCGGCCAGCCGCACGGTCTTCGCCTGCACCAGCTCGCCCTCCTGGCGGTCGGCCGTCTCCAGCGCCGTCATGTAGCGGGTGATGCTGGCCTCCACCTGGTCGATCCGCGCCTTCAGCTTGGCCCGGGTGAAGTTCCTGTCGCGCGCGTTCACCGCCTTGAACTTGCTGCCGTCGATGGCCGCAATCGCCAGCGTGAACAGCTCCAACCCCCGGCACAGCTCTATGAACTGCCGGCACGTCGCCCGGATCGCCGCCCCGTTGTCCTTCCTGAAGTCGGCGATGGTCTTGAAGTCCGGCGCCAGCCGCCCCGTCAGCCACATCAGCTCGACGTTGCGCCCAGCTTCCCGCTCCAGCCGCCGGCTCGAGGCGATCTGGTTGATGTAGCCATAGATGTACATCTTCAGCAGCACAGCCGGGTGATAGGCCGGTCGCCCAGTCGCCTCCGGAACCACGCCCTCGAACCCAAGCGCGCCCAGGTCCAGCGCCACGACGAACGCGTCGATCACCCGGACCGGGTTCTCCTCAGACACGTAGTCGTCCAGGAACTCGGGAAGCAGAACCCCTTGGCGGCGATCCACCCCCTCGACAAACCGCTTCATCGACAACCCCCATCCGGCGTCGATGCGCGAGCCTAAGCTGCGTCGCCCTTTTCACACAGCCTCGGTCGTAAGCGGACCTTGTCGACCGGCCGAAAAGCGGACGTTCAATGTGGGCTTAAGCTGCGCTGACCAGATTC
>JBAVAR010000116.1:0-1714 GCA_049585815.1 Solirubrobacterales bacterium
GCTGGCAGGAGCAACGTAGACTTCACAGCCGCTGATGGGTTTGATGTTGCGCTTCTTCGCCGCGTTATAAAACTTGATGGCCCCAAAAAGGTTGCCGTGGTCCGTCATTGCGACGGCGGGCATTTTCAGGGTCGCGGCACGGTCCATGAGCTTGCCAATTTCACAAGCTCCGTCAAGAAGACTGTAGTCAGTATGAAGGTGCAGATGAACAAAATTGTTAGATGTCATTACAGGGAGATTGTAGCAGAAAAGTTTTCCTCGGAAGGGGACGATGTCGGACGTCAGTTGTCAGTGGTCAGTTGTCAGTGGTCGGTGGTCGGTCACTGGTTGTCGGTCGTCGGTGGAAAGATTTGGGCTCGGACAAATTTCCGTGGGTTCGCCAGTCGAGGTGGCCGGCGGTCGTAGCGGCCAGTGGAGACGTATTTGCCGGCGGCGCGAAACCTCGGCCGAATGCCTTCGCCGGGCCGCGAAACGCGCCCGACAAATAACTATCTTTGTTTGCTATAACATCTCAGGAGGGTCGGAATCTACTCGTTGGGCGATGGCCTTTCTGAGCTTATCTGGCGTGTTTTCAATAACATCTCAGGGTTTTTCGATAACCCTTTTAATTTCCTGAACATCTCAGGGTAGGAGACAAAATGTCGCTAGGTGGTCCTTTGTTTTCATCAACATCGCAGGAGCACCCTTCATTTTTCATGTTGTGCGCTCGACCAAAAATAGACCAGAAACGGTCAAGATGACCCCATCGAAGGTGACGACGACTTGGCGAAAAATCGCGCCAAAACCCGTCGCGAAAAGGCCTTCGGCGCCGATTGAGCGAGGCTTACATTACTCACGTAACCATCCTAGTCCACTTCCCTGAGTTTGTCAAGCACAATCGGAGCCTGCGGGCAGAAAGTTATTCTGACCAATCGCAGAATTAGAGAGCCGCGAGCCGGCGGAAGAAGGTGTGAAATAATCATAAGCATATCACGCAAAGGCGCAAAGACGCCAAGCCCGCAAAGAAAACAAGGCGGTCTTAGCGACACATCTTTTGCGCCTTCGCGCCTTTGCGTGAAATTGCTCATTTTTTCACAGGTTCTAACGCCCGCTTCCAGCCGGCACAGAAGTCGCCAAGATGGCGGCGTCACTTTCAATTTAGGATACTACCCCTGGATGCGCGGCTTGACGGCATAGGCGTTAAAATAGCGCGCATTGCCTTGATGACCCCGGCTACGCGATCCAGTCGCGGCCCTTTTCGGCTCCCAACTCCCCGCAACCCCGTATTTCGTGAGTCAGGCTGGCAAGTCCGAGCGTTTGGCCAGCAAATCAGCGGGTGTCTAACTTCGAGTGGCCGACGATCCGTACGGAAACCTGAAGCTGACCCAATAACCTCGCGCAACACGCAAGATCACTTCGACGCAACAACCGGCTTCACCTGGTCGTATTCCGGGTTTTTCTACAGAGCACTGTGATACTCCAAAAGGTCGGCGGTGACCTGCGCTACCTCAGGCCCGTAGTATCTCGCAACGATGTGTAGTGCCAGATCAATGCCCGAGGTCAAGCCGCCCGCAGTTGCGATTTTGCCATTCTCGACGAAGCGGGTTCCACTGACGAAGTGCACAGCAGGAAATTCCTTCTGCATGCTCTGCTCAAAGGAGTGATGCGTAGTAGCAGTTTGGCCATCGAGCATCCCATACCCCGCCAGCACCGAGGCGCCCGTGCACACCGACAT
>JBAVAR010000117.1:0-11874 GCA_049585815.1 Solirubrobacterales bacterium
GAACGAAAGCCGCCGCCCAGCGATTGCAAGAAACCGGCGTCGCCCAGGAGGCGGGCAGCTCGGCGGGCGCAGGCGCTGCGCCGAGCGAGGAGCCAGCGCAGCCACGCGGGACTGCGATGCCCCAGGAGGCGGACGGCGGAGGCACGCCAAGCGCCGGGGAGAAACCGCCGCGACCGACGCCTGAGCCACCGGGGGCTAAGCCCGAGAAGGGAGCGAAGTCATGAGCGCGCGGCGCTATCGCTTCGGTCCCCTCGAGCAGCGCGCCGTGGTCGGCCCGCTGCGGGCAGGCCAGGTGGTGATCGTCGCCGCCGGTGCCCTGATCGGGCTAGGGGCGCTCTACGCGATGCGAAGCGCCGTCGGTCTGATCGTCGGGGTGCTGGCGCTGTGCATCGCTGTCGCCGCGATCTGCGTGCCGTTCGAGGGCCGCACGGCGGAGGAGTGGGCGCCGGTCCTCGGGCGCTGGGCGCAACGGCGCCGACGCGCCGAGCGCGGACATCGCTCGGCCGCGCCGACCGGAGGCACTCGCCTCGGCGACGAGAACGAGGCGCAGCACGAGACCTCGCTGCCGCCAGAGCTGACGGGGGTCGAGCTGCTCGCGGTGCCCTACGGCTCCGAGGAGGTCGGCGTGATCGAGGACCGCCGTGACGGCACCTTCACCGCGGCGCTGGCGGTGAGAGCGGGAGCCTTTGCGATGCGCGACGGCGCTGAGCAGGAGCGAGCGCTCGACGCCTGGGGCGCGGTGCTGGCGAGCTGTGCCCGCGACGGTAGCCCGATCCGCCGCCTCCAGTGGCTTGAGCAGACGGTCCCGGGCCAGGGTGACGAGCTGGCCGCGCACTTTCAGTCCCAGCGCGACCGTGCCGTGCCGCTCGACTCCGAGGTGGTCCGCTCCTACATCGAGCTGGTCGAGTCGGCCGCCCCGCAGACGACAGAGCACGAGGTCCTGATCGCCTTGCAGATCGACCAACGCCGCGGCGCCCGCGAGCTGCGCCGACTCGGCGGCGGCGTAGAGGCGGCCTGCGAGTTGCTGCTGCGCGAGGCTGAGAGCCTCGCCGAGCGTTTGACGATCGCCGAGGTCTCGGTCTCCGGTCTCTTGCGCCCGCGCCAGTATGCGGCGCTGATCCGCGACGCCTTCGACCCGTTCGGCCGCCAGGCGCGCGCCCGCGCGAGCCTGGGGCAAGACGGGCGCGAGGGGGTCGAGCCAGCGCTGATGGGTCCGCTGGCCGACGAGGCGAGCTGGTCCACCTATCGCACCGACTCCGCCTTCCACGCGACCTACTGGATTGCCTCGTGGCCGCGCTCGGACGTCGGGCCGATGTTCATGGCGCCGCTCTTGATGCAGACGAGCGCCCTACGGACGGTGGCGGTGACGATCGAGCCAGTCCCCTACTCGCTGGCGATGCGGCGCGCCGAGGCGGCGCAGACCGCCGAGGTCGCGGAGGAAATAAACCGCAACCGCCAGGGCTTCATGTCCACCGCGCGAATCCGCCGGCGCCAGCAGGCGGCCTCGCGGCGAGAGGAGGAGCTGGCCGACGGGCACGCGGAGATGCGCTGGGCGGGGTACGTGCGGACCTCGGCGCGCTCGCCGGAGGAACTGGAGCGGGCCGAGTCAGAGGTCGAGCACGCGGCGCAGCTCGCCCGCCTCGGCCTGCAACGCCTCTACGGCGAGCAGGACACCGGCTTTCCCTTCACCCTGCCGCTCTGCCGGGGGCTGCGGTGAGAGGGCGGCCAGGAGAGCGGCCAGGGCACGGCGGCACGACCGCTCACTTCCAGTCCGTCTATCCCTTCCTCGGGCAGGGCGGCCTCGGGGCGCCCGGCACCTACATCGGCCGCCACGCCTACGGCGGCGCCTGGATGTATGACCCGTGGGTGCTCTACCCGGCCCACCTGCCGGGTCCGAACATGCTGATGCTCGGCGGCCTCTCCTCGCGCAAGTCGAGCCTCGTCAAGACCTACATCTACCGCCAGGCCGTCTTCGGACGACAGGCGTGGGTGCTCGACATCAAGGGCGAGTATTGGCCGCTGGCGAATGCGCTGGGGGTCCGGCCGATCACCCTCGCACCGGGCGGCGAGGTGCGGCTGAATCCGCTCAGCCCGCGGCGCGGCCGCGAGGGACCGCTGAGCCTCCTGCGATCGGTGGCCCAAGCCGCGCTGCGGCGCGAGCTGAGCCCGGAGGAGGACGCCGGGCTGCGGGTAGCTCTGGAGACGGTAGACGAGGAATCCGGTTCTGCCGAGCCGACGCTGCCGATGGTCGTCGACGCGCTGCTCCATCCCCGCGAGGCGATGGTGCAGGGCGTCTCGGCGACGAGCCGGGAGGACTTCGCAGAGGCAAATCGCTCCTCTGCGTTGGCCCTGCAGCGTCTCTGCGCCGGCGACCTGCGCGGCATGTTCGACGGGCCGACGAGCGAGGGTCTCGACCTCGACGCGCCCTTGGTGGTGCTCGACCTGAGCGCCGTCCGCGACTCGGCGGCGCTTGGGATTTTGATGACCTGTGCCGCTGCTTGGCAGCAGGCGATCCTCTTGGAGCGGAAGCTCGCTGCCGAGCAGCGGGGCGAGGAGAGCCCGAAGCTGATCTCGGTGGTCGAGGAGGGCTGGCGTGTGACCAGCCACATCGGCGTCGCCGAGTGGCTGCAGGCCAGCTTCAAGCTCTGCCGCGCCCTCGGCGTGCAGAACATCGTCGTCGTCCACCGCCTCACCGACCTCGGCGCCTCCGGCGATGCCGGCTCGCGCGAGGCGCGCATTGCCGAGGGGCTGATCGGCGATGCCGATACGAAAGGTGATCTACCGCCAGCCCCACGACCAGCAAGAGCTTCTGCGCTCGCGCCTCGGGCTGAGCCGCACCGAGGCGGAGCTGACGACGACGCTGCGCCTCGGCGAGGCACTGTGGATGGTCGGGCGGCGCTCGTTCCTCGTTCAGCACCGCGTCTCGCAGGTAGAGCGCGAGGTGGTCTACACCGACTGGCGCATGGTCGAGCACCGGGAGGCAGCGTGAGCGGCGAGGAGCGCCAGCTCTATCTAGGGCTGGCCGCAATCGCCGCGACGTTGCTGGCGACGATCTGGCTGAGCGGCGCGCTCGCCGGATTGGCCTTCGGCGGGGGCTGGACGCCGATCGGCTTGAGCGAACTGCTGATGACGACGTTGAACCTGCCCTCGCACCTGGGCGAACCGCGGGCGGCGTGGCCGCGTGGCGCGCAGTCATCGCTGCCCAGAGCGCCCGGCTTCTACGCAAGCGTCGCCGTCGTCCTTGCCGGCCTCTGCGGCATCGCCGTGGTCGGACACCGTTTCCTCGAGCTAGACGAGCTGCTCGCCCTCGGCCGCGGTCGGCGGCGAGCGCCGAGCGCGCGCTGGGCGAGCCGTCACGACCTGGCGCCACTGAAGGTGCCCGCGCCGCAGCGGCGTCGGCTGACGCTCGGCTGGAGCGGGCGAGCGCTGCTCGCCGCCCAGGAGCGTCAGTCGGTGATCGCCTTCGCGCCGACCGAAAGCCACAAGACGACCGGGCTGGCGATTCCCGCCCTGCTGGAGTGGCAAGGGCCGGTCCTGGCGACTTCGATCAAGAGCGACCTGCTGATCGACACCGTTGCTCGTCGGCAGAAACTCGGCGAGGTGATGATCTTCGACCCTGCGCTAGTGACGGGGCTCGAGCCAGCACGGGCGACGCCGCTGTGGGGCGCCGGAACCTGGCGCGGGGCGATGCGGGTCGCGCACTGGCTCGCGGCCGCCGCTCGTACCGGCGCCGGTGGCTTGCAGGACGCCGACTTTTGGTACGCGGCCGCGGAGAAGCTTTTGGCGCCGCTGCTATTTGCCGCCGCTTCCAGCGGGCGCACGATGGCCGCCGTTGTGTGCTGGCTCGACGAAGGGCCCGACGTCAACGACGCCCACATCGAGGAGCTGCTGAGCGAGACGGGCGGGGCCGCGGCGCTGCGCGCCTGGCAGGCGACGCAGAACCGCGAGGAGCGCCAGCGAAGCTCCGTCTACACGACCGCCGAGATGATCGTCGGCGCCTTCGCCGACCCGCGAGTCGCGGAGGAGACGAAGGGCGCCGACTACAGCCCGGCCGCGCTACTCGATGGCCGCGCCAACACGCTCTACCTCTGCGCGCCGTTGCACGAGCAGGAGCGCCTGCGGACGGTCTTCTCGATGCTCGTGCAGGAGCTACTCGCCGTCGTCTATGAGACCGTCGCCGCGACCGGCAAGCCGCTCGACCCTCCCCTCCTTCTGCTCCTGGACGAGTGCGCGAACATCGCGCCGATCCCGAACCTGGCGGAGATCGCCTCGACCGGCGCGGGACAGGGAGTGCAGCTGCTGAGTGTCTTTCACGACATGGCCCAGGTCAGCTCTCGCTATGGGCGGCGGGCCTCGACCATCGTCAACAACCACCGCGCCAAGGTATTCGGCAGCGGGATTTCCGACCCCGAAACGCTTTCCTATGTCTCACGGGTCATAGGGGTCGGCGAGTTTGCGCAGAGTTCCCGAAGTACGGGTGAGAAGGGACGGCGCTCGGAGACCGAGGGCGATACCTATCGCGACCTGGCCCCCGCCAACGTCGTCCGCGAGCGCAACCCGGGTACCGGCCTCCTCATCTACGGGCACCTGCCGCCGGCAAAGATCAAGCTGCGGCCCTGGTACGCGGACCCGAAGCTGCGAAAACTGCGCGACGGCTCGGATGCGGAGGGAGTCGAATGATGAGGGATGCGGCCGCGCCTGGAAGGCAGGAGCCGGTTGCGGTCCCGCTCCGCGGGCTGAATGGACTGGACGAGGAGCCGCAGAGCGCCTGGGCCCCTGAGGAGACGGTGCCGCTGCGGGTCGCCGCCGAGCAAGTCGAGGCGGAGGAACGAGCGGATCGTCTGCGGCTCGTCACTGGGCGACGCCGAGCGCGCCGCCGCTAGCTAGGGGCACGCGGCGAAAGCATCAGGGACCTCGCCGAGCATCCGCGCCGCTACTCTGCGGTGGGCAATGTGGGCGTCGAGGTGAGGAGCGTGAGATTTTGGCGAGCTGGCCGCAGCTGAAGCAGTACATCGAGGACAACTATGTCGTCCGCCGGGACGTGGGAGAGGGACTGCAACTGGAGTTTGGCAGCGACCAAGAGGATGGCCGCACGCAGATGGTGTTCGTCACCCATCTCCAGCGCGAAGGGGGCGAAGATTGGGTCTCGATCGAATCACCGGTCGGCAAGGCTGACGAGATCGACCTCGCGCGGGCGCTCGCCGCGGCCGGAGACGTCGTTTGCGGCGGATTGGCGTCGTGGGCCGTCGACCCGACGCTTCTCGTCATGAAGCACGGGATCCCGATCGGGAATCTCGACAGCAACGAGTTCGAGGTTCCGATTCAGTTCCTGGCCGGAACAGCGGACCGGCTGGAGAAAATGTTGACCGGTGAGGACCGGCTCTAAGGACGCTCTTCTAGCAGTCGGGATCAAGGTCGGCCATGTTGCAAGCGATCCACTCGAACTCGCCGTTGACCAGCGGCACCTCGTCGGTGTAACGGGCCGTCCAGACCCAGCGCTCCCAGCGGGTGAAGCCGCCGTGGCGTGAAGCGCTGATCCGCTCCGTGGGCGTCATCCGCTTTAGCACCGAGACGAAGCTGTCGATCAAGCGTTCCGTCTCGCGGGTATCACGGCCCTGCAGCCCCTTGTAGGTAAGGTGCCGCTCGCCGCTCTCGATCTCTCTGATCAGGGTGTCCAGCGTGTGCGTCATCTCAATCTCCTTCGCTCTGGCTCCGCCCGCTGCGGGAGCCGGTGCCCGTCCCCTGCACGCCGCGGGCGTGCAAAATCGAGGGCACGTGGTCGGCTCCCGCAGAGGCGGCCTGGCCGACGTGCGCGCCTGAGCGATCACACGCGGGGGCTCGCCGCAGAGGCTCAGATCGGCTCTGATCGCCTCGCTTTTCGGGCAAAGCGTGCATTCACTTCTGTTGTCCAGCAAAGGAGAGATTTGCTTCGGGCGAGCGAGCCTGGATTTCGGGCGAGCGAGCCGGGATAGATCTAAGGGCCGCTCACGCAGCTCCTACGGAAGAGACGCCCCGGACAGTGGAAGCACCTCTTAGTGAGCCGAGTTTCTCAGGTCGCTATTGGTGGTTCAGGGCTCGTCCTACTACGACAAAGCTTGGCCAGCCAACAGATCGATGACCGCGCACAAAGCCCGCGCGTCTTGCGGATTGTCAAAATCAACGCTGAAGAAATGATCAGGGTGGAATCGCCTCTGATCTCCATCGGCATAGAGCTTGCTCGTGTGAGTATCAACCACCAACATGTACTTCACCGTTCCGCGCCCGAGATCGCGTGCCCCGATACTCGCCTCAGCAACCTCGCCAAGCGCAATCGGTGCCCAGTTCATCTTGCCCTTCTTCACGCGCAGCAAGCGCTGGTTTGTTACGACGAGAAGCTCGTTGATCCCATCGGCATGGGTAATCGCCGCGACATCCTCCCCTTCTTGCAATAGCGCAGGGAGACCTGCTTGATTCTTTGCGAGAACCTTTTCCGTCCAGCGGCGAGACCTAGCCTCCTCCGCGATTATCGCCTTCGCTAGCTCGCCATCGACCACCGGCGTTGGGTTGAACAGGCCCACCCGACACACCTCCTTATTGCGGTGGGCCGTTTGGCCCACCGCCGTCGCTTGATCCGAATGACCTACTTGGTCACACTCGTACCTCTCCCATGTTCACGACAACATCAATAGCTATCTGCGCCAGAGAGCTCCTGCTCCAATTTGTCGCCAAAAACCGCAGCAACCCTGAGGGGCTCCTCAAACTCTCCGGGATCGAGCTCAGCCAGACGGATCGAATGACGAAAAATCACAGGGCCTCCATCAACCAGAGCCAGGCCTCCAACAACCATCTGACTGCTCCTAATCAGGGCGTCCTTCGGATTGATCTGATTCTCGTCACACACTGCGGTCGAAATAACGGCCCACTCTGAATCACCAACCTCTCCAGCCTTCTCAACCACTACCAGTTGGGTGCGGTTATTGTCGAGGTTAAATATGAGCTTTACAGAGTTCAGATCATCACTAGCGATCTTGTACTCGGACTTGATGTAACGGTGCAGCGCGTTCCAGTCAGCCATAATCGTCTCCTTTGGGTTAGTCTAATTTCACCACTGCAACCACGATCCCCTCGCAAGCCTCAGCGTATCTCTCCTCCGCACTTAGCGCACACCTGGCCCTTTCCGCCACAGGTCTGGCATTGCCGAGATGTAAATGCCCCACCGGTCTTGCCGCTACCGCGGCAACTCGAGCAGTTCCTGGTGTTTTGACTCCTGCACTTTGTACACTGCTGGGCCATGCTTTGTTTCCTTTCTGTAACTTTTTATGACTCCTGTCAGATGAGATAGGCAATCCTTCAGATCACACGCTTCTGATCGCACTTTGATCAGTTCCTAGCCGCACGGAATCGAGGTGAGATCGCCGGATGTTGATGCCACCAGTGGTAGAGGTGACCGCGGGACCGCCCGGTAATCGAGGCAAATACGTTGTTTCGCCAGTCCGCCCACTGGATTACGGCTCTCGACCCACTGCCATAGCAAAGAAACGGACCAAGCTCGCGGGTGCGATGGGCTTCTTGGAACCACGTGCTGGTATATGACCCAGAGCCGCTATAGCAACGGGGTGCATCCTCTTCACTACGGTGATCCACTGCGTGTTCTTTTTGGGACGCATAAACATCCAGCAGCTCTCGATTGCGGAAGGCCATGAACTTTGCGCGGATGCTGCCACCGTGACAGCGGAGAAGGCCATCTAGGCTGTCGCGGAACAGACTGGGGGGTAGTGCTCCAATCGGCCGGGGGCTGCAGTGCGACATTGGAACTGCTGCCTGCAAACGATGGTCGGTCCTTCTTTGACTCGCCCGCGACGGAACGTCGCTTTTCGGAGCAAGGAACCATGCCATTGCTAGTGCCCCTGCGCACACAAGTAGGACAGTGAGCTTCGCTATGTCTCGATTGGAGATTCTGTCAATCAATAGCCGAATAAAAACTGCAACGAGGAAAGCAGCTGCCGCAGCAAACGGGGCTCCCGACCAAGCGCTTGGAGGTACCGAGCCGGATCTTGCGGCGCTATATATAAAGACTCCCGGTATTGCCACGCCGAGCAAGAGGAAATCGCCAAAGAATGAGCCAGCCGCAAGGGCTGGTTTGCCGGCTCTGAATCGAAACAGGTTGTACACCGCGCTAACGATCAACACGAGGACTGCGGCAACAAGCAAGCTCTTCAATTGGTAATGCCAGGACGCTTTGGCCGCCGCGACAAGGTCTGCATGCGGCGCCGCGAACGTGATGGCTAGCGCCGCGCCCATTAGAGCGATAACCCATATGAAATTCCAGATTACGATGAACCACCACTCGCGAGCGAGAGTCTTTCCAAGCTGAGCACGTGCTTCGGCTTTGCGAGTCTTTTCCTCTTCTCTGCGCTCCCTCTCTTCCTCTTCCCGCTCTTCCCTCTCTTCTCGCTCGCGCTGGTCTGTTTCGCGTCTTGCAATCGGCTCGAGTGCCGCGATGGCGAGAGCGCGCCCGAGAGACTTCTCAGTCATCGACTGCGTCGCCTGTGGTGGCTCGCCTCTTTTGACACCCTCGTCCACCGGGGATCCGGCGAGAGTGGTGGGAGAAGGACCTCGACCCCCGGGAGCGGCATCGAGGGGGGCGTGCGCTGGCGGGTCGGCCTCCATCATCTCACCGGTCTCCGCGTACCTGGATTGGAAGGCCCCTGGCGGGGATCACGGTAGATATACATGGCGGGCATCCTCTCCCAAGTCCAGCAGGAATGCCAGAGGGTGGGAACGGGAAGGTTGCGGTGGTCTGTCAGCAGCTCGTGCGCCTAGGATATTTCGCGGCGACTGAGAGGACGGTTGGAAAATGGGTCTATTCGGCAAGAGCAGCAATCGCAGGGGACGCGCTCCCGCGCGGTCGGAGAAGCGACGCATTCAGCAACTCAACCCGGTCTACTTTGAAGACATCCAGCGCTCGATCGCAGCCTATGGCGGCACCGACACCGTCAGCGACGTCGCAGCTGGAATCGCAAACGCGATCGAGAATGTCTCCCATCAGCTGTTCCAAGGCTGGAATGAGCCCTGGGGAGCGAAGCGCTTCGACAAGACCTTCGGTCTCGAAGTCTGCGATAGAAGTCGTCTCGAGGTTGCGGACGAGATGATCGACTGGATGGTCGACTATGAGGCCACTTGCCAGGATGTCCTCGAGACCACGCTAGGCAGGCTCGCGGAAGTGATGGCGAAGCCCCCTAACCCCAGCGCGCCCTGAGCGTGGTCTCGGATGGCAATCTGATTACCGCAGCTTTCCGGTAGCCCAGCGCGGTCTTTTCCGTCAGCGTTCGTTTCACGGTGCACCCGCGTCGTTCGACAGCCAGCCGGCGAAGTGTGGTCTGATCCCGCCGATGCGGCGGACGTGCGTTGTTCTTGTGGCGGCTGTCTTTTCAACTCTGCTCGCAGACCTGGGCGCGATCTCTCCGCTGCCAGCCGTCGCGCTACTGATCGGCGCCTGCGTTTTGCTTCTGGTAGCGCTCATTCTCCGACCTGCGTTGTCGGCCGACAAGCGGCTGCGAATCGAGGTGGCAGCCTGGAAGGAGGCCCTCGTCCATGACCGCTCGACGCAGCTCTCCCACGATCTTGTGCATTGGCCCCGCCGGGTCATGCGCGACACCGCATCTCTCCTACGGACTTCGGGCCTCCCAGAGGAGGCCGCTGTCGTCGATCAGGCGAGCGAGCGATGTGAGGCTGCGGCTGCGGGCACCGGCACTGAACCGCGCACACGTGACTTCGGCGATCCGTCCGGCGGTCAACGCGGCCTCGTCGGGGGGGCTGCCCTCACTGCACCCACGAGGTCGGACCAGCCATTGAGGCACTTCTCGGTGAGTACGAACCTGCCCAAGCAGCTCGGATCGGCCTGGGTCGAGCGGCTTTCACACCTGCTGCGCCCAGTTGACCTCGTGCGCCTGCTGCACACCCCCCAGATCGAGCGCCTCTCGTTGGTTGGGATGCTCTGGCTGAGGGCCGCGGTGGTTCTCGCGGCGCCGCTAACCGGGTCCATATCGCTAATCGGCGACGTGCCGCTTGGGCCGGGCTCCAGTGGACTCGCCGAGGCTGTCTACTGGCTAGTCGTGGCAGAGGCGCTCGGTGCCGCCATTCTCTCTCGGCGTATCGCCGATCGTGTGATCGGGCGACCGGTCCGCTGGCCGCTGCTGGCCGGCGAGCAGGCGCTGGCCCTAATGCTGCTCGCCGCCTTTCCCTGCTGGGCCTGCTGCGCCTACGCGGCGGGCCCCATCGTCTGGTTCGAGAAGCGCGAATGGCATCTCTGGAAGATCCCGATCTGGGCGGCGGTCAATCTTGGCGCAGTCGTCATCTTCGCAGGCCAAAGTCCACTTTCCGACCGGCTCGGCGAGGCTGCCATCGGCGCTCTCGTCGTCGCCTTGATTGCCGACAGCTATGGACTGATGCTGCCGGCGGTCCTAGCCACCCTGCTACGCGGCTGGCGGGAGGAGAAGACTGCACGGAAGCTAGTCGTCACCCGTGCCGCGAAGTCACGCTCGACCGTGCAAAGCGCAATCACCGAGACCAGGGTGGTTCTGAGACGCGTGGGCAAGGACCCCAGCAGCGAGCTGGCTCAAGAGGAGATCGACGATCTCCTCGACGGACTGGCAAGCGCCGAGGAGCGCTTGAAGAACTCGGCGCTCGATGATGATCCGCGCCACCGGCCCCGCACGCTGTCGGGAGTCTGCGCACAGGCGATCGCGCGTGTCGGCGTATCGCCGGCCGGTTGGGACCCGGGCGCGGACCTGCACGCGACCCAGATCGACTGCCGCCCTGAGGATCTCGGGCGTCTGGAGCTCGCGGGCTCTGCAAGTGGTCGGGCACTGGAGCGCCTGGTCAAACGGGCGGTCTTCGAGGCGGTCGCCCACGGCCTCGGCCTGCTCTCGACGCGGATCGAGTTGCTCGACGACCGGGTGGTAGTCGCGATCGCAAACGAGGTCCACCCCAACCATATCGGCGGAGCGAGCACGGGACACGGATGGACGGAGACACTGGCAGCTTCCCTACCAGACGCAATCGTCGATCCTGGCCGAGTAGAGGACTTCAACGGGCTGAGGATGTGGGTCGTTCGAATACACCTCGGCGCCGCCTGCTTCAGGGCGGAGAGGTGATTGTGCTGTACGCATCTCGATGTGCATATCCTCCCGCCGGGTGGAGGCGGGGAAAGAGATCCGGATTGTCGTCGCCGAGGATTCTCAGGCAGGACAACAACTGTGGTCGCAACTCGAGCACGACCTCGCCGAGATGCTCGCGCCAAGGAGCCTCAGCGTTACCTTCGCCCAGAACGCCGGTGAGATGTTGGGCCTGCTCGGAAGCCTCGAGCGGGCGGGGCGGAGACCTAACATGGTCCTGATCGACCTGCACGTCCCGGTGCGCAGCAAGAGTGTCTCGTCCGCCGCTAGTGGCGACGGCTGGCCGGACACTGCCAAGGTGGGCGTTTGGATCGCAAAGCAAATCCGTGCCACGGGCAACGACAGCAGCCTTCTGGTGCTCTGGACCAGCAACGTACTCGCCAACGAGCTGAATGACGCCTACGCCTTTTGCAACCTAACCGTCGACGGTCATCCGATCGGCGACTACGTCATCGACAAGGCGACGGACAGGGTCCCCCAGGCCGAGATCCTCGCCCAGCTCCTGGAATCGGACCGAGCCACGAGGCCGGTTTGGATGCCCCCTGAACCCACCGTCACCGTCACCAGTGCGCCGCGCAAATCACTTCCCTACCTAGTGCCGTGTCTCAGTTTTAGCTGGTGATTTGATCGAGGGCGACGCGTCCACGGCGGACCTTCTCGAGGATCTGCTCGGCGGTCGCGGTCCATACGAAGGGCTGGGGGTCTTGGTTGCTGGCTT
>JBAVAR010000118.1:0-14122 GCA_049585815.1 Solirubrobacterales bacterium
GGGAGAGGGCTCGGCTCAGTTGTCGAGCGTCCCAGAAGCGAGCGGCGTCGGCAACGCCCGCGACCCGGTGCCTGGCAAGGGGAGCGGCCGCGGCGAGAGCCGGTGCGAGCAGCCCGATCACCACCAGCGCGGCAAGCGCCAAGCGTGGGGTCGCCAATCCCGGTTTCATGCGCGGGATGGTGCCATATGGTGTCGTTTGACACCAAGCGGGAATTCACGTGCAGAAGCTTCTCTCCCAAGGTCCATTGCACAGGAAACACGCATCTGGCAGCGAAATCCCGCACGTATCGTCCCGCTTCCAACGCGCACGAAAGGGTTAGGCATGAATGAGGAGAGCACGCTCAGCGGCTGGTGGGTCTTCGCCGGCATCCTGCTGTTGATTGCAGGGGTGCTGGACATCATCTACGGCATAGCCGCGATCGGTAACTCGAAGTTCTTCACTGAAAACGCCACCTACATCGTCAGCAGCCTTCACACCTGGGGTTGGGTGACCCTGATCATTGGGGTGCTCGAGCTCGTTGCGGCGTTCTCGCTGTTCTCGGGCGGTGAATTCGGGCGCTGGTTCGGCATCTTCATCGCATCGCTGAATGCGATCGGCGCGCTGCTCTCGATCCCGGCCTATCCGTTCTGGTCACTGGCCATCTTCGCCCTCAGCATCATCATCGTCTACAAGCTGGCGGAGGGTCCCCGGGGCGCCGAAGTCTAGGGCCCCACACCATCATTTTGCTATGACGAAGGCCCTGCCAACGGGGCCTTCGTCATTGCGGGGTTCCTCCCACTTGACCGAGGAGGAGAGAATGGGCGCATGCTGAGGCTGCGCTCCTCCGTCGAGTCCCACCGGGCGACCAGCTTTGCCGAGGCGCTGCGGGGAATTGAGGGCGTGCGCCGCATTGTCCGCCAACCCGACGAGGACGAGGGTGAGGGGATCGTCTTCGTCGCCGATGTCGAGCCCGCCGCCGCCGACCGTTTGATCGAGGAGATCGCGGCGATGGGCATTGCCGTCGATGATTACCTGCTCGAACGGGTGGATGTGGTCGCTCCTCTGCGGCGCCACCCGGGCGCGGGCAACCTCGGCGGCTTTGCCTGGGTTGAGGTGATGGGACAGGCACGGGCCAACTCCCGCCCCCTCGCCCGCTATCTGGCGATGATCAACGTGGCGGCGGTGATCGCCGCGATCGGCGTGATCTCAAGCAGCTCGATCCTGATCGTCGGGGCAATGGCGGTCAGCCCTGATCTGCTGCCGATCTGCGCCACCTGCGTCGGCGTCGTGGCCGGCCGCTACCACCTTGCCCGCAGGGCCTTCCTAACCCTGACGCTGGGCCTCATCCTGGTGGTGATCACTGCCGCTGTGCTCTCGGCACTGCTCAAGATCAGCGGCCTGCTGCCCGCCCACTTCACGGTCGCCGACAGCAGCCTCAAGGGTCTGGCAAAGACCAATTATTCGACGGTGCTGATCGCTCTCGCGGCGGGGATCGCGGCGATGCTCTCCTTCGAGACCCGGGCCAGCGCCGCGGTCGGCGTGGCGATCTCAGTGACAACGATCCCCGCCTCGGCCTACCTCGGGGTGGCGATCGGAGCCGGCGGTGCCGGGACCGGGCTCGGAGCCCTCGCCGTGCTCATCGTCAACGTCACCCTGCTGCTCGTTTCGGGCAGTCTCACCCTCCTGATCCAGCGCTGGATGGCGAGCCGCTCCGCTGGCGGAGCTCAGGCCGCGGGCACCGTCGGCGGCAGCTCAGGCGATTCCACCGGCTCTGCCAAACTCGACCAGGGTGCCGGATCGGGGCGGTTCTCCTCGTAGAGGACATCGGTGTCAGAGAGCTGGTCATCCCAGCCGCGGCGGCGCTGGTTAAAGAGGATCCCAAGGAAGCCGATCCCGAAGCTCGCGAAGCACAGCCCCAGTCCGATCAGACGGCTCAGGGCCCGACCGAACGGGAGTCCCCTGCCGTCGACATCGAGCCTGATCCGGACGAAGCGCATGCCTGGCGTCTGCCCCGCCAGGCACCAGAATGCCACCAGATAGAGCGCCCCAAGGGTGAGCCAGGCAACCGTCCCGACTGCAACCGCCAGGCCGGAGACCCCGCGCCCGTTGCCGGAGATCGCCGAATCGATCAGGGCGGCAAGGGCCGCCAGCGCGGAGAAGCTGAGGTTGACGAAGGCGGCGTCGATGGCAAAGGCCAGCGCCCGGCTGAGGGCGCCGGCGTGATCGGTCGGCTCCGCGCGAGGCTTGCGGAAGAAGATCCGCCGCACCACTCGCTCCAGGGTGTCGTCCAGACGCCGTGCCGCCCTGCCCAAGGTGCGGCCGATATCGCCGATCAACCCGACACCCTGGGCGCTGATCGCCGCCCGCAGCTCCGGCGCCTCGGCGATCCGCTCGACCAACTGCTGGGCCTCCTCGCTGGCCAGAAGCCGCCGCCAGACCTCATCGACCAGCTCGCTATCGAGGGCCTCGATCAGAGCCCGCTTGACGGCATCACTCTCAAGCGCCCCCTGCACGGCCTCCTCGACCACAGGGCCTTCGAGCACCCGGGCCAACGCCCGCTCGACCGCCTCGCTCTCGACCGCGGCGACGATCGCATCCTCGGCGGCCGCTTCAACGGCGCGGTCGATGCCCGCCGCACGGGTCACCGTCCGCGCGCCGCGCACGCCGACGCCGAGCAGGCGTGCCGGCAGCGGCTGCTGGCCGTTCAGATCGCCGTTCATGCCGGGATCCACCATCCGGCGGCGAGTATCCCACCGATCGGCGGCCCTCGCAGATGCCTAGCCCTGGCGATCGAGCAAATCGAGCAGGCGGTCGATGAAGGCCAGCTGGGCGGGGTTGATCTTCAACCTCGCGAGCCGCGGGTCAAGCCACTCGGCCCGATCGACCTCGGGGAAATCGCGGCGGGTGCCCGAGCGCGGTGGCCACTCGAGCGCAAAGCTGTTGCTGCGCAGCGCCGCGGGGTCGAAATCGGCCTCCGCGGCCCAGCCGTGAACGACCTTGCCGCTCTTTTGGCGAACCGTCCCCAGCTCGATCAGATTCTCGCGTAGGAGATGCGGAGCCTCACCGAGCTCCTCCTCCATCTCTCGCAGCGCACAGTCGAGCAGCTCCTCACCCGCGTCTGGTTCTCCCTTGGGGATCGACCAGACGCCGAGATCCTTGCTCGCCCAGAGCGGCCCGCCCGGATGAACGAGGAGCAACTCCGGTGAGACCCCGCCGAGGCGATAAAGAAGGATTCCCGCGCTCCTCGCAGCCACCGCTGCAGGGTACCCCGGCCTTGTCACAATTGGCGCTGCTGTTGCGTCTGGTGAACATGATCTCTTCTAAGGTGAACCTGACCGCTCCCAAATCGGCAATCGTCATCGGCGGAGGGCCCGCGGGGCTTGTCGCCGCAGGCCGCCTGGCCGAAGGCGGCCTCTCCACCACCCTGCTCGAGGCCAGCGCCAGGCTCGGAGGACGCGCCGCCACCGAGCACCGTGAGGGATTTGACCTAAACCAGGGCCCTCACGCCCTCTACGTCGGCGGAGCGGCGATGCGCGAGCTGCGGGCGATGGGGATCGACCTCCCCCGCTGGAACCCAACCTCGGTCCGTTCGGTCTTTGTCCGAGGCGGTAAGCCGAGGCGCCTACCCGGCGGGTCCCTGGAGTTGGCGGGCTGGCTGACCGCCGTCGCGCGCAACCGCCAGGAAGGCCTCGGCGGCCTCTCGGTCAGCGAGTGGCTGCGCCAGAGCCTGCGCTCTGAGCGAGCCCGGGCAACCGCGGGGGCGCTGGTGAGGGTGACGACTTTTGTCGCTGACCACGACGCTCTCAGCGCCGACGTGGCCGCCGGACAACTCAGAATCGGCCTCTTGCCAGGAGTTCGCTACCTCCGCGGCGGTTGGCAATCACTGGTCGACGCCCTCGCCGCCCGTGCCGAGCGCGCGGGTGCCACGCTTTGCCCGCGGGCCGGCGCGCGGGCGGTTGAACAAAGCGCCGAGGGGTGGACGGTGACCCTCGACGAGCAGATCCTCCGGGCCGAGGTCCTGGTGATCGCCGCCGGCGGCCCAAAAGATGCCGCCGCGCTGCTCGGCGACAGATCACCGACGGCACCCGGCCCGGCCGCCGAGCTGAGCGTTCTCGACCTCGGCCTTGACAGCCTCCCCCGCGCCGCCCGGCACTTTGCGCTCGGCATCGACTCGCCCACCTACCTCTCCAGGCACTCAGCGCCCGATCACCGAAACGGCGTCCTGCTCAGCCTCGCCAGCTATGCCCACGCGCCGCGTGAGCAGCTCGAGGCGATGGCAGACACAGTGCAGCCCGGCTGGCGCGAGCGCGTCAGGCTCCAGCGCTTCCTTCCCCGCATGGTCGCCATCTCCGCGATCCCAAGCCCGACGAATGGCGGGCTCGCCGCACGCCCCGCAGTGGACCGCGGCCAGGGCCTGTATGTCGCCGGCGACTGGTTGGGTCCGGATGGATGGCTGGTTGACGCGGCGATCTCCAGCGGAGCCGCAGCCGCCGCCGCCGCCCTGCGGAGTCCGGTGTTCGCGACGGCATGAGCGGCGGCGATGCGTTCGTCGCGTCTCGCCCTCGCCTGTTGGGCATCGCCTACGGGATGCTGGGGGAGCTCACCGAGGCCGAGGATGTCGTCCAGGACGCTTGGCTGCGCTGGAATCTGGCCGACCGCGACGCCGTCCGCAATCCCGAGGCCTTCCTGGTCACCGCCACCACCCGATTGGCGCTTGATCGCCTGCGCTCGGCTCGCGCTCGGCGCGAGGTATACGTCGGTCCCTGGCTGCCGGAGCCGCTGCTTACCGACCCCGAGACGCCGGAGGCGAAGACGATTGAGGCCGAGCAGCTCGACCTCGCCCTGCTCACCGCGCTGGAGCGCCTTAACCCGATCGAGCGGGCGGTCCTCGTCCTGCGCGACGTCTTTGACCTCGAGTACGCGGAGATCGCCGATGTTGTGGAGAGGACGCCGGCCAACATCCGCCAGATCGCCAAGCGCGCCCGTGAACATGCCGGAGACCCCAGCCGCGGGCGCTCCGTCAGCGAGGAGGAGCGCCAGCGCCTTGCCGATGCCTTCCTGGCAGCCTCGGTCTCTGGCGATGTCGAGCGGATCCGTGACCTGCTCGCGGCTGACGCCGTCCTTTACTCGGACGGGGGCGGAGTAGTGATCGCGGCGCGCAAACCGATCTACGGCGCCGAGAAGATCGCCCGCTTCATGGTCGGCGTCCAGCGCAAGGACCGCTACCCGAGCGACCCCGTGTTCACCCGGGTGCTCGTCAACGGCGACCCGGGCGTGCGCATGGACAGCGCCGCGGAGGGCTTCCTCAGCATCATCGCGATCGAGGTGGTCGATGGGCTCGTGCAGAGCATCCGCTTCTTCACCAACCCAGAGCGCTTCCCGGTCAGCTTCCCCAGCCGGGCCGACGAGCGCGCCTAGGCAGAGACAGCGAGGTCTTGCCGCGGCTCCCGAGACCCGCCCAGCGGGCGAGAGAATTGCATGGTGCCGTCCTCGATCCGGCCGAACCTCAGCGCCGGGACATCGAGCGCATAGTTCATCCGCAGCCGCCACGGCGGCTTTGACCCCTGTTTGGGGAGCTGGTCAACAGCACGCAGTACATAGCCGGAGCTGAGCGGCATCAGCGGTTCCTCTTTCAGCGAGGAATCGGTGCTGCGTGGCACGCACTCGAGGTAGCCGTGCTCGTCCATGTGGGTAAGCAGCCGGCATACGTATTCGGAGGTGAGGTCGGCTTTCAACGTCCACGAGGCGTTGGTGTAGCCGAGGGTGAAGGCAAAATTGGGAACGCCGCTCAACATCATTCCCTTGTAGGTCATCGCCGCGGCGGCATCCACCGCCTCCCCGTCAACGCTGAGCGCTATGCCCCCCAGGAAAAGCAGGTTCAGTCCGGTCGCGGTGACGATCACATCGGCGTCGAGCTCGGCTCCTGACTCAAGGCTCACGCCGGTCTCGGTGAAGGTCTTGATCCGGTCGGTGAGGATCTCGGCACGGCCCGAGGAGATCGCCTTGAAGAGATCGGCGTCAGGCACCAGGCAAAGGCGCTGATCCCATGGGTCATAGCTCGGGTTGAAATGGGTGTCGACGTCATATCCCGGCGGCAGCGCCCGCTGCACGGCCCGCCGCAGGAGCCTCTTCATGATTTGCGGACGACGGCGGCTGAGCTGGTAGCTCCCCATCTGCAGCAATACGTTCTTCCAGCGCACGATCGCGTATGAGGCCTGATCGCCGAGCGCTCGCCGCAACCGGTTGGCTATCGCATCTTCGGCCGGCATGCTGACGACGTAGGTCGGCGAGCGTTGCACCATCGTCACCTGTGCCGCCTTCTGCGCCAGCGCGGGTACCAGCGTCATCGCGGTGGCGCCACTGCCGATCACCAGCACGCGCTTGTCGGCGTACTCGAGGTCCTCGGGCCATTGTTGGGGATGGACCATCTGCCCCGAGAATTGCTCCATCCCGGGAAAGTTGGGAGAGTAGCCCTCGTCGTAGCGGTAGTAGCCGCTGCAGACGAAGAGAAAGCCAGCGCTGAGAGTGAGCGCTTCCCCCGTGTCAGGGCGCTCGGCCTCCACCGTCCAGCGGCACTCCGACGTCGACCATTGGGCAGATACCACCCGGTGGTTAAAGCGGATATTGCGGTCGATACCGGCCTCACGGGCGGTCTGGCGAAGGTAGTGAAGGATTGAGGCGCCGTCTGCAATCGACTTGGGCTCAGTCCACGGCTTGAACCGGTAGCCAAGGGTGTGCATGTCTGAATCCGAGCGAATGCCGGGATAGCGGAACAGGTCCCAGGTGCCGCCAAGGTCCTCCCGCGCCTCGAGGATCGCGTAACTCTTTGCGGGGCAGCGCTCCTGCAGGTGAAAGGCGGCACCGATCCCCGAAAGACCGGCACCGACGATCAGGAGGTCGAGATGCTCAGGGGGGGTAGCTGTGGCCATGAACGCTCAATCAGGTTATTCATCCGCACGGGCGGCCGGCGATCCTGGCAACTGCGCGAACCCCTACGATCACGGAGTGACCAGCGTCGAGGTGTCCGGCCGCAGCCTCAACTATGTGCGCAGGGGCAGGGGAGAACCGCTGCTGATGATCCAGGGGATGAGCGCCACCCATCTCGCCTGGGGTCATCCCTTCTCTTCACTGCTGGAGCAAAGTTTTGCTTGCATCGCCTTCGACAACCGGGGAATGGGACGCTCGGGGCCGGCTGGGGAGCAGTTCACGATCACCGATCTCGCCGGCGATGCACTCGGCCTTCTCGACGCGCTCGAGATCGAGCGCGCGAACGTAGTGGGGATCTCGATGGGTGGGATGGTCGCGCAGGAGCTGGCGCTCGGAAATCCCGACCGAGTCAGCTCGCTCACATTGGGTGCGACCTACTGCGGCGGCCCGGGATCGCGGCTGATGGACCCGGCCGACCTCGGAGGCCTGGTCAAGGCAATGGCTTCCGGCGACCGGGGTCAGGTGATCAGGGCGATGTGGGAGCTGAACCTCTCCCCGACCTTTCGCCAGGACGAGAACCGCTTTGGCCCCTTCGCCGAGATGGCGGAAGCGCTCCCCTCCCGACGCGAGACGATCGGTTTCCAGATGCAGGCCATCACCCACCACGACACCAGCACGCGCCTGGCCGACCTCAAACCTCCAACCCTGGTCCTGCACGGCACCGAGGATCGCGTGTTGAACGTCGTTAATGGGCGCTTGGTGGCTTCGCGGATTCCGGCGCGACTGGAGCTGCTTGAGGGGGTTGGTCACATGTTCTGGTGGGAGCGGCCAGAGCACTCGGCAACTTTGGTCCGCGATCACGCGCTGGTGCACGCCTGAGCGGGACATCTGGGCGCAGGCAGCGTCGGGGTGGCTGGGAGCTGAGCGGAGAACCAACTGAGCGGAGAACCAACTGAGCGGAGATCGCGAACGTACCCTGGTGACCGACCTCCTGGGCCGGTGGCCGCGGTAGCGGCTCGGGCCTTGGCATCAGCAGGAAATTCAAGCGAAAAAGTGAGCCTGACTGGAGCGGCTGGGATTGATCAGAGCGCAACCTCCTCGGCTGCCGCGGGCGGCCCAGTCCTCCGTTTAGCGGAGATCCCGAGGCCCCAGGGGGCAGTCCCCGCTCGATATCCGGCCTCCGATGGAGACCCGAGCAGAGGAAAACTTCGCTCAGGCGGGCTGGGGCCAAGGTATTTCGTCGGCAGCATCCTGCTCGCTTGGCTCGGGCCATTCGCGGATCTCCCTCAGCTCAACCTCGGCGTCGCGCTCGGAGCGGAAGGGGGGATTCTTGGCGATAGCCACCCTGTCCCGAGGCACAATCGCGAACCCTTCGACCGGTTCTTCGGCAAGCGGGCCGGTGCTCTCGCTCCAATCGACCTCCTCGGCGGCAACGACCTGACCCTCGCGCTGAAGGATCCTGACCTGCTTTGCGTCATAGACATACCTGGGCATCTTTCACCTCACCTCCTGAAGATTTTTACGCCCGCCCGTGCTGGCCCCGGCGGCGGCAAACTCCTTGACGATCATCGCGCTGAAGGCCTCTAGGTCAGCTGGTTTGCGGCTCGAGATCAATCGGCGGTCGACCCGGACCTCCTCGTCCACCCACCTGGCACCCGCGTTTCGCAGGTCGGTCTGCAAACTCGGCCAGGAGGTCAGCGTGCGTCCACTCACCACTCCCGCCTCGATCAGGATCCAGGGCCCGTGGCAGATCACCCCGATCGGATTGCCCGTTTCGAAGTAGGCGTGGGTGAACTCAACCGCATCCTCCTCGGTCCGCAGCCGGTCAGAGTTGGCGACGCCGCCGGGGATGACCAGACCGTCGTAATCACCCGCATCGGCTTTGGCCACCGTCGCGGTGGGAGAAAAGCTGTCGCCCCGCTCGAGCTGGTTGAAGGCTTCGATTCTGCGGTCCTCTGGGGCGAGCAGATCGACCTGGGCACCGGCTCTGCCGAGCGCCAGCAGCGGCTCGGTCAGCTCGACCTGCTCGACTCCCTCGTTCGCGACGAGGAAAGCGATTCGCTTGCCCTGCAGTTGATCGGACATTGAGGCTCCCGTTGGCGTCGGTTGTTAGCTGTCGCCCCTCACTACCCGCCTGCGCTCGGATTGAACCTCCTGGCCGAACCTTCGCAAGCTCAGGCGGGCGCCGGTCTGACGGCGAGGATCACGATGTCATCACGGAGACTGCCCCCGCTGCGGGCAAGAGCATCTGCCCGCAGGCGCTCGGTGAGCTCTGCCAGACCGACCCCGGACAGAGCATGCGCCAGCTCGCCCAGGGCCTCCGGGGAGCGATGACTCTCGAGGGGGCCGGCCTCGTGCCAACCATCGGTGCATAAGACCAGGGTCTCGCCGGCGCCGATCAGCGCCTGGTGGCACTGGAGGGAAGCATCGGGCCAGGCTCCAAGCACCGAACCACCGCCGAGCGGCACCGGTCCATCTCGTGAGGCATGGATGGCGGGTGGATGGCCGGCGCAGGCGAGGGTCAGGGCCCAGCCCCCCTCGGCCGGGCGCATTCGCATCAGCATTGCGGTCGCGAAATCGTTCAGGCTGCTCCCCTCGAGCAGCAGCTCGTTCACCCTGCGCAGCACCTCCACGGGTTCCTCAACCTCCCGGGTGAGCCCGCGCACCGAGTGGCGCACGGCGACCGAGACCCCGGCGGCCGCGCTTCCCTTGCCCGCGACGTCGCCGATCAGGATCCAGCAGCCGTCCTCGGTGGGCAGCACGTCATAGAGGTCCCCGCCGATCTCGATCCCCTCCCCCGCGGCCTCAAACACAACCGAAATCTCGAGCCCCGACACCGCCGGTGGCCGTGGCGGGCGCAGACCGCGCTGCAGATTCTCAGCGATCAGGTCCCGCTCGCGGTAAAGCCTCGCGTTGTCGAGCGCCATCGCCGCCCGGTCGGCCAGCTCGGTGAGGAAATCGAGGTCGGCGGAGTCATACCTCAGATCCTGGCGGGCATGCAGAAAAGAGAGGGCACCGAGCGTGTGACCGCGCGCCATGAGGGCGACAACCGCCGCCGAGTTGTAGCCGGCATCGTCCATCAGGTGGCGGTGCTCATCACTTTGGGCTACCTGGTCGACAACGTCGGGTGCCTTCAGGTCCCGCCAGACCATCGGGCGCCCCTCGCGTAGCACCTGTGCAACCGGATGCTCACCGTCGGGGTCAAGCGGTGAGCGCCTGCGGATCTGCTCCAACCTGCGCGCGGCCTGCGGGTCCGCTCCGGCCACCACGCTGTCGCCGAGCCACCCGTCCTTGCGCATGAAATCGATCACGCAGAGCTCCGCGAGGTCGGGAACGGCCGTGTCGACAATCGTCCGCGCGGTCTCGGACGGATCAAGTGAGGAGTCGAGGTCCCTGCTGGCGACAAGGAGGAACTCCTGCGCCCGGCGACGACGCTTTTCAGCGGTGATGTCACGGGCTATCACCGAAGCGCCGACGATTCCAAGACCGGGATATTCGATCGGGGAGACGGTGAGGGAAACATCGATCCGCGCCCCGTCCTTGCGGATCCGCTCGGTCTCAAAGGTATCGATGCGCTCGCCGCGACCGATGCGATCGAGGATCTCCCGCTCCTCGTTTTTGCGGTCCCTGGGAATCAGGAAGGAGATGTGGGTGCCCACCGCCTCCTCATGGTCATAGCCATAGAGGCGTTCGGCGGCAGGGTTCCACGAGGTCACCATGCCTTGCAGGTCCTTGCTGAGAACGGCGTCCTGGGTTCCCTGCACGACCTCGGCGAGGTGGAGGTGAACCCGCTCAACGGCATCGATCCCCTGCTCTGCGCCCTCCTTGGGCCGCGCCCTCCCACGGCCAATCCGTCTCCCGATCCCCCCGAACCGATTCATCAGCTCAGCTTAGTTAGGCCCGCTGCTAACCGATCCGGCGCGGCTCACGTTTCTATCTTGTTAGCCTGGGTAGCGGACCCCGGCAGGGCCAGAGCGATGAGATTGGGCGAGCGACGATAGGGTCGCGGATGGGGGTGGCATGGCCGCAAAGCGCCAAGACCAAGCGCAAGGTGAAATGCCCGGATCGGGGATGCCGGGACCAGCCGAGAAACTGGCCACTGAGGATCGTCTGTGGTCGCGTTTTGTCGAGCATCATGAGCCGGCGGTGCGCGAGGAGCTGGTCCGTCGCTATCTGCCGTTCGCCAATAGCCTGACCCAACGCTACCGGGGGGTGAACGAGTCCTTCGACGATCTGCAACAGGTAGCGAACCTCGCTCTGGTCAAAGCGATCGATCGCTTTGAGCCCGCCCGCGGCACCCCGTTCACAGCCTTCGCCTCCCCCACGATCCTCGGCGAGCTGAAGCGACACTTTCGCGACCGGGTCTGGACGGTCCGCGTTCCACGCGGCCTGCACGATCGGATGGGAGAAGTCGAGACCGCGATCGGCGAGCTGACCGAGGAACTACAGCGCTCGCCATCTGTCGGCGAGATCGCCGAGCGTCTTGAGATCGAGCAGACCGACGTCCTGGAGGCGATGGAAGCCGGTCACAACCGCCGTACCCTCTCGCTGGATCGCCCGCAAGGGGCCGGCGAAGATGAGGCCCCAGCCTCTGAGACCATCGGTGAAGTGGATCGGGGATTCGAGCTGGTGGAGGGCAGGGCGGTGCTCGCGGCGGCGATTCCCGAGCTCGAGGAGCGGGAGCTCCTCGTGCTGCGGCTGCGTTTCGTCGAGGACATGACCCAGTCCCAGATAGCCGAGCGGATCGGTCACTCCCAGATGCACGTATCGCGAATCCTGCGCCGTGCCCTGCATCGCATCCGTGAGCAGGTCGAAAAGGCGGAGGAGTCCGAAGCAGAGGACTAAATCGCGGTTACCCCTCGAGGGCGGCAAAGCGCAGCCGCAGGTACTCGCCCCCCTCGTCCTCCTCGACCCGAATTTCGTCCACCAGCGACTCCAGCGAGCCGCCGATCACAGGCAGAGCGAGCCCCTCGCGGAGCGCCTTCCCTTTTCCCGGGGGAACCGGCCCAACCCGCAGATCGATCCCCCTATCGTCGTCGCTGAGGCTGAAACAGCTCTGTCCGTCGGGAAACGCGTCGGGTGCCTCTGCCGCGAGGGCGTCCGTGACCAGGTAGGCGTCGCTGAGCCGCTCCACGGCGATCCGGTGGCGAGCGGCGAGTGCCCCTACGGTTCGCGCAAGGACGGGGGCGATCAACTCCCGATCGCCAATTCTCAAGTCGGCGGCCGCGGAAACGGCGCCGCCGCCATCGACGGGAGGCTTCCCCCCTCCATCTGCGCCGAGCGGCAGGCGCATCGTGATCTTCGTCCCCTGCTCCAGCCCACCCGAGATCTCAAAGCTGCTCGAGAGAGCCGCGATCAACGTCAACCCGATCCGCAGGCTGGGTCGCTCGGAGTCGGGGTGAGGTCGGATCCCCCCTCCGAAATCGCGGACCACGACACTCAACTCCTGTCCCTCAGAAAAAGCCTGGACCTCCAGTGGCCCTGGGAGGTCCTCGTAAGCATGGACGACCACGTTCATGCAAGCCTCGGTGACGATCGTCTTCAGATCGCCGATTCGCGGTTCCTCCATGCCGAGCTCTTCGGCCAGACCGGCAACGGCGTGGCGCACGACGGCCACATTCTCCGATCGGGCGGGAATGGTTATCGATAGGCCTGTGTGATCGTCACTCATTGGCTCCCCTCATCGCCGCCCGGATGAGGCATAGGGGATTCGCGAGGTAGGCAGTATCTCGCGCAGGATGGTTTCCATTACCCGGTGTTCGGGCGCGAAAACACCTTGGCATTTTGAGGCTTGGCGCCCGAACCGCTGCGAGGCCTCGCGCGAACCCCGAGATTGGCGGAAATAGGCCGGCTCCCGCGAGTCGCGGAAACCGGTCAGCTGCGCAGCCCGGCGATCGCGTCCTGGCGTGAGTCATGCAGGGGAATCGAGTCACCCAAGCCAGTGACGTCGAAGAGTCGCCGCACCTGGTCGTTGACGCAGCACAGGGCGAAGCCCCCGCCATGAGCCGTGCTCTCATCGTTGTTCAGCCGTTGCGCGGCGCGAACGATCAGGGCGATCCCGGTCGAGTCGATGAATTCGCACTCCGACAGGTCGATGAGAAGCGCGCTGGCATCGACTTCAAGCGCCTCGGCGAGCCGCGGGGCGGTGTCGAGGTCGAGCTCCCCGCTCACCGTGATAACCCGCACCTCTTGCTCGACCTCGCTTTGCACCTCGAATGGCAAAGGGCTCATCCACGCCCCCCCGTTCGGTCAAAACCAGCCGACCCAATCGCTGAACCTGTCATCAGCTGATGCTACCCGAGGAGGCTGGGGGCCGAAGCTCGCCAGGCCTGATTGACGCCCGCCTGCCTCGGCCCAATTGCGGCAAATCGGCGAATCCCCGCTTGCCCTATCTGGCTTGCCTGATTAAGGGCGTATGCGCCCCGCCCGCCTTGAGCTGACCATTGGCCAGAGCAACAACACCAGCCCGATCACAATGCAGACGATCCCCAACCCGTAGTTCACAAGGATGGCCAAAACGATCCCGATCACGATGAGAAATAGCGATAGTTGCATAGCGCCTCTCTACCCTCACCCGCCTCCGCTAAACGCTCTTGAGCAGCTCAGCATCGCCGAGGCAGATGAATTCGATCGGTCACCAGGATCTATACCCTCGACCGTTCGGAGCCTCCCTTCCCCCCTGCTCGGCCCTCGGATCGGTGAGGCGTCCTCTTCATCGGGCACCACCGTAGCTCCAGATGTCATTGCCTCAGAGCGCCGCGTAGATTGCCAGGCGGCCGGGAATCCCCTTGAGCTCGTGCTCGCCACGCGCAAAGAAGGACAGCTCACTGCCGATCACAAGGTCGCGGACGGTGCCGAAGACTAGGATCTCTCCCGCCTGGGCGCGCCCCATGATCCGGGCCGCGAGCTGGACCGCAAGACCCGCCACATCGTCGGAGCTGCGCTCGACTTCGCCGGTATGCAAGCCGGTGCGGACACCGAGCACGAGCCCATCGGCGTCAGCGATCAGCTGCGCCGCGCAGCGAACCCCCTGCCCCGGCCCGGTGAAGAGCGCGAGCACACCATCGCCGGTCGTCTTGATCATCTCCCCGCCGTGAGCTCTGACGGCGACTTTTGCCCCCTCGAAGTGCCGCGCAAGCACCTCCGACCAGGCCCGGTCTCCGGGCTGCTGCCCATGCCTGGCGTACCACGGTGAGGGCCGCCCGCGGGCGGCCC
>JBAVAR010000119.1:0-2660 GCA_049585815.1 Solirubrobacterales bacterium
TGGCCTTGTAGGCGGAGCTGGCGTTGAAGTAGCTCCACAGGGCTTCGCGCGCCGAGGAACCCGGCGAGGAGCGCAGGTAGAGGTCGATCACCCGCTTGGGGCGCCCATAGCGCTTGGCGGCAAAGCCAGCGCAGGCTTCCTTTGCCTGATCGCTGCCGAGGTGGGAGAGAACCGCGAGCAGGGCCAGGGCGCCGAAGTCATCGCAAAAGCGTTCATTGGACTTCTGCACCGCTTCGGCGGGCGGCGGGCCGAGTGCCCACTTGACGTCGGAGAAATCCAGGCCGGCAAAGGGAACCTCCACCAAGCGCGTCCAGATTCCGGACATCGCTTCCGCGTAGCTGCCCACGGGTCGCGCCACCGAGCCCGACTGCGGGGCGCTGATCGTCCCCATCGCGACCTGATCCGAAAGGCTCGCCAGCTCCCCTACCGATTCGCGCGGCTGGTGGACGACCCAGAGGCCGATGATCAACATCGCGATCGCCGCCAGGGTCCCCCCCACCCCGGCGGCGACCTCGCGCTTGAGCAACCCTTTGTAGGCGAACCAGATCCCGCCGCAGACGATCAGGGTGGAGAGCCAGGGGTCGCTGATCCGTTCATACAGCCGCCCGAGAGCAGCGGATATCTGGCTCATCGTCTGACCGCTGCCGAACGGGTTGAGACCGAAGGCAATGCCGAGCAGCGAGAGGATCAGCCTCAGGACGAACAGCAGTCCGAGCCAGATCCCATTGAGGACGGTGTCAAAGCCGTAGGTGATGTCGCCGATCGGGTGGGTGACGCCGGTCGAGATGTGGATGTCGAAGCCGTAGTTGGAGGCCGGGTAGGTGCCTTCGGGGGTGCCGCTCGCTTCGCAACCGAGGCGTGTCGCCCGCGAGCGGATCTGGGCCAACTGATCGCAGGCCGGGTTGCGGATGCCGAGGCCCGAGAGGGGGTCGACCTGGCCGGTGGCGCCGAGTTCGGTGGCGAGAGTGCCGGTACCGACCTGGTTGGGCGAGGTCAGCTGGGTCGAAGGGCCACCTTCTTCGCCCGCCGCTTTCTTGTTGCCCGCACCCCTGTGCTGATTTCTGGCCTTGCCGGGAGCTGTTGAGCCTCCGCTCCGCAGTACGGCGCGGGCGGAGGTTGGCGCCAGAGCACAGAGCGCCGCGACGCCAAGCAGCGCCAGCGCAAGGAGAAGCGCAGGGCGGTGGCCTTCACCGCGGGGCACCGTCGATGTCCTCAAGGGGTTGCTGCTTCGACGCGGCACGGGCAGGGGCGGCGGCCTCGCGCCGCGGCGTGGTGTCGAGCTCACCGAGCAGCCAAGGCGGCGGATCAATCTGAAGCGGCGCCACCTGGCCGGCGAAGTCACGCAGGTAACAGCGCCCCGCCCGGTAGCCGATCAGGCGCTGGATCTGAGCCTGATCATCTGCGTCGAGGCGCAGCAAGGTCAGCGCCCTGTGCGCCTCGGCCTCGGTCTCAACACCGAAGGCAAATAGCGCCCCGACCAGCGGCTCCAACTCCTCCGCATCGCCAAGCATCTGGGTCGCCAGGATCGGGGTGATGTTCTGGCTGCGCCCGAGGCGGGCGATCCGTTCCAAGAGCGCCCTCCCCTGGCTGTCGGACATCAGCGCCCAGGCCTCATCCATCGCCAGCACCGAGTGGCGCGCGGTGTCGGTGGCACAGAGCCGCAGCGCGTAGGCCGCGAGCAGACGCAGAACTGCGAGGCTGGTTCGCTCCTCCTCCAACAGCTCCGAGCGCGCGGTGCCGGCCAGCGGCAACGTGAGGTTCTTGATCCTCAGGGAGACCACCGTGGCATCGCCGACCGCAGCGATCTCCTCGCCCCCGCGACCGAGGCCGAGCTTGGCCAGCCCGCCGCGGCCGTGCACATCGATCGCTCGCGCTGCCTCGCTTGCCTCGGCGCTGCTCGCGGCGCTCATCCGCTCCAGCACCTCCCCGCAGCTTTGCGCGCCAGCGGCCGCGGCCTCTGAGATCGCTAGGCGCAGCTGTGTCTGCCACTCGGGCTTGACCGGCGCCGGCAGGATTGAGACCAAGAAGTTGTAGGCGAGGTCCTCGCGGGTCTCCTCCGCACCGATCCGCATCGGATCGAGCAGGCCGCGGTAGCGATCCTCGCCGGAGAGCTCAATCGTCTCGATCGCTTCAGCCACCCCGGGAAGCGCCTCGAGGCGGTGATCGCCCTTGGGGTCGATATCGACGATCGGCCCCGAGCCCTGCAGGAAGGCCTGCCAGGCCAACAGCTCCAGGGCGATCGTCTTGCCCGAGCCGAGGCTGCCGGCCAGCAGGCAGGTCGGCGGGCGGCTCTGCTGGCAGGCCTCGGCGAGGTCGAACTGCACCGGCGCCCGCGAGCCGGTCAGGGTGTGGCCGATATAGGGGCCGATGCGTGAGCCGGCGTGGCTGATCGCGTGGGGCACCATCGCCCCGACCTGGTCGGGCAAAAGGTGCTCGGTGTAGTCGGAGAGCGGAAAGGTGGCGGCCGGCAGCGAGGCGAGGAAGAGGCGATGCTGCTCGCCGCTCGGTCGGTGAAGCTGCACCCGTCCATATGACTCGCGCAGACGCGCCACTCGCTCCTCCAGTTGGTCGGAGTCCCGTCCGGCGACGGAGAACAACAGCGAGGAGCGCAGAAGCGGCGGCCGATCGCCGCCGCCGAGGACCGCCTCAAGCTCGCGGGC
>JBAVAR010000120.1:0-55808 GCA_049585815.1 Solirubrobacterales bacterium
GCTCCTCGGGATCGCCAGGCGGCCAGCGGACTGCATGGAGCCGTTTACGGACGGTGGTTCTCCTTCACCACCGTCTCCAACGGGAGATTCCCTATCCGTCAGGGTGAATCGGTGGATTCGGGCTAAGACGACGATGGCGCAGCGGATCAGCCGCGCCAAGCGCACCCTGCGCGGTCGCCGATTGGACCAGCCCGGCGACCTCGCTGTCGTGATGCACGTGCTTTACCTCATCTACACGGCTGGGCAAAATGGCCCGCCAGCCCGGGTTGACCTCGCCGGCGAGGGGATTCGGCTTGCCCACCAGCTCACCCTCGCCACAGTGGAGCCCGAGGCGCGCGGGCTGCTCGCACTGATGCTCCTCAACCACGCCCGGCTCCTGGCGCGATACGACCTCGAGGGCCGGATCGTCACGCTTGACCGGCAGGACCGCAGCCTGTGGGACACCCGCGAGATCGCCGAGGGCGTACGCGTCCTTCAGTCGGCACTCGTCACGCAGACGGAGAGACGGCACCTGGGCCGCTACCAGGTCGAGGCCGCGATCGCCGCCCTGCACGACGACGCGGCGAGCGCCGAGGAGACCGACTGGCCGCAGATCCTCGCCTGGTATGACGACCTCCTCGGGCTGAGCAAGGACCCCGTGCGCCAGGACCCCGCCGCGGTGCTGGGCCGTGCGGTCGCGGTCGGCCATGTTCGCGGTGCCGCTGCTGGACTATGGGAGACCGACAGGCTGCGCGAGGTGATCGGCCAGCGACACCGGTGGCACGCCGTGCGCGGGCACCTTCACGAGCTCGACGGCAACCTCGCCGCCGCCGCCACAGCGTACGCCGAGGCCGCCCGCCGGGCCACGAACGTCGCGGAGCGCGACCACCTTGTCCACCAGGCCGCCCTCGCGCGAGCCGCCGACCTAACCGCACAACGATATGGAAAGCGGCAACCCGATGGCCGCCACCCGTAACTGGCGGATCCAATGCCGCTCGGACGACCGCAACGCGCCCTGTTGGTTCAGCTTTGGGAGCCAGTGACGCCCCCAACCTCGAAGGGCAGTGGCGGTTTGCGTTCTTCCTCGATCCAGGCTTACGACCCTGCCCGGAACGTGAATCCGTCGAGCCAGACCTGGATGACACCTGAATCGCTTTCAGAATGCCCCTAAACGAGAATGCCGCCGATGCCTAACGAGCTGCCGATCTTGCTCTTCACCACGCCGGCCGAGCTCGAGGCCTGGCTGGAGGAGAGCCACGCCGAGTCCCGGGGGCTCTGGCTGAAGATCGCCAAGAAGGGGACCGAGCCGCCGAGCGTCACCTATGCCGAGGCACTGGAGCTGGCGCTCTGCTTCGGCTGGATCGACAGCCAGAAGCGTGGCCTCGACGAGTGCCACTTCCTGCAGCGGTTCACCCCGCGCCGTCCCGGCGGCCGCTGGTCGAAGATCAACCGCGAGAAGGCGGAAGCACTACTCGCAGCCGGCGCGATGCGACCGGTGGGGCTGGCCGAGGTCGAAGCGGCCAAAGCCGATGGTCGCTGGGAGGCCGCCTATGAGGGCCAGCGCGCGGCGGAGGTGCCTGGCGACCTGCGGCGCGAGCTCGACGCCAATCCCGCCGCGGCCGAGTTCTTCGCCGAGCTCGACAGCGCCAACCGCTACGCGATCGTCTACCGCCTCGGCGACGCGAAGAAGCCGGAGACGCGCGAGCGGCGGCTGCGCAAGTTCGTCGCCATGCTCGAGCGCGGCGAGAAGATCCACCCCTGATTCAGGCGCTTGCCAGGGGGTCAATCAGACAGACACCCACCGGAGCGATATGGCCCTCCCGAGAAACCCAATCCCCGAAGCCCGACACACTGGGAACTCGGCAGTTCGCCCGATGCAACGCTCCCCCACGGCGGACAACTGAGGCGATGGTGGGAGTGACGAAGATCAGACGGCGGAACGCCAACTACTGGATCGAGGCGGTGGCCGAAGGCGGCGAGGACTACTACACCAAGCCCGGCGAGGCGCCGCGGGAGTGGATCGGCACCCTGGCCGCCGAGCTGGGTCTAGCCGGCGAGGTCGACCGCGACGCCTACGCCTACGTGCTCGCGGGCAGGCATCCAGCGAGCGGTGAAGCCCTGGTACGCCGGCCCGAGCCGCGCGTCTTCACCGACGCCTCAGGCCGTGAGCGCCGGGTGGAGCCGATCCTCGGCTATGACGTGCGCTTCGCCGCGCCGAAGTCCGTCTCCCTGCTCTTCGCGCCCGGCGGATCCAACTCGTGCGCTTCCGTAGCTCGGGCCGATCGGCTAAAGCCGCTCGCTCGTTCCATCTCAGGCGCGTCGGAGCGGGCCGTTCGTGCTGCGTGGGGCGGGAGCCGCTTGATGATGATGCTGCTGGCTTGGATCTAATCACCTCATGGCTCCTCGCCGAACCACACCCAAACCGTGAGCGAGAGGGGTCGCGTCATCCGGTCCCGGCGGATCTGACAATGGAATTCCCCCGCGCCTGACGAGGCTCTAGCCATCGATAGGCAATCACGATGATCGCGATCGTGTAGGCGATTGATCCCGGAACCCACATCACCCCTGCGGCAAGCTGCTGGTCGGTGAGCGCCGAGATGTGGCCCGGTCTGCTCGTCTCCCCGACATAGAACGAGTACAAGGGCGAGGGGGCCAGCGCGAGGACTATGGCGAGCACCCAACCGACGAGCAGGGTGCCGAAGAGGTAGACGAGTTTCCCTAGCTCGCCCAGCGGCGATCGCCACGGCGGTGAATAGATCACCCGCGTCCAAAGGATGAGGGCCGTAGTGAAGAAGGCGAAGTGCTCGAAGGCGTGAATCGGTTCGGATCGCAGTGCCGCGTCATATAGAACAGGGAGGTGCCAGGCGATGAAGTTCACGTTGAAGATCAGCCAGGACGCGACTGCCCCGCCCGCGAACAAAGCGAAGCGACGAAGCGGGGCCATTCTCGGATTGCGGGTGAACTCGCGGGTCGCGGCTCTTCGATATTCCAGTGGAATCCCTCGCCACATCCGGTTCCAAGGTCGAGCCAGCGCTAGGAGCGGCGGCGCCACGGAGATCAGCAGGATGTGCTGCACCATGTGAACCCAGAACAGTTCGTCGGATAGTTGGTCGATCGGTGAGTCGACCGCGAGCATGATCGCCGCCAGACCGCCGATGAAGGCGGCCGTGCGCCAGTGATCGGCCGACTGCACGACCCGCTTTCTGCCACGTCCGCCCAGGCAATACAGGAGAGCGGCGCCCAGAACCCAGAGCAGCGCCGGGCCACTAGTCCAAACCAGCGGCCTGAACTCCGCAGCGGGCATCGTCTGAAACGGTAGTGAATCAGCGGCAGGAGCGACTGCTGAGCCTTTGACCCCTCAGCCCTCGTCGACCCACGACTCCTCGAGCAGCGCCACAAGAGCGGCCGGAACCATTTGGCCATCACCGCCTCATGCCCTTCCTGTCAGCCGCCAAGACTCCCTCATTGCCGCTTCCGCGGCTTCGCGCTGAGCCTCAATCCGGGGTCCGCTACACCTGGATTCAGCCTTCTCGTTCGCTGATTGAGATGCGGAGCGCCTGCCTCGGGCGCCAACGGCGGCTCCCCTTTTCAAGCTGCCACTCATGGATCGTCCTGCCCTCAACCGCAAACGCACTGATCTGCGAATTACCCGTGATGGCAACCGCGGCTGTGTCGACGGGAGGGGCTGCAGTCGCCCGCCACCTCGAGCCTGGCCCAGCGCTTACCCAGAGTGCACCGGCTCGTCTGCCAATTCCCGTCAGGACATAGGCATTGCTCCCCGGTCCTGGTCCCGCGCTGATCACCCGCTGGTTTGCTTGCAGTCGCAGCGCCGGCATCTCGCGCCAGTGTTGGCCGCTGTTCTGACTCCACGCAGCAAGGAGGTCTTTGCTGGCTGCAGAAGCGAGCTCGATCAGCGTGAACGCGCCATCCGGGGTGCTGGTCAAGCGCAGCACGGCAGAGGTGTAAGCGCGAAGCGAAGTGGGAACGTCGGGCCCAGCCCGACGCCACCTGCCCCGGTCGTAGGCGTACTCGCCGATCTGTCCGGGAAGCTGGCATGGACCGCCCACGAGGGGGCGGCCTTCCGAGCTGGCGCTGATCGCGTCGATGCTCTCAAGCTCGCAGTCATGCGTCGCCGCTTGTCGCCCCAGAGCTTCGGCTGAAGTGAGCACAGCCCAGGACCCCTGTGGCACCGATCGCTTCAGCACTTCACCGCTGCGACGGGAAATCAGAGCGAGGAGCGATTGACTTGGGCCAGAGGAAAGTGAGTCTGGACCGATGGCCAATCCGTCTGGAAGCAGCTCGGGCGACCACGTGGCTCCATGGTCAACGGTCCGCGCGAGGGGGGAGAAGTGCAGGTTGATACTCGGCAGGAATCCGGCGGTCAGCACACCGCGCGATGCGAGGGCGATCGTGAGGCCGCCGTTGTCCTGGACCCCCGGTGGTGTGACCACCGACCAGCGATCCGTGCGGCTGCCGAGCCATAAAAGCTCCCAAAACCGGTGTTCGCCTGAGCTCGCGCCCACCGGGACCACGGCCCAACTCCCAGTGTCGCTGGAAAGCGAGGTGGCGAGCAACGCGGGCTGGGGAGCTTGCGGTTGGCTCGCTGTTCCACAGGCGCTGAGACCGAGGGTTAACAGGACGACCCCCGCCAGGTGCGCTCTTTGCCGCAGGCCGCTTGCATGCCCGCGGCACCTGAGCGTCCGTGGAAGGCCCATCTCAGGAGCGCGATTCGCCCAGTACCTGTCTGGCAGCGCTGGCAAGGGTCACTGCAAACGAGGACTTGGTGCTCGATGTCCCCGGACCAGGATCGAAACCTGTATCCCAGCGCAACTCGCCGCGAGGATTGAGGATCGCCACTTCCTCGGCATGGTCCACCATCGCTCCGCCGGGTGGCACCGAGACCTCGACGCCGAAGGAGTCCCACACTCGACGCAGCGCTCCCGCACGGCCGGTTAAATAGAGCCAGTTCGGCAGTTGTTCGAGCTGCTCCTGACGGTCGAAAGCTCGCAGTACAGACGGTGAGCGATAGAGCGGGTTCGCGTTGATCGCCACGAGCTCCACCCGGCGAGCACTGCTACCGAGCAGCCGATCGGCCTGCTTGAACTCCTGGGCGATGATCGGGCAATCGACGTTGCATACCGGGTCCAGGAAGGTGAACAGCAAAACCTTGCCCCTAAGGCCGCTGAGTGAGACGGGTTGGTCCCGCTGGTCGATCAGCTTGAAACCGGGTGGTCGATAAAAGCCGCCCACCGAGGGGGTGGGGCCATCGATGCTCTGAGCGAGCAAGATTGTGGCGTTTGGATTCACCGCTGCGAGCGCGAACGAGACGCTTCCCAGGGCAGTCATCGACAGCGCAGCGACGATCGCCAAGATCCGCGCGAGGGGCCTTAGCTCCAACTGTGAGGGCCGCCGGCCGTCGGTGTCCTGCTCTGATTCTGGGATTGCGGCTGGCGCGTGAGTCAAGGCAAGGTAACCAGCGAGGAACAAAAGCAACTGGGGAATCGCGCTGTTTGGATCGGTGCCCATCCCGCCGAGAACGCCGAGATCCTGGACGAGCACCCAGTCGGCGAGGCACAGCACACCGATCACGACCAACGCTGGCCGGATCAGGCGGACGCGGCCGCTTAGGAACGCGACGCCCGTTATCGCCAGTGCTGCGATCACGAACAGGTTCACCAAGACGGCATTTGTCGCGGCGAACCTGCCGAAATCGCCGAGCAGCGCCGAGAGCGCGTGCGGCTGCGGAGTGGACTGCATTTCGGTCGCCATGCTTTGCAGCGCCCCCCCGCTCCCCTGCCAGAAACCATTCCCCGGCAATGCCTGCAAGACCGCCATCGCCAGGAGCAGCGCCCCCGAGCACGCCAATACCCAGCGTCCCAGGCGGCGATCGCGCCAGCTGCGTTCCGGGAGCGCAATCAGCGCGCCGGCGGCCGCGTAGAAAATGACCGCGCCGGGTGCCCCCATCATCCAGCTCGCACCGGGCGCCAGAATTCCCCCCATGGCCTCGCCGAGCACCCAAACGCTCAGCGCCCAACCGATGCTTATAAATCCTCCGAGCCTCGACCAACGACCCCGAACGACCAGCAATAACCACAGCCCGATCCCGATTTGGATCCACACCGCGGCCGTCGCCGCTGTGACCGGATGGTTGTTCCAGATTGTTGCTCCCCAGCGCATCACATCCTGCAACCATGCGGGGCTGCCTTCTCCTGCTTCGCCGATCACCTGCCCTGTCAGGCGCAGCGGCATCCCCGACTGCATCTGCAATACCCCGTCCACGATCCAAAGCACTCCGAAGCCGATCCGCAAAAAGCGGCGGGCGCGCGCCTCGGGTCGCCGTTCTCGTCCACGTCTGTCGCTTTCTGGGGTGCTGTCCGGTAGCGATTCCCGCTGGCTTTGCCGGTCCTCGCGCAGCAGCTTGCCTCCCAACCAGATGACGAGCAGTACCGCTGCAAGAAGCATCAGGCCCCCAAGCAGCGCCTTCTCTTGAACCGACAGATCGTGATGAAAATGTGACGTGATCACGGGGCTCTTCAACCCGATGCCACTGCCCATCCCACTCATCCCGCCCACGGGTGCATCCTAACCTGAGCGCAGCAGGCTGACAAGGTGACTGGAGGCCGCGCCCGGGCACCTGCCGAATCGAAAGCAGGTCATCCGCGACCATCGCAAACAGGCGCACTACAGGGGCTGGCGCAGATATCTGGCGCCGTCGATTCGAAATCCCCGCTCGCGTCCGCCAATGAGGCGTCTCGGCCCGCTTCTCGATCAACCGGGTCTATTGACGTCATGGTCGGCGAGCGGGGGTTGCCGGCGCGCGTGGGCTGGCTCTAGGTTGTCGCTATAAGACCGGACCCATTTTGGGTCGACTTTGGGTTTCGAGGCATTGATCGAGCTGTCGGGATTGGCTCCAGAGCTATGCAGAGGCTGGTTTGCCGCTCCCGTCGACATCGTCGCCGCCCTCGTTCGAGTGGCGCTTGCTGCTCAGCCATAGCCAGAAACCCACGATCGGTACCGGGCCGAAGAAGATGAACGACATGTACCAGTGCCTGAGGCAGGCGATCACAAGCATGTCGGAACGTAACTCTACTCCTCTGTCAGCGGAAAAGCTGGCCGCCGAGTTGGTGCCCTCGCAAGCCCTGAGCCGGGTCGATGAGGCCCGGTGACCAGGTACCTGTGGTCAGGGATTTCGGCCCTACCGAACAGCCGACCCCTCGAGCCGGCGATCAGATCGGCCGAATGCCCCCCTCGCCGACCTTCATCCTGCCGCCCGGCGTCAGTTGAAGACTGGGCTGACCTCCGTCAGCCGATCGGGCTCGTCGAGTTAGCCCGTGGTCGTGGTAACCGCAGAGAGGATCCACAGTGCGAGGCAGGTGAACCCGACCATCACGATCAGCATCCAGTGCTGGGCGCGAATCGAGTCCTGCGGCGAGCGAAACGAGACCAGGCCACGGTCGTGGGATAGGACCAATCCCCCGACGTGCCCGGCGATGATCGCGAGAATCTGTACATACCAGATCGCGGCGAAGGAGATCAGGTTGTAGTTGATCAAAAAGTTCGAGGTGCCAAAGAAGTCCTTCCCCTGGCCGAGTGGATCAGAGATCAGGTAGCCCATTGCTTGCCCCTGAAGGACGAGCAGCGAGAAATAGTGGGCGAGCATGTACCCAAATGCGATCGGCAGGAGGGTGTGAAGGAACTCACCGGAGAGGGCGCGGCGGCTAACGCCGATTGCCCTTGACATCCCCCAGATACCGAGGTTGTAGATACAGGCTACGAAGAGGATCCAAAAGATCAGCCCAATCGTTCCCTCTACCTCATAGCCGCCGATCGCGGTGAATCCCAACCGCTCAAAGAACGATTGCATCGGGGGCGCGATTGCATACCACAGTTCTCCATTGGAGAAACCATCGAAGCTGGTGGAGCCGATCAGCACATAAAGCACCGCGGCAGTGCCAGGCAGGATGTCAATGTCGCGAGCGCCCAGCAGCGGCCAGCGCAGGTAGAGGCGGCCCTTGGTCCAGTGAAGCGGTGCGAGCGTCGCGATGAAGCCGAAGTAAACGGAAAAGCCATCGGCCCGGCTGGTCCATGTCTCGATCCCGTAGAAAGCCATGCCGATCAGCTGCAGGGCGCCATATGCCAGCGCCAAGATGGCCAACAGGTGGGGGTCGTCCTTGCTCGGATAGACCAGCTCCAACCAGGCGAAGCAGGCTAGTGTGACGGCGGCCGGCCAGCGACCCAAACGCTTCGGGTAGTAGCCGAGCAGAGGGCCTGGCCTGGGGCCAACAAGGTGCAGCGACCCGGCGGCGAAGCGTGCAACCGCCCGCCACGGATTGAAGGGCCGGAAGATATCGCCAAAAAAGGCGCTTGTGATTGGGATTCCGACCCAGAAGATCACATAGATGAAGGTCGGCGCCAGGTTGGAGGTGAAGTTCTGTGCGCCCCAGAGGCCCGCCACCACCACAGCTGCGAACAAGAACAGCCCGATGGCTCCGCAGAACCACTCCAGGAACTGGGGAGTACGAAGAAGGAGCTGTGACGGCGTCCGCCCACGCGGCTTGCTCCAGAGCCGAAACAGCGCCACAAACGAGATCACCATCACCAACGCAGCTGTCCATGCGAAAAGCCAGGAGGGAATTGGCAGGTCGGCGCGACCGACGATGCCGTGGGCCAGCGCCGTCGTCGGCAACCCCAGACCGATCAGGCCGAGCCCGACCGTGAGGACGGCTAGCCGCCGGCCCAAACGGGCCGACGGCTTCCTTTCGCTCATCCGTCTAACTGGTTTTCACATCCCCGCAGAGGATGCCGGGGTCATTCGATAGCGCCTGCATGAAGGCCGGTGAAGCCGGCGCGGAGCCAATTTGATTTCGCTCGCTCGGCGGGGTGGGTTTCTGGTGAACCATGATGAAGTAGCCGTTTTCAACGACGTCCTGGTGAACGGTCAGGCTGATCTTCTGAGTGGCTTCTCCCTTGGCGTTGGCCACCAGGTCCGGCAATACGACCGCCATGTTCGGCGTCATCTTGCTGCCCGGAGAGCAGGCCCCGTCTGGGCCATGGAGATGCTCGGCGTGGCGGCTGTTCGGCACCAGTCCCCAGACCTTGATCAGCCCGGTCAGCTGGTCGCCCTTCTGGGTCAGACTCACCGTGCCATGAGCGTTGGACGGCGCTAGCAGCATGCCGCTCTCGGCCTTCATCGGGGCCATGTGCTTCATTTCGCTGGCGGACATCGAACCCATCGCCTCGACCGGCTTGAGCGTGACGCTCGCGTTGTTCGGGGAGCTTGAGCCGCAGCCCGCGATCGCGATCGCGGTGGCAACAGCCCCAACCGCTATCGCCCCACAGCGGTTTCGGAACACGTTCATTTTGCTACCCCCTTAAATCGTTTGTTGTCGCTGCACCGGAATTTGACACTCAAAGAGTGCCAGCGAGCGCAGGGGGTGCACGCCCTCCCAGGGAGAGGGAGATCAGGCAACTGCCAAGCCGCACCCGTGGCGCCGGGCGGAGCCGAGGCGCGAGGTTGGCTCGGTGCTGACGCTGCCGTCCGGCAAGATGGTCGATCAGAGCTGTGGCCGGATAGGGAAAGGCCAGCATCACGGCGACTAACAGAGCCGCTGGCAGCAGGTCGAGGACGCCTGTGTCAATACCACCAAGCGCCAGAATCGTCGCGCCGAGCACCACGACGAGCAGGACCAGCAGCGGCATTCGCCACCACCAAGACCTGGGCTTCACGGCCACCACTTTAGGAAGAATATGGGTTCTTCAATATTCTCGGGGCGTGCCGATTCGCGAGAGCAGGAGCCTGTTCTTCTTGCTCTGCTTCGCCCTTGTTGGCCTTGTCGCGGTTTTTGTCCTCACCGTCATCTACATCTCCAACGCCCACTCCAAGCCGCAATTGGCCAAGTTCAAGGACGCCACCGCCTATCCGAGCGGGACTGGCGTGCAGGCGCCTCAAATGCGCTTGGAGAACGGCCGCACCGCCTCTACTTTCGATACCGCAAACCTCCGCGGGCGGCCCTACATGGTCACCTTCCTTTACACGCACTGTCCGACGATATGCCCGCTGATCGGCTCCGAGCTACAACAGGCACTGAAGGAACTTGGCCCCGAAGCTAACCGAGTTAACGTCGTCGCCCTCTCGGTCGATCCGATCGGCGACACCGTTTCTACGGTCAAAGCTTGGCTGCACGTGCATCAAGAGCCGTCGAACTTCCAGTATCTGATCGGCTCAAGGCGGCAGCTGCAACCGTATTGGAACGCGTGGCACGTCGGGCCGCAGATCGCTGGCGATCCCGACAGCTCCCATACCGCTGCGATTTACCTGATCACGCCAACCGGACGGATTGCCGGAATCGTCAGCGCCGGCACCCAGGTTCCCAGTTCTGACCTCGCTTTCGACTTCCGCTCGTTGCTGAACAGTTGAGGATCCTTGCCGTTCCAGCGAGGCGCCTGCTGATAAATCCACTACCACCTGACCGATTTGGAGCCTGTCGATTGGAGGCTGCCTATGGCGGCGTCTTTTGGCGCTGCGTTGACGATGCCCGCCCGCGCCACTCCACGCTGTTGCGGATGATGGCAGCCGGGCACTCTGCTCAGGGAGCACGGCTCCCGGCTCGACCTGATCGCTGCGGCTCCGATTCGATCCGGGTGCGCAACTCCGATCCGCGGCCGGCGGCGACGGCTCGCGCAGCACGGGCGCTGCTCAGCTCAACGCGGTGTTCAAGCGCCAGGTCGAGCAGGTCCTGGCGCTCGGTGTCCTCAGCAGCCCAGCGCAGAAACACCCAGGTGAAGATTCCCAGTGCCATCACCGTGCACTCGATCATCAGCAACGCGCCAGCGATGCTCTGGTCGGTGATCGGCGCCACTCCGTGCGCACGTGCGCTGGTTGCGTAGTCCGGGTAGAACTCCGTGTCCGACCACATCAGGAAGTTGGCCAGCGCCATTCCCGGCAACCAGATTCCGACCGTGTAGATGACGTGGGCGGCCTTGCCGAACCACTGGGGCTTGGGCAAGGGTCCGAACAGCGGCATCCAGAGCAGCATCCCGGTGCCGATGAACAGCAGGTGCTCGGAGACGTGGAGCGGCTCAGAGTGGAGCACCGCCTGGGCGAGCAGCGGTGTGTGCCAAAGGTAGATGTTCAGCGTGTAGAGGGTGATCGCGACCACCGGGTGGGTCAGGGCACGCAGCGGCCGGGCAAAGCGGTTGACCAGCAGCGGCTGCATGACCGGCCCGGTTAGCCCGAGAACCAGGAGCAGCGAGGCGCCGTCGGCGAGTATCAGATGCTGGACCATATGCGCAGAGAACAGCTGCTCCGCCTGGGTCTCCGCGGGAGCAGAGGTCGCCACGCAGATCACGAGCATGCCGCAGATGAAGCTGAGAAGGCGCAGGCCCGGGACCGGCCGTCCTTGCCTGGCCAGAGTGCTCGCGCGCTTCAAGTAAGCGGCAGCAAGTGCCAGCGGCACGACCACGCTCAACCCTAGGAAGATCTGATGTGCGATCGCCTGCATAAAGGATTGAGGTGAGGTGGGCGCCCCCGCCGGGCGGCCGCCGCGGCCATGAGGCCGCAGACTGCTACGCCGATCCGGCGCAAACGCCGCCTAGCGCCTAGCGCTAAACGATATCCAAAGCCGAAGATCGGAGCCCCTACCCGCAGGCGGCCAAAAATTGCGCCAAGCGCCCCGCATCAGATGCGCGGGGCAGCCGTGCGCTGGCCCTGGGCGGAGCAGCGGAACTGCGCAACCGCCCCTTCTTCTAAAGGCCGGGATTTCCGGCGGGTCTCATCTGTGCGAATTACAGTGCGATAGGGCGGTCGATTCGCGTTCTCTTATTCGCATGTCGAATTCCTTGGCTTCGCTCGATTCCACGCTCACGACTTCCTTGACGTGTTCGAGTTCCGTTCGAGCTATTTCCTTTGCGGCGAGTACGCATTCACGGCTTTGGTGTTTCCCGCGGAACTGATGCGTTACGCCACTGGTGCCGCCAGCGGCGGTGGAGCTGCCACCTGAACTAGCTCCGCACCCACCCAGAGCGAGCACCATGACCAGAGCGAGCGCCATGATCCGGTAGGCAGTACCCAGCGGTCCAGGGATAGCCGCCCCGGGCACCTACAGCACGAGCAGCATCGCGAGGAACATATAAGCGATCCCAAGCATCATCGCGGACATGGAGACACGCAGGTGGCGTTGGCCAATCAGCGATACGGTCGCGGTTGTGGTCACCGCGCCACTCGGTGAAACCGAGAAACCGCCCAATGTGGTTTGGCGATCAACGCGATGGATCCGGTTGCTGGCCCAGAGGAGAGACTGTGCGGCGAAGTAGGCGACCAGGAGCCAGGCGAGAGGGGACTGGAAGCCGCTGGGTGACCACAGGTAGGCCATCGCCGCGAGGTCGATCGCCAGCACCAGCCACAACACATTGATCGATCGCCGGGCGAGCGCCTCGGCCAACATCCAGAAGACGATCAGGACGGTCCCGTTGGCGAACGCAAGCTGCCAAAAGCCGGATGGGATGTTGAAGTGGTCGATCGAGGACGGCGCATACATGAACGCCATCCCGAGCGCAATGAGGAGTTGCCCAGCGTGCCAGAAGCGTCGCTGGCCGCCGCCATCGATCACGCAGCGCAGCTCAATAGCGATGATCGCGATGAAAACGAGTGTCCAGATCACCGCCACCCAGTCGGGGAGGATGTTGGTGGCGCCGTGCCCCGCGCCAGCCATCGTCATTCCCCCCATCGACATCGAGCCATGACTGCCGCTCATCATCGAGCCACCACCGCTCATCTTCATGCCCATGCCGCCGCTCACGACGACACGAATGTATCAAGCGGAGCTCGGCGCGACGATCATCCGCCGGCCCCCGCCGACCTTTCGTTTGCTGGGCTAATATTCCGTCGATGAGCAGCCGCTGCTCTGTTTCTTTGCGACGGGGTAATGTCATCTGGCGCTTGACGTTGGCAGTTGCGCTGATCGCTATTTCCGCGCTTGCTCTCAGCGGTGCAATCGGGGGCCTGCAAAACGGCGCACTGACCCTGCTTCCCGTGATCGCCTTGGCGGTCGCAAAACTCGCCCGCCCCTACCTTGGAGAGGGCGTCATCGCCGAACTGCACGCCCGCCGCCGGCGTCGCCGCTGCTCGCCGGCGCCCAATGTCGCGCCCCTGCGCCCCGATACCCACTTAGCACGGGGCGGGCGCCTGATCGCCGTAGCAATGGCCGGCCGCGCGCCGCCCCCCGCCTTCGCTCACTGCCTCTGAGCACCGGCAGTTTGCCTCCAGCGCCAGGCTCCGCGAAGCGGGGCGAGTTGGCAACGCCGGCCACCGCATCGCGGAGGTTGGGCGTCGATTAGCGACAAAGGAGTGGCGTTATGTCTAACGATCATGCATCCGCGCACGAACCGGAGCCTGTCAGCGGCCTGTTTAGTGATCGCCTTCGCATCACGCCGCGGGGCATCCAGGTCACCCTCGGCCTGATCTGGCTCCTCGACGGGCTGCTGCAGTTCCAGAGCTTTATGTATACGCACAACCTGATCACCCAGGTCTTCCAGCCGGCGGCGGAAGGTCAGCCGGGAATCGTCAGCGCCCCGATGAAGACCTTCGACAACTTCTACGGAAGTGACCTCGCCCTCTGGAATACGCTAGCCGGTGAGATCCAGTGCGCGATTGGGCTGGGATTGATCCTCACTAGGAAGACGGTGAAGCCCGCATTGCTGATCTCGTTCTGCTGGGCTTTCGTCGTCTGGTGGCTCGGCGAGGGCTTCGGCGGAATCACGGCCTACACCACTTCCTCCCCACTGATGGGAGCCCCTGGAGCGGTATTCCTGTACGCGATCATCGGTGTTCTTGTCTGGCCGACGAGTCGCGAGGCCAAGCGCTCGGCAGCCGACAGCGGGCCGCTCGGGGACCGCGGTGGGTTGATTGCCTGGACGGGGCTGTGGGTGCTTTCGGCGATCCTTTGGATGTTGAATGACAACCGCGCAAAGAGCGCCACCCACGACATGATCGCGGAAATGGCAAGTGCCTCTCCGCACTGGCTGGCGAGCATCCAGAACTCGGTTGCCAGCTCAGCGCAGGGTCAGGGCGAGACGATCGCCGTTGTGCTCGCGATCGTCTCGTTGACGGTTGCGATCGGCGTATGGACTCGGTTCCGCCTGCCCGCGCTCCTCGTCGGGATTGTAATTTCCCTGGCGTACTGGGTGTTCGGGCAGAGCCTCGGGGGACCGTTCTGGGCTGGCGGAGGGACCGATGTCAACTCGGGGCCACTGTTCGTGCTATTTGCCGCTGCTCTCATCCCGCTGTCGAAGCCCACGCCCGCCAAACGGCGTGCGGCAGCCGCAGGGCCCCAGATCAGAGGTCAGGCTATGGCTTGAGCACGGTGCCTTGGTCACGGCTCCGGCTGAGGATGGGGTGGCTGCTGCGCTTGCAAAGTGGGTGTCCGTTGCCCGAGGCACACGACACCACCGAGCGAGGAAAAATCAGCCCCCGCTCATGCAGAAGTTGTTACTCCCTCTGGGCTTGCTGAGCTAAGACGCATCCTTCTCCCGATGTCTGTGGCGGGGTCGCCGAGGTACGGTCGGCGCCCGCCCCCAAATTTTGCGCTGCTGCAGCGTCAGCTTGTCTGCGGTCCTGTCTCGGCGACGATCCGGGGTGGCCGCGAACGGCGCGATGGAGCGGGCTCGCTCGCCGTCGCAGTCGGCCAGATGGCGTAGGCAAGCAAAACAAAGAGCGGTCCGATGTTGGGATCGGTGGCGCTCCCCGTTGTCAGGCCACCGAAGCTCTGACCGAGCATCCAGTAGATGAGCGAAAGCAGGCCGCCGAAGATCAAAGTCTCCCGCCGCCAGCGGGTCCAGATGCCAACTGCGAGTACAAGCGACACGACGAGGAGGATCGCGGCGATTGACTTGCCGTCGCCCGAGAGCAGTGCAGCGAGTGAGCGCTGCACGCTGGAGAGCCAGGGCATCGCGTTCCCCGAGGCTTCGATCAGGCTGCCGCTGATCGAGTACACCGGTCGCAAGAGCACCCTGAGCCAGAGCAGCACCGAACAACCCCAGACAGCCGACCAGACGGCGAGGACCCCACGCGCGTCAAGCAAACCTGATGCGATGCCCGAGCGGACACCACGGCTGGCAGTCGGCCAGACCAGGACGCCGATCAGCGCGTAGAGCAGGACCGCGCCGGGGGCGCCGTTCAAAGGTGAGCCCATGTTCATAAATAGCATCCCGAAACCCTCGCCGAACCACCAGACGACGAAAGCCCATCCGAAGGAGAGCACCAGCGCCGGCTTGACCGTGGGCCGGTAGAGGATCCCGAGGCCGATAGCGCACTGGACCAGAGCAAAAAGCGTGTTCCAGACGGCCAGATTTGAGCCGGCGAGATGGCCAGCCCAATGGATCGAGTTGGCCACCCAGGTCGGCTGCATCGAGAGCATCGGTTCGATCGTTTCCGGGATGAATTCCCGCGAAAACATGTAGGACTGAAACTGCAGAACGCCGTCGAGCAGCCACAGCAACCCGAGGGCGATCTGGATGCCGCGGCGGGTAATTCTGGGACTCAAGGTGCAGCTGCCAGGTGGGTTGCAGTCATCTCATCGCCTCGACGGAACGGATCAGGTGCCTCCGCACGCTTACGCTTGAGGCGCGGGCGACTGATTCGTTCCTCCAGACGAGGCGGATGGGCAATCGCATCGGTTCAAAACGCTGGGAGGATCCAACAGGACCCGCCAATTGCAGCACTTTGGATCTAGAGGTCGTCGAGCCACTGGTGAGCCAAGCTCCCTCCTGTATCGAATCGATCCCATCGCGCCCGAGCGCCACCGAGCAAATGTTCGCGGAAGTTGACGGCGCCCGTATGCGCCAGGGGGAAACCAGGCATCCCCGTGGAGAGCGTTCGGTGGAGCCGCAGGGTCAGGCTGCGCCGAACCTCAGACGACCTCGACCGGGCCGTGGTCATCGCAGTGATCGCCGTGGGGATGGTGCAGGCGCCCGTCCACCAGAAAATCGACGTGGTCACCGTGTGGCACCGGCTCGTGGCCGCAGTCCTCGCCGTGGCTGTGCCGCGATTCGTGGGCGCCGCCATCCGCGGGGGCGCAGCCGTCGGGGTTTCGATCGCCGACGGCAATCCGGTGCTCGTCGACGTGGTCTTCGTGAGGGTGGTGCAGATGGCCGTCGTGCAGGAAATCGACGTGCCCCTCGTGCCTCACAGCGGTGTGGCCGCAGCCCCCTTCATGCTCGTGGTCGTGGCTTTCGTGAACCTGGTGATCGTCCATCTCTCTCCACTTCCGGTCGTTGTCTATTCCTCTCGAGGCTAGCGCTTCTCACCGATCGCAAATGGATCGAGGCTTACCCGCTCCCAGAGGCGGAAGGTCGATGACCGACAGGCCAGCCGATGGAATGAGAAAGAGAACGAGTCTCATTCATCGTGTAGGGTCTGCGCCAACGCGGGCTTCCTCGCCGGTCCAAGAGCCCGAATCGACCAGGAGACTCCATGCCCCCTTTGCCCGCCCGCCCAACCGCTGTATTGCTCGCCGCCCTCGCCCTCCCTGCCGTGCTGCTCGCGGGCTGTGGTGGCTCGTCGTCGAGCTCCTCCTCGGGATCGAGCGAAAAGATCGACGCGGTCGGCGCCGAGAACGAGTACGCGAACGTGATCGAACAGATCGGTGGCAAGTACGTCAAGGTCACCGCGATCGAGAGTAATCCGAACACCGACCCCCACACCTTCGAAGCGAGCCCGAGCGTCGCGCAGACGGTCAGTGCGGCGAAGCTGCTGATCGAAAACGGGGTCGGATACGACACCTATATGGAAAAGATCGAGGCGGCCTCTCCAAACTCATCGCGCAGGGTGATCAACGTCCAGCACCTCCTCGGCCTCCCGGACTCCACCTCGAACCCGCACCTCTGGTACAAACCGGAAACGATGCCGGCGGTCGCCAAGGCGCTGGTCAGTGACCTCTCGGCGCTGCAGCCCGCACACGCCGCGTACTTCCAGGCCAACGCCAAGAAGTTCGAAGAATCGCTGAGGCCGTGGCACGCGGCGATCGCAAAGTTCAAGGCTGCCTACCCGCACACGCCGGTCGCGACGACCGAGCCGGTCGGCGACTACATGCTCGAAGCCGCCGGGACGAGGAACATGACTCCCTTCACGCTGCAGGCTTCGATCATGAACGGCACCGACCCGGCGCCTCAGAACGTGACGTTGCAGAACTCTCTGTTCTCGGGACATCACGTGGAGGTGTTCGTCTACAACCAGCAGGTGACCGACTCGCTGACCGAATCGTTTCTGAAGGCCGCCGCAAGTCAGGGCATACCGGTTGTCGGGGTCTACGAGACGATGCCGACCCCTGGCTATGACTACCAGTCGTGGATGATCGCCGAGGTAAAGGCGCTGGAAAAGGCAGTGAAAGATAAGATCTCCACGCAGAAGCTCGTGCCATGAACAACGAGGCGCCGCTGGCCGCCAAGAGCCAGGAGATCCTCCAGGTCGACGGCGTCTGCGTAGAACTGTCCGGGCGCACGATTCTCGATCGGGTCAGCTTTGAGATCGCGCCGGGTGAGTTCACGGGTCTGATCGGATCAAACGGGGCGGGCAAGACGACCCTGTTCCGGGTGATCCTTGGCCTGCAGGCGGCGAGCAGCGGACGCGTGCTCGCCGATGGCCGCGAGCACGCACGCCGCCATCGCCGTATCGGCTACGTGCCGCAGAAGTTCCTGTTCGACCCGGATGTTCCGTTGCGCGCGCGTGATCTCGTCGGGCTCGGGATCGACGCACACCGTCTGGGGGTGCCACGACCCTCTCGGACCAGGCGAGCACTAGTCGAGGAGATGCTGGACGCAGTCGGCGCCATCGGTTTTGCCGACACGCGTGTCGGCAAGCTCTCCGGCGGCGAGCAACAGCGCATCCTGATCGCGCACGCGCTGATCGCCAGGCCGCGGCTGCTGCTGCTCGATGAGCCGCTCGCCAACCTCGACCTGGGCAGCGCCCACGAAGTGGTGGCGCTGCTTGCACGCATTACCAGCGAGCATGGGATCGCCGTGCTGATCTCCGCACACGAGATCAACCCGCTTCTGCCCGTCATGAACCGCATCGTCTACCTCGCCGCCGGGCGGGCAGTCAGCGGCACAACTGAGGAGGTCGTCCGCGCCGATGTGCTCAGCAAGCTCTACGGTCACCATGTCGACGTCCTGCACGTCCACGGCCGCGTGCTGATCGTGGCCGGCGCCGGGGAGGACGCCGACCTGGCGGGCCACGAGGGAGTCTTCCCTCGATCGGAGGTCCTCTCGTGAGCCACTTGCTTTCGCCGATCTTTGCCTCCGGCTTCTTCGAAAGCGAATCCGTGCATATCGCCCTCGCAGTCGGGGCGCTCGTCGCGGTAGTCACCGGCGTGATCGGCGTGTTCACGGTGATGCGCGGCCAATCTTTCGCGGGCGAGGCATTCGGTGACTTGGGAACCACCGGCGGCGCAGGCGCGTATCTCATCGGCGTCGGGCCGCTGTGGGGTTTCGTGCTGGGCAACGTGATCGCGGCGGGCGCGATGGAAGCGATCGGCGTGCAGCGCGCGCGCGGACGCGATCTTGCCGCCGGGATCGTGCTCGGCGCGGGGATCGGCCTAGCGGCCCTGTTCCTGCATCTGTATACGACCGAACACAGCACCACCGGCGCAACCGTCACGATCCTCTTCGGCTCGGTGTTCGCGATCTCAAGTTCGACGATTCCGCTGATCGTGCTCCTGAGTGCTGTCGTGCTGGCAATCACGCTGACGATCTACCGTCCGCTGCTGCTCAGCTCCGTGAACGCCGAGATGGCATCGGCCCGCGGAATCCCGGTGCGACTCGTCGGCGTGCTCTACCTGCTCGCCCTTGCGCTCGCGGCTGCGCTCGCGGCGATTACGATCGGCACGATCCTCTCAACAGCCCTGCTCGTCGGGCCAGCGGCGAGCGCACTGCGTCTGACCAGGCGCCCGATCACCGCATTGTTGACCGCGGCGGTCATTGGGATCGGCGCTATGTGGCTCGGCACCATCCTTGCCTATGACAGCTTCGACTGGCCGCCCATCGGACAAGGATGGCCGGTGAGCTTCTTCGTGGTGACTCTCGTGTTCATTACCTACCTGCTATCCGGGCTCCCCGAAGCTAGGCGCCGCCGAAAAGCAGAGCAGACCCGACCCCCCTACCCGGTTGGACAGCCGGCAACCACCAGCTAGCGGCACACACCGTGTTCTCCGGCTTCATGGTCAATGCCTGGACGGTCGCCAGCATCGTCGCGGTCGTCGCGGGAGTGATTGGGTTCTTCACGGTCATGCGCGGATCGGCGTTCGCCGCCCACGCGATCCCCAACGGGTCCTTCGCCGGTGCCGCCGGTGCCAGCCTGATCGGCGCCAGCACACTCTTTGGCCTCGGCGTGTTCTCACTCGGCGGCGCCATGGCGATCGGCCTGCTCGGCCGCAGGGGTCGCCACGATGTGGCGACCGCCCTCGCGCTTGTAGCCATGCTCGCCCTCGGCGCACTGTTCCTGAGCTTCAGCGTCGAGTACGCACCCGACGTCTACTCCTTGCTATTCGGCGAGGTCCTCGGAATCAGCCCCAACGAGCTCGCCCCGACCGCGATCCTCGGCGCCCTCTGCATCCTCGCGGTGGCGATCTTGTACCGGCCGCTGATGCTCTCCTCGGTCCTCCCCGAGGTTGGAGAGGCTCGCGGCGTGAGCAGCTTTCGGATGGAGATGCTTTTCCTCGCTGTCCTCGCCCTGGCAACGACGATGACGGTGCCGGTCGTCGGGACACTGCTGATCTTCAGCCTCATGATCGGCGCACCAGCGGCCGCCCGCTCATTCACCGACCGGCCACTGGTGGCCATGGCATTGTCAGTGGCAATCGCCCTGCTGATCGTCTGGATCGCGATCGCCGCCTCCTATGAAACGAACTATCCCGTGGGGTTCTTCGTCGGCAGCGGTAGCGCCGCTGCATATGTTCTCGGGCGGTTGTGGGCGGCGGGGCAGACCCGGTTCCTTCGGATACAAGCGCTCGATCTCTAGGATCGACGAAATGACGACGACCACTCATACGCCCTGGTCCGAACATGCCCTCGCAGTCCTGCGGGGCGCTGGCTTTCGCCGCGGCGGAGCGCGCATCGCCGTGATCAAGGCCCTCGCCGACCACGACTGCGCGGTGACCGCCTTCGAGCTGGAGGACGATCTGCGCCGTCGCAATGCCGGGGTGGGTCGGGCCAGCATCTACCGCGCGCTGGAGCAGCTCGTGCAGCTCGGCCTCCTGCAGCGCCTCGAAGTCTCCCGCGGCACCGCGGGCTATGAGCGGGTCAAACCCGACGGGGACCACCACCACCATGCGATCTGTAGCGAGTGCGGCCGAATGATCACCTTCGAGAACGCCTCGCTGGAGCGGGCGATCGACAAGGTGAGCGGGAGAATGAGCTTCGAGGCCGCGGAGCATGAGGTGACGATCCGCGGGCGCTGCGAGCGTTGCACAGGCTGAGCTGCTTGGCTCTGGGCTACTCCTATGCTCGATTGGACGCGCCAACTGCTTATCACTCCGGAGGCCTCGGGTCTGGAGGGATCCGAGCGGTCACTCAGGCTTCCGGATGTAAATAGGTCCGGCCCAGGATGTCCGGCCGATCATCCCGCGCCTGTGGCGGGCGCCATGGTTCAGAGACTTCGCCTGGCGGGGCACCAACTGCTGCGAGTCCTGCAGGTCGAACTCCTCTGCACTCAGCTCATGAAGAACTGCTGATAGAGCAGGAAGACGTTCAGCGCGCTGATGATGCCTGCGACGCTCCATGCAATGACCGACGTGGTACGGCGATTGACATGGACCCCCATGACATCACGCCGGCTGGTCATCATGACCAGCGGCACGAGCGCGAAGGGGATGCCGAATGAGAGCACGACCTGGCTGAGAACGAGCACGCTGGTCGGGTTCAGGCCGATCGCCAGGACAGCGATGGCGGGGATCATCGTGACCGCGCGGCGCAGCATCAGCGGGATGCGGACGTTGATAAAGCCTTGCATGACCACCTGGCCGGCGTAGGTGCCGACGCTTGATGAGGAGGCGCCGGAGGCGAGCAGCGCGACCGCGAAGGCGAGCGCAGCGGTGCCGCCGACGAGGTGGCCAAACTGCGTGTGGGCTTCGGGGATCGAGCTCAGACCCGAGAGAGCGGGAGTGTGAAACAGCTTGGCGGCGACGGCGAGCATCGCCATGTTGACCAGGCCGGCGAGGCCTAGCGCGACGATCACGTCCAGGCGCTCAAAGCGCAGCACGCGGCTGCGCTCCTTGTCATCGCGGCAGGGCATCCGGCCTTTGGTCAGCGCGGAGTGCAGATAGATGACGTGTGGCATCACGGTCGCGCCGATGATGCCGACCGCGAGATAGAGCGAGCCGCTGCCGCGCAGGCCGGGCAAGAGGCCGCGCAGCGAGCCGTGGGCAGACGGTCCGATGCGCAGCGTCTCGTAGAGGAAACCGGCGAAGATGATGCCGAGAAGCGCGGTGATCGCCAGCTCGAAGCGGCGGAAACCGTGGGTCTGCAACTCAAGGATCGCGAACGCGATCACGCCGGTCATCAGGCCGGCCGGCAGCAGCGGCACGCCGAAAAGCAGGTTCAGCCCGAGCGCTGCGCCGAGGAACTCGGCGACGTCGGTCGACATCGCCATGATCTCCGCCTGCACCCACATGCCCCACGTGAACGGGCGAGGGAAACGCTCGCGCACGACCTCGGGATAGTTGCGGTCGGTGACGATCCCCAGCTTGGCCGAGAGGTACTGGATCAGCATCGCCATCACGTTGGCCAGCAAAACGACCCACAGCAACAGGTATCCGAACTGGGCGCCACCTTCGATGTTCGTGGCGAAGTTACCCGGGTCGACGTAGGCGATCGAGGCGACAAATGCCGGGCCCAGCATCATGAGCGTCGCGCGCAGGCGACCCTTGGCCAGCAGCTGATCGAGCGCGCTCGGCCCCGCCAGCGCTCCGCCGAGCTCCCCTGGTAGCGCCACCGAGGCGCCCTCGACGGCGCCCTCAAGCGCGGGAACCGGATCGCCCTGAACTGGCTTCACGACTCTTTGGGCTCGATTCGCATCGCCTGTGCCAGCTCGCCGCCGATCGGATGCTCGTGCTCGCCGAAGCGGACAAACACTGGCCCGCCAAACGGCTGGCGATCGATAACTTCCAACCGCGTGCCCAACGTGATGCCGTGCTCGGCCAGGTAGCGCAGCATCTCCGGGTCGGAGTCAGAGACGCGCACGAAATGCCCAGCGGCGCCCACCGCAAGCTCGTCGAGGCGGCGTGTCTCGACCTCCTCGATCTCGAGCTGAGCCGTGGGGATCGGATCGCCGTGGGGGTCAAGCGCCGGGTCGCCCAAGCGCTCGGCGATCAGCTCCTCGAGCTCCTCAGAGAGGACGTGCTCCAGCACCTCGGCCTCAGCATCGACGCGGTCCCATGACATCCCGAGCTCCTCGGCGAGAAACAGCTCGAGCAGGCGGTGGTGGCGCATCACCTCCAGGGCCACCCGCCGTCCCCTCTCGGTCAGCCGCACGCCGCGGTAGCGCTGGTGCTCGACCAGCCCCTCCTCGACCAGCTTGCCGAGCATGCTCGAGACCGAGCCGGGCGTAACCCCCAGGCGCTCGGCGAGGTCGTTGGTCGAGACAGCCGAGTCGGCGCGGGTCTCGAGTGCGTAGACCGCCTTGGTGTAGTCCTGCACCGATGCCGAAAGCAAATCCAACGGAGCCATAACTGAAATTATGCCATGCCAAAACTCAGAGAGCCAGAACTCAGTCCAATACCGTCACGACATGGGTCGTCCTGATTTGGGTATGGGTCGTCCTAATTTGGACTTGGCGCCGGGCATTCGCTCCTCTTGCATCGAAATGGAAGCGAGTTTCTGCAAATCGTCGACGGTCCGCGCCGGACGACATCTGCGTGCAACGCCAGCGATGGAGTAGACGCTCGCAATTCCGGGCGGACCTTTCTAAAGAGCAGTCGCCAACGTGCCGATGCTCGCGCGTGGAGCCAAGCACGGCTGAGGTCCAAAGAGCGGGGGGTCAGACTGGCGATGAGCGACTGGTGGTTGCCAGCCGCCTGTCTAGGAGCCTGGATCGGGCCCACAGCACAGAGGAGGTCGCCTCGGAGGCGGTGCGCCAACTCCACGGCTCATTCGATTACTACCTTGCTGTCGTCCAGCGCCTTGACCCTGACGGCTCTCTACGGGTCGTCGGCGCCGCGGGACCCTTGGCCGAAACGGTAAGCGACTTTCTTGCCTTGGTGCAACCGGTCGAGCTCGGTGTCAACGGTCGCGTTGCGCGTAGCGGCGAAGCGGTAATGGTGAACGACACCAAGCTCGACTCCGACTACCTGCATCGCAACCCCCGGACCGACCCCGGATCGGAGCTATCGCTGCCGATTCGCGTGGGGGGCTCAGTCTGGGGCGTACTGAACCTGGAGCAGGAGGACCCACACGCCTTTGCCGACGAGGATCTCCTGCTCGCCCACATCGTCGCCGGTCAGGTCGGGGCGGCCATCTATCGCTGTCAGTTGGTCGACGAGCTGGAGAGTGCTTTCCTCACAACGCTCGGCGTCCTCGCCGATGCGGTCGAGCTGCAAGACGCCTACACCGCCGATCACGCTAATGAGGTCGCCGAGCTCGCGGTCCGGGTCGGTACACGGATGGGGATCGCCGGTCCAGAGCTTGACCGTCTGCGCTACGGCGCCCTGCTGCACGACGTCGGCAAGATCGGCATACCTGGAGAGCTGTTACGCAAGGCGGGCCCGCTTACGCGAGAGGAGCGCCAAAACCTGGATACCCACACGGCGATCGGCGCTCGGATGCTGGAACGGATTCCCTTTCTCGCTCCGGTCGGACCGCTCGTCCGCTCGGCCCACGAGCGGGTCGATGGTGGCGGCTACCCCGACGGCCTGACCGGCAACGAAATCCCTCGCGGCGCGATGATTATCGCCACCTGCGATGCCTACCACGCGATGATCTCCGATCGCTCTTACCGAAAGGCGATCGGCACCCACGCGGCGATTCGCGAGCTGCTTGCAAATGCCGGAACCCAGTTCGATCAAGGCGTCGTTGATTCACTGATCGCCGAGCTGCGCACCTCGGGCATGTCCCCTGATGCGGATTGAATGACTGGTAGCAACAGCCTAATGCTCACCGGTGGAAGACTTTGCTGGGGGAACCATCACGTCGGCTTGTCGGTTTGCTCGCGTGTCTCAAAGTTGGAGCGGGATCTGCCCGCCACACTTGCGCCTCATCGGCCAGGCTGCGGTGAGCGGATCGTTGGCAGCAAGGGCTCGGGGGGAGCTCAGGGCCGTCGAACCCGCGCGCGAGCGCAAAAGCCGGCCGAAGGCGCCTAACGTCAGGTCATCAAGACAGGCTAGTTATCGGGTCCACAGCGCATTTCGAGTCGAGGCCCCGATCACCGTTCCCGCCGGGACACGAAAAACCCCCGACATTGCGGGGGTTTTTCGAAGCGGCTGATGGGACTCGAACCCACGACCTTCTGCATGGCAAGCAGACGCTCTAGCCAACTGAGCTACAGCCGCGCGATGGCCGATTCTAGCTTTGCAGCGGGGATTCCTGCATCTCGGCAATCTCGCTCGGATTGGACACTGACTGCCGTGATTCGCGATTTGCGCCTAAATGCGCCCAAATGGACGCCGCGTCATACGCCCCAGGTAAGGCGCCCGAGAGCTTCTCGCGTCGCTTGGCGACCCGCTGGTAGGTGCTGGATGTGAAGCGAGCATCGCGGTGCCCAAGCTATTCGGCGAAGAACGCCGAGTCGTCCCTCATGGCCGCTCTCGTGGCGGCCTCCCGCCATTCCGGGACGGTGCAAGCCAAATGGTTGGCGCCCTTTTCCCGACCCGGAAAGCCGCGGGTCTGGCGGTTCTGTGCCGGGACGAAAGGGGCCGTCCCAGAAGGCAGCGCTTGAAGCCTTTTCTGGCCTTGAGCTTTCAGGATGGGGGCACGGCCGCGCTCTCTCGAGTGGCCTATCTGAGATAGACACGTTCTCGGTCGCAGTTGAAGCCGAATCCGAAGACGATGCGAAGAAAAAGGTCGTCGATGGGCTGGCTTCGCGCAGTGTTTCTCATCTCGTCACTGGGATCGCGCCGCTATCGGATTAGCCCGTCGAGCCTACGCAGCTCGCGCATTTCCTCCTGAAAATTGAAAGGACGTTGGCCCGGACAGCCGTGGTGCCATCCGGGCCACAAAGGTGTAACTCCCGATTCAGTTAGACGCAGGAGTAACGCAGCGATAAGGGTTTGAGTTGCCGGTTGAGTCAAAGCCAACTGAAAATGCATGTTCCGCGGCCGCCGCAACTACGGCTAGAGCTTCGGTGCCGCTATAGGACTCCCCTTCAGTCCACTCCCCTGGCGGCTCGGTGCTGAGTTTGCCCTCGAACACCATGAGCTCGCCTAACGACGGGAGTCGGAAGCCTTTCTCGGCGCAACTGGTGACGGCACTAAGCCATTCTTCTGATGGCTGGGGGGATTCTTCAATACAAACACCCGCCGAAAACTGCATGCCGGTCGCGCAGTGAAGCTTGGCGGCGCTGGCAATCTGAGCTGCGGATTGGCCGTCGAGGTTATCAGCGTTTTCTGCAATCGAGGCCGCCGTCGCCGTAGTTGCCCTAGTCGCACTCGGAACCGGGCCAAGCGTTGAGAGATTGATCTGTGTTCCCGTCAGAGAGCCGCTCTTGACCTGAGATCCGGTGATTGTTCCCTTCTTGATCTTCGCTGCTGTCACCGCTTGGTTCTTGATCTGCTTGGTGCCGACCGTATTCTTGGCGAGGCTGCTCGCTGCAAAGGCGCTGGCACCCCCAATAGCAATGAACAGAGCTAGCGTCGCGATTACATTGGCGTAGGTGAGATTGCTGCGGATTTTTCTCATCGGGTCTCCGAATCGTTGTGGGCTGGCAAGCCGGAGCACCATAGGCGGGGCTGCCGAATTGCGCCGGGCGCCCTAGAGCAAGCGCTGAGGGGCTCAAAGAGAAATCTGAGGCAGGTGGGACGAGAGGCGCGGGTTTGTTGGCTGGGATATCACGGCGGTGCTCGAATCGACATACGCGAAATCTCGCGCTACGCACACGCCCCCGCGCCTGCGCAGCGCTCGCTCCGTAGTAGGTGCACGAGGTTCCGTGGATCAGCGCAGGGACCGGGTGTAGGGGACCGACGCGCAACAGCGAGCTGATCTTCGTCGTCGAAAACCCGGAGCACTTCGGGACCGTGGGTAGCGTGACGTTGGCCGAAGCACCGGAGGGCGCCACGCTCAACGAGCGCAGCCATGATCAAGGCATCGGTCAGGGCCAATTGTCCGCCAATTTCAGGACCCGGTCCGTCCTGTCTCGGCCAAGCTTACTTCGGCTCGGCCGCAGTGATTGGGCCCGATCCTCGCCGAAGCGTGCAGTCCACAGAGCGCGCCATTGGCGATGGGCTTTGCCGAGGAAGCAGGCAGGACGCGTTGGCCAGAACCTCCTTCCACACCACAAATCGTGAGAGCGGGTGGATCCTAAGAAGCGCAACCAACCGCCAGGGAGGCCAGCTTCCGCAAGGCTTTGCGTCTGAGGCTTGCGGCAAGCTAGCCTTGATCTCCCAACCAGCGAAGGAGCCCGATGCTGTCATGGCTGGCCGGAAAGTTGATCGACCGCAACATGCGGTCGATCCGCGCCGGGGACGCCGGGCCGACGCTGGCGATGGATGCCGATGACATCAAGTTCACCTTTCCCGGTATGAGCTCCTTCGCGCCGGGGGCAAGCGATAAGCGTGGGCTGGAACGATGGCTTGAGCGGTTCGTCAGCCTCGGTTTGCAGATCTACCCCGATGAGGTGATGCTCAAGGGATTCCCGTGGCGACAGACGATCTGCGTCCGCGGCCGCATCCACCTCGACGACCCCGAGGATGGGCGCGTCTACGACAACCGCTACGTGATCTGGGGTCGAATTGCCTGGGGAAAGCTGCGCGAGTACGAGGTCTATGAGGACACCGAAAAGAGCCGGAAATTCGACCGGTACCTGGCAAGCGCCGAAAAGACCTAGGAAAACCGAGCGAGCCCTGCGGTGAACGAGCCAAAGCAGGGAGAGAAAACGGCTGTCGGGGCAGTGATCAGCGGGGCGGTTCAGGGGGTGGGATTCCGCCAGGCGACGAGGGAGAGAGCACTAGAGATAGGAGCAGCGGGTTGGGTGCGCAACGGCCCGGACGGGGTGGTCCTCGTTCACGCCGAGGGCTCGCGGCGAGCGATCGATCAGCTCCTCGACTTCCTAGGCAAGGGGCCAGCGGCAGCTGAGGTCGTTGACGTCAGGGTTGAGACTTCGAAGTTCGAGGGCCACGAGCAGTTCGCAATCCGCGGCGTCTGCGCCGGCGAGTTTGTCATCCAGGAGCACGGCGCCAGCGCCCACCACTTCGACCTGCGTCTGGAGGTCGAGGGATCGATGCGCTCATGGGCGGTCCCGAAGGGCCCCTCGATGGACCCTGCCGTAAAACGACTCGCCCTGGAGGTGGGCGATCACCCCATCTCCCGTAACTCAGTTGAGGGCATAACCGACCATGGTCGGGTGATTGTCTGGGACCGCGGTCACTACGAGCAGGGCGGCCGAGTGGCCTGGCCGGAGGCACTTGATCGCGGCCATGCCGTCTTCGTCCTCCACGGCGAGAAGCTCCGCGGCGGCTTTGCCCTGCAGCGCACCGGTCACGGGGAGCGGCCCCAGTGGCTCTTGATCAAGCGACGCGATGGGGACGCCCTCCCCGAATCGGACGTCGTCGCAGAACATCCCCGCTCGGTGATCAGCGCTCGAACTCTCGATCAGCTCAGCGAAGACGTCTGAGTGGATCGGCCCAGCTTGGGAGGATGGGCACCTTGCCTGCAATCGAGACCAACCGGCTGACGAAGTTCTACGGCACCGAGCGCGGCATCGAGAACCTCTCGATTGAGGTTAAGCAGGCGGAGGTCTTTGGCTTCCTCGGACCCAACGGAGCCGGCAAGACGACGACGATCCGCACCCTGCTCGATCTTTTGCACCCGAGCGGAGGAAGCGCTCGCGTCTTCGGACTCGACAGCCATCACGACAGCGTCTCGATCCGCGCCCGACTGGGCAACCTCCCGGGCGACTTCGCCTACGGCAAGCGGGCCACCGGGCGGGAGGCGCTTTCCCTGCTGGCGCGGCTGCGCGGTATTTCCGACCTCGATCACGCCGATGAGCTTGCCCTGCGCTTTCGGGCTGACCTCGACCGCCCCCTGGGCCAACTCTCACGCGGTAACCGCCAGAAGGTCGGCTTGATCCTGGCGGTCTTTCACCGACCGGAGCTGCTGATCCTCGACGAGCCGACCAGCGGGCTCGACCCGCTGATGCAGGAGGAGTTCCTGGCGCTCGTGCGCGAGGAACGCCAACGCGGCTGCGCGGTCTTCCTCTCCTCGCATGAGCTGGACGAGGTCGAGCGCGTCTGTGATCGAGTCGGAATTGTCCGCGACGGGAAGCTGGTCGCCGTGGAGCGCGTCGCCGACCTGCTCGGCAAGACACCGCGCCGAGTCTCGGTCGAGTTCGCCGAGGCGATCGATGCGGCTGAGCTGAGCGCCTGTCCTGGCGTCAGCGCCCTGGAGGCCAAGGGCAGACGCATCTCCTTCCGCCTCTCCGGCGAACTCGACCCGGTGATCAAAGCGATCTCGCGCCACCCAGTGAGCGACCTCGAGCTGGCCCGCCCCACTCTGGAGGAAGTCTTTCTCTCCTACTACGAGGGCGGCTCGGGTTGACGACGCTGCTCGCGGCCCAACTCTATGAACGCCGGCGATCCCCGCTCTCATGGGGGCTCCCACTCGGCCTTTGGTCGGCCTTCATCGTCTCGATCTTCCCCTCGATCGAAACCGAGCTGGCCAAGGTCGTCCGCGGCTACCCGCAGGCATTGAAGGAAGCCTTTGGGGTTGGCGAACTGACGAGCGCCGAGCAGTACCTTCACGCGGAGATGTTGAGTCTGATCGTGCCGCTTGCGGTCGGCTATCTCGCGGTTCGCTCGGTTTCCAGTGGCCTCTCCGGCGCCGCCGAAAGCGGGCGGCTCGAGGTGCTTCTCTCAGCCCCGGTGTCCCGCCAGCGCCTCGTGGCGGCCGGATTCATGGCGACCGCGATCGAGCTCGCCGCGGTCCTCGCGGTAACTATCGCACTTGCCATGCTCGGCAGCCTCCTGTCCGGTGCCGGCCTTCGCCTCGGCCTCGCCCTTGCTGGTTTCTTCAATGTCTGGCCGCTAGCGCTGCTGTTCGCTGGATTGGGGATCGTGATCACCGGCTTCTCCCTGCGCACCAGCGTGATCACGGGGCTCGCGGCAGGCGTTCTTGTGGGGATGTACGTGATCGACCTGATCGGCCGCCTCGACACCAGTCTCAGCCCAATCCGCTACGTCTCGGTATTCCGCTACTACGGCAAGGCGATCGAGAACGGCATCGACCCGCCGTCCTTTCTCGGTGTCACCTTGACAGCGATCGCTCTGGCGGGGATCGGCGCACTGCTGTTCGAGCGGCGTGACCTCTCGCCCTAGCCCCCACCCCGGCCACTCATCTGGGCGGGCGGCCTGAGGGCCCTGCCACACTGAGGCCAATACTCCCGCAGTGGGTGCGGGTTGTTTGAAAGCAGCTCCCCCACCACAGGCACCGACAAATGCTCTTCCGACAAATCATCCACGAGGACCTTGGCTGTGCCTCTTACCTTCTCGCCGACCGCGACGCGGGCATCGCCGCAGTGGTCGATCCGCAATGGGACGTGGACCCCTACCTGCGACTTGCGCGCCTGCACGGAGTGCGGATCGAGCATGTGCTGGAGACCCACAACCACGCCGATCACGTCTCCGGTCATGGCCGCCTTGCTCGGGCGAGCGGTGCCACAATCCACGTCCACGAGCTGGCCGAAGCCGAGTACGGGCACCGGCCGTTCAGCGACGGCTGGACACTGGAACTGGGCGAGGTGAGGATCGAGGCGCTCCACACCCCCGGGCACCGTCCCGAGCACACCTCCTTCTTGCTTAGCGACGCAGGCCGCGAGGGGGCCCCCTGGGCGCTACTCGGCGGAGACTCGCTGTTCATCGGCGACGTTGCTCGCCCCGATCTGGCGGTCGAGCCACGGGCGGGCGCCGCCGCGCTCTACCGCTCGCTGCACGAGCGGCTGTTAACCCTCGATGACGAGGTCGAGGTCTGGCCGGGGCACCTCGGTGGCTCGCTCTGCGGTGGCTCCGCCCTCGACCTCAAGACCACCTCGACGATCGGCTTCGAGCGCCGCCACAACCGCGCCCTCGCCATCAGCGGGGCCGAAGAGTTCATCGAGGACGCGCTCGCCTCACTCGGAGACCGGCCGCCGAACGTCGAACGGATTGTCGCCCTCAATCGTGGCCCGTTTGTCGAGGGTTTCGGCGCGCCGGCGCCGCTCACCCCTCACGAGGTCGATGGGGCGGTGGCCGCCGGCGCGGTCGTGATCGACGGCCGCACCAATGAGGAGTTCGACGAGTCCCACATCGCCGGCGCGCTCAGCACCTCCGCCTATGACACGGGCTTTGCCACCAAGGTCTCCCGCGTCGCACCCCGCGACGCCGAGCTGATCATCGTCGCCGCCTGCGACGGCGACGAGCGGCACGCCGCTGCACTGCTGGCGGCGGTCGGCGTGGCGGTGCGCGGCTTTCTCGAGGGCGGGATGACCGCCTGGCGCTCGGAGGAGCGGCCGGTGCGGCGGATCGAGCTGATCGACCCGGGCGAGCTGGCAGATCGCCTTGCGGGCGCCAATCCTCCATTGGTTCTCGATGTTCGCTCTAGCTCCGAGCACGCCGCCGAGCACATCCCCGGCTCGCTGCACATCCCATACGGCGAGCTGGCCGAGCACCTGGATCAGCTACCGCGAGACCGGCCGATCGCGACGATCTGTCGGGCCGGCAAACGCAGCGGTCTTGCCGCCTCGATCCTGCAACGAGGTGGCTTTAGCGACGTCGTCCACGTCGGGAAGGGAGTGGGCGCCTGGCGGGACCTCGGCCACCCGATCAAGGGCGCCAACAAGGCCACCGCGGGCTCGGTGCAATAGCCGCCACCCGCTAGCGCTCAAGCTCGGCCCGCAGCCCGTTGATGTCAAGTGGCCGCACGTACATTTCGATCCGCTGACCGGGCTGGGGCTCGGGCCAATCCTCCCGCGGGCGATCCCAGTAGAGCTCGATGCCGTTGCCGTCAGGATCGCTCAGGTAAAGAGCCTCGCTGACTCCGTGATCAGAGGCCCCTTCGAGAACCACCCCGGCATCAAGAAGGCGGCGCAGCGCATCGGCAAGCGATCGGCGGGTCGGGTAGCGGATCGCGACGTGGTAGAGGCCGGTTGCCGAGGGCGGCGGTGCTGAGCCGCCCTTTGAATTCCAGGAGTTGAGGCCGATGTGGTGGTGGTAGCCGCCCGCCGAGACAAAGGCCGCGTCCTCGCCGTAGCGCTGTTGAAGCTCAAAGCCGAGCACGCCGCAGTAGAACTCCAGAGCGCGATCGACATCGGCGACTTTCAGATGGACATGGCCAATGTCAACACCGGGATCAATCGGCTCGGGACTGCTCTTCGCCACTCCCCGACCCTACCGTGGCGGCAGCGCATCGCCCCGATCAAGCGCCTCGTTGACGAGACGGTCGGCCTCGGAATTCTCCTCCCGGCGAACGTGGCGGACCGACCAGCGACCGAACGGTGCAAGCGCCTGCTTGACCTGGGTGTGGAGATCGCGCAGCGCCGCCTGCTTGACCTTGTAGTCCCCCTTCACCTGGCGCACGATCAGCTCAGAGTCGCCGATTAGCTCGAGCTCATCTGCGCCCAGGGCAGCCGCGCGTTCGATGCCCAGCAGCAACGCCCTGTACTCGGCGACGTTGTTGGTCGCCACCCCGATCCGCTCGCCAACCTCCTCCACAACCTCGCCGTCGGCGTCGCGGACAACGACGCCGACAGCCGCCGGGCCGGGGTTGCCGCGGGCGCCGCCGTCGACGTTGATCGTCAGCCTACCCACAGCGCTCAGACAACCGGCTCACCGTCGGGGGCGCGCCCCTGCGCCGGAGCACCGAGGCGAAGCTGACCGCCCTGCGCCGCGCTGGCGTTCCACTGACGGGCGGAGCCGTCGAGCTGGCCCACCTCCTCGCCCCGGTCGATCGGGAATACCCCGCGCAGCTCATCGCCCAGATCGACCCCCCACTGGTACCAGGTCAGCTCCCAGGCGATGGTTATCCGCACCTCATTGGGAGTGCCGGCAACGGCGCCGACCGAGACCCACGGCTCCCCCAGTGTCCGCATCAACCCAGCAACGGTGCGGGCATACTCACTGCGATTGAAGCGCTCGACGGCGCGCTCAAAGCGCCCGCTCGGTGGTTCGCCCGCGTCGGGATGGCGGGTGCGAGCCCCGGCAGCGGCTGGATCGACCCAGCCGAGCTGTTCGGCCCGCCCGCGACACAGTTCACAGACCACCCGCGAGCCGCCCTTCGGACTCATGTAGACCCGCGTCCGCTCGCCTGCCAGAATCGTGCGGTTACAGATCGCGCAGGTCCCTCCGCTCACCGGGTCAGGCCTGCTGTAGGTGGGACTTCAATCGCATCACGGCCTTCGTGTGGAGCTGAGAGACGCGCGACTCGGTCACCCCCAGAACCTCACCGATCTCACGCAGGGTGAGGTTCTCGTAGTAATAGAGGGCGACGACCAGCTGCTCGCGCTCGGGGAGGGAGGCGATCGCCTCGGTGAGGCGGTCCTTGACCTCGCTGCTTGCCAGCGCCTCCTGGGGGTCGTCGGCGTCGCGATCGGCGATCGTGTCGAGCAGGGAGATCTGGTCGCCGGAGGAATCCGAGACCGTCCACAGCTCGTCGAGCGCATAGACCGAGGAGTTGGCGATCTCCAGCAGCGAGGACTGCAGGTCCTCCTCGGATGTGCCGAGCTTCTCCGCCAGCTCAGCCTCACTCGGCGCCCGCTGCAGTTCGTGCTCGAGCCGCGCCTGGGCGGATTCGATTTCGCGAGCGCGGGAGCGGACGGAGCGCGGCACCCAGTCGAGCGAGCGCAGTTCGTCGATGATCGCGCCGCGGATGCGGGTCATGGCGAAGGTCTCAAATTTGATCCCGCGCTCAGGCTCAAAGCGCTCGATGGCGCCGATCAGGCCCATCAGGCCGTAGGAGATCAGGTCGGAGTCTTCGACGTGTGAGGGCAGACCGGCGCCGAGGCGGCCGGCGACGAACTTGACCATCGGCGAGTAGGCCACAACCAACCGCTCCCGCGCCGAAGGGTCGCCGTCGTCCTTGTAGCGACGCCACATCTCACGCAGCTCAACCTCTTTTACGCCGGTCTCCATGGACTCCCGTCGATTCTACGGTTGCTGGGGGTTTTCGGTCTCATGCGCGGGGATGGGTATCTGCGTAGGTGTCGCGCAGGCGGGCGGCGTCCACGCGCGTGTATATCTGGGTCGTGGAGATCGACGTGTGTCCGAGCAGCTCCTGGATGGTACGCAGATCGGCACCGCCCTCGAGGAGATGCGTGGCAAATGAGTGGCGCAAGGCGTGCGGGGAGACTCCGCCGGCGAGGGCCGCCTCGCGAGCGCGGAGGCCGAGGCGGCGGGTGACATCCGAGTTGGAAAGGCGGCGGCCGCTCTTGGAGAGAAAGAGGGCCGGCTCGCGCGGATCAGCGGCGAGCGCGTGCCGGCCGCGCTCGAGGTAGCGGCGCAGGGCATCGCGCGCCGGCTCTCCAACCGGCAACAACCGCAGCTTCGAGCCCTTGCCGAGCACCCGCAGCTGCTCCGTTTCGTGGTCCATCGCGTCGAGGTCGAGGTTGACGATCTCCTCGCAGCGAAGACCGCAGGAGTAGGCCAGCTCGAGCATCGCCCGGTCGCGCAACTCCAGCGGGTTTTGGGCCGGAATCCGCTCCAGCAGCGAGCGCATCTCCTCCTGCGTGAGCACCCGCGGCAGCTTCTGCGCCTTTTTGGGGCTGGAGACCAGATCGGCGGGATTCTGGGCAGCCCGCTCGGTGCGCACGAGGAAGTCAAAGAGGCCGCGGACGGCCGCCAGCTTGCGGGCCACCGTCGATGGGGCGGCCCCGGTGGAGGAGAGTCCGGCGCCGAAGCGGCGCACGTCGCGATGACGTATGTCGTCCAGTCCAAGGCCTCGCTCCCCGGCCCACCCGACGAACTGGTCGAGGTCGACCGCATACGCGCGCCGCGTCCGCTCGGCGAGACCGCGCGCTTGCAGCTCCCGGTCATACTCGGCGATCGCCATTTTCCAGCTCATGGGGGGGGGTTCGCCGCCCGCGGCGGATATCTTTCGCCGGTGCGCTCCAAGGACGAAGTCCGCGAGGCGGTCTGGAAGGCGATGGAACGCGAGGGCGTGTCACGCTTCCCCGGCGCCGAGGGGAGGATCCCCAATTTCGCCGGGGCGAAATTGGCGGCTGAGAAACTGGCCGGGCACAGGCTTTGGCGCCGAGCGCGAGTGATCAAGGCCAACCCCGATTCGCCGCAGACCTATGCGCGGCGGATTGCACTGGAAGAGGGCAAGACGGTGATCATGGCGGTCCCCCGCCTGCGCGATGCCCATCCCTTCCGCGTCCTCGATCCCAAGGAGCTCTCCAAGCAAGCCGTGAAGGAGGCGGCAACGATCAAGGGGGCGCTGCGTCACGGACGGGTGACCGCGCTTGACGATCTGCCCGAGATCGATTTCCTCCTCTGCGGTTCGGTCGCGGTCAACCTCAGTGGGGCGCGGGTCGGCAAGGGCGGCGGCTACTCCGATCTTGAGTACGGCCTGCTGATCGACGCCGGAAAGATCGACGGCCACACCACCGTGGCGACCACCGTCCACCCCACCCAGATTCTCCGCCGCCACCTGATGATGACCTCCCACGACCTGCCGGTCGACCTGATCGCCACCCCGCGCGCGGTGATCGAAGTGGAGAGTGAGTACGAGCGCCCGCGCGGGATTCTCTGGGACCATCTACAGCCCCCCCAGATCCGCGAGATACCGGTGCTGGAACGCATGGGGTATGCATAATCTGCTCTCTGGAGCGGCTTGCGCCTCTTCAGATCTTGCCGTGCGCCGCTCAGGCGCCAGTCAGACCGCGAGTCCTGTTCATTTGACCGCTGCCGGGCAATGATCAGATAGGCGTCGAGGAGGGGCCACCTCGGCTTCCGAACCGGGCGTCAAATGCCCGTCACAATCGAGCGTGACCCCGGCACTGGAGTGGCCCATGTAGCTCTGCTGGGCCTTGGCGTTGGCGCCCGCAGCAATCATCAGTGAGGCGAAGGGGTGACGGCACTCGTGCATGATGATCTGACCGAGCAGGTTGGGCTCCCGGCCCGCATCTCCCGCGGCGGTTCGCGGTACTCCACGCCCTATCGGCCCTCTCCTGAAGGGCCTGACCGCCGAACCGCGCGGACCCATCGCGGCCAAGAGCGAGGACGTCGTCTCCTTTAGCCACCTGCAAGCGGTGATCCATGAGGAAATCTCGCTGGGTGGCCGTGAGAGGCGCGTTGCGTTGGCCTACCCTCGACTTCAACTCGATCTCGCCCTCATTCTCATCCCAGCCCTTCTCCACCCGGATGGCCCCTGTCGCAAGGTCGATGCAGCGCCTGCGGAGCGGCTGCAGCTCGCCACGACTCAGACCGCCCAAAGCGCCCTCACTTCCTCCCTGTAGGGCGGATTGAATTCAGCGGATGCTGGCAGTTAGCGCTGCGGCATAACTGTGATTTTTCCATGCAGTGCGGGGTCGAACGCGCTCATGAACGTCAAGGTGATCGGCACAAAGCCCGCGCCCGCGGACATCACTTGAGAGAAGGAAGCGTTTGGCTGGGTGCCCGTGTACCAGGAGTCGCCCTTTGAGCGCTTGGTCCCTTCCGTACCCCACCCTTCCAAACCGGCTTCGACGGGATTCGTCTTGGCCTTGGTCCCATGAATGCCGTGCCAGCCAATGATCGCCTTGCAGATCTGACCCCTCTTCATGCAGCTTTCACGCTGTTTCTTGGTCTTCGGGATTTCGGAGGCTTCCACGAGCGTGAAGGTCTGCGGGCCGACCTTGCGCACGTTTGACTGGTTGACGATCTGCAGTTCTTCGCCTTCGGCCATCTTCTTGGGCCCAACGAAACGCAGAGAGTTCAGCGTGGCGCCCCTGATATAGATCGTTGGGATCGCCGAAGAAGCGGCTGCGCCACCTGAACCACTGGCTAATGCCGGAACCACCAGGGCGGCTCCGAGCACCAGGACGGCGACCATTCCGGCAATCCTTTGCGAACTTACGCTAGACCAGAACTTCTTCAAGGCAACTCCTTTCGCACCGCAGCTGACGGCGCATCTCGTTTGTGCGTCTCCACGCTCTTCAACCGGCCGTAGAAGTCTGTTGGAGGTCGGGCGATCGCCCTTTGGCCCCTTCCTCGTGAGGCAGCATGATCTCGGCCGCCTCTTCGGGCGTGATGTCCGGATAGAGGGCGCGGATGACTCCAATCGCCACCGCCCCGCCGATCAACTCCGCGACGATGAAGGGCAGCACCGAAGAGGGGGCGATACCGGCAAACGTGTTGGAGAACATCCGTCCAACGGCAATCGCTGGGTTAGCGAAACTGGTGGAGCTTGTAAAGAAGTAGGCGGCACCGATATAGGCGCCGACCGCCGCTGGTGCCAGCGAGCCCCGCCGGGTGCGCGCCAGGGAGAAGATCACCAGCATCAGGCCGAGCGTTGCGATCACCTCAGCCAGCAGATGCGCCGGTGTTGCACGATGCTTGGTCGAAATGCTGATCGCCGAAAGCGCGAACATCGCGTTTGCGGTGATCGCCCCCGCGATGCAGCCGCCCACCTGGGCGGGAATGTAGGCGAGGGCGTGGCGCCAACGCAGACCGCCGAAGCTCGCGTCAACCAGTGAGACAACCGGGTTGAAGTGAGCGCCCGAGACCGGGCCAAACATCAGGATAAAGGTGAATAATCCTGCCGCCGTCGCGGCCGCGTTCTCAAATAGCTGAAGACCAACGTCGCCGGGGGAAAGCTGCGCCGCAGCTATTCCCGAGCCGATCACCGTCGCGGCGAGAAATGCGGAGCCAAGGAACTCGGCAAAGAGGCGCCGGGAAAGCGGGGCCGAGTTCACTGGGCTTCCGCCAGCTCACAACAAGTCTCAGCGCGCAGGCACACTTGCGAGTCCGGCGCCGCGCGAGTGTCAGGAGGCGCCTGCGACCGCATCTCGAGGTTCAATTTCTTGGGGCGCCGATCTGGAAGTTCGACAAGGACCTCCCTCACCGCCTCGACCACAACCGGGGGGATCTGCCCGGAAGTTTCAATGCCCGCCGACTCAACGTGTAGGTCAGCGGGTGCGTCGCGCTTAATAAACGCCGCGGCCATCTGGGCGCGCCCCGCGTTTTGAGTACAGACGAACAACACATATCTGATCTCTTCTTCGTGCTCACTTTCCGCTCAGCAGCTTTTCCCCAAACTCGGCCGGAAGGCCCGCCGAGATCAGTTCGCGGGAGGCGAAGTCGGCGTCATAGGCAAAGCGCTCGACCCGCGCTGACACACCTGCTTCGCATTCTTCAAGGACGGCGAAGGCCCCGCGCGGATTGCCGTCCTTGGGCTTCCCTACAGAGCCACAATTGACGAAGAGGACGCCGCCGTACTCATCAATCCAAGGCTTGTGGGTATGGCCGAAGACCAGCACGTCGCAATCGGCTCCTGCCGCGATCCGCTCAAAGGTTCTCGCCGGCTTATCCTCGAAGAGATACTCGTTGACCTTGCGCGGTGAGCCGTGAACGAGGCGGACCCGGCTGCCTCCCAACTCGAAGCGAAGATCGAAGGGCAGCTCCCGCATGAAGTCCTTGGAACGCTGGTCGGTGTGCTCAAGGGTCCAATCGACGGAGAGCTGGCCGAGTTCGCGGTCGTGCTCGGTGATGTAGGCACATCCGCAGTCCTCTTCAGCGCGACCTATCGCATAGTCGTAGTTGCCGTAGATCGTCGGGATGGCGCGATCCTCGATTGTGCGGCAGACCTCGTTGGGCCAGGGGCCATAGCCAACCAGGTCGCCACCGCAGTAAAGAGCATCGGGGCCAATCTCCTCGACGCGACTCAATGCCGCCTGAAGAGCCGGCAAGTTGGCGTGGATGTCGGTGATTACGGCGACCTCGCTCATCTCTCGATGCGATCCTAAGCATTGACAAACGTGATTTCAATAGATATATCTAAATAGATGCCTGTCGATTTGGAGCTGGAGCCAAAGACCAAGCGCCCGGTCGGCGAGCCCTGCTGTGAGCCGGTCGTCTACCCCGACGTCCAGCGAGAGGAAGCGCAGCGCATGGCGGCGATCGCCAAGGCACTCGGCGATCCGATCCGTCTGCAACTTGTCGACGTGCTGCAAAAGCACGCCGGCAAGGTCTGCGTCTGTGAGCTGGTTCCCCTCTTCGACCTCTCCCAGCCCACCGTCTCCCATCACCTCAAGGTTCTGCGCGAGGCCGGAATCGTCGGTTTCGAGCGCCCTGGTCTTTGGGCCTACTACTACGTGATCCCCGACGCGCTAAAGGAGTTCTCCACATGGCTGACCAAGTGAGCGATGCAAATGAGATCCGCGAGGCCGTGCGTAGCCGCTATGCCGCGGCGGCGCGAAGCGTCGGAGATGAAAACGACCCCGGCAGCTCCTGTTGTGGACCCGGCGGCGCCACGCTCACCGACGAGGAGGCGAAGGTATTCGGGGCCTCCCTCTATGACGAGACCGCCCGCGGCGGGCTACCCGACACGGCGACGATGGCCTCTCTGGGCTGTGGCAACCCAACCGCGGTGGCAGAGCTAAACGCAGGTGAGACGGTGCTTGACCTTGGCTCCGGAGGTGGCATCGACGTTCTGCTCTCCGCCAGGCGCGTTGGCCCGACCGGCAAGGCCTATGGGCTCGATATGACCGATGAGATGCTGACCCTGGCCCGCGAGAACCAGCGCAAGGCAGGCGTGGAGAACGTCGAGTGGCTGCGAGGGGAGATCGAGTCGATCCCGCTCCCCGCCGAGACGGTCGACGTGGTGATCTCCAATTGCGTCATCAATCTCTCAGGAGACAAGCCGAAGGTTCTGGCCGAAACAGCGAGGGTGCTGAAGCCAGGCGGTCGATTCGCCGTCTCCGACGTGATCGCCGACGAGGACATGGATGCCGCGACCCGCGCCGACATCGCCGAGTGGACGGGCTGCATCGCCGGAGCGCTGACACAGCCCGAGTTTGAGGCGGCCCTATCTGCGGCGGGCCTTGAGGACGTGGAGATCAGCGAGACCCACAGGGTCCACGATAAGGCCGCCTCGGCGATCATCAGGGCACGAAAGCCCGCTTTAAGCGGGTCAGCAGTCGCCTAAATCGACTGGTCGATCCACGGCGATTCGCTCGGCGCTCATAGGGCGCTCGGCAGGATGGCCGTTGCCCCCAGAGCGACAAGCATCGCGAATATTGCGAGCGGGGCTCCTCGGCGCGAGAACGCTACAAGTGACGGTTGTGCGTGTACCTGTTGCGCCGCCCGCCACCAGAGGAAGGCCGACAGCGACCCGCTCGCCGCAATGTTGGGGCCGACGTTTAGCCCCAGGAGCAGCGCCCTTGGGTGCGCGACCGGGTGTGCTGAGAGCAGGACAGAAGCAGGCAGGTTGTTGATCATCACCGACGCGAGCGCGCCGATCCCCGTGGTACCCCAAGATCCGGCGCCGTCGAGCAGTTGCGCCGGCCCACCCCAGGAGCGCGCAAGGATCCCCAAGGCGACGCAGACCAAGAACAGACTGATGAGCACCACAGGGCCGACCGCGCGCCAGATCTCCCGCCACCGCACTCGCCCCCGCCCCACCTCGATCGCGACCAGGGCCAATCCGACGGCGAGGACTGGTATCGCCGGATTGCGAAGCGTGATTGTGAGGACCGCGGCAGCGAGAGCGCCGGGCAGCCCCAAGCCGAGCGCGTCCCAGCTCGCACGCCGCGGGTGTTGATTTTCTGCTGCTTGCAGTCGGCGGCGAAAGAGCACAAACAGCCCCAGCGCAGTGGCGAATGTTGCGGCGAGCGCAATCACGATCATGTGTGAGGCAAACGCACCGCCGGAGATCGGCTGATGGCCTAGGACGAGCAGGTTGGTGAGATTGGAGCCCAGCAGATAGAGCGAGGATGCGTTGGCCATGTAGACCGCGCCGTACAGAAACGCCTCCTCCTCGACGCCGCGTCTGCGAGCCGCATGAACCAGGACAGGGGTTAGGAACACCACAGCCGTGTCGAGGTTGAGCACAGCGGTCACGACTGCCACCAGCAGCAGGCAAGCGGTGAGCAGCACCACGGGAGGCCCTGCAAGGCCTTGCAAGAAACGTCCGGTCTGCTCGAACAGGCCGTCGCGATTGGCGACCAGGCCGATCAGCAGCAATCCGCTGACGAGGACGAACGGGGGCCACGCCTGTGCTGCGGCAGCGCTCAGATGCATTCGCGAAAGCCTGCCATGGTTCCTCCGAGCGGCGGGGACATCCGGCGACACGCCGCGGCGCCTTGCATCATCAGCCGGGCGGTTATATGCATCCTGAGAGGCCTGGATTACGGGGTAGCTACCTCTTTTAACCAAAGACAAGAGGCGATCGACCCGACGCCGTTGCCGCGCAATGGGCTAATACGGACATTTCGAGCATTCCGGCATTCACCTCCTCGAAAGGGACAGTTCATGCGCCAGCCAGACACGGAAAAGGCCGGTGATAACCGGGCTTTGCCGGCTAGGATTTGGCTCTAGAATGCGACGCCCGTCGATCACAGCGTCGATGCTCTCCGCAGACCTCGCGCCTAAATAGTCGAGCCCTTCCCTGGTTTTACGCTCCCTGCCCTTGATTCCGCCCTTCGCGCCACCGTCCCCACCTCCCGATCCCCAGCCCGACGCGCCGCAAGCAATCCTCAGATCGCGACAGCACTCGCCAAAAGAGACGCTCGCTCTCAACAGCCGCGCCGGCACCGATTGCCGGCTGGAATTAGCCCTCCCAATCCGCTGCTAGGGTGCCCTCGCGATGTCAGGGCTCCATCCCAGCGGGGCCGAAACCTGGGTTCAACCTGTCGACCAGCGTCTTGGCCTTGGCCCACCCCCCGGCGTCATCACAATCGCGAGTAGCAAAGATCGAGCCAAAGGCCCCTCTTGGTAGTCCCGCTATTGGTGATCGCCATATTCCTGGCGCCACTCTTCGGTGGGCACACAGCAACCGCCAGCATCAGCACTCCAGGCGGGCGAAGCGCAGCTCTCCTTCACAGGCTCACCTCCGTCCCACCCCCTGCTCCAGCCAAAAGAAATCCGCTGAAGAGAGATGACAGGGCTCCCCAGCGCAACTCAGACCCCCACACCCAGAGGCCAGCACCAGAGGTCCACCCGGGCGAAAACCCAGCGGAAGTGCTACCCGCCGCCTCCGCTGGGACCAACGGCTCCATTACCCCTCCCCCGCCTGGCTCGGGACCGAGCAAACAGGCGATAGCCCATGCGCTCAACGCTCTGTCAGCGCAGGCCGCCAGCCCAACGTCCACCTTAGTCAGCGGGATCGCCTTTGCGCCCATCGGTGCCCCCCCAGCAGTGCAGGGAGCGATCGCCGCCGCCAACATGATCACCAACACCCCCTATATCTGGGGTGGCGGACATGGCTCTTGGTTTGCGGCGGGGTATGACTGTTCGGGGGCGGTCAGCTTTGCCCTGCACGGTGGCGGGCTGCTCGATCGCCCGCTCACATCGGGCCAGTTGGAGAGCTACGGCCAACCGGGCCCCGGTCGGTGGATCACGATCTTTGCCAACGCGACCCATGCCTATGCCGAGATCGCGGGTTTGCGCTGGGACACCGTTGGCGACGCCAGAGGATCGGGGCCGCGCTGGCACCAAGAACCGCCCTACCCTTCGGGTTTCGTGATGCGCCACCCGGCCGGTTACTGAGCCCCAACCCTGACCGAGATGGCTCTCGGAGACTTGTCCGCTGAGCGCCAGATCGAGCCTGCGATGCGTGGCAGCCAGCGCCAGGGGCAAAGCTGGGACTCGGGTTGGCCGGTGTGCGAATCGAGACCAGGACCGTTGCCGCGGTTTGCCTCAGAAGAGGTTCAGTAGCCGCCATCCCAATGACGGCGCTCCGACTGAGCCCAGCGCCACTGCATTGGTTGTGAGTGGGTTCCTCCCACCCACGGCAACCGTTGCCAGCCGCTCGCCCCGGCGCAGGCCGCTCATTGGCGGTCGCGAAGCGACCCTGAGCGGGACCAAAAGCCCGCCCCAGCCGATCCCGCGCAACGCGCGGGCAGTCGCGGCAACCGTGTGACGACCGTCAGCGCTACTCGCGCGCAGCACGGTTGTGTGGGCGGGTAGAACTGTCTTTACGCGCAGAGCCGCCGCGGCCGAGCGGCCCAACCGCTGGGCGCTCGCGAGGGCAGCTTCGACGAGCGCGCCCTTCCGCTGGCCGAGAACCACACCCAGCATCTCCACCCACCGCCCGCCGACGTTGACCCGCCTTGCGAACACCAGGCAGCCACCGGCCGCGCCATCGGAGCCCGTCTTGATCCCCACCCACCCGTCCGTTCCAACCAGGCCGTTGTAGTTGGGCACCCGACCCGCCACCGGAAGCCTGGCCGAGGGCCGAGCGACGGTCGCCGCGAACGCCGGCTCGCGCATCGCCACCCTGGCCAGCTTCAACTGGTCCCTGGCGGTCGACACGGTCCGGGCGTTAAAGCCACTTGGATCGGAATAGGTAGTTGAGGTCATTCCGAGCTTCCTAGCGGTGGAGTTCATGCGGGAAACGAAGGCACCGATCCCTCCCGCGTCATGAATGGCGAGCAGGGCCGCGATATTGTTGGCCGAGGGTAGTAGCAACGCTTCAAGTGCCTGTCGCTCGCTCAGCCGCTCGCCAACCCGCACGGGAATCGTGGACTCATCGAGCGCGACGCGCTCCTCCTCTTCCTCCACGTCCTTGCGCGTGATCGTCAGCGCAAATCCATTTTCGCCAGCAGCCAGCGGATGCTCTCGCAGGGTCAGATAAGCCGTCATCACCTTGGCGACACTTGCAATCGGCACCGGGTGATGGTTCCCGGTGATGCCGAAGCTGCCGATCCCTTCCACCTCCACCGCCGCTTGGCCTTCGCGCGGCCAGGCCAGCACGGGTGCCTTCCCAGGAAGACGGACGGAGGCCGACAGCGTCCGGTGGAAAATAAGCTGGGGTGTGCGCTCCGTCCCGACCCTCCAGGCCACCGCCACGGCCACGAGGGCGAGCGAAACCAGGCCGATGGCCCACCATCGTCGGCGCCGTCTGGATCGATGCCGCCCTGCCGGCTCTTCGCTGCCCCTCACCACTTCGGCACGCTAACGCGATCGGAGGAAGTCAACCGACACCGTTCGGTATCACCTCATCGGCGGCCCCTGGTGACTCCTGCCGTCGGCGGCTAACAAGACCCAGGATCCGCCGCTCATAACCTCGGAGAGCGGCTAGAATTTGGCTCTCCAATGCGAATTGACTCACCTCCGCCCAAGACGACGCTGGTCCGCGAGATGGCTGGGTTGGAACGCATCGGGTATGCCTGAGCCCCTCCCCCGCGACCCGCGGATCGCCTCCGGGACCGACTACGGGAACCCCGATCCGGAGTGGCTGAGGATCGACTGGCGCCAGCACCTGCACCGGGTGGAGCTGCCGGGGGCCGAGGTCAACTACGTCGAGATCGGCGCGGGCGAGCCGGTGATCTTCCTCCACGGCATCTCCGGCTGCTGGCAGAACTGGCTCGAAACCCTTCCCCATCTCGCTCAATCCCGGCGCGCGATCGCCCTCGACCTACCGGGCTTTGGCGCCAGCCCGATGCCATCGTGGGAGCCGGCGATTCCCGCCTACGGGCGCCTGATCCACGACTTCTGCGAGAAGCTCGGAATCGAGCGCAACGCCGCGCTCATCGGCAACTCGATGGGCGGCTTCGTCGCGGCCGAGGCGCTGACGACGGCGCCCGACCGCTTTGACCGCCTCGCCCTAGTCTCAGCCGCAGGCATCCTCAACACCTGGGAGCCGGATCGGCGGGCTGCCGCCACCACCGTCGCCTGGAATACCCTCGGCCCGATCTTCGCCGATCACAGCCGGCAGATCCTCTCCCGTCCGCTGACCCGCCGGGCCGTGGCCGGGCGAGCCGTCCGCTACCCGGAGCAGCTGCGGAGCGAGTTGCTCTGGGAGCAGATGAGCGCAGGGCTGCGTTGCCCCGCCTTCGGGGCCGCCCTGCGCTCCCTGATTCACCACGACATCCGCGATCGGCTCGGCGGCATCGAGATCCCGACCCTGATCGCCTGGGGCTTTGAGGACCGCATCGTTCCCGTACAGGCCGCGCTCAGCTTCCACCGCCGCATTCCCGGATCGCGCTTGGAGATCTTCGAGCGCACCGACCACGTCCCCCAGCTCGAGCGGCCCGCCCGCTTCAACGCGCTGCTCGATCAGTTCCTGGCCCGGCTCGACTAACCGGTGACGGCGCCCCGCGAGGCCGAGGAAACCGTCGCTGTGTACTTGGCCATCACGCCCCGCTCAAAGAGGGGCTGCGGTGGCCGATAGGCCGTGAGGCGAGCGGCGATCTCCTCGTCTGAGAGAGCGACGTCGAGGCGCCGGGCGTCGACGTCGAAGGTGATCTCATCGCCCTCGCACACAGCGGCAATCGGGCCGCCCCGCACCGCCTCAGGGGCGACGTGGCCGGCCATCAGACCGCGGGTCGCGCCGGAAAAGCGCCCGTCGGTGAGCAGGGCGACGTCCTCGCCAAGGCCCTCGCCGACGATCGCCGCGGTCACCTGGAGCATCTCCCGCATCCCGGGTCCGCCCGCGGGACCCTCGTTGCGGATCACGACGACGTCACCGGGTCGGATCATCTGCTCCTTGACCGCCCGAAAGCAGTCCTCCTCGGACTCAAAGACCCGGGCAGGGCCGACCTGCTTGCGGCGCTCGGTCCCCGCGATCTTGACCACGGCGCCATCCGGGGCGAGGTTGCCGCGCATGATCGCCAGGCCGCCCTCGGGCTTGAGTGGATTGGCGACCGGGCGCACCACCTCCTGGCCTTCGGCCTCGACCGCCGCCGCGGCCTCCTCGCCGATCGTGCGCCCGCTGACCGTGATCGCGCCACCGTGCAGGACCCCCATCTGCTCAAGTCGGGAGAGGATCAGCGGCACGCCCCCGGCCCGGTAGAGGTCGGTGGCGACGAAGCGGCCCCCGGGTTTTAGATCAGCCAACAGCGGGGTGGCGCGGGAGATCCGCTCGAAGTCCTCGATCTCGAGGTCGAGCCCCGCCTCGTGGGCGACCGCCAGCAGGTGCAGGACGACGTTGGTGGACCCGCCCGAGGCGCAAGCGCAGGCGATCGCGTTCTCCAGGGAGTCGCGGGTGATCACCCGGCTCGGCCGCAGGTCCTCAACCAACACCTGCATCACCAGCTCGCCGATCCTTTCCGCTACGGTGCCCTTCCCGGCATCTTCGGCGGGGACCATCGCCGAGCCACCGGGAGAGATCCCGAGGGCCTCGAAGGCGCAGGCCATCGTGTTGGCGGTGAATTGCCCGCCGCAGGCCCCGGCGCCGGGACTCGCCACCCCCTCGAGCTCGTGCAGTTCCTGATCGGTCATCTCGCCAGCCGCGTGGGCGCCGATCGCCTCAAAGACATCGAGGATGGTGACGTCGCGTCCGTGCCAGCGGCCGGGCGCGATCGAGCCGCCGTAGAGCATCACCGAGGGGACGTCGAGCCGGGCCAGCGCCATCACGCAGCCGGGAATCGTCTTGTCGCAGGCCGAAAGCGCCACGATCGCGTCGAACTGGTAGCCGCGGGCCATCAGCTCGATCGAGTCGGCGATCACCTCGCGGCTGATCAGCGAGGTCTTCATTCCCTGGGTGCCCATCGTGATCCCATCAGAGATCGCGATGGTGTTGAACTCCATTGGGGTGCCACCGGCCGCCCGCACACCGGCCTTGACGTGCTCGGCGAGGCCGCGCAGGTGGAAGTTGCAGGGCATCGCTTCGGTCCAGGTGTTGGCAATCCCGATCGTCGGCCTGCTGAGGGCGTCGTCGTCAAAACCGATTCCCTTCATGTAGGCGCGCGCGGCGGCGCGATCGGGGCCGTCAAAGACCACGCTCGAGCGGGGGCGTGGGAGGGCGGTGGCGTTTGGGCTCATCAACTGAATCTATTCAGCTGGTCAAGACCGGGTCCCTGGGTGGCCGGCGGCGAGGCCGAAGACATCGACCGGGCCCGGCCCGACTCCGATTCCCTCGAGGCCCGCGCCAACTGCCTCGGAGGCGATCTCGCGCGCCGCACGGGCGGCCTCAAGCGGCGTCGCGCCACGGGCGAGAAAGGCTGCCAGTGCTGAGGAGTGGGTGCAGCCCGAGCCGTGTGAAGCGCCCCCTGGATGGCGCTCGCCCTCGATCGCAACAAGCTCGCGGCCGTCGAAGAAGAGGTCGACGACGCCCTCGCTGTGACCGCCGGTGACAACAACCGCGCGCGGCCCCAGCGCCAGGACCCCGCGCGCCAAATCCTCCTGGGAGTCCCCCTCCCCAGCCCCGGTCAGCGCGCGCGCCTCGGGGATATTCGGGGTGAGGACACCCGCCGCCGGCAACAATCGCTCGACCAGGGCCGCCCGCGTCTCCTCGTCAAGCAGCATCGCACCACTCGCTGCCACCATCACCGGATCGAGGACGATCGGCGCCTGGCCGAGCAAAGCGAGCGCCTCGACCACCGCCCCCACATTTTCCGCTGAGCCGAGCATCCCGATCTTCACCGCGTCAACTCCGATGTCCGCGGCGACCGCGCGCACCTGGGCGATCACCATCGCCGCGGAAACCGGCTCGATCGCATCCACTCCGACCGTGTTCTGCGCCGTGATCGCGGTGATCGCCGTCATCCCGTGCACACCGCATCGCGCAAAGGCCTTCAGGTCCGCCTGGATCCCGGCGCCACCGCCCGAATCAGAACCAGCGATCGAGAGAACCGCGGGAATGCGCTGTTTCATATCGGCAGCCTAGATGCTGATCTGCTTGACCGAAGGGCTTCGGGAACCCCGGCCACCGACAGGTACGCAGGAGCCTTCCCTTGGAGGGAAGTCCAACTGGACCCCCGGTAGCGGGGCGCTCTCAGGGCGCCGCCCGCTGGCTCAGAGGAGTCCGAGTTGGCTGTATGCGACTGAGCGGAAGGAGCGCCGGTGAAGCGGGGAGATCCCGATTCGGCCGATCGCCTCTCGGTGCTCTGGCGTCGAGTAGCCCACGTGCTCCTCAAAGCCCCAGCCCGGGTGCTCGGCGCCGGCGCCGTGCATGTAGCGGTCGCGGGTCACCTTGGCGAGCACCGAGGCGGCTGCGATCGCGGCGCTCCTCCCGTCACCTTCGATCACCGCACGGTGGGCCACCTTGCAGCCCGGCAGGGCGAAGCCATCGACCAGGCAGGAAACGGAGCCGGGATCGACATCCAGCCGCTCCAGCGCCGCCGCCAGAGCCCCGAGGTTGGTGACATGCAGGCCCCGCGCGTCGATCCCACGAACGCAGCGCGCCACCACGCTGACCCTGGCTGCTGCTCGCAGCACGCTCGGATAAATCTCCTCGCGGCGCTCGGCGCTCATCTGCTTGGAGTCGTGCAGGCCGCCCAGGGCGCGACGGTCGGCGTGGGAGAGCGATCCGTAGTCGAGCAGGACCGCGGCGGCGACCAGCGGCCCCGCCAGACAGCCCCGCCCGGCCTCATCGGCGCCGGCCACAAGGCGGCTGCCCAACCCCCGGTCAAAGGCGAAGAGCCGGCGGCTGCGGGCGAGCTTGCGCCGGTGCGAGCGGCCCTTAGAGGAGGCCGATCCGGTCAGGCGGCCAGTAGGTGGCAAAGGCCTTGCCGATGATCCAGCTGCGGGGGACGGGGCCCCAGAATCGGCTGTCGTCGCTCGCCCCACGGTTGTCGCCCATCATGAAGTAGTAGCCGGGCGGAATCGTGATCTGTTTGGGCAGGTTGCAGGCGGCACCATCACCGCAGGGGGTTATGTAGGGCTCATTCTTCTTCTCGACTCCGTTGACCACTGGGTGGCCGTCGCGAACGCTGAGCGTGTCGCCCCCCACGGCAACTATCCGCTTGATGAAGTTCTGGCTGGACTCGGCCTCGGTCGCCTTCGGGCAGGGCTCACCGACTTCATTGGGCTGGCGACCGTCAACCGTGACGCCGCATTCGGTGCCCGAGTCCGCCCCCGCCGGAGGATGGAAGACGACGATGTCGCCAATCGAGGGGCTTTCGAAGTGGTAGATGAAGCGGTTGACCAAGACCCGCTGGCCGACCTCGAGGGTGGGTTCCATCGACTGTGAGGGAATCTGGTAGGGCTTGATGATCCAGGCCTGGATCGCCAGCGCCAGCCCCAGGGCCAGCGCGACGATGACGACCAGCTCGATAAGCCCGCCGGCCCTGCTCTTCGGCTTGGGAATCGAGAGTCTCAGCCGGAGTCCTCGCCGGAGTCACCGGCCTCGACGGCCGGCTCCTCTTCCTCGGCATCCTGCGCCGCGGCGGCGGTCTCCTCGGTCTCCCCGGCCTCGGGCGCCTCAGCGTCCGTCTCTGCCTCTGCCTGATCGGACTCCGCCTCGCCGGAGTCATCCCCCGGCGACTCCGCGGCGGCCTCCTCCTCCTCCTCGATCACTTCCTCGGCGCCGGGCTCCTCTTCCTCGATTGCGGACTCAGCCGCGGCGCTCTCCTCGGTCTCCGCGACCTCGGGCGCCTCGGGATCAGCCTCTGCCTCTGCCGACACCTCACCGGACTGGGCCTCAGCGGAGAGTTCTCCCGCCGACTCGGCGGCCTCAGCCCCCTCCCTGGTCGCTCCCTCGGCGTCGACGGCCTCACCCTCGGCGATCGATGGCGGCGTGGAAACCAGCTCCTCGTCGATCCCCCAGCGGCGCTCGGCGACTCGGGCAGCCTTGCCGACCCGGCCGCGCAGGTAGTAGAGCTTGGCGCGCCGCACGTCGCCACGCGCCGCAACCTCGAGCTTTTCGATCTTTGGCGAGTGCAGAGGAAAGGTCCGCTCGACGCCGACGCCGAAGGACTGCTTGCGGACCGTGAAGGTCTCACGAGCCCCGGAGCCCTGCCGTCGCAAGACGATTCCCTCGAACACCTGGGTACGCCGGCGGGTGCCCTCGACCACCTGAAAATGCACGCGGACACGGTCGCCTGGGCCGAAGGCGGGAAGTCCCTGCCTCAGCTGGCGACGCTCGATGCTGTCGATGACGCTGCTCATGCGAGAAAAAACCGCCGGACCCGGACGCCGGGAACCGCGCGGTGGCGGAATGGTAGCTGACAAGGTTTGTACAGCGGTGTCCCCCCCAGTCCGTAATTCCTGCCTGGAAAGCGGGTGGGGCGATAACGCTCTCCCCCTCAGTCCTGTCCAGTTCGGATAGGTCCGGACTGCCTTTGGACTCACTCCCAGCACCGGCGAGCTCCGAAGCAAGATCCAAGCCGCCTTCGACCATCGTCCAGTAGGTGGACGTAGGTTTCCAGCGTGAAGCTTGGGGGGGTCGAGAACAGCAGCGACGCGCAGGTATGCCGAAAGGAGTGGCGATTGACCCACGGCACCCCGGCCTCCTCGGCCGCGACGCCTACCACTCCGATATGTCGCGAGACGCGAGAGAGCCGAGGCGCCGGCCACCAAAGAACTGCTAGAAGACGCCTGAAAAAGTTACCCCTCCCACGACGGCTTTCCGTCCGGCTCGATCTCTAGTTTTCCGCTTGTTCAAGCGGAATTCAGGAGGTAGCGATGCTCTCGGTCCAGGACCGTCAGGTGGGGTATGTTCGACGCGGCGCCGCTCTGCGAGGGGCTGCTCGGAGAGGACTCCTTCTACGCCCTGCTCGCCGAGCACGGAGAGCGCATCGTCTCCGATGCCGACTTCGCCGAGTGCTACTCCCAAGGCACGGGTCGCCCCTCGATCCCGCCGGCGCTCCTGGCCAAGCTGATGCTCCTGCAGTACCGCGAGAAGCTTTCCGATGAGCGGGCGATGGAGGCGGTCCGCCTGCACCTCGGCTGGAAGGTGGCACTCGGGCTGACGATCGACCACCCTGGCTTCCACCCCACCACCCCACGCCGGCCAACGCCCTGCCCTTTGTTGCCCGCGCCAGTCTCCTGCGCTCCGCATACCTTGCCAGGGGAGCGCTGGCCTTGGCTTACACCGTCGCACAAGGCGTCGTCCGTCTGAACTTTGTTCCAAGCACGACAGCCCTGGAGATGTTCAATCGTCAGAGCGACTCCCGAAATGTCTGCACTCGCGCTCAGCTCAATGCATGTGCTTCTTGCGCTTCACGCACCTGGTCTTGCCCCTGACGGTCTTCTTCCGAAAACCTTTCTTGCACTTTGGCGGCTTTTTATGCGGAGTCGGGGTCGGGCCGTTTGCACTCCCAGGTTGCTGAGACCCAGCGTTTGCTTCATTTCCTGCGCCTCCCGCCACAGCGGTTGTAAAGGTGGCCGTCACGGTGATGTCAGACGCAATCGTCAGTTCGCACGCGCCCGTTCCGGTGCAGCTAGCCCCCGACCAACCGGAGAAGCCAGAGCCGGCGGCCGCGGCTGCACTCAGGGTGACCCTGGTGCCATCAGGGTAGGTATGTGAACAAGCTCCCCCGCATTCAATTCCGCCAGGCATGCTGGTCACCGTGCCAGAGCCGGACCCCGTCTTTTCAACGGTCAGAGTGTTTCGAGAGCCATTCCCAATTGCCGAGCCGAAGACTGAAACCGCACTTTCACTGAGCGCTGCCACGTAAACATTCTTGCCGTCTGGGCTGGCTGCAACCCGCTCAGCGCCACCAAGACCGGCTAGCCCTGTTTGGACGTGGATCGCGCCGCAGGGGGTTTCTCCCGCCGCGTTGTGCGTAAAGCATTCGCCGACGCTGAGGGCTCCGGTCACCGTATCGCGTTCGAGCCGCACCAGGGCGTTGTCGTGGCCCGCAACCGAGACTACATAGACGCTCTTGCCGTCGGGGCTCACGGCGAGACCAAAGGCTCCCTTTAAGCCGGTGACGTCGTTTTCGGCGCAACCGGTTGGGGCCCCACTCAGGCAGCCCTGATAGGTGAGCGCGCCGCTTGTGGCACTGCGATCAAATCGGGTGACGGCGTTACTTGATTCTGCCGCCACATAGACGCTCTTGCCGTCAGGGCTAAGGGCCACGCCGGTCGCGTCGACCAGACTTTCATCGCCGGTTTCAGCACAAGCTTCGATGGCGCCGCTGGCACATCCTTTGTAGGTCAGCGCCCCTGTGACGGAACGGTTGAAAGTTGACAGTGAGCCGCTGCTGCCAGGGACTCCACCGGCGACGTAGACGTTGTCACCGTCGGGGCTGACCGCGATGTCGGTTGGCCCGACCACCCCAGGAGCGGCTTCGTTGCCGGTACCGCAGCCGACGTTATGGACGGCGAGGCAACCTTCGTCAGTGAGTGAGCCCGTAGTTTCATTACGAGAGAAGCTGACAATCGCTTCGCGTACGTTGGCAGCCACGTAAACGCTCTTGCCATCCGGGCTCACCGCAACCCCCCAGGCGCCCGATAGGCCCGGCACTTCGTCGCCGCTACCGCAGCCGCTTGAGCGCGACGAAACGCAGTCCTTGAAGGTGAGACCGCCGGTTTCGGTATTGCGTTCGAAGTGGTTGACGCTGCCTTCGCTGAAGCTGGTGACGTAAACGCTCTTGCCGTCTGGGCTCACAGCCACCCCCTGGGCGTCAACCATGCTTGGGAGGTTGTTCACGGCACAGCCGCTCGATTCAGACGTGTAGCAGCCCTCGTAGGTGAGTGCACCAGTGCTCGCATTGCGATCGAAATCCACGACCCCGCTGTCTGACTGGCTGGCGACATAGACGCTCTTTCCGTCGGGGCTCACGGCCACCGCATCGGCGTTACCGAGGCCGGGATTGTCGTTGGAGGCACAGCCGCCACCGTTGCCGTTGAAACATTCTTGGTAACTCAGAACCGCACCGCCAGAGCCCAGCGCCGGTATCGCCACGACGAGTGCTGTGAGGAGCCCGAGTGCGGGCGCCAGATAGGCGATCCTTGCGACGGACCGCGGACAATTGCGAATCCGGCCCACGCGGGCTTGAGACTGAAGCGCACGGGCTACAGCATGGAGACTCGGACGGGACACTCGATGCACGCGGTGAGGAGTCTAACATCGCATGTTCCGCGCTTCTGAGCACCATCTTTCAGATGGACTCAATCGGGCCGAACCGGCTGAGGCTCGCTCTACCCCAAGAACCGAAAACCCCGTCTGAGCGGGGCATTCGCGCAAAAGGCCGGGCTACGGACTTGCGGCGGCGGAATCGTAGCTACTCCGCGCCTGCATCGAACTGCTCGGCCCGGCGGCGGCTCTGTTCGGCGCGCCAGGAGCGAACCTTCTCGTGGTCTCCGGAGAGCAGCACCTCGGGAACTCCCCAACCCCGATGGAGGGGCGGTCGGGTGTAGTGGGGATACTCCGGCGCCCCCTCGAGCAGCCGACTGAAGGACTCCTCCACGGCGCTGCGCTCGTGACCGAGGGCGCCCGGCAGCTTGCGCATCACCACGTCGGCGAGAACCATCGCCGCCAGCTCACCGCCGGCAAGGACGTAGCGCCCGATCGAGATCTCCTCGTCGGCCAGGTGCTCGTGCACCCGCTCGTCAAAGCCCTCGTAGCGCCCACAGAGGAGCGCCAGGTGCGGCTCGGCCGTCAACTCGTCGGCCAGCCGATCGTCAAGCAGCCTTCCCGTCGGTGAGAGCAGGACGACCCGGGGCCGCTCGGTGCTCCCGTAGGCAGCCAGCAGCGCGGCGTCGACCACATCGACACGGAGGACCATTCCGGCTCCCCCACCATAGGGCGCATCATCGACCTGCCCGGCACCCAGCGGGGTCGTCTGGCGATAATCGAAGAGCCGCAGCCGGCTGCCGCGAGCGATCGCGTTCTGCACCGAGCGCTGGGTCTCAAACCACTCGAAGGCCCCGGGAAAGAGGGTGAAGATGTCGAGCTTCAATCGAGAATGTCGACTATGACCCGGCGATCCAGCCGAACCGCCGCGGCCTTGGCGATCGTCCGGATCGCATTGGCAACCCGCCCACCCTTGCCGATCACCCGTCCCAGGTCTCCCTCGGCGACCGTGATCTCATAGATCAGGTCGCCGTCCTCTTCCAGCTCCTCGACGACAACGGCCTCGGGATCCTCGACGAGCGCCCTGACGAGAAACTCAAGCAGCTCGGTCACGCCCCGACCTCGCTAACTGCCGGAGGCGGCAATGCCCTTGGTGCGCAGCAGGCCGGCAACCGTCTCGGAGGGCTCGGCGCCGTGCTCGAGCCAGTGGCGGGCCCGCTCCTCGTCGAGCTCGATCAGCGAGGGCTCGGTCTGCGGGTTGTAGCGGCCGATCGTCTCGATCGTGCGCCCGTCGCGCGGCGAGCGCTTATCGGCGACAACAATTCGCCAGATCGGGTTCTTCTTTGAGCCCACGCGCCTGAGTCTTATCCGGACAGCCATCGGGATCGGGCAGGTTAGCGCCTGCGGACCTTCGGGCGTGGTGCTCCCCCCGCCATCTGAGCCAATTGCTGGGGGTCGGGCATCTTTCCCGAGGCCATCTGGCGCATCAATTTGCGCATCTGGTCGAACTGCTTGACCAGCTGGTTGACGTGCTGGACCTTGGTCCCCGAGCCCGTCGCGATCCGCTTGCGCCGAGAGCCCTTGATCATCGCGGGGTCGGCCCGCTCGGCCGGGGTCATCGAGAGGATGATCGCCTCCACGCGGTCGAGCTCGCCCTCATCGACGTCGGCGTTCTTGAGCTGCTTCATCGCCCCCATCCCCGGCATCATCCCGATCAGCCCGCTGAGCGGCCCCATCTTGCGGACCTGGCGCATCTGTTGGAGAAAGTCCTCGAGGGTGAACTCGTCGCGACGCAACTTCTCCTGCAGGTCGAGGGCCTGCTTCTCATCGACCTGTTGCTCGGCCTTCTCGATCAGGCTGAGCACGTCGCCCATGCCGAGGATGCGCGAGGCCATCCGGTCGGGGTGGAAGCGCTCGAACTGATCGAGCTTCTCACCGGTGGAGACAAAGAGAATTGGCCTGCCGGTGACCGCCTTGACCGAGAGCGCGGCGCCGCCGCGGGCATCGCCGTCAAGCTTTGTCATCAGCACCCCGTCGAACTCCGCCGCCTCGGCGAAGGCCTCGGCGACCCCGACCGCGTCCTGACCGGTCATCGCGTCGACGACCAAGAGCACGTCGTCTGGCCTGGTCCGCTTGCGGATTCGTGCCAGCTCGGCCATCAGTTCCTCGTCCACGTGCAGGCGCCCGGCGGTGTCGACGATCAGCACGTCACGGTCCTCATTGCGGGCCTGATCGAGCGCCCACTCGGCGATGTCGACCGGATCGCGGTCGGCGCCCTGCTGGTAGACGTGGGCGCCCGCCCGCTCTCCCACCGTCACAAGCTGCTCGATCGCGGCGGGCCGGTAGACATCGCAGGCCGCGAGCGCCACGTCTTTTCCGCACTCGCCGAGATGGCGAGCCAGCTTGGCGCAGGCGGTCGTCTTGCCCGAGCCCTGCAGCCCGGCCATCAGAATCACCGTCGGGCCCTTGGCGGCAAATGCCAGGTCGCGGCCACTGCCGCCCATCAGCGCGGTCAGCTCCTGATCGACGATCTTCACCACCTGCTGACCGGGATCAAGGCTCTCCAGCACCGCAGAACCCAGGCAGCGTTCCTTCACCGTCGCGGTGAAGGTCTTGACGACCTTGAAGTTGACGTCGGCCTCGAGCATGGCGAGGCGGATCTCCCGCATCGCCGCATCGACGTCGGGCTCGGTCAGCTTGCCGCGCGAGCGGACCTCGGAGAGGGTCGCCTGCAGCCGATCTGAGAGCTGGTCGAACACGCCGCTCCCCAGCTTAAAGCGGCCTACTCCTCGAGCAGCGCCCGAGCGAATTCGGCAGGGTCAAAGGGCCGCAGGTCGGCAAGCGACTCGCCGGTCCCGATCAGCTTCACGGGAATGCCCAGCTCGCTGGCGATTGCCAGGACGATCCCGCCCTTCGCCGTACCGTCGAGCTTGGTGAGGACCACGCCGTCCACCGGCACCGCCTCGGAGAAGACCTTTGCCTGGCGCAGACCGTTCTGTCCGGTGGTCGCGTCAATTGAGATCAGGGTCCCGTGCGGGGCCTCGGGGATCTGCTTGGCGATCACCCGACGTACCTTGGCCAGCTCGTCCATCAGGTTGCCCTGGGTATGCAGCCGCCCGGCGGTGTCGACCAGCACCACGTCGGCGCCGCGCGCGCGGGCGGCGGAGATCGCGTCAAAGGCGACCGCTCCGGGGTCAGCGCCGGGGTCCGCACGCACCAGGTCGGCACCGGCCCGCTCGGCCCACTCGGCGAGCTGCTCCGCCGCCGCGGCACGGTAGGTATCCGCAGCCGCGAGGACGACGGAGAGGCCGAACTCCTGGGAGAGGTGCCAGGCGATCTTGCCGATCGTCGTCGTCTTCCCGGTTCCGTTTACCCCGACCATCAGCAGGACCGCGGGATCGGCGCGGAGGTCGATCGGCTTCGGCCCACCGGCGGCGGCGACCTCGGCGAGGATCTCGATCAACCGCTCTCGCACGGCGGCCCCGTCGGCAGGCACCGCTCCCGCCTCGACCTCCTGCTCGAGGCGCTCGACAACCGCGGCGGTCGTCGGTGCCCCCGCGTCGGCATAGATCAGCGCCTCCTCCAGCCGTTCCCAGGTCTGATCGTCGATCCGGTCAAAGAAACTGGCGGAGATCTCCTCGCTGAGCGCCTGGCGGCTCTTGGAGAGGCTCTCGCGCAGGCGGCGAAAGACACCGCGGCGCTCCTCCTCTGCCTCCGCGGGCGGCCCTTTCGGCCCGCGCGCCCCGAGCTCGAAGATCTCCTGCCAGGCGCTCGCCACCGCTCAGGCGGCCGCCGCAGAGCCCGGCGGCGCGGCGTCCTCGCCCGCCGCGCTCTCGTCCACCTGGAGC
>JBAVAR010000121.1:0-1813 GCA_049585815.1 Solirubrobacterales bacterium
AGATCACGGTGGACGTAAAAGGCGAAATCCTGGAATTGAAGAACACCATCAATACCATGGTGGACCAGCTCAACGCGTTCGCATCCGAAGTCACGCGCGTGGCGCGCGAGGTGGGAACCGACGGAAAGCTCGGCGGCCAGGCGACCGTCCGAGAAGTGAGTGGCGTGTGGAAAGACCTTACAGAAAACGTCAACCTGATGGCTAGCAATTTAACCGGGCAGGTACGCAACATCGCCGACGTGACCATTGCGGTGGCCAACGGCGACCTTTCGAAGAAAATTACCGTCGATGTGCGCGGCGAGATTCAGCAGCTTAAGGAAGCTATCAATACGATGGTGGATCAGTTGCGGTCCTTTGCCAGCGAAGTGACCCGCGTGGCACGCGAAGTGGGCACGGACGGGCGGCTCGGCGGACAGGCCATCGTCCCTGGTGTAGCAGGCACCTGGAAGGACCTTACCGACAGCGTGAACTCGATGGCCAACAACCTGACGGCGCAGGTTCGTAATATCGCCGATGTCACCACCGCCGTGGCGCGCGGCGACTTGTCTCGGAAGATCACCGTCGATGTGCGCGGCGAAATCCTTGAGCTTAAGAACACCATCAACACCATGGTGGACCAACTGAACGCATTCGCGTCAGAAGTTACGCGCGTGGCGCGCGAAGTGGGCACCGACGGCAAGTTGGGCGGTCAAGCGCAAGTGCCCGGCGTCGCCGGTACCTGGAAGGACCTGACCGACAACGTCAACTTCATGGCCTCAAACCTGACGGCGCAGGTTCGGAACATTGCCGAAGTGGCAACCGCCATTGCCAGCGGTGACCTGTCGCGCAAGATCACGGTTAACGTCAGCGGCGAAATTCTGAACCTTAAGGAAACCATCAACACGATGGTGGACCAGCTTAACGCTTTCGCGGGCGAAGTCACCCGCGTGGCGCGCGAAGTGGGAACGGAAGGCCGGTTGGGCGGCCAGGCCAACGTCCGGGGCGTTGCCGGAACATGGAAAGATCTCACGGACAGCGTCAACTCCATGGCCAACAACCTGACGGCGCAGGTGCGAAATATTGCCGAAGTATCCACGGCGATCGCCAGCGGCGACCTCTCGAAGAAGGTTACGGTGGACGTCAGCGGCGAAATTCTCCAGCTTAAAGAAACGATCAACACCATGGTGGACCAGATCAACGCCTTTGCCTCGGAGGTCACGCGCGTGGCCCGCGAAGTGGGAACCGAGGGCAAGCTGGGCGGCCAGGCGCAAGTACACGGCGTGGCGGGAACCTGGAAAGACCTTACGGATAGCGTTAATTCCATGGCCAGCAACCTCACCGGGCAGGTCCGTAACATCGCGGAAGTGGCGACGGCCGTGGCCCGCGGCGACCTTTCCCGCAAAATCACGGTAGATGTGCGGGGAGAAATCCTGCAGCTCAAAGATACGCTCAACACCATGGTGGATCAGCTCAATGCCTTCGCGGCGGAAGTGACCCGCGTGGCGCGCGAGGTGGGCACGGAGGGCAAACTTGGCGGCCAGGCGGCGGTGCACGGCGTGGCGGGAACCTGGAAGGATTTGACGGACAGCGTGAACTCGATGGCCGGCAATCTGACCGGGCAAGTTCGGAACATTGCGGAAGTGGCTACGGCAATCGCCAGCGGCGACCTCTCGCGCAAGATCACCGTCGACGTTCGCGGCGAAATTCTGCTGCTCAAGGACACTCTGAACACGATGGTGGAGCAGCTGCGCTCGTTCGCCGCCGAAGTCACCCGAGTCGCGCGCGAGGTCGGAACCGAGGGAAAACTCGGCGGACAGGCGCTCGTGCCGGGCGT